>NZ_JACJQL010000004.1 GCF_014696625.1 Nostoc parmelioides FACHB-3921
TGTGCTGTCGAGGGTTTGCTGATTTCTCTGATTGTTCGATACCTAGTGAGTAGATGATACTTTTTATCAATCCACTCTTTTGCCATTTTGTCAATGCGTAAGTCCTAATCTATTTTTTGGAGGGGGCTTGGGGGACGCAACCGTCCCCCAATCGGGGGTTTGGGGGATTCTCCCCCAAGTCTTGGTTCTTCTGAAATTGATAAGCTGACAACGTTAACTGAACCGTATTGATTTATTGGGTGCAACTTCATAGAGAATTGGTATTAGCCTCTAGCAAAATGAAAATAGGGCAAAATTAATTACCAATCCCCAATCCCCACAGATATTATCAGCGATCAAACAATTGTTCCGTAAATAGCCCAATCAATCATGTAGTTTTCCCATGTAATAAATCACCTCAATACAAAGGAAATTCTTTTATGACTAACACGAATACTCAAGAAGCCTCTAAAGTTGCAGAACCACTACTCCGTCAAGGTGACTCTGGCGCGGCTGTGGCTGAATTGCAAAGGTTGCTGAATGCCAAGGGTGTAAAGGTATCAGTTGATGGGATCTTTGGTGCAGGAACCCAAGCCGCAGTGATCAAATTTCAGCGCGCCAACGGTCTGACTGCTGACGGAATTGTCGGCTCAAAAACTTGGGTAGCTTTACGAAAGGTTCCTACTCCCACAATTCGTTTAGTAGATGTTGCTCTCAACTACGACCCAACCCAATTTCCCCACCAAATAGCTGCTTTAGAATGGCTGCAAAGTCAAATTCCCGCAGCTACACTCAATGAATTTGCTCGTCGTTGGCGGAATCAGTAGGTTGAAAAGTAAGAGTTTGATAGACGTAGTGCAACTTAGCAAAATACAAATGATTAAGCTGTCGCGTATTTAACTTGCACATCTTTTCGTATTAGGTGTTGACTGCTGACTGTTGACAGTTAACTGTTAGCAGTGAACAAACCATACAAGTGAGTATGTAATTTAAAAGCGTAACAGCTTAATATGGCTGAATTGCACTACGTCTTTATACAGTTATCAATGAGATATCAAACTCCTACTTTTTCCTGTTTGATTGTACTCAGATATTCTGCTAAGGCTTCTGAGCCACCAATTAATACTCCATCAATAAATACTTGCGGAACAGTTGTTGCACCTGTGACAGCACGTAGAGAACGGGTTGTAATCCCTTTACCCAGGGTAATTTCTTCATACTCTATACCATTTTCTTGTAAGGCCGCTTTGGCACGAGCGCAGAAAGGACAACCAACTTTGGTAAACAAGGAAACTAATTTTGGCTTGGCTGCTTGAGGATTAATGTATTTAAGCATTGTTTGAGCATCAGATACCTCAAATGGATCACCTGGTACATCCGGCTCAATGAACATCTTCTCAATTACGCCATCCTTCACCAACATAGAATAACGCCATGAACGTTTGCCAAATCCCAGGTCTGCTTTATCTACTAACATTCCCATCCCTTCGGTAAATTCGCCGTTACCATCAGGAATCAGAGTGATATTTTCTGCTTCTTGGGTTTTTGCCCATTCGTTCATCACAAAAGCATCATTTACGGAAATACAGACGATTTCATCGACACCATTCTCTTTAAAAACTTTAGCCAACTCGTTGTAACCGGGTAGGTGAGTAGATGAACAAGTTGGCGTGAATGCACCCGGTAAAGAGAAGACGGCGACTGTTTTACCTGCGAATAAATCATTAGTTGTTACATTCACCCATTCGTTATTTTGACGAGTCCGAAAGGTGACTTGAGGAACTCTTTGACCTTCTCGATTGGAAAACATATATTTAACCCCTGCTGACAAAATTTTACTTTTGATTGTTTCCTTTCTTAAGCGTAGTCGTTATGACTATACTTGTCAACAAGTAAAATTTTGGTAGTTACACCATGACAATTATTGGTGTAACGTGCGCCTACAAACTTCTTCCTGATGAGAGCAAGGATTCTATAAAGTTTACATACTAAGACTTTTACAGAGTTTCAATTAGTCTTGCGCTCTTTCAAAACCTGATCTAGTAATTGCCTAGCGGGTTGTGCCTTAGTCAAAGCTGCTTGGTGATCACTATAAGCGCGCACCAACCGAGATAAACTACTTACACCAGTCTTAAGCTGCTCAAGTTCTTCACCTGATACCAGTTCGCCATCAAGCATCCGCCCGATCAAAGGTTTAATATCTCCCACTTCCTGACGAACTTTTTGCAGCTTTTCTACAGAACTCAGTAAGGATTTTAAGGAGTTCAAAATATTATCAATATCTTGGGGATCATCCACAGCTTCAGGCAAATTTTCCACCTCTGTCACTGTAGTTAATTCCTCTACAGCTTCACTTTTAACCCCATTTGGCTTTATCATTAACGCTTCCTCAATAATTTGTTTTAGTCTAGCTTGAAAGTGCTATGCAGGGGGTGGAGAACAAAACCACTAACCCCTAGTTTCTAGTTCCTTTTTTATTTTTGAATTGTTACTATGCAAGGTTTTATTAATTTAGATAAACAATTTGGTTGGACTTCCCACGACTGTGTAGCACGGTTAAGAAAAATGTTACGCCTCAAACGTGTGGGACACGCAGGAACATTAGATCCAGCAGCTACTGGGGTGTTACCTATCGCAGTTGGCAAAGCTACAAGGTTATTACAGTATCTCCCCAGTGACAAAGCTTATAAAGCTACTGTCCGTTTTGGTGTGCAGACGACAACAGACGATTTGCAAGGTGAAATTATTACTTCCCAACCTTGTGCAGGATTGAGCTTGTCTGAGGTGAAAACTGCGCTTTGCCAATTTATCGGCAAGATTGAACAAATACCGCCCATTTACAGTGCAATTCAAGTAGAGGGGAAACGCTTATATGATTTGGCGCGTAAAGGTGAAACAATAGAAGTGCCAGCACGGACTGTAGAAGTTTTTAGTATAGATGTTTTGGATTGGCGGGAAGGGGATTTTCCCGAATTGGATGTGGCGATCGCCTGTGGTAGTGGTACATATATTAGAGCGATCGCTCGTGATTTAGGTGCAATTTTCCACACAGGTGGAACTCTCGCCGCTTTGATCCGCACTCACAGCAGTGGCTTTAATTTAACAGATAGTCTCACCTTGACGGACTTAGAAACTCAACTGCAAGCTGGGACTTTTGAACCAACCCCCGCCGATGCAGCTTTGCAATATTTACCGTCAGTTACCCTACCTAGCATCTCTGCACAAAAATGGTGTCAGGGACAGCGAATTGAATTAAATTTAGAAACTGTTGGTAAAGTGCGAGTTTATCAAGCAGAAACAACTATTTTTTTGGGTATTGGAGAATTGCAAACTGGTGTGTTAATTCCTCAAATGGTGTTTGAACCGATTTCATAAAGTGAGAATGGTGTATTTCAGGAGGTCACTGTGGTTCTTAAACGCTTGATTATCGAAATGGGGATGGGAGTAGATCAACATGGACAGGAACCGACAGTAGCCGCAGCTAGGGCTGTCCGGAATGCGATCGCTCACAACGCCTTACCGGGTGTGTGGGAAGTCGCTGGTTTAAGTCATCCCAACGAAATGATTGTGGAAGTCCAGGTAGCAGTACCTTATCCAGAAAAAGTTAGAGAAGAAGAAGTGTTAGCGGTTTTACCCTTTGGACGCAAAAGCTTGAAAGTAGAATTTGGGGGTATGGTAGTTCAGGGACGCGCTATTGCTGAACTCAACGATAAAAATGACGAAATGTTAGTAGCGATCGCATCAGTGACAGTTTTGGTAGAAACTAATCAATAGTCTGGGACTTACGCACCCAGATTTTCTGTTGAGACCGGGTGTAAGGGTGTGAGAGTTTCAAACCCCTACACCCCTATACCCCTATACCCTTCTCCTGATGACACAAGAAGCGATCGAACAAGTTGTTACTGCTTACTTTGCCAATATCACAAGTATGAATCCAGAAGGCTGGATAGATAACTTTGCCGAAGATGCTATTAGTCATGATCCGGTTGGTGAACCACCAGCAAAAGTTCATGAGGGATATCGTCAGTTTATCGGACAGTTACAGGCGGTATTTGAAAAATTAGAAGCAACAATCGAGCATATCTTCATTGCTGCGAATGAAGCAGCTGTTAAATGGACGATGGTTGGAGTCAGCAAAAGTGGTAAGCCTGTGAAATTTGCGGGAATTACTATCTTTGAGGTTAACGCTGAAGGAAAAATTCAAACAACCCGCGCTTATTGGAATCCTGCACAGATGATTGCACAGTTACGCTAAAACAACCAATCACGCGCAGGAATTCAATTACTACCAAATGTGATCAAGATCAGGAAGGAAAATAATAATTAATCTTTTCTTTATCTTCTCTCCATTCCCCATTAGCAATTAGCAATTACCAATTCGCAAAAAAGCCTCTGGTAATTGTATTAATTTACCAAAGGCTTATTCTGCAATATTGCATCATGACGACTCTTGCTCTTCTTCGTAAAACCAAATTTCTGCCAACAGACTCAAGCCAATCAGCCAAATAAAGCAGAAAACTGTAATCCAGAGTAGTCCTAACATAGCGATCGCCTCCAAACAACAATTTCTTCTACCTACTACTCCTCAGCATCCCAAATTATATTCAGTCCGACTAACTACATACTACACGCTTGGTATCATTGGTAAAGGGTGTAATTGATTGAGTTTTTTTAATTATTGCTACCTTAATGTTAAATAAGCCCCTGAAGAGTTATTTTCACAAATCCTGTTATCTTGAATGTATTACCTTAGATTATTCGCGCAAGGATAACTTTTCACTTACTTTACTTACAAATTCATACATCGTAGAGTAAGTATAGTTTGAATTTTTTAGACTTATATCAAATTTATTTTGATGTTTGCTTATTTAGCTTACTAAATAAGCAACTTCAGTTAATATTAATCAGGTTTTACCCTTTAGTTGCTCATCCTGACCAAGTAGATCATCTGGTATTAATTACATCTCATTCAATAGCTTTTAGCCCTCATTGCTCCCATGCTGACCCATCACCGCAAGCCCGTGTGCTTATCACTTATATCGACTGACCTACCATTCTGGTCAGTTGTAGAAACTGCTGGAACACTATATCAAAAAGACCTTGATAGGTTCCATTTATTACTGACTACACCGCCACTTATCACCTGTGAACTAGCAAGTCCCGATACTCCAGAAGAACAAATTGCCCCACGTACTAGTAAAGCTTATGCCCCTGCTAGTCCTAGAGTTTTGTGGTTAGAAATTTCTCCCTATCGAGTAATTATGACCATGCAAGGTAACGATCAAGTGAGTTATCGCCACTTCTGGGAACAGGGCGTTTATGGCATGAGTCGTTATTGGTTACCAACCGAGTCATTACAACCAAGCGATCCCATACGCTTACGGAACTATACCAATAGCTTGACTCTCAGTGGACGCGAACTACCAGAGCATTTGCGTGTGGAATATGAATTGTGGGCTGAAAAAGTCCAATTAGGGCGCTATATTCTCAATCTGGAAATTCAACATTAATCACAAAATACTAAATGATGAGTGCGACTCAACCGAGAGAGCGCCACTCATCGAAGGCGGCGGGAAACCATCTCCCTTCAAGGGGTGGGAGGGAGATGGTTTCCCGCCACCGTTAACTGCTGACTGATGACTGTTAACCGTCAACCGTCAACCGTCAACCGCCAACCGTCAACGTGAAATCCCATACCCTTTTAGGGGTCGGATGAGCCTAACACATCAAATCCTCAACTCACGCCATAGGCTGTGGTTCTTTAACTTTTGCTTCTAATGTCGCTGGCTCTACTGATATTAGTTCGCCGTGGTTTAATGTCCAGCAGTAGTCAGCGATCGCCAACAAATCACCGGCATCATGTGTTACTACTAATAATGTCCAGTCTTGTTTGAGTTTGGCTAATAAGTTCACCAGTTGCCGACGCATTGACCAATCTAATCCGGCTGTCGGCTCATCTAGTAATAATAAATTGGGTTGGCGAATTAATTGTACTGCCAGGGCTAGCCGCCGTTGTTGACCCCCACTCAAGGCATGGGGTGCAGCCGAAAGCGATAAATGCTCTAATCCCACTTCACCTAATGCTTGTCTAACTCGTTCTGTCCCTAATTCAGGATGCCCTATGCGTAATTCTTCTAAAATCGTACCACCGCAAAAGTGCCGTTCGGGAAACTGAAACACCAAACCTGCTAATTGTTGTAGCTGTTCGGCTATGAGTTCTTGTTCTCGCCAAAAAGCCCCACCAGATGTTGGTTCGGCTAGTCCAGATAAAATTTCTAATAAAGTACTTTTACCAGACCCGCTTGGGCCAATAATCAAACCTAGCTTTTGGGGGGGTAATTCTAGATTGACAGACTTGAGGATAGCTGTTGGGCAAGCTGTGGGATAGTAAACCAGATTTCGGAGATAGAGCATTTGTTAAGATTACCAAAAGTTGGCAAAGAACTCACTAACTAAGATTAACTACAACCAGAAGGACTGGAAACTTCGCTCAGGATTTATAGATTGTTACTTAATTAAAACCTCAATTTACCAGCAAATATCATCCTGATTGTTCCATTGTGACAGATTCCCCAAAAGCCATGATTACAGTAGTTTTGGGAACTTGACATGATGACTCAAGTCTAAGTGTGAGGAGTATTTTATCTGCTATACACGCAAATCATAACTAATTATTTTCGTATTTTAAGTAACATATACAACTTTTTCAACCGCAATAATTCTGAGGCTAATTCATGATCAAAAATTTTTCCTCTCCTCACTCAATAATCTTTTCTCAAGTCACAAAGCTCGTTCAGGCAAGTTTTGGCGTGGCGATCGCCTTAACTTTGGCAAGCAATCCATCATGGGCTGACGATCCCTTCCGCGCCGAGAAACCGCGTAACATTGGCGACAATACAGAAGAAGCTTTTAAGGCAGTCTTTCAACGGGGTGATTATCCCACCGCAGAACGTTATCTCAATCAAGCAATCTCCAGTGAAGCCAATGAGCCTCTAGCTTACGCCATGAAAGCATCTTTAGCATACATTAATGGAGATTTGGCAGGGCTGAGTAATTACGGCAAGAAAACCCTGGAAACGGGACAAAAGTTAGTTACAACTGACGAATTACGGGGCAATATTTACACAGCTGTAGGGCATTTTTTAGAAGGAGGGGCAATTATTAGCCGTGAAGGTACACTCAGAGGCGCGCCTCAAGCTTTGGGACGGCTAAGACAAGTATATGAATATCTGGATAGGGCAGAAGCGATTTCTCCTCAAGATCCAGAATTGAATTTACTCAAGGGTTATATGGACTTGATGTTGTCTGTGAGTCTACCCTTTGCCAACCCAGATGAGGCGATTAACCGCCTACAAAGGAATGCTGCGCCTCAGTATTTAACTAATCGAGGTATTGCGATCGCCTATCGTGATTTAAAACAGTACCCTCAAGCTCTAGATTATGCTAACCGAGCCATCAAAGAAGCTTCAGATAACCCTGAGTTGTATTATCTTAAAGCGCAAATCCTCAAAGGACAGGGTAGCCAAGAAAAAAGCCAGCAATTAATTCGAGAAGCGATCGCTAATTTCGACAAAGCCTTAACTAAAAGGTCTCAGCTTCCCAGTTCATTGGTAAAGCAAATTGAAAGCGAACGCAATAATGCAGTCAATAACCTTAATAGTGTGGGGCAGTAATTGGGGACTGGGGCAAAAAAGTTAAAAGTAGGGTTCAGTTAACGTTGTCAGCTTATCGATTTCAGAAGAACCAAGACTTGGGGGATTCTCCCCCAAACCCCCGATTGGGGGACGGTTGCGTCCCCCAAGCCCCTCCAAAAAATAGATCTGTTTTATGTGTAGCAGTTAATTTATTTTCTTAACTGGATCGTATTGACTCATCACCCATTACCCAGTCCCCAGTTTCCATTACTCATCAATTTGTCCGACACGGCGGATATTGAGAATATCGCTCATTTTTTTGATTTGGATGAATACTTGTTCTAGTTGTGAGCGATCGCGTATATCTATACCTAAGTCTATTAATGCTGGTTGATTCACTGCGGTTTTTACCTGGGCGTAACGTACGTTGATCCCTTGGTCACTCAGTCGAGACAAGATATCTTTTAATACTCCCACACGGTCTAGGGCTTCTATTTGAACATTGACTGGGTAAGTTTGGGGACGACCTCTATTTTCTGCAACTGGGTTCCAACTAACGGGGACTAGGCGATCGCATTCCACTGTTTCTAAATTATGACAGCCTTGGCGATGGATGGAAATTCCCCTACCTCTCGTTACTGCGCCAATAATTGGTTCGCCAGGGATTGGTGTACAACAACCAGCCAGGTGATAGACCAAACCTTCTACACCCACAATTGGTGAATCTGTTGCACGGGTAATGGGTGTCGGTGCTTTACCGGCGGATGGTTCTTTAGGCAATAATATGGGTGTATCTACTACTGGCTGTTGAGATTTCACCACTTCTCGCCAGCGATTTAATACCAGATTGAGGGTGACTTCGCCGTAACCCATACCTGCGAGCAAATCTTCAGCACTGTGATAATTACATTTTTCGGAAACAGTCCGCATTGCATCGGACTTTAATAGACTATCTAAACCAGTTTTCCCCAATTCTTTTTCTAATAATTCTCGACCACGAGCCACATTTTCTTCCCGGCGCGATCGCTTGTACCATTGTTTAATTCGATACTTGGCGGCGGAAGTTCTCACAAAATTGAGCCAATCTAAGCTGGGATGGCTATTCTTTTGGGTAATAATTTCTACAATATCGCCATTATGTAGTCTGGTGGATAGGGGAACCATGCGCCCGTTAACTCGCGCACCAGCACAGTGATTACCAACTTCTGTATGAATATGATAGGCAAAATCTATAGTTGTAGCCCCAGGACTTAAAGGAATCACATCGCCTTTGGGCGTAAAGACATAAACATCATCTTCAAATAAGTTATCTTTAACGCTATCGAGATATTCTTGTGCGTCTTTGAGGTCACTTTGCCATTCCAATAATTGACGCAACCAAGTAAACTTTTCATCTGATGTAGTTATCAGGCTATTAGAACCACCAGTTTCTTTATACTTCCAATGGGCGGCGATCCCGTATTCGGCGATGCGGTGCATTTCCATTGTGCGAATCTGCACTTCTAAAGGACGACCAGTTAAACCGATAACGCCTGTGTGCAGAGATTGATAACGGTTGGGCTTGGGTAAGCCGATATAATCTTTAAATCTGCCGGGGATCGGGCGAAAAGCGTCATGTACTACAGCTAAAGCCCGATAACATTCCTCATTCGTCTCGACAATAATCCTCAGCGCTGCTAAGTCATAAATTTCATTAAATTCTTTCTGCTGTCGGTGCATCTTTTGGTAAATACTGTAAAGATGCTTAGGACGACCACTGATATCTAGACAGCGAATTCCTGCTTGCTGGAGGCGATCGCGTAAAATTGCTGTAGCTTTGGCTAATTTCTCTTCCCGTGCATCGCGTTTTTCGGAAACGTGCTTTTGAATTTCCCGAAAAGCTTCCGGCTCTAAATTTTTAAAGGCTAAATCTTCTAATTCCCACTTAATTCGCCAGATCCCCAAGCGATTAGCTAAAGGTGCAAAGATATCTCGTGTTTCTTGGGCTGAACGGCGACGGCTATCTTCTGACATATATTGCAGAGTTCGCATATTATGCAAACGGTCTGCTAACTTCACCACAATTACCCGAATATCTTGCGCCATTGCCAAAAACATCCGCCGGAAGTTTTCCGCTTGGCTTTCTTTCTTGCTGGTGAAATTGATTTTAGAAAGCTTGGTGACACCTTCCACCAACTGCTTGACTTCCGGGCCAAAACGCTCTTCTATTTCCTCAATTGTGACATCTGTATCTTCGACTACATCATGAAGAAATCCAGCTGCTATCATAGCAGGACTACCCCCTAAGTCGCGCAGCAGCCCGGCTACAGCGATGGGGTGACTAATATATAGTTCTCCAGATTTGCGATATTGTCCGTGATGCAGTTGGTAAGCAAAATCAAAGGCCCGACAGATTAACGTGTTATCACTACACATTCGGTCATTTTCTGCTTTGCTGCCATAGGTGGATGAATCCCGCAAACATTGCTTCAGCCATTCTGGAAGGCTAAGATCGGTTGGGGAACTAATAGCGATGCTGCTCATACAATAGAAGAGGTGATCGGTGGATAGTTGAGAGGTTGACGCAATTAACAGCAACTTTTCTTGGTAATGCTGTTACCCTGGTGAGGGCAGTAAACGCTGTGTGAGATACCCTATAAGACTATGGTAGTGGTCTATTTCGGGCTGGGAAAAACATAAACGAGAAAAAATGTATACTGAAAACGCAGCCTCAACAAAATACTTGAGGCTGGTGATGCTGATGATAGCCTGATTAGATTTATTGTATAAATAATTTTCTTGACATTAATACTATCGTAAATAGCACTAGATGTCTTTAAATCTTGAAAAATATCAGAGCCTAGTAACATTACTACTGGAGTTCCGTCAGGGGATCAACACGAGTGAACTCGATGTATTGTCAGTACGCCAACGCCTAGCCGAGTTAAAGCAACTCTTTGGGGAGGAAATCGCACCTTCGGCTGAGGAGGATACGCGGATACAGCCCTATAAGACAGAAATTAGCAAACAATTGCGTCTGCTTGAGGTAGATGTGATGTTTTTACAAGGAGCGCGACAACCATCTACAGCAAAAACAAGATTAAATATAATTGGCGATCGCCTCAATACTCTAATTCAATATTGCCACGCCATACTGCAACAAAAGTCACCAGATACAAATGAAGATTAGATGATCACTGGCGTTGTGGTGCAAGAATAGATAAAAATCATGGGAATCATAGAATCTACCGCATTTTAGGGAATTATGTAGATTCTATGGTGAGTATCAAGTTGGGTGTTGGGCAAAGGATTAGTCTAGGATACGCCATTGCTCTGGGAATTGCTGTTTTTGGAACAGTAGCAGGTTTTAGCGTGGGGAAAAGTTATCTGCGACAAGCTTCTGAATGGGAAGAACACGCTCGTGAAGAGATGGAGTTACTGCACCACTTGCAAATAGATATTCTGCAAGCACGTACTCATCAGCAACAGCTGATTCCATTAGTAAAATATCCCCAATCTTATGCTCATGAATATGATAATTTACTGCACCATAAGGCTGAAATAGAGGATTCCTGGATTGAGTTAAAAACTTTTATGAAGATGGAGGCTCAATCTTCGGGAGATGTCCACGTTAAAGAAATACCGAAATTTTTGCAAACTTATAATCATATCGTCCGACAGTATTTTCAAGAACTAGAGCGCCGGATACAGAAAATTCAGGCGTTGAATTTGAATGCACCACAAGATATTGAAAAAGCTCAGTCCATATTACTGGAATTTACCAATAGTGATTTAGTACTGAAGTTTGATGGCATATCCGATGACCTGGATACACTACTGCAAACAGCATATGCAGAAATAGAAGAAGCTGAGGAATTTCAAAAAACATCCACAAAACTTGCTCAAAAAATTGTCATTATTAGCATCATCTTATCAGTTGTCATTTCTGTTATATTAGGGATTCTTACCAGTCGGGCGATCGCCTCTCCTATTCAAACGATTACTAATGTGGCTAGACGCTCTACAGAAGAATCTAATTTTGACTTACAAGTAACTATTAACCGTGATGATGAACTGGGTGTTCTTGCTAACTCTTTTAATCAATTAATTGCCACGGTTAAACAATTACTAACACAACAGCAAACAGCTAATGAAAAACTGACCAATTATAACGAAGCTTTAGAAAATAGGAATCAAGAAATTAGTGAAAAAAATAACCAATTGCAACAAGTACTAGAAGAACTACAACGTAGTCAATTACAAATGGTACAAAGTGAAAAAATGTCTGCTTTAGGTCAAATGGTAGCAGGAATAGCCCACGAGATTAACAATCCAGTCAGCTTTATTCATGGCAATTTAACATATGTGCAAGAATATACTGAAAATCTGATCAAATTTGTGCAATTATACCATAAATACTACCCTGAGCCTTTATCAGAAATCGTGGATTTAGCAGAATATATCGACCTGGATTTTATCCAGAAAGATTTACCAAAAATGCTGAATTCCATGAAAATGGGAACAGATAGAATTTGTAAAATTGTGCTATCACTGCGGAATTTTTCGCGTCTTGATGAATCAGAATTCAAAGCAGTAGATATTCACGAAGGCATTGATAATACTCTCCTAATTTTACAACATCGCCTCAAAGAAAAGCCAGAACGTCAGGAAATTAAAGTTGTTAAAAATTATGGGTATTTACCTTTAATAGAATGCTATCCTGGGCAACTCAATCAAGTATTTATGAATATTTTAGTTAATGCTATTGATGCTCTAGAAGAAAAAACAGAGACACTAAAAACTAATCAAATAACTATTACTACTTCAGTTAAAGATTCCCAGTGGTTGCAAATTGCGATCGCTGATAGTGGTTCCGGTATCCCCGCAGATATTCAAGCTAAGATTTTCCAGCCGTTCTTTACTACGAAACCATGCGGTAAAGGTACAGGGATGGGAATGTCTATCAGTCAGCAGATTATTACCGAAAGACATGGCGGTAAATTAGAATGCTTCTCAACTATTGGTGAGGGAACAGAGTTTTTGATTCAGATTCCCGTAAGTCAAAACCTCACAGTTTCCCCTGTTAACTAGCGCCAATTCGCTTGTAAATATGATTTACTGTCGATAATGAGGTAGACTATAAAACTTTATTGGGATATGCACACAGATACAAAATTGTTTATAACTTGCTTGTGCAATAAGTTTAGAATATATAGTGTCATACACAAGAAACCAATGACCTTAACTCTTAACTTACCACCAGAATTAGAAGAGTATCTTGCACAGCAAGCCCAACAGCAAGGGCTTTCTGTTGAAGCATATACATTGCAGATTTTGACAGCACACATTTTACCAAAAGAAAAAAAGATAAAATTAGTTAATTTGCTTCAGTCTTGGATTAATGAAGATGATGATGCAGAACAAAAAGAGACTGGAGAGTATTTAATTCAAGCTTTGGACGAAGATAGATTATCAAATCGTCAGTTATTTCCTGTCGAGTTAAAGGGTGTAACTTGGTGAGTCGGGTAATATTTTTGGATGCAGGCCCAATTGGTTTAATCACAAATCCAAAGCGTTCCCCTGAAAGTCTCGCTTGTACGCCGTGGTTACAACCTCTCATGGCAGAATATTACAGCCCAGTGATTTCGTTACCTCGAACAGCTATTTAAAGAATTTGATAGACTAGCTTAAATTTAAAAATATCCAAGCTGGTAGCCCTGGGCTGATAACTAAAATTATGAGTAAAGAATTATTTTGTATAGAAAATTTGCGTGTCGCCTATCCGCAGCGTAGTGGGGAAGAACTACAGTGGGCGATTGATGATGTATCTTTTACCTTGCAACCAGGGGAAAGAATGGGGTTGGTAGGTGAATCTGGTTGTGGTAAATCGACCTTGGGAAGGGCGGCGATGCGTTTGTTACCACCTTCTAGTCTGGTGGAAGGGCGGGTGACTTTTCAAGGACAGTCGGTATTTGATTTAACACCAAATGAATTGCGGAAATTTCGGGGCGAGGCTGTAGCTTTAATATTCCAAGACCCGATGACACGCCTTGATCCCCTGATGACTATTGGGAATCACTGTATCGAAACTCTGCAAGCCCATTCACCGGAATTATCAGCCAAGGAAGCCAAAGACAAGGCGCTGGCGACTTTGGAAAAGGTGAAGATTCCGGCTAGTCGTTGGGGTCAGTACCCCCATGAGTTTAGCGGAGGAATGCGCCAAAGGGTAGCGATCGCTCTCGCCCTCCTCCTCAACCCCAAGTTAATTGTCGCTGATGAACCCACCACCAGTTTAGATGTCACTGTCTCGGCTCAGATATTACAAGAGTTAACCCGTCTATGTAGTGAAGAAAACATGGCGCTGTTACTGATTTCTCACGATTTAGCAATGGTAGCTGAGTATTGCGATCGCATCGGTGTAATGTATAACGGCAAAATGGTGGAAATGGGTACGACTGAATCTGTGTTTAAAAACCCCCAACATGAATATACGCGATCGCTCCTCAAAGCAGCTTTACATATTCAAGCAGTAGATGAAGGCAGTAGCCAAGCCTCCCAGTCCCCAATCCCTAGTCCCCAATCGCCAATCCTGCGAATTACAGAACTGAAGCAGTATTACACCATAGAGCCTAACTTTGTAGAACGACTGTTTAAGGCGGAGAGTCAGACTATTAAGGCTGTAGATGGGATTAACTTGGAATTATATCCAGGGGAAATTTTGGGGTTAGTGGGTGAGTCTGGATGCGGTAAGAGTACACTTTCACGGACGATATTACAGTTAATTCGTCCCACATCTGGCAAAGTAGAGTTTTTAGGACAAGATTTAACTAAGTTATCACGCCAAGAAATCCGTGCGGCTCGGCGACAAATTCAAATGGTGTTTCAAGACCCCCATGCTTGTCTGAATCCAGCCATGACGGTGGGAGAAAGTATCGCTGACCCTTTATTAATACATCACCTGGCTGATGCGGCTAAGGCGAAAGAACAAGTTTTGTGGATGTTGCAAAAAGTCGGCTTAACGCCACCAGAAGTTTATTATCAGCGCTACCCCTCGGATTTATCTGGGGGACAACAGCAACGGGTGGCGATCGCTCGTGCGTTGATTACTCGTCCTAAAATGTTAATCTGCGATGAACCTGTGAGTATGTTAGATGCTAGTGTGCAATCGCAAGTGCTGGATTTGATGTTGCAACTCAAGGAAGAATTTGAGTTAACTTATTTGTTTATCACCCATGACTTGTGGTTAGCGCGGTTTTTGTGCGATCGCATTGCTGTTATGCACGGTGGTAAAATTGTCGAACTAGGGGAAACAAAACAGATTTTTGCTCATCCCCAGCATCCATACACCCAAACTCTTTTAGCGGCTGCACCCCTACTTGCAAGAGCCTAGTAGTTCACCAACCCAAAATTGCTGGGCTAGGGCAAGCAGGGGGAGCAGGGGAAGCAGAAGGAGCAGGGGGAGAAAGAGATTTTTTTGCTGCTATTAACCTTGCAAAGTTCTCTTGGCAGACTACTAGTAATACCAATTCAAAATACCCTACGGGTACTCTGCGAGAACGCCTTTGGCGAACGCGTCAGCGTCTCCGACAGGAGAAGGAGAAGAGTAGGCTATGCCAACAAAATTTAAATGAATTTGCAGAGGTATCCCAAAAACCTGTTGCATTATCATTTAAATCACTAAATCTGATTACGAAACTGGGTAAAACTGAAGGGTGAGGAATTAGCTCGAAATCAGAATGGGTTGCAAAATTACCTGGGAAAGCTGTTCGCCATAGATAATCATGGCTATTGTTGATTCACCGTTTTTGGTTCTACAAAAGCTTCTCGACCTGTAATCAATCTGGAGCGACGATTACGAGTGATATAATTCCACGCCCACTGAAATACTACTAGTAATTTAGTGTCAAACTCGATTAAGAAGTAGATGTGAATTAATAGCCAGAATACCCAAGCAATAAAACCTTGCAGCTTAATTAAGCCTAAATCTACGACAGCTAGGTTTTGCCCAATCATTGCCAAACTGCCTACATCATTGTAACGAAATTCTGGCAAAGTTTGACCTTTTAGGCGTTTTTTAATGAGTTTGGCTACATACTCTCCTTGTTGTGTAGCTACGGGTGCAACACCAGGTAAGGGTTTACCATTTTGATGGGAGAAGTTGCCTAAATCTCCCACTACAAAAATGTTTTTGTAACCTCTAACAGTTAAGTCTGGTTCTACAATTACACGTCCGGCATGGTCACACTCTACACCTGTGCGTTCTGCTAGGACTTCTCCCATTGGGGAAGCTTTGACACCTGCTGCCCATAATATAGTTTTTGAGGGAATTTCTTTAACTTCATCGCCATTTTTGAAAGTAACGATGTCATTTTCAATATTGGTCACCCGCGTTTTAGTTTGGATAATTGCACCCAACTTTTGCAAAGATTCTGCTGCTACTTGGGATAACTCTGGCGCAATGTGGGGAAGGATGCGATCGCCCCCTTGCAGTAGTAAAATTTTTGTTTCTGAGGTGTCGATGCTGCGAAAATCTTCTTTGAGGGTTTTGTATGCTAATTCGGCGATCGCCCCCGCTAATTCTACACCAGTCGGGCCGCCCCCTACAATCACAAAAGTCAGCCAAGCACGGCGTTTTTCGGGGTCTGTTTCTTTTTCTGCTGCTTCAAATGCGCCAAATATCCGGCGACGCATTTCTATCGCGTCTTCCACGGTTTTCAAACCGGGTGCAAGGTCTTTCCAGTGGTCTTTCCCAAAATAAGAATGGTTAGCACCTGTGGCGACGATCAATGTATCATACGGTACTACTTTATCATCCAATATAACGTGTTGTGCTTTGGGATTAATATCCTTTACTTCTCCCAGCAATACTTGTGTATTCTTACTTTTACTGAATACAGCTCGTAATGGTGAGGAAATGTCACCAGGTGATAGGGTACCTGTAGCAACTTGATATAAAAGCGGCTGAAATAAGTGAAAGTTACGTTTATCGATAAGAGTAACGCTTACATTTGCTTTCGCAAGAGTCTTTGCTGTATAAAGTCCACCAAAGCCACCACCAACAATTACAACCTGATGTGGTGCTTTTTTTTCACGTGAATTTACCATAAAACATAATTCCTGTGCTAAGAGCGTTGTAACTTTTCTTAACAAAGATGTAGCAGAATTATGCTTAAGGTTGCCGTTTATTCAGAACAATTGAAAAAATCATGAAAGTAGCGAAAGTCATCTTTAGAACTTACCCATGACAACGAAAAATCAAGGACTGGAAAAAACCCTAAACCCTGTCTCAACAGACCACCTGGCGTAAGTCCCAATTTTGTCTTTCTCACCCAAATGGGTGATTTAATTCTCTAAACTATTGACTACATTTGTAACATTAATGTAGTATAAATTCTCCAAGCTAACGCTCGCGCTCTTGGACAGTGTGCATCATGGCTAAATTTAAAGATATTGTCAATTACTTTCGTGACGACTGGAAACTGAGTGCCTTCACTATTGCAGCGTCTAGCGTGTACGAAATTGTGGATTTACTTGTTCCTTATGCAATTGGGCAAATTTTGAATGTTTTGTCCAATCAACCTTTGGATAAACCCTTAGAAGGTGCGATCGCCACCTTATCACAATTAACTAATTACCCAGTTAGCAAACCTCTATCTTTGGGTGTATTAATGGGTTTAATTTTTCTGGTTACCGTAGTGAGAGCGCCGACTCAACCTTGGTTAACCAGTTGGTTTCACTGGGATATAGCCTTAAGGTCACGTCGGAATAAAACTCAATCAGCGATTGAGAAAATTCTCACACTTCCCTTAGAATTTTATGATGTCAATAATCCCGGACGCATTGCCGGAAGAGTAGCTAGAGGTATTACTAATCATACTTGGACATATCCAGAAATAGCTGGACAGTTAATTCCCAAACTGTTTCGTGTTTTAGGAATTTTTGTATTTATCATATTGATTGAATGGCGAATTGCCATTTTATATCTGATTTCTTTCATCGTTATTCTCGGCTTTAGTTTGAAACAGTTACAGAGAATAATTTGGCACGAAAGTCTTCTAGATAAATACGCAGAAAACACCGAAAGTCGCACGTCTGAATTAATCACCAATATCAAAACGGTGAAAGCTTTTGCTACAGAATCAAAAGAACTAAAACGACAAAAACAGCGTTTAGATCGTGAGTTAAAGGTAGTAGATTATCGTATCCACAAAGGCTATGTTAACCTGCTGACTTGGCAAAAAACTGTGATTCAGTTTTGTGTATTTAGCATCTTGGGTTTAACGTTGGCTGCAACAGTAAGCGGTAGGATTTCCCTTGGTCATTTCGTTATGACTTTAACCCTATCTAGCATGGCGTATTCTGAGTTAGAACCAATTAGCACCTTAGCAGAAGTGTTTGCTCGTCGCTATTCCTCCATGCTGAGGTTTCACGAGTTTCTGCAAGAGCCGACTGGATACGATGCGGCTAGTCTTTTGGCAGAAGATGACACATCCTCAGCCTACAAATTTACTGGCAAAGTTGAATTCTCTGGTGTCGGTTTTGGTTATGATGCTAGCCGACAAGTGTTGCAAGATATCAACTTATTAATTGAACCATACCAAACAGTGGCATTAGTCGGGCGCTCCGGTTCTGGTAAGTCTACCTTGGTGAAACTACTTTTGCGCTATTTTGAACCCCAAGATGGGCAAATTTTGATTGATGGTCAAGATATTCGCACCTTGAATGTAGGTAAGTATAGACGCAGACTGGCGATCGTTCACCAAGAAGTAGACGTTTTCAACGGTACTGTTTTAGATAACCTCACCTACGGTAGACCTGAGGCTACTTTTGAGGAAGTCAAAGAAGCCTGTAGAATTGCCAGAGTTGACGAAATAATGCAGCAGTTACCCCAAGGTTATTACACCATTGTCGGGGAACGTGGGGTGAGGTTATCTGGTGGACAAAGACAACGTTTAGGGATTGCGAGAGCCTTACTGGTACAACCCGATGTGCTGATTTTTGATGAAGCCACCTCTAGCCTAGATTATGAATCTGAACGTGCCATTCAATTGGCGATGCGATCGATTCAGGGTACTTGCACCACAATTGTCATTGCTCACCGTCTCAGTACAGTCCGGGAAGCAGACAAGATAGTCGTTCTAGACCAAGGAAAGATTGTCGAAGTTGGTAGCCACGATGAACTGTTGCGTCAAGAAGGTATTTATCGCCGCTTGCACTCTCTCCAAGAAACGGGGGAACTCCTAGATTAGACGGGTACGGGTTTGTAGCGTTAAGCTATTACGCTTTTCAATTACATAGTCACTTGTATGGTTTGTTGACAGTTAACCGTCAACTGTCAACAAAAGAAGATGTGCAAGTTAAAGTCAGGACAGCTTACCACAAGCCTTTATTTCTTCTAATCCAAAAAATTTTTTATCCCCCACTTGCCATTTCTAAAATACGCTGCTATTATTGTAAATCGTGGGACATACGGGTCGGTGTCCGAGTGGTTAATGGAGACGGACTGTAAATCCGTTGGTTTACACCTACGCTGGTTCAAATCCAGCCCGGCCCACCTTCAATTTTAGATTTTGAATTATAACTTAGTTCAAAATCTAAGATTTCAACAAAATTCGCCCGTGTGGCTCAGTGGTAGAGCACACCCTTGGTAAGGGTGAGGTCACGAGTTCAATCCTCGTCACGGGCTTTTAAAGATACACTGTACGTTAACTGATCATTTGTCACTGTTAACAAGGGACTTCCAATTAAAAAATATACTATCATTTGGATGGCAAGGGGGCAGGGAGCAGGGAGAGAAGTCGCAAGGAGGGTTTCCCTCCGGGCGAACTTCGGGAGCAGGGGGAAAGACAGTTGTTTGGAAGCAGATAAATTGGATAGTTTATTTTCTGGAAGTCCCCAAACAAATCACACACCTAAATAGTCTGGGAAAGGTGGTAGCCACGAAGTAGGTAGTTCAAGAAATAAATCAATTGAACTACCTACGTTATTTATATCGTGGCGGAAACCTGACTCACGCGTATTTATTCGCAGTGGTTATTTGTAATGATGTGGGTCATTCATGTATTGTTCGATAATTGCCGAAGAAACTTTACCTGTAGTGTCATCATCTTCTCTTTTTTTAATCACCAGGTTGATTGAATACATCTAAAATATGGCGACAAACTTGTTTAAGCTGATTACCAACTTGAGGCGAAGGTACAGATTCACCAACAAAAGCCCAGTTGTCCACCGTAGACAGTCGCCATACCTCACCCCGATAGTCAAATCCGGCTGCCTCCAAACCGATCGCTCGGCGTAGTTTTGTGATCGGGTCTTGGTAAAATCGGATCTGGATTAAAACACTACGACTGCGCCAAGATTTGCTGACACCTGGAAAATGAAAACCAATATCTATAGAATCTGGATCAACTAACTCTCTAGTTTCCGGATCATTCTTCCAAGGTTTTAAATCTGATTTGGCATCAGGAAATTCAAATTTAAATAAATTAACTACTGTCGCAATCTTGCTGGCGAGTTCAAGGTTGATTGCTTGTTCAGCTGCGTTCACTAATAAAACACTCCTTTATTTTGTCAGTCTAGGGGGAATGTGACAACAAAAAATCGCCAGAAGGCTTATCATATTGGTGTTTTAGCTTATCAATACCTTGGAAATTTCGCAACTCAATATCATGCTTTCCTCATAATGAGGGTGAGGTAAATTGAGTAACGAGTCTTTGATTTCCAGATGGGACAGTATACTAAATTATATTGAGTAATTATACTCAAAAAAAGCTATTACTGCATCCTTTCGAGAAAATACCAAGTGAGCAGATTACAATTCTCGACAAAATCATTTATTAGTAGGAAAAAGATTCTGATTTTGTCAGCTAATCCCACAAATACCGGCTTACTGCGTTTAGATAAGGAAGTCAGGGAAATTCAGACAGGATTAGAACGTGCAAGAAACCGAGATAAATTTGACATTATTACTAAATGGGCGGTGCGTCCTGAAGATTTGCGCCGTGCGCTTCTAGACCATGAGCCGCACATTGTGCATTTTTCTGGTCATGGTTTTGGTCATCAGGGTTTGATACTGGAAAATGATGCGGAGGAAGGCCAACAGGTAAGTACAGAAGCACTGGCTGATTTGTTTGGGTTATTTAAAGACAAAATTGAGTGTGTATTATTAAACGCTTGTTATAGCGAGGTGCAAGCGGAGGCGATTTACCAACACATTGATTGTGTGATGGGGATGAATCAGGGAATTGGGGATGTGGCAGCGATCGCTTTTGCCATTGGGTTTTATGATGCTCTAGGAGCTAATAAATCCTATGAGACGGCTTATGAGTTTGGCTGTAATGCTATTGACCTCAACAGTATTCCTGAATCTTCTACCCCAGTTCTCAAAAGTCGCAAAAATAAAGCTCAGATATCTCAGATAACGCCTGCTGTAACCTTAGAAATTCCTGAGGGACAAGTTCCTCTAGATTCGGCTTTTTATGTGGAACGTCCGCCAGTGGAAGCAGACTGTTACCGACAAATTCTGCAATCTGGGGCTTTGATTCGGATGAAAGCACCGCGACAAATGGGCAAAAGCTCGTTAATGTCCAGGGTGTTGGATCACGCTAGTAAACATGGCTGCAAAGCCACCTCTGTGAACCTCCAGTCAGCCGATGCCGAGTTTTTGGGCAGTTTGGATCTATTTTTACAATGGTTCTGTGTCAGCATTACGGATAGTCTGAATCTGCCAGAAAAGTTAAGCGACTATTGGCAAGGTGTACTGGGAAGTAAGAACAAGTGTACAAATTACTTTCAAAGATATTTGTTACCGGAAATCAATAGTCCCATTGCTTTGGGTTTGGATGAAGTAGACGAAATTTTCAAACATCCCCAAATTGCTACAGATTTTTTCGGGTTGCTGCGGGCTTGGCCTGCCACCTTTAGCCCGGATGGGCAGCGCATCCTCACTGCCTCCGTTGACCAAACAGGGAGGGGTGTGTTTATTTATGCCTGGAATGTGGAAAGTTTGGAGCAATTACTGGCACGGGGTTGTGGGTGGTTGCGTAACTATTTAATTTATGCACCTAATTTGAGTGAGAGTGATAAGCAGGTTTGTAAAAAGGAGTGATAAATGTGTGATGACAAGCGATCGCTCAAACAATAAACATCATCGTTCTCGTTTCAACTCCGGCAATTCTCGTTCCAAGCTCAAATGTTCGGGTTTCATGACGATCGCTTCTCACTTAAATCATGATAATTGCATAATGACAGGCGATCGCTCAAGAAATTAACAGCGTTGTTTGTGTTCTGAGGCTGAAGTTTCGTGTTCTGAGAGCGATCGCTCTATAGTAGAAAGTAATTATTTCGTGTAATGACCTATGAAAGCTGAAGAATATCCTTTTGTCCAGGAGTTAATCACAGATAAACAAGGTCAAGTTCTCAAAGTAGTTCTAGAGTTTGAAGAATATCAGCGTCTATTAGAAGCCATTGAAGACGAGGGACTCTATCGAGCTATGCAAACAGTCAGCAATGAACAACCTTTGAGTTTAAATGAAGCGCTTCAAGAACTTGAACAGTTATGAACTGTGAATATCTACCAACTTTTATTAAAGACCTCAAGGCACTTAAAAGTACCCCAGTATTTGAGTCAATTAAATCGCTTGTTTTCGAGCAAATTCCTGGGTATTCCAGTTTGGATGAGATTATTCATCTGAAAAAACTCAAAGACGCTGACAGTGCTTATCGCGTTCGAGTGGGCGACTACCGTATAGGTTTTACAGTCGCAGGCGATACAATCACTTTTGTTCGTGTACTGCACCGTAAGGATATTTACCGCTACTTCCCTTAATGGCGATCGCTCAAGAAATTAACAGCGTAATTCGAGTTATGAGGGCGATCGCACTATATTATTGAGAAAGTAAACCTGCATTCAATACTTTGGTGATGCGATCGCTAGAAAATTGCAAGTGGGCTAAAGTGTAAATATCCCCTTGTTTACCCCATTGTTTTAGTTGGGTGTCAATAGCGTTTTGCAACTGGCGTAATTCATACCAAGCTATTGTGCTGCCATCTTCGGGTATATCCAGATGATGTAAAACCATTTCCAGCAAGATATCTAAATATTCTCGTTGCAACGAACGGCGGATGCTAGAAATTGGCTGTGGTTCTGCTGTGGTGAAAACTTCCGTCCAGATACCTTGTTGCAAGGTGTCGAATAATTCTGGTATGGAAAGGGCTTGCTGGGAGGGGCTTTTCAGTTCTATATCTTGTAAACGATGCAGACGTTCACTATCTAAGAGCGATCGTAATATAAAGCGTTGAAAATTCAAAACACGTTCGTGAATGGGATAGTCAAGGCGGTTGTTGGGTACAGAACTGCCCCAATGTTGCCAGCGAGATGGGGCTAACTGATTGAGTAATTTTGGTGAAAAACTAAAAGCATCCTCAGCAAATACATACTCTTGTAACTCTGCTAAAGCTTGACGTTGTTTGCTCAGGGGAACAGGCACAAATGCCCAAGAACTATCATCAGTCGCATGAGTCCGGCGAAAAGATTGCCCACCAATATATTTAGAAAGTAGAGCAGCGTTACGAAAATAATATTTCAATACTCGATTAAATAAAACGCGCAAATGACTATAGCTTTCTCCTTTGGGTAGATAATGCTCGTCCAGGCGTTGCCACATGGCGCGAGCGTTATCCATTTGCCATTGCGAATAAACCAGCACATCACTACTCATATCCCAGACATTCGCCAAAGGATTGATATCCCAAATATCTTCATCTGTGGCATAAGATAATTCTGGTTGAGGCGATGCTAAGGCAATTTGCTGTAAAAAACTTCTTTCTACTGCCGGCGTAACTACCTCATCTACTTTATGAGGGCTGTATTTATAACCGTACTCAATCGCCCATTCATCATAGGGGCCAATCACTCCGGGAAAATAGTCCCCTTGTTCTACTCCCTGGGGTGCAATGTTCACAGGTAGATAGTCCATCACCGAACCGACTAAACCCTTGGCGCGAGTGATTTCTCTATTATTTAATTCTTGGGGCGCTAACATGGTGCTACCGTGAAAGTTGTGGCGCAAACCCAGAGTATGACCGACTTCATGAGCCACAAGATAGCGCAAGTATTGATGCACATACTCCTCCATTGTTTCCCTACTAGGTTGAGTATTTTGCAACAGTGATAACGCCAAAGCTCCCATAGCGGCTTGCTCAGAAGTATTTTGGCTATAGCAGAGTTCGGAGGAATGGAGGGGTGTAGGGGTATAGGGGTGTAGGGGTGTGGGGGTATAGGGGTGTAGGGGTGTAGGGGTGTAGGGGTGTGGGGGTGTGGGGTGTAGGGGTGTGGGGGAGGAATATTGGTTAATATCCCCCTGCTCCCGAAGTTCGCCCGGAGGGAAACCCTCCTTGCGACTTCTCTTCCTGCCCCCTGCCCCCCTGCCTCCTGCCTCTCTGCACATATCCCCCGTAGACAAATTATCATTCATCAACGCTCGGTACTCATGCTGAACTGATAGCACCATGTTGGCATCGATGATGATATCTGCGTCCAAAATTTCCCCTGTGAGGGGATTAACACGGATTGGCCCTTTAGCAAAACCTGCATCCAGAGAATTGAACCAGCGAATAGTGTTGTAGCGGACATCGGCTGGTTGCCAGTCGGCATCATCTGGCATTTGTCGCACTTCGATAGCGTTGACAAATCCGGCTTTAGCAAATGCTTTATTCCACATGAGTACACCTTCCCGAATCGCTTGGCGATATTGCTGGGGTACAGCATTTTCAATCCAAAACACTATCGGTTGTTTGGGTACAGATGCAGGTGCATCCGGGTCAGATGGTTCCAAATGCCAACGATTGATGTAACGTACAAAGGATTCTTGAGTGTTGTGATGAGAGAAGTCCTGAAAAGCAGTAATAAAATATCCAACTCGGTCATCGGCTAGCCTGGGAATGTAGCCATTGTTTTCTTGAAGTTGGGAAAAACTGTAGTGTACCTTGAGGGTGAGCGCTCGGCTATCGGGTAAGGTGACTGAATTTGCTCCTTCTGGTGAGGAAAAACCGTAAACTGCATCGATTTCTAGATTTTCCGGCAAGCTATTAACATCCCCGAAATAGGATTTACTTGCTTCTAGGCGATAGTCTGCCTGCAAAGAGTATTTCAATAGAGGTGTTAACCCTGGAAAGTCCTGCATCAACAGGTCGTCCAAGTTGATGAGAATACTTTTACTACGTGAATCAATGCTGTTGATGGGTAGTGAATAAAGAACTGAATCGCTAAATGAACGAGCAAGCGATCGCTGTTCTGGTTGACTTGCATCTGTACGGAATTTAACATTACGCACTACAAAATGCAAATTATTATTGACTCGCTGAAAATAGAACAGATAATCAGCCAGGGGTGAACCGCTATAAATACCACTTTCCCCCACACCCGACTCTAATGTCACCGTAGCTAAATAGTTTTTATTTAATTGTTCTGGCTTAATTTCTAAGAAAATATCCCCAAAATTTTCCCGACTATAAAGAGTAAAAAGCCCTTGTAGTTTCTTGGTTCCTTTAACTAATTCACGAAATCGCCAAAAATCTTCCTGTGGCCTTTCCCCAAGATTATTTTCGGCAACAGCTAAGTTTTCTACTACGGGGTGTGTATTGAATTGCTCTATATCAAGGCGTGTCAGTTGCTCGGCTCTTACATAATAAGTATTGAGTAAGAAACTATACAGAAATACTACAA
Source organism: Nostoc parmelioides FACHB-3921 (assembly GCF_014696625.1). Lineage (GTDB taxonomy): Bacteria > Cyanobacteriota > Cyanobacteriia > Cyanobacteriales > Nostocaceae > Trichormus > Trichormus parmelioides. Next base: position 25,318 of record NZ_JACJQL010000004.1, read on the forward strand.
ATATTACTAATCTAGTTAACCAGTATCTCATCCTTTAGTTTTCTGCCTGAAGCGGTTTTCTTGTAGAAAAAATGTAGATTAATTCATCGTCTGTAAGCTGTACAAATACTTAGGAGATGCTCAGAACTTACATGTACATAAATTTACTTGAGTCAACCAACACAGCTAACCCAAAAGCCGTGTGTGATTTGAATGCGGTGAGCCTTATTCTGTAATTTTTCATTTATAAAATAAAATTGCTTATTTAGCCATATTTATTTCTTAAGACATATATCTTATCAGTCTAAAGATAGATGTATGAGAAGTATATCTGCATTGAATGTGAAAAATTGTAATGAATGCTACGCTGAAAAGCTGATAAATCTTAAATTAGGTGATCACCTAGCATCCCGCAGGCAACGTAGAGATAGTTTGTAACCAAGGAGAGGCGATCGCTATAATATTTTTCAGTAAAAAATTATCATCAATATACTGATATAAAACCCCTCTTTTGGTAGTAGCTCCATCAAATTACTTCAGCATCAGTCTAATAAATTTCATACTTTTTATACCCCATACGTATGAGGTCAAAAGCTGCTCATTTAAAGGAAGCTGTTTATAGAACACTTAATTAGTTCTGTACCAAAGTTTTCTCAAAGACTTGGCTCTTAGCTAATGACTGTATGAGGTGATAAGGATGAAACTAGAGATTTTAGCGACAACAGCACTACTAAGTACGATGGCTCTAACTGCTCCAGTCCAAGCTGCAAACCCCCAACATATCCAACAATTATTAACTACTAAGAGTTGTCCGGGATGTAATCTAACAGGAGCAAACTTACAGCAAGCTCACTTAATTGGTGCTGACTTAAGAAATGCTAATTTAGCAGGAGCTAACCTCAAAAGTGCTAACCTAGAAGGCGCTGATTTAACTGGTGCGAACCTCAAAGGAGCTAATTTAAGTCAAGTTTTTGCTAGCGATGCTAGTTTCAGTGCTACTAATTTGGCAGGAGTTAAACTCATCAACGCCGAACTCTACAATGCTGATTTAGAAGGCGCTATTCTGGCCAATGCTGATTTAAGAGGAGCTATCTTATACGGTGCATTATACGGTGGCTATTCTAGGTGAAGCGAGAAAATCATGACTTTAATCACACCTGCATTCGTGACTTTTGTCCTATTTAGCCATACAACTCTAGTTTTAAGATTAACAATGGCTTGGCTTTAGCAGGCCACAAATAATTTTCTGGAAATTTTATTCACGGAGCATAAATTTACTATGGCCTTCCGTCTTCCCGTAATAGCTACTGCTTTTATGGTTACCAGCATCAGTATTGGTACAATGTTGAGTGTTGCTCCCCCCGCCTCAGCTCAACAAATCGTAACTTGTGAGAGTCGAAATAATCGCAGGAACGTCTGTATTGCACCTTCAACAGGTAGAGTGAGGTTAGTTAGGCAGTTGTCTAATGCTAGCTGTAGAGGAAATTGGGGTCAGAACAGAAATCGTATTTGGGTGAGAAACGGTTGTCGAGCCGAGTTCTCAGTTGCTAATTCTAGATACGGCAGAGGCGGTAGGTATGATAGAGACAGCAGATACAACAGAGACAGAGACAGAGATAGCAGATACAACAGAGACGATAGGTATAACAGATGGTAGCTCTAGTAGTTCACTAATCACACTATGAGAGGTCATAGATATCCTACTTTTTTGAAAAGTCGGGGATATGAACACCCGCAATCTGTCAAAATCAACTGGGTAGAAAGATTACCTAAAATTAACGTGCGCCTCTGTTAGAGACTCACGTTAATTTTATTAGCGGTTTACCAATTACCACCCTCTAAAAATAATTTATCGAATTAAATATAATAACTAGTCATACCTATGTTTTTTTGATTTTATTACTTCAATAACATCATCATGACGTTGACCATCGATAATATCTTTTAAATGAATTTTACCCTCAATATACTGAAGATGCAGTCGCCATCCTGATAATTTATCAATATCAGCACGATATATTGCCTGTTTTATACCTTTGACTTTACGGAGTCTAGTTTTGGGAAAAGTTCTAGTTCGATGACATTCATGATCTTCTAGTTCTGCCAAAGCTTCTAGAAAATCAATTTTTAGATGATCAGGTAAGATATCCATAGCCTCATGAATGACACCATGCTCATCTAAAAGTGGCTTAATCCGTGACATCAGTTAGAGTGAACCTCAAGTTCTTGATTTTTCATACTGAAATCGTGATAGAGAGATTCAGCTATTGAATTGTAAGCTTTTGAAGCGTCTTCAGTATGGACTACTCTAAATAACGTTATTACCGTCACGTCAAAAATTGGATCGTCGTCAATAGTAATTATTAATCTGACATCTTTGTCGATAATCAAAGCGTAAAGAGAAGATTCATAATCTGCATCAAGCTTGATATCTTTTAATCTAAAAGCTTGATTTTCCAATAACTTTTTATTTTTTGATAACAACTCAACGTAGCGATTGAGCTTTTTAATTATTTTAAATTTTTCTTTATTATTAAACTTGTTTAAATCGTGTTCAAATTCTTTTGTGGACTCAATAAGTATTTCCATTTAACTGATTCCAGACCTGAAACACTAAACTAACTTCAAATTTAACCCATAACTATAAAAAATTGAGTATTCCCAAGATATTTATCGGGAAAATCAATGATATGGATAGAATTAAGCTATGGCGCTTTTAAATTGCATAGTTGCTTGTATGTTTTGTTAACGGCTGACGGTTGACAGCTAACAATTAACAGTCAACACGAAAAAATTTGCAGTTTAAAGCAAGAGGAGCTTATAACTATCTATTATTCACTACGTTAAGTATACCTGCATAAAAACAGCGATCGCCCTCAGAAATTAGCATACATAAAGTTGTAGTGAGGATAAGTTGTATTTAACACCACATTTCTTATGCCAAATACAGGATTTTCCCCTTTATTCATACTGATATTAGGACTTACTCTGACTCAAACTATCGGCTGTACAAATAATCCAGATGATTCCGCCGTCGCCCAAACTTCAACGAAGCCAGAACCTCAAATTGTTGTACAACCAGGAGAAATTAGGGCTTTACCAGGAAAGTTAGATAACATCCCTGTATTTAACAGTAATAGCCCAGAGTGGGTAAAAACTGAGGGAATTTTGCTGTCTACTTTCCCCACCAATGGTAAAAAAACACCAGCAGCACACCTCAATTTTCCGTTTCAGGGACGGTTTGATTTATTCGCTCACCATTACACCCACACACCTAAGGATTTACAAACGCTTTACTTGGGGGTCATTGTCAATAATCCTAGTAAAAAACCTGTGACAGTAGATGTCTTGCAAGCAGCCAGTTATCTCATGCAGGATGCACCCTTTGTCACCTTACCCCCCTACATAGAAAACAACGATGGTAAAGCCTACTCAGGGCCAGGGGCTAGGGCTGTTGCTGATGTGCTGCGGGGTGTGAGACAGGCTGATTTTCCTGCTAAGTTGGTGATTCCCCCTGGACAAAGCCGGATGTTGCTGAATCATCCTATTCCTGTGCGGAATTTGGCAAAGCCTGTCAATGGTCGGTCAAGTTTTTTGCGGTTACGGAGCAGTGATAAAATTTATACAGCAAGCTTGGCAATGTTTGCTAAAAAAAATACTGATGGTTCTGACCGTGCGCCTACTATGGCTGAATGGCAGGCTTTACTCAATAATGGTAACTTTGCTGGGCCACGGGATAAAACGCCTACCCCACCCAATGCTACCAGTGGGGCGTTGATTTATGGGCGCGTGGCTGGTGTTTCTCAAGGTTCCCAATGGCAAGCTATTCTCACTGATAATCCCCAGGCAACAACTCTCACTATACCTCAAGTCGGCAAAGCTATTTCTTATCCTATAGTGACTCTGCGTGGTGGTCGATTAGGTACAGGACAAAGCCAAACGGCTAAGATGCTGGTGCGTTATCCTGATACAGCTTATGAAGCGCATGGTAATTACGGTGTGGAATATAACCTCAACTTACCCTTGAAAAATAATACTAACCAAACCCAAAAGGTGACTGTGACTTTAGCAACACCTTTAAAGGAAGATAAGTTATCTCAAGGTGGTGTAAGCTTTCGTAAACCTTCCCTAGATTTTCCCTTTTTCCGAGGTACAGTCAGGCTACGTTACTTTGATGACCAGGGAAAACAAAAGACGCGTTACGTACATTTGTGGCATAGAACCGGACAGGTTTTAGAACCATTAGTACAGTTTGTTATGCCGCCATCAAGTAGACGCAATGTGCAGGTAGATGTAATTTATCCACCAGATTCCACACCACCCCAGGTTTTGACTGTGAGAACTTTGTAAATTAATAATTAGCGATCGCTCGATCTAGATAAAATATGACAAGCGTAGGCTAGGCCTACGCGCAAACTTACTTACCTCCGTAGAAAAAGGCAATGTCTTTTTCTTTCAGGGGTGCAAAGCCTGCTTCTATGAGCAATTGATCAAGTTCTGCTTGAGGAATATGTTTTGCGCCAATACGGATGATGCGCGATCGCATAGTATTAGATACACCACTACGCTGTCTATTTGCTTCCAAGGCCATGACTTTGTGATATAGTTCCAGCTTCACAGAGGGAATAGGTGTACCATCAAAATCGATACCTTTAGCGATCGCTTCATCAATAGCATCAGCACCTTTCGTATCAGAATTGGCTACGTTGGTTTCAGCAGTCATGATAATTTTTTCTAATTTTATAGGTATATCTTACCAGTCAAGTCGCTTCGCTCCAATTCAAAATTCAAAATTCAAAATTCAAAATAAAGACAGGACGAGAGTTTGAGGCTGTATATCTATCGCATTCTTTTTTCAAATTGCTATTATTTTTCGCGTTCTTTAAGTAATAAGTAATGGCCATTTACTCATTACTTATTTAATTTGGTTCACCGATGATGACACCAACACTGTATGAATAAAAAATAGGTAAATCAATTACCAATACGCCAAATTCTCATAGTGTTATCTTCACTACCACTAACTAGGTTTGTGCCGTCGGGAGTAAAAGCTACAGATGTCACAGTATTTTCATGTCCTTCTAGGGTGCGAATTTCCTCACCAGTTTCCAAATTCCACAACTTGATAGTCTGGTCGCGGCTGGCGCTGGCGAGGATGTTACCATCTGGACTAAAGGCAATTGATGTAATTGTTTCCGTACTACCTTTTAATGTACGGACTCTAGTACCTGCGCCTACCTTCCAAATTTTAATCGTGCGATCGCGGCTGGCACTAGCAAGAGTGTTACCATCGGGGTTAAAAGCAATTGATGTAACTGTTTCGCCATTTCCCGCCAGTGTGTGAGTTAAAGTTCCAGTTTCTAAGTTCCAAATTTTCACAGTTTTATCAAAACTGCCACTAGCAATATTCACACCATCGGGACTAATAGCAACGGAACGCACCCAAAATGTATGTCCGGTGAGGGTATTAATCAATCTTCCTGTATTTAAATTCCAGACTTTAACGGTGTTATCATCACTACCACTAACTAAGGTTTTGCCATTGGGACTGATGGCGAGGGTATGAACTGCATCGCTATGTCCTGTTATGGTGCGAATTACTTGCCCAGTTTTCAAATTCCAGATTTTGATAGTGTTATCGTCACTACCACTAACTAAAGTTTTCCCATCTGGGCTAAAAACTACAGCATTCACTTTTCGGGAGTGTCCGTTCAAGGTAGAAATATCTTCACCTGTAGCTAACTGCCAAATTTTAATGGTGCGATCGCTACCACAGCTAGCTATGATTTGACCATTAGGACTAATAGCGAGGGAAACAAACGCGTTTTCGTCACTGGGAAGAGTGTTAGCCAGAGAAATAGTTCTCAAAGTTGTTTTGTGGGGCTGTGCTAAAACCACTTCACCAGCCTTATTCTGAGTTAATCTGGCGGATAAACTGCTGTAAATCCGTAGATATTGGCTAAACCAAGATTCGCTAAAACCAAATAGCAAAACTAAAGCACTAAGCAAGACTACACTTCTTAGTAGGGAATATTTCTTGGGTGACTTAGATAAATATGTCGTCTGAGGTACAGGGATTTTTCCAGAAGTCTGGCCGGCGGCTGGTAAAGCGAGGGGCTGTTTGGGAGTGATATCTTTAATAACTTCATCAGCCGATGTGTAGCGGTGCTTGAGGTCTTTTTGCAGCAGCTTGTCCAGCACAAAATCTAATTCAGGCGTTAAGGGACTGCGTAAATATTGCCGCCAATTGGACACCCAGCTATAACCGTGTTCCATCCACAATTGGAATGGCGAAACACTAGTTATGAGGTGAAAGCAGGTAGCCCCCAAGGCAAACAAATCACTAGCAGCATAAGCCTTACCATCCCGAATTTGTTCTAGTGGTGAGTAACCATGTGAGCCAATGGATGTGCCAAAATTCTGTACTTTGGCGGTTAATTGTTTAGATGAACCAAAGTCAATGAGATTTAATCGCCCATCGGTGCGACACCGGATAATATTTTCCGGTTTGATATCTCGATGAATCACACCGCGATCGTGGATAAACTTAAGAACAGGAAGTAAATCTAGCAAAATTGCTTGAATTTCTCCTGGTCGATAATTCTTACGCTGCTGCAACTCTTTGAGGAGATTTTGCCCATTAATAAACTGCTGCACCAAATATAGGCAGTTATCTTGCTCAAAATAAGCCATCAAGGTGGGAATTTGGGGGTGTTCGCCAAGTTCTTGTAAGCGCTTGGCTTCCTCAGCAAATAACTCCACAGCTTTTTTTTGCGACCAAGTACCTTGAAATTTCGGTGCTAGTTGCTTAATAACACAAGGTTCATTTAATTTATCTTTATCTTCTGATAAATAAGTTCTGCCAAATCCCCCCTCATCAGAAAGTACTCGAACAACACGAAAACGATTCCTCAAAAGCGGTACTAAGGTAGTACCACAACTTTGACACGACTTTTTTCCATCAGGATTTAATGGATTTAGGCAATCTGGATTTAAGCAGCAGATCATGTTCTGACAGGCGCGGCTGCATGAAAATGTATATGAACTTTGTCCCGAAATTCCCCTGGTGAAGAGTAGCTCTCACATACGTTTGGTAGACGACGCTGGCTGAGGAATTTGGGGCGCTTTTATATCGTAAATCCTGGTAAATGCTGAACAGTCTTGCTTTTTACAGCAAAACTCGGAGAGCTAGATAATTTATTATTCTCCAGATTATAGAATATTCCGAATTGAATTGGGGATTGGGGATTGGGGACAAAAAAAGTAAAAAGTAAAAAGGTAAAAGATTTTTTCTTTTGACTTTGGCCTGGATTGGGGATTGGGGGAAGAACTAATGAATATTGACTTCTGTTAAATCAGCAGGTGTCATGTGGGAATGAACTACTTGACCGTCTTTAAACCATACAATGCGTTTGGTTTGACGAGCAACTTCTGGTTCGTGTGTGACCATAACTACAGTAATTCCATCGCTATTTAATTCGGTAAAAATATCCAACACTTCTTGGGTAGTGCGCGAATCAAGTGCGCCTGTTGGTTCATCTGCTAAGAGGACAACGGGACGATTGACAATGGCACGGGCGATCGCTACTCTTTGTTGTTGTCCACCAGATAATTGAGTAGGTTTGTTGTTGAGGCGTTTTTCTAAGCCTACACGAATCAAAGCTTCCGCCGCGCGATCGCGTCTTTCGTTGGGGTTGACATCGGCATACACCATCGGTAGCATAACGTTTTCTAAAGCCGATAGTTGGGGTAACAAATGGAATTGTTGAAATACAAACCCCAGTTTCCTGTTGCGGATATGCGCCAAATCTTTATCATTCATTTGCGCCACATCCAGACCATCTAAATAATAATGTCCTTCTGTAGGACGATCCAAACAGCCAATAATATTCATCGCTGTGGATTTACCAGAACCTGAAGGCCCCATAATGGAACAATATTCACCCTCATTAATTACCAAATTCACCTCATTGAGGGCTTTAACTTCAGTTTCTCCACTACCATAAATTTTAAAAATGCTTTCTAGGCGAATAATTGCTGACTGTGGTGCAGGATTAGGAACGAGGGAATCGGTAAGAGAAATTGTGTTTGACATGGGTAATTGGTAATTAATATTTGGTCAATTAACTCTTCCTATTGGGAAGGGGTATTTATATGTGTAAGACTTTTATGTTAGCAATAATACTTTTCAAATAACCTCCACAAATTTCTCCCCAATCCCCAGTTCAAGGCAAAAGTCACAAGAAAAAATCTTTTACCTTTTTACTTTTTACTTTTTACTTTTTCCTCCCCAATCCCCAGCGTAACGTGTTTTCAGTTACAGTTATGCCGGATGCAATTAAGCCACAATGTTGATTAATCAATAGAAGTGCAGCCCTACCTATAAACGATGCTGCTGTCACATGAAACCTCGAATTATTGTTTGTGGCTTAGGACGAACTGGATATAAAATCTTCCGTTTGCTGAGACAGCAAGGTGCGTTTGTAGTAGGTATTCATCACAAACCCATCCCTGGCGAAGCTGGGGGAGATGTAATTATTGGCAATTTACAAACGGCTGCTACCTTAGCAGCAGCAGGGATTCATCAAGCACAAACTTTGGTGATTGCTAGCTCGGATGATGCTGTAAATTTGTCAATTATGATGCAGGCAAGGGTGCTGAATCCCCATATTCGGATTATTAACCGCTTTTACAATATTAATTTAGGCGATCGCCTAGATCAAACTCTGCCTGAACACCTGAGTATGAGTGTGATTGGATTAGCTGCACCGTTATTTACTTTTGCTGCTTTAGGAAATCAAGCAATCGGGCAGATCAAGTTATATGAGCAGACTTGGCCTGTCCAAGAAGAATATATTGATGAAAATCATCCCTGGCTTGGTCGTAAGTTAAGTGAGTTGTGGGAATGTCCGACACGGATGCCGATTTATTATTTACCCGTGGAAGGGGAGATGAGTTTGGTATCGGCGGTACTGTCTGGACAACACTTAAGAATAGGCGATCGCTTAATCGTGGGTATCCAACCCCGTATCCGTTCTACTAGACGATCCTTAATCAAAAAATGCCTGAAAGTTCTCACTAGTTTGCGGCAATTTCAACAACATGGACAATCAATAATTGTAGGGGCGATGGTTTTACTGGCGATCGTGATTATTGCCACCCTCACCTATATGTCTACTGAATTGAGCTTATCTATGGTTGATGCGCTCTATTTTTCTGTAGGTATGATTACTGGCGCAGGTGGCAATGACAAGGTGGCAGAAAACGCTCCCAACAGTATCAAATTATTCACTGTGGTTATGATGCTGGTTGGCGCTGTGGTGATTGGTATTTGGTATGCCATGATCACAGATTTTATTCTGGGTACACGCTTCAAGCAATTTTGGGATGCAGCCCGAATTCCCCAGCGTCATCACTATATTGTCTGTGGTTTAAGCGGTGTTGGTAGCAAAATTGTTCAGCAACTCCACACCAGTGGTTATGAAGTGGTAGTGATTGAAACTGACTCCAACAATAAATACGTCAATTCTGTACGTGGGTTAGGTATTCCCGTAATTCAAGGTGATGCCAGTTTCCGCACCACCCTCAAAACCAGCAATATAAACTCTGCGTCCGCCGTGCTGGCTGTAACTAATAATGATGCTACTAACCTAGAGATTGCCTTAAAAGCTAAAGGTTTAGCCCCCAAGATTCCCGTAATTGTCCACTATGCCGACCCTGATTTTGCAGGTATAGCACAACAAGTATTTGACTTTGAGGCTGTATTAAGTTCAGCAGAATTGGCAGCACCAGCCTTTGCGGCGGCGGCTTTGGGCGGACGCATCCTTGGTAACGGCATCACCGCAGATAAACTTTGGGTAGCTTTCGCCACTTTAATTACGCCGTCACATCCTTTTTGTGGTCATGTGGTCAAAGATATAGCCATGTCGGCTGAGTTTGTGCCTTTATATGTAGAAGCTAATGGTCAAAGGGTTCACGGCTGGAATTTATTAGCAACATACCTCAGGGAAGGTGATGTTTTATATTTAACCATGCCAGCAAATCAGCTATATAAATTGTGGCGTGACGAACGGGCGTGTGGTGCAAATACTTAAATTCTTTTTCTTCTCAGTAAAAATCATTCTCTACCTTTGACTCCAGGGTAAAGAAGGTTAGGGAAGGTAGTTTTGATTTCAGAAATTGCATAATTTATTTTTCTGTGTTCTCTAACCAAGACTCAACGGACAATGTTGTCACTTGTTGAATCCTCTGGAAATCGCTATCAGCTGAGATGACTGTAAGACTATGTTGTATAGCCACAGCAGCAATCCAAAGGTCATTTTCATCAAAGCCTAAATCCGTGATTTTCGTTTTTCTCCGCTTATTTTTCTCTTTTGGTGCAAATTCATTAAATAAAGCGGCTTTCAATCTTCCGTAGTTAGTAGCAGTAAATCCATCAATATTGTAAATATATATAGCTGTTAGAAAACGCTGAATTAAAGCTAAGTTACTTTCCTTGCGTTGAGAGCGTTCTGCCATGTCTATGAGTTCGCCTTGAACGATGGCGCAGGTTGTAATGATGGAATTTTCCACCTCGGCAAGGCGACTAAGCACGTTGGTATTACCTGCAATTGCAAGACTACAGTGATTGGTATCTAACAGGTACATTATTCAAAGGGGTTATAGTCATTAAATTTGGCTTTTCCGCGTGTGGCATAAACCATCTCTTGACATTCTTGTAAATCATCACCTTCCCATTTACCAATAGTTTGTAAGTGTTCAAGCAGTGAATGCCCTGTAGAATTTCCTGGAGCGTGAACGGCAGAATCTGCTACTTCAGGAATAGGCTGTGTTCGGGTTTCTTTCGTTTTCAAAAAGCGTAAAAAATCTAGCGTTTCGGTCAAAATGGTATCAGAAGTGGATTCAATTTCCTGGAGAAGTTGTTCTTTGATAGTCATAGTGGGTACCTCGATAGCAATAATTTCTTTTAGTGTTACTTACCCATTACAGGTTACCGATGTTAGTTCATTGTGAACCTACCTAACTTCCACAACTGCAATCACTTTTTCGTCGCGGTTGAGTTGGAGGATACTTTCACCTTTACCATCTCTGGGCAATATCGGTACTGTATCTGTGGATACCCGCACTACTCGCTCTCTATTGGTAAGTAGTGCCACTTCACTAGAAGTATTTGCCCCTACCATAGCCGCGAGATTGTCGGTTTTGTTGACAAATTTCATGGATTGTGTCCCTAAGTCACCCCGATTTGCTGACTTGATCTGATTGACTGGCAAGCGTTTCGCGTATCCTTCTTCGGTGACTAACAATAAATACTCTGCTTGTGCTGCATTCACGCAACCAACCATACACTGATTTCTCAGCAACCGGAATGCTTGTAAACCCATCGCCGTCCTACCCATAATTGGTAGTTGTTCATCATTGGCAGAAAATCTCAACAATCGTCCCCCAGAACTAGCCAAAATTAAGTGCTGTCCTGGTTTACTGAACTGAGTCAAGAGCAATTCATCATCATCTTTGAGTTTTAAAATCGTCACTCCGCGACGAGTCAAGTTAGTTAATTCTTCCAAAGATAAACGTTTAATTCTCCCCTGCTTAGTTAAGAGAATTAATTGTTGATCTGCCAAATTTTCGGGTAGTAAAAGGCGGCTGACTACAGGTTCTTGATTACCTTGGGCTGTGCTGGTTAGCATGGTAATCAATGGTGTTCCCCTTGGTGAACGTCCAGTAGTTAGGGGAATATCTCCCACTTTCACCGGGTAGAGTTTACCGCCGTTGGTGAGTACTAATAATTCTTTGTGGGTGTCGGTGATGTTGGTTTGGATAATGAAGTCATGCTCTAGCAGACCGTTTTCCACCTTAGATTTTTTCCCTGGCTGAATCCGGCGTAAGTATCCGCGATGGGTAATCTCTAAAATCGCTTCTTCCGCAGGTTCTAGAGGTGAGAGATTTTCTGTATCTTCATCTGTTTTGGTAGAACTATTTTGTTTATCGGTCTTTTTATTTTTGGGTAGTTCCTCCAAACTTTTAGCGCCTAACTTCGTGCGTCGAGGATCGCCATATTTTCGTTTGAGCGATCGCAAATCTTTTTTCAGCGCCTTGAGTAATTCTTTGCGATCGCTTAATAACCTCTCTAACAAAGTTATCTGTTCGCTCAGTTCGCCAAACTCACGCTGTAAGTTCTGCTGTTCTAAACTGGTAAGGCGACGCAATGGCATAGACAAAATTGCATCTGCTTGGTCTTCACTCAAATCTAGTCGGCTACACAGGGTAACTTTCGCCGTACTTCCATCGGGTGCTTGTCGCAAAATTTCGATAACTTCATCTAAGTTAGATAAGGCTTTGAGTAAACCTTCGACGGTGTTTAATCTGCTGGCTGCTTTACCCAACTCATAACTGTAGCGACGATTGAGGGTGTGTTCTCGAAAATTCAAAAACTCCTGTAACAATTGCCGCAAACTTAACTGGCGGGGTTGTCCCTCAACAATAGCCAAAAGAATTGCCCCAAAGTTAGTTTGCAAAGCTGTTTGATGATACAAGTGCTGGAGAACTTCTTGGGGATTGGTATCCCGTTTGAGTTCAATCACAACCCGCATTCCTTCGCGATCGCTTTCATCCCGCAGATCAGAAATTCCTTGCAGTCGGCCTTGATTGACTAATTCCGCGACTTTCTCAATCCAGCCAGCCTTATTCACCTGATAAGGTAATTCAGTCACGATAATTGCCATTCGGCGTTTACTTCCCCTACCGCCCGGAATTTCTTCAACGGTAGCCACACCCCGCAGGACAATACCACCTTTACCCGTGATATAAGCTTCCCGGATTCCAGTCTCACCAACTATTTCCCCACCCGTGGGAAAGTCTGGCCCTGGTATTAACTCTAATAATTTTTCATCAGCTAAATCTGGTTGGTCAATGAGGGCAATCAAACCATCAACTATTTCCCCTAAATTATGCGGGGGAATATTCGTCGCCATCCCCACCGCAATTCCTGAACAACCATTGAGTAATAAAAATGGTAACTGAGCAGGTAATACTGTCGGCTCTTGTTGGGAGTTATCAAAGTTACCCACAAATTCCACAGTTTCTTCGCCGATTTCTGTCAGCATTCCCTCATGACTAATGGGAGCTAGACGCGTTTCTGTGTAACGCATCGCCGCCGGTGGGTCATTATCGACGCTGCCAAAATTACCATGTCCACCCAGTAAAGGGTAACGGCTGGAAAAATCCTGCACCAGCCTCACCAAAGCATCATAAACAGCTTGATCGCCATGAGGGTGGTATTTACCCAGCACATCCCCCACCACACGGGCGCATTTCCGGTATGGTCTATCGGGGGTTAAACCAAGTTCGTGCATGGCATATAAAATCCGCCGATGAACTGGCTTTAAGCCATCACGAACATCTGGTAATGCTCGGCCAACAATCACACTCATGGCATATTCGAGATAAGACCGTTGCATCTCTGTGTGCAGGGCTGTTGTGATTACCTGTCCCGTGGAGAGAAGGTTTAACTGTTTTGCCATGAGTTTTTTCCCTGAGATTGAATTACATAAAAGTCGCTTGCACTAAACACGGCAGCAAACACAGCATAACGGATGAAATGGGATTCATAACACAATATTGATGATCACCGGATAAAAAGCCGTAGTATTATCCTTGATGACAGCAAAGCATATTGATACTAAAAAGAAGCTAGACAACTGTGTTTATTCAGATTGTCATCCCATTACCTCTATAAATAAAATTCTCATGAAAACTGTTTTGATTGTCGAAGATGATCTAATTAATGCTCGTGTTTTTTCCAAAATTTTGACCAAGCGCGGTGGCTTAGGTGTGAAACATACTGAAAATGTAGATGAGGTGATGAAAATTGCTCAGTTAGGAGAGGCAGACCTAATTCTCATGGATGTTTCTCTATCTAGGAGTGTTTATCAAGGTAAATCTGTGGATGGGATCAAGATTACACAAATGTTAAAGTCTGACCCCCAAACAGCAAACTTACCAGTAATTCTCGTCACAGCACACGCTATGGAAGGCGATCGCGAGAATTTTCTCCGACTGAGTGGTGCTGATGGCTACATATCTAAGCCTGTTGTAGACCACCAGCAGTTCGTTGACCAAATCATAGCTCTTCTCCCCAGTGACGACCACTGAACGCTTGATAAATTTTTTCAGGAACCATCACTCAAAAAAAAGATTGGGTGATGGTTCCCAATTTTATAGTATAAACGTACTACGAGTATAAGTAATAATCAAGTGGTTAGGGGAAATAGGGGTTTAGGGGTGTAGGGGTTTAGGGGTGTAAGGGTGTGGGAGTGTAGGAGTGTAGGGGTTTAGTGGTTTAGGGTTTGAAGAGAAATCAATCTCTTCTGCCTGGCTTTACGTCTCCGGGTACTGGTCTCTGCCTTTCTTGATAACTATTGCCAAAACTCAGTATATTCAGCGAGTGAATCAAGTTATAAGTTATTGGTCTCACCAATTTCCTACACCCTCACACCCCCATACCCCCACACCCCCACACCCCTACACCCCTAATTTCACTGTCTAGGAGTAGGTGCGCTTTCTTGTTGTCCTAAAGCAGCTTGAATGCGCGGTAATTCCAAAAATTGTTTTGTATCAGACAATAAGCGATCGCCCCACAAATTTTCTTTGAGAAAATCTATGTTGGCATAGCGCGGATCAATCCGCAGTGCGGCTTCTCCTAAAGATATACCCTGTTGGCGATCGCCTTTGGTGTACAGCGCCACTGCTAGGGCTAGTAATGGTTCTGCGGCTTGTTTATCAATGGAAACAGCACTTTGCCATCGCTTAATCGCTTCGTCAACGTTACCCTGTTCGTAGTTGATTAAGCCAATGTTGTTAATTGCTGGCCAGAATTTTTTATCTTGAGCTACAGCTTTATTGTATTGAGCGATCGCATCTGGTAATCGTCCTATCATGTAATAGGCGTTTCCTAAATCAAACAATCCATCTGCTTCGTTGGGTTTTAATGCCAAACCTGCTTGGTAATGTTCAATAGCTGCTTGATATTTTTTTTGTTGAAAATTAGCCGAACCTAAAGCAAACAAGACATCAGCATTCTTGGGATTGATTGTTTTTGACCTATTGAGAGATGCGATCGCTCCATCAAAATTTTTAGTTTGCAACTGCAAACCACCCAAGAGAAACCACACTTTATCATTCCCAGGAGCTAGCTGGCTAGCCAGTCTTGCTCTTGCTAAAGCCAACTCATACTGTTGGAACTGACCCAGTTGAGCCGCTTCTTGGGCTAAACTCAATCCTTGCTTTTCCAACTTTGCTGGATCTAGTTGCAATGTATGAGGTATCAACGCCTGTGCATGAGCTGCTTGGGGCATACTCCACAAACCACAGACAACCAGAAGAGAAATCAAACTAACGTGTTTAGGCACACTACCGCCCTCTTGAGCCATAAATCAAATAATCTTTCAGCTAGCTTAAACGATCTCCGCCTAAGGCGGCAGGTAAATGTTACAGTCGTTTGCGCGAACAAGGGGAATGTTGGGGATTGGGGATTGGGGACTGGGGATTGGGGGCTGAAATGTTATGGAAGTAAGGTGGGCATTGCTTACAGATAGTTACGTTTGTTCAATCATCAATCAAATCGCATTCCTATATCCGCTTTGAAACTATGTTAGGCATTAGATAATTATCAATATTAAAACAACGCCAAGTGCTTACATAAAAGCTACACAATTTTACTCATCCGCCTCATAATTTAGGTCAATCTCATCACCCCAAATTACGGATAATTCATATTTATTAATAAATATTGGCAAAACTTCTCACCTGTT
This sequence comes from Nostoc parmelioides FACHB-3921, assembly GCF_014696625.1. Taxonomy (GTDB): domain Bacteria; phylum Cyanobacteriota; class Cyanobacteriia; order Cyanobacteriales; family Nostocaceae; genus Trichormus; species Trichormus parmelioides. Next base: position 41,109 of record NZ_JACJQL010000004.1, read on the forward strand.
TAATTCCCGGTTTTTCAGGCAATTATCAACTTATGTAGTGCAGAAAAATGATTTATTTTAACTCTAGCAGTAGATAAAAAATCAACAATGATTGTGACTATAGTCATAGATAAATGAGCAAATACTAATGACTTTTGTCACTTATGAAATCTAGTCTGCCTGGCTGATAATTGCTGATATAGGTTGGCAAATTCCCAACGCCTGAACCTAAACAAACAGCAACATCAGCACAAACAAGAAGAAAATATTATGTTGAAAAAAAATCGTGCCACTATATTTTTAGCTGCTGTCGTCATGTTTGCTCCTATGCTTTTGGCTACTCCTGCCAATGCTGGAAGCAGATATAACAATAGAGAAGTAAACCAAAGAAGAGCAGTTTACCAAAGACCAGTTTACCAGCGAGTAGTCAGACTCCGTAATGGCGCTTATAGGCTTCCTAATGGGCAAGTTATTCCTGGTAACAGACTAGTCAGACTGCGTAATCAAGGTTATTGGAGACTACCTAATGGTGATATCGTTCTTCCTAGTCAGGAAATTGTTCCTGTTAGAAGCATTGTCAGGCTAAGAGATGGTAGCGTTAGGTTACCTAATGGAGTCTTAGTAAGACTGTAGTCTTGAATTTTATTTAAAGTCTAGAAACCTACAGAACTAGTATTGATTTACTAGTTCTGTATTAAATTTTTTAACAACGGAGTGCAAATGACAACTGAGACAACACACCCCGTAGATTCATCAATATTGCTGCCACAGACCAAGAAAAAAGCCAAAATCAATTGGCTTTATTGGCTGATTGTCTTAGGGATTGTCGGTGGTATCGGCTACGCAATTTATTACCAAGTAACAGTAGTTCCTCGTCAGCAAGCTAGAAGCAGGGTACTTACACAGGCTGTAGAAAGGCAGACTCTACCAATTACAGTTTCCGCAAATGGAACCGTCAAACCTGAACGGTCAGTCAATCTTAGCCCGAAGAATTCTGGCATACTCAAACAATTGCTAGTCAAGGAAGGGGATGTTGTTAAACAAGGGCAAGTTTTAGCCTACATGGATGATTCCAACTTGCGAGGACAACTGATTTCAGCGCAGGGACAATTAGCACAAGCTGAGGCAAACTTGCAAAAGGTACAAGCGGGGAATCGTCCTCAGGATATCGGTCAATCTCAGGCTCAGTTAGATGAAGCCTTAGCGAACTTACGTAAGCTAGAGACAGGTAATCGACCACAGGATATTGCTCAAGCCCAAGCACGCTTAAAAAGCGCACAAGCCAGCTTAAATCAAGCAGAAGACGATTTACGCCGGAATCAGCAACTTTATAATGACGGGGCGATCGCTCTACAAGTCGTCAATCAAAAACGTACAGAACGCGATAGCGCTCAAGCCCAAGTCAATGAAGCCCAGCAAGCATTGGCCTTACAACAAGCCGGCTCACGCCAAGAAGACATCGAGCAAGCAAGGGCGACAGTCAGACAGAGACAGGAAGCCTTGGCGCTGCTAAAAGCGGGGAACCGCCGAGAAGATATTGATGCAGCCAGAGCGCAGGTAACATCTGCCCGTGGTTCCCTACAAAATACCCAAGCGCAAATCAATGACACCGTACTGCGTGCGCCATTTGATGGTATTGTGACCCAAAAATACGCTGATCCAGGCGCTTTTGTTACACCCACAACCTCAGGAAGTGCTGTTTCTTCCGCCACCTCTTCTTCAATTTTGGCGTTAGCCTCACGTAATGAAGTTGTAGCCAATTTATCTGAATCGAATATTGCCAAAATCCGGTTAGGTCAAAAAGTGACAATTACCGCAGATGCCTATCCAGGTAGAACCTTTGAAGGTAAAGTCAGTCAGATTGCTGCTCAAGCCACAGTAGAGCAGAATGTCACCAGTTTTCAGGTCAAAGTATCATTGAGCGATTCTCAAAGATTATTGCGATCGGGGATGAATGTGTCAGCAGAATTCCAAGCTGGTCAATTAGATAATGCTTTAGTGGTACCTACAGCCGCAGTTGTGCGCCGGGAAAATGCCACAGGTGTTTTTGTCTCAGGAGCAAATAACCGACCAGTGTTTACTCCGATTAAAACTGGAGCGACTGTTAATAGTTTTACTGAAGTCAAATCTGGCTTGAAAGGTAACGAAAGAGTCCTGCTCAGTTTCCCTCCAGGAATGCGACCCCAATCAACACCAAGAGGAGGAGTTTTTCCAGGGGTAGGCGGCGGTGGTGGTCGTTCGCGTAATACTGCACCTTAAGGAGAGAGAATTTGTACATAACATCCGTAAATTATTCTTTCCCCAGTCCCCAATCCAAGGCAAAAGTCAAAAGAAAAAATCTTTTACCTTTTTACTTTTTACTTTTTATTTTTTTGTCCCCAATCCCCAATCCCCATTTATGTTTAAGGGTTTTTATAAAAAAAATAATACTCGTACCGTCCCATTTCTAGAAATATTATTAATGGCGGCTGAAACCCTGTGGAGTAATAAATTACGCACAGGGTTAACTATGTTGGGTGTAATCATTGGTATTGCTTCAGTCATTGCTATTACTTCCGTGGGTCAGGGGGTGCAGAAGAGTGTGGAGCAACAAATTCAAGCTTTGGGAACAGATGTTATACAAATTTTGGCGGGTGCGCCTAGAAGTGGCAATGTTCGACAGGGTTTAGGTTCTACTAGTACATTAACTTGGGAAGATGCAAAAGCGATCGCCCAACAAGCGCCCTCAGCTGAGATTGTTTCTGCTTACCTCCAGCGCAACGCCCAAGTTGTTTATGGCGGGGAGAACACTTCTACCACAATTTACGGCACAGATTTAAACTACCCAGAAGCAAGAAATACTCACCCCCAAGAAGGAAGATATTTTACTCAACAAGAATTAGATTCCTCCGCCCAAGTTGCAGTGATTGGGCCAACAGTCCAGAGAACACTGTTTGGCCAGGGTGGTACACCCATAGGTGAGAAAATCCGCATTCAAGGAGAGGCTTATGATGTGATTGGAATTACGGAACCAAAGGGTTCTCAAGGCCCGATGGATAGAGATGACCAGATATTTATTCCTCTGACAAGTATGTCAAAGCGGTTGGTGGGAAACAATGCCCTGACTGGCGTTTCGGTAAGTGGAATTTTAGTTAAATCTAGTAATCAGGAACAGTTAGAGGCGGCACAATTTCAAGTTACAAATATTTTACGTTTGCGCCATAATATCTATCCGCCACAAGTCGATGATTTCCGCCTGACCAATCAAGCCGACATTGTGAGTACTTTCACAAATGTGGTGGGTTTATTTACGATTATGGTAGTGGCGATCGCTGGTATCTCCCTAGTTGTTGGTGGTATAGGTATTGCCAATATTATGCTAGTCTCCGTTGTGGAACGAACACGGGAAATTGGCATTCGTAAAGCCGTAGGAGCAACTAATTCAGCCATTCTCAATCAGTTTTTAGCCGAGGCGATCGTCATTTCTATTGTTGGCGGTGGTATAGGTATAGGCGGGGGAATTTTAATTGCTTTTGCCTCCGCTACTATATTCAAATTTCCCTTTGTAATATCTATTATTTCCATTATTGTTGGCTTTGGACTCTCACTCACTGTTGGCTTAATTGCCGGAGTAATTCCCGCTAGAAATGCCTCCAAGCTAGACCCCATTACCGCCTTACGCAGTGATTAAATATTAATTCCTGAGTTTTACTAATATGACAACAATGATTTGGATGGAATCTATTACTAAAACCTACCAATTAGGAGAAGTCAGCGTTCCTATACTTAAAGGTATTCAACTTAGTATTGAAGAAGGAGAATATGTTTCGATTATGGGTGCCTCAGGCTCTGGTAAATCTACGCTCATGAATATTATGGGGTGTCTAGATCGTCCTAGTGCCGGACACTATATTTTTGAAGGTAGAAATCTAACCACTTATAACGATGATGAATTAGCTTATATACGCAATCAACGCATAGGTTTCGTATTTCAACAGTTTAATTTGCTATCACGGGCAACAGCCTTAGAAAATGTGATGCTACCGATGGTTTACGCTAACTTACCTAAACGCAAACGTCGTGAAAGAGCATTAGAAGCATTAAAAAAAGTAGGATTGGGAGAACGGATTCTCAATCGTCCCAGTCAACTTTCTGGAGGACAACAACAACGAGTGGCTATTGCTCGTGCTTTAGTAAATCGACCAGCTTTAGTTTTAGCTGATGAGCCTACAGGAGCTTTAGACACCGAAACATCTTATGAAGTGATGAGTTTATTGACGGAATTAAATCAACAAGGAATTACGATTGTCATTGTTACCCATGAACCGGATATTGCGGCTCAAACTAAAAGAGTAATTCGAGTTCAAGATGGTTTAATCGTATCAACATAATTAGGTTTTTATTTAGTGATTTGCGGAAATTCGTGTTATGAATTTTAACTTTTATAGTACATATCTCTAGTGGATTTTTGTAGCGATCGCCATTCTTATTTCTAATTATAGCTGTTGACCGTTGATGGTTGATAGACTGGAAAGCTTTGCTTTGTAAGGGTTTTATCTTGGCTTGATGTCCTGATTGATCTGGCTACGGCTATATTTCAGAGCCGCAAATTCCCAAACATCTGCGCCATGACAAAATGCACTAAATAACCTGAGCCGAATAAATGATGTAGAGACGTTGCATGCAATGTCTCTACTGGAAATAGCTAGATAGTTTTCGTCTGTTTCCTAGCTAAATCCTTAACTAACGCCGTCATATCTATTAGGGTCTTTCTTTTCCTTTTTTTTATGAGGATCTTTTTTGGGTTTTTTAGTTTCTCTATTACCACTTTTTTTCGACATAATTATTCTCCGATGTGATGATAGGTAAATTAACTACAATGCTGATAATTTCTGTCAGAAGCAAGATTCTTTGATTAAAGAATTCTTTTGCAATCTACAAAATATTCCAAAAATGGAGAAAGCCTTGGCCGGAAAAGAATTCAATCGCAATGGCAGCCAAAAAGCCGATCATTGCTAGACGACCATTCCAGCTTTCAGATTGATGATTAAAGCCCATGAACGAAGCATTACGTTTACTTGCAATCAATTGAGTACCTTTTGTAGTGTGCGATATAATTAATCTGTCAAAGTTGTCCAGGTGACTGCCTTACTGCATAGCACCTATTAAATAGTCAAAGTAAGTATCAACTTCTGTTCTATCTTCAACTGACATCATGGAAGTAGCAACATACTTCATGGCACGGATACTCTCAGCTACGGCCTCAATTGGAGTCCCAAGGGATCTATACATTTCGCGGACACCAATGACCCCAATCTCTTGAATTGGTGTAGAGTCACCAGCCACAATACTGTAAGTAATCAGGCGTAGGTAGTAGTCCATATCCCGTAAGCAAGTTGCCGTCATTTCTTGACCGTAGGCATTGCCACCAGGTGAGACAATATCTGGGCGTTTCTGAAATAGTTGATTTGCGGATTGCTTAACAATACGTTCTCTATTCTCAGTTAAAGCCTGAACAAGGCGGAGACGACTGGCAGCACCGGCATTGAATCCCTTGATCTGTGCAAGCTCACCAGGTCTAAAATAGCGGGCTTCAGCGTCCGCATTGAGAATCGACTTTATAATCAGACTCATTATTATAGAATAGCCTTCAAAAAATAAGTTTACGTATGCAAATCTGGGTTTTACCAATCCAAATCTGCACTACCTATGTCAGATTCATTTAAAGTCTGATTTGTCAAAACCTACTCTAGTAAAATCTGCTTTGATGAGGCTGATTTTTCCGAAGTCTGCCTACTTAAATTTTTTTCCCCGACTGCATATCGCTGTAAAACTTCGTTGGCATCCATACTGGTTGCCTCACTATGTGTAGCGTCGTCGCTGGTTTCCTCTTACCATTATAGACTGAGATTCTTCTGCGTGCCATTAATCTAGCTAGTTGCAAACTTTGGATATTGCTTGCTAGCGCTTTTACGAAGTAAACCGCAACTATGGATAGCTGGCAAAGATAGTTGGCTATGGGAATTGTTTTAATACCTCAGTTCACCCATTTAGGTGAAGGCATACAACTATACTCAGAACTAAAATTACGGTAAGGCAAGGAACCATATCACTTATTTCACGTCCAAATACTGAATTTAAATAAATATTTACTTCTATATTTCTGAAACATCTTTATCTCTGACCACTCCCCGAACCAAGGTTAATAGGCCGCCACTTATGACTGCGTACATAGAAGTTCCGATGATTGGTAAAGTTAAATACCCGGCGCGTTGGCTGGTGGGACTAGCAGCTATTGGTGTTTTAGTAGTTGGCTCGACCACAACCTACAAGATAGTCCAACAGGGAAATAGTAAGCAAGATGTAACGCAATTAACGGTTCCGGTAGAAGCCAAGAATGTCACTATCAGAATTACCGCCAGTGGTAAAGTTGTGCCGGTGCAGAGTGTGAATCTTAGCCCGAAAAACCCTGGCGTTCTGGCGCAGTTATATGTAGAACAAGGCGATCGCGTGGAGCAAGGACAGATCATTGCCCGGATGGATGTGGGTGAGATCGAAGCTCAAATTGCTCAATATCGCGCCAATATAGCCCAAGCCCAAGCCCAGTTAGATGAAGCTAGGGCGGGGAATCGTCCTCAAGAAATTGCTCAATCTAAAGCGCGTCTAGCCCAGGCTCAAGCTCAATTAGCTGAGTCTGTGGCCGGGAATCGTCCCCAAGAAGTTGCTAAAGCTCAATCTCAAGTTGATGCAGCCCAGGCCAGGGTAAATTACACATCGGAACAGGTAAAACGTTATCAATATCTCTTTAACCAAGGGGCAGAGAGAAAACAATTATTTGATCAAGCCGTCAGTGAAGACAAAAGTGCTAGAGCTAATTTAGCAGAAGCACAAAAGCAATTATCCTTATTGCAAAGTGGGACTCGGAGTGAGGTGATCTCTGCAAAGGAAGCTGCTGTCACCGAAGCACGGGCAGCATTAGTACTCTCACAAGAAGGTAGCCGCCCCGAAGAAATTGCCCAACGTCAAGCTGCTGTGAAAGCAGCCCAAGCACAGCTAGCAGCCGCCCAAGTTAGATTAGCAGATACGATTATTCGCGCCCCCTTCTCTGGCATAGTGACTCAGAAGTACTCCAACGTGGGTGCTTTCGTCACTCCTACAACCTCCGCTTCCACCAGTGCTTCTGCAACTTCTAGTTCCATTGTGGCATTAGCCAGGGGTGTAGAAATCTTGGCGCAAGTCCCAGAAGCTGACATTGGCCGCATTAAACAAGGGCAACAAGTAGAAATTGTGGCAGATGCCTATCCTGATGAAGTTTTTCAAGGGCGTGTACGTTTAATTGCCCCGGAAGCAGTCATAGAACAGGGTGTGACATCCTTTCAAGTGCGGGTAGCCATCGATACGGGAGTGGATAAACTACGATCTGGCTTAAATGTAGATTTAACTTTCTTGGGCGATCGCGTCAATAATGCCCTGGTATTACCAACAGTTTCCATCGTCACCGAAAATGGCAAAACAGGTGTCTTAGTACCAGATGCCCAAAATAAACCCCAGTTTCGAGAAGTAACCATTGGCGCACAAATCCAAGATCAAACTCAAGTTTTATCGGGATTGAAAACAGGCGATCGCGTGTTTGTTGACTTACCCCAAGACTACAGAATCCAACAGGCCAAAGAAAAAGCAAACCGATGAATTTCCTAGAAAGTATGCAAATGGCAGGGAAAACCCTGCTGTCCAATAAGCTGCGTAGCGCCCTGACGATGTTGGGCATTGTTATTGGTAACGCCTCAGTCATTGCCATGATTGGGATTGGGGAAGGGGGACAGAGGTTTGTTCAGCAACAGTTAGAGTCACTAGGCCCAAACGTGCTGTTTATCATTCCAGGGAATCAAGCTACTCAACGGATCTCTAACGAATTACCCAAAACTCTGGTATTAGGGGACGCAGAAGCGATCGCCACCCAAGTACCAACCATCGCCGCCGTGACGGTAGAGTTAAATAGTCGGCAGGTAGTCACCTACAGTAACAGAAATACCAACGTTAATATTATTGGTACAAATCCCAACTTCTTAAGAGTGCGGGATTTTAATGTTGATAGAGGGCGATTTTTTACCGATATAGATATGAAACGCAGTAATCAAGTTGCGGTACTCGGTGCAAAATTAGCTGGAAGACTTTTTGGAAATACCAACCCAGTGGGGCAGCAATTACGCATCAAAAATGCTAGCTTTCAAGTCATTGGTGTATTGGAAGCCAAAGGCTCAAATCTTGGTGTTGATTATGATGATGCGGCAATGGTGCCAATCATTACCACGGCTAACCGGATTGTGGGACGCACCTCTCCCTATGGATTAGAGGTAACTTTTATTGTCGCCTCCGCGAAAAATGCCGAGAGTGTGGATGCAGCCGTATTCCAAATTACCAACTTACTGCGACAACGCCACAAAATCACCGGCGAAGATGACTTCACCATCCGTACCCAAAAAGATGCCTTGCAGACAGTTGGACAAATCTCCAGTGCATTGACAATTATGTTAGCGGCGATCGCTGGTATATCGTTGTTTGTTGGTGGCATCGGCATCATGAATATTATGCTTGTTTCCGTCACTGAGCGCACCCAAGAAATTGGACTCCGCAAAGCCATTGGCGCGACAGAACAAGATATTTTATTGCAATTTATTATTGAATCTGTGATTGTGTCTGCCATTGGTGGCTTAGTGGGGACTGGTGTTGGTGTTGGTGGCATTATGTTAGTGGCAGCCTTGACACCCCTAGAAGCCGCCATTTCTCCTGTAGCCATTGCCACAGCCGTGGGTATTTCTGGGGCGATCGGTTTATTTTTTGGCGTGGTTCCTGCCCGTCGTGCAGCTAAACTTGATCCTATTGTGGCTTTGAGAAGTGCTTAGTATTGGATCAGTTAATCTACAGTTTTCGGCAATAAAAAATGCCTGCATATGCAGACATTTATGAGGCTTTCTGTCACTGTAATCGGCTACAATCATGTTTGAATCATGATGCTTTTATTTTTGCTGATCCAAAATCATAAATCAATCCCACAAAATTATAATTTCAGACATAAATCACTGAATTATATCTTGAATTTTGCATTTTTATTAACATACTATAAAACTAGTATTTGATTTCTGAAATATAAGTAGTGGGCAATGCCTAACACAACCATGATACGGTGGGCATTGCCCACCCTACAGATACTTAGATCATTTCAATAATCAACTCGAATTCCTATATTAGATATGAATTCACTATATTCAGTATGAAAGGGATATTTAGATATTTTTTCAGAAAGTTCAGATTATATGCTGTTTCTAAATAATTAAGAATACTCATTTTTTCTAGTTCTTGGTTAGACAAAAATGGGGTATTTACGTCTGCAAAATTTTATATTTCGCCCCAGATTTTAAATTATAAAAGTAGAGGTGGTCAGGTTAATAGCCCCAGAAACTTCCCAGTTCTGGGGTTTTACTTTATCCACAAAGACAAGTACTATCCTACCGATTTAAAAACTAATAATGCTTGTGGGGGTCGGTAATGGGTAAAACAATTACCAATCACCCACCCTATAACTATATGTTAAAAATCACATCAGTCTGTAGTGTATCGCCGGGGTGTATAAACCGATATACTACCATCACTACGCTGAATAGACCGGGTTCGTGTGGAACCTACCAGAATCACAGTTCGCATATCAGCGCTATCTGCTGCTAATTGGTCGAGAGTAATTACTTTGACTGTTTGTCCGGGTCTGCCAATATTCCGCGCCAATACTATGGGGGTAGAAGGTTTTCTATATTGCAATAATATATTTTTAGCTGCTGTTAATTGCCAAGTACGTTCTTTAGAAACAGGATTGTAAAAGGCTATAACGAAATCAGCCTTGGCTGCTGCGGCAATGCGTTGTTCGATGATTGACCAAGGTTTTAAGATATCAGATAGGGAAATAGCACAAAAGTCATGCCCCAAGGGTGCGCCAATGGTAGCGGCTGCGGCCTGCATGGCAGAAATTCCTGGCGCAACGTGAATATCAATACTTTCCCATTCTGGTTTCAAGTGGTAATCCAGAACTTCAAACACAGCCGCCGCCATTGCATAGATACCAGGGTCGCCAGAAGAAACTACAGCCACATATCGCCCAGTAGCGGCTAAATCAAGCGCCATTGTTGCACGGGCAATTTCTTCGCGGTTATCTGACTCATGGCGCTGCTTACCGTCAGCTAGGGAACCAACTAAATCTAGATAGGTTTTGTAACCAACTAAGTCTGTTGCTGACTTGAGGATTTCTTTCACCTCTGGAGACATCCATTGTGAACCACCAGGGCCAGTCCCAATAATGGCTAACCTCCCCCGTGGTTGACCGATGGTATGGGGGTCGATGGGTTGGGGGGAGATGGCGATCGCAATATGAGAAGATGAAGAAATGAGTTGACCAGATTTACCTGTGGCAGTCAGCACTGTGGCCTCAGCGAGACTATAACCTTGTGTGAGTAAGGTGTCTAGTTGATTTGCAGAGAAAAATCGGGTTGGAACACCATAGGTATTGGCTACAGCGTCAATTACTGGACTCGCGGCGATGGTGATGGGTGCAAATACTGCGGCGATAGATGGGGGTGCGAGTTCCGCGTCAGCGAGTAACTGCTGTATTGATTCTACAGTAACAGAGGGGTGGGTGATGGCGATCGCTACAGTTTTAGGATTATAAACCAAACAATTAGCAGTGGGAGTCACCAAGCGTTCAGTTACCAGAATAGTTAAATCACCCTCAGGGTCGATAGGTAACTGACTATTACTTAACCAAGGTGCAGTTCCTTCTAATCTTACCTGCGCCCCTGCTAACAAATCCGAGATAAACTTTTTCGCATCCTCTGGGTTTGCTAAATGATATCCAGGGGGAGGAGATAACAACGCCGTGCGGAAACGAATATCACCCGTTGTTGTAATTGCAGCCTTCACCTCCAACACCTCGGCAATCCTCCGCGCCAAGTCATTGACCCCGTTTAGTCCACCTAACAAAGGTACAACCGCGCTACCATCCTCTGCCACAGCCAGCACCGGCGGTTCTTGACGTTTATCGGAAATCAGGGGTGCTAATGTTCTGATGAGAATACCAGTTGCACAAATTCCAATTATCGGCGTTCCCTCAGCAAACAACTCCCGTAAAGTTTCACCAAAATTCGTAAAGCTAACATCGACCCCAGAGGTGCGTCCTGCTAAACCGTATAGCGTCGCCCCTGGTAAGACAGTAATTATTTTACGGGCTAGTGCGACACTATTTTGACCCAATACTACAACAGCAGGTGCAACCTTCATCATCATGAGACTTTTTGAACTTGAACAGATATCATGCAAATCAAAGCATAAATATACACAAATAAACAAATATTATTAACGCTGATAATTGGTAATAAGTGATGGTATAAAATAGTTATCTCTTAGCTTTTGATTCATTATCAGTCATCTTGCAAGTGTCTTTCTCCTAAGCCTGACTTAACCCTAAAACGAAACCAGGTAGCAATAATTTACTGGAAATTAATTAGGATTATATAATATTTTTTGATACCAAAAATACAAATTTTTAAAATCTCTTTGAAATCCCTAATAATAAGAACAAACTCAATATATTTATATTTGTGTTTTTAATTACTACATTGGTTATTTTTTTAAATATAAAATGTTGGTCTTAGCTGTTCGTAACAACGGGCCAATATATTTTTAATGGTTTTGTAGCTAAAGTTTCAAAATTCGCCTAATCTTCCTAACTTTTTTCATCGTCTTAGGTATTTATTATGACTTACAATTCAGAACAAATGCAACAGATTCTCCAAAAAGCTTTTGCCCGTCAGCAACAGGGAGAAATTTCACGCCAGCAAATTATAGAAATTGCATCAGAGCTAGGAGTTTCATCCGCATCTTTGCAAGCGGCTGAACAAGAATGGTTGACTCAAGAAATAGGAGATAAAAAGCGGCAGAGATTTCACGCCCAACAAAGAGAGGAATTTAAAACACACCTGATTACTTTTATTGGTGTCAACGGATTTTTAATTGTGTTGAATCTGTTAACAAGCCCTGGCTATTTTTGGGCGATTTTTCCCCTATTAGGCTGGGGATTAGGTTTGTTCTTCTCTGGGATGAAGGCTTATAAAACTAGCGGAGAATCCTACGAACATGATTTTCAGGAATGGTCTAAAAAATTACCAAAATAAATAAAAACTTCATCCCTTTATGGATGGAGTTTTGTTAGTAGTCAGTAATCAATAGTAAGTGGTAAAGACACCTAAAAACCACCCACTAGGGGATGGGATATTAAACCAAATCCAAACAATTGACAACTGACAACTAACAACTGACACACGCAGTGCAATAAAATTTTAGGGGTAGTTTGGCAACCACCCCTAATTTTCGGCATATTTAGGATTTACTTTCAGCACCGTTGCTGAGAGATATATTTACTTAGAGATATTAACTAGACTTTCAACTTCAGCATTAGCCAGTGTTGGTGCAGTGAAAATTTGGGAGTACAGACTTGATGGCTGTTGTCCTGCAACTACTGGTAACACTTGACGGGCGTGGGCTGCTATTTCTACAGTCTTCACATCATAGGTTTGGGTAATCAATTTGGGATACAAACCAATACCGATGATGGGAAGTAATAAAGAAGCGGTGATGAACAGTTCACGAGGTTTAACATCCGGGATGAAAGCATCGAGGTGTAACTCTTCGCTTTGTTTGCCGTAGAAGACTTGGCGTAATAAAGACAGTAAGTAAATTGGAGTCAGAATCACACCCACTGCTGACAGTAGGACAACTACAACTTTGAAGCTGGAACTATAGACATCGCTGGTAGCGATACCGATGAATACCATCAACTCACCTACAAAGCCACTCATTCCAGGTAATGCTAGAGAAGCCATTGCACCGGCTGTATAGAGAGCGAAGGTTTTGGGCATCACTTTACCAATACCGCCCATTTTGTCCATCAATAAGGTGTGGGTACGTTCGTAAGTCACACCAGTTAAGAAGAACAAGCTAGCCGCAACCAAACCGTGGGAAACCATCTGTAACACTGCTCCACTCACACCAATTTCTGTGTAGGAAGCTAGACCGATTAACACAAAACCCATGTGGGCGATGGAAGAGTAAGCTAGGCGGCGTTTCAGGTTGGTTTGAGCAAAGGCACAGCAAGCACCGTAAACAATGTTAACTACACCCAAGATTGCTAAGACTGGCGCAAAGTAAACATGAGCATCAGGTAACATTTCGATGTTCAAGCGGATGAGGGCATAACCACCCATTTTCAACAACACACCAGCCAGAATCATGGAACCAGGGGCAGATGCTTCACCATGAGCATCAGGTAGCCATGTGTGCAGTGGGAATATTGGCAGTTTGACACCGAAGGCAATCAAGAATCCTGCATAAGCTAATAATTCAATCGCTTTGGGATATTCTTTCATTCCCAGGGCTGCGATATCAAAGGTGACTGTATCTCCAGAGAATGCGAGTGCAAATCCAGCTACAAGAATAAATATAGAAGCAGCAGCAGTATAAAGGATGAACTTGGTCGCTGCATAACGGCGTTTGGGGCCTCCCCAGATGGAAATCAGCAAGTAAACAGGAACTAGCTCGATTTCCCACATTAAGAAGAATAACAGCAAGTCTTGGGCAACAAACACACCCAACTGGGCGCTGTACATCACCAGCATTAACCCATAAAATAATCGCGGCTTGTTGGTTACTTTCCAAGCCGCGAAGATTGCGAGTGTGTTAATTAAGCCTGTTAACAACAGTAAGGGCATTGATAAGCCGTCAACTGCTACAGACCAATTCAAACCTATTTGAGGAAGCCAAGGGTATTTTTCTACAAATTGGTATGTCGAACTTTGGAAGTCGTAATAATGCCAGAAGGCGGCAATCATTAAGGCAAAGTCTGCAAAGGCTACACCCAATCCATACCAACGAACCGTTTTTCCTTCTTTGTCTGGAATTATGGGGATGGCTAGGGCTGCCACCAAGGGTAAGGCAATTATGGCTGTTAGCCAGGGAAACTCAATGAGATTCATCACTTCTGACAATCGTTTTTTCTTTTCGCTTTTAATTACATTATATTAAGGAATTGTTACTTTTGTAAACTTTATTTATCTCTGAAAAATTAAATTTTGGTTATAGATAGGAATTTATACTCAATAATCTTGCAATTCTCGTGATAAGCAGGAATAAATACTCATGCAAATTGCCTGCTTGCCCATTCTAGGCATAAAGTTTTGTAACGTCAATAAAAAACGGTGGCTCTAACCACCGTTACAAATCTTTATGTTGCCTCTATTTTGGCTAAACAATGCGATTGACAATTGTCCAAACTGCCCCATCTGAACGGACATAGGGAACTGAGATGGTTTTGAACCCGGTAATAAAGGGTTTGTAATAAACCTGCCAATATAAAGGACTGAGTTGATCAGCGCAGGCTTTGAGCAAACGGATTTCTGCTGCCAGTTCTTGGGCTATTTCATTGATTCGTTCCGCATGGACTTGAGCCACTTCTTTGGCTGCTTCTAATTGTTGCTCTTGGTTAATTTGTTGCTGTCTCCTTGGCAACCGCGCTAATTCAGCTTTTTTGTGTTGTAGTTGTGTGTCTAAAGCGGCGATCGCATCTTCTATGCCTTTGATTTCCGCAAATAGTTGGGCATTTTCCCTAGCTTGGCGACGATAAGCTTCCACAATGGCGAAAGGCGAATCATCCTCATGAGTCATTACATCATTATTAATAGTGAGTGCAGCACGTTCTTGCTCAAGCACCTGAATTTGCGACTGGAGTGCTGTCATCTCCGACTGAATTTGCTTTAAAGGCAAGCTGGGATTAAGTTCTTTCATATTGAATTTTGAATTGTTAAGTTGCGCCATGAGTATCGAGAGCAAGCGATCGCACTACAGCCTTAATTCCTGCTTCTTGCCAAGCTGTGGACATTGCCGCCGCAACAGCTGCCGCATGAGATACATCCGCTAAAGCCAACAGTGTCGGCCCCGCGCCACTAATCACCATACCGTAAGCACCAGCAGCCACAGCCGCAGTATTCACAGCATCGTAACCAGGAATTAAAGCTTGGCGATAGGGCTGATGTAACTTATCTTGTAAAGCTGCCCTTAACCATTCTCCCTTACCTGTTTGCAAGCCGCGCAACAATAACCCCAAATGAGCAGTATTAAAAATCGCATCTGCGCGACTATATTCTGTTGGTAAAACTCGCCGTGCTTCTGAGGTGGACAATTCAAAATCGGGAATTGCCAGCACTGGGACAATATCACCATGCCAGGGAACATCACAAATTTCCCAACCCGTAGCACCAGTGGCCGCCAGACGACATCCCCCCACCAACGCGGGTACGACATTATCAGGATGTCCTTCAATGGCGATCGCTAATTCCATCACCTGCGCCTGAGACAACGGCTCACCCGCCAATCGATTCGCCGCCACCAAACCCCCAACAATCGCCGTAGCTGAACTCCCCAAACCCCGCGCCAGTGGTACACCCAACTCAATCTCGATTTTCACCCCTGGCGGTGTCTGATCTATATATTGATATAACTTGGCAAACGCCTGATAAAGTAAATTACTCTCATCAGTTGGTACGCGTTCAGCTTCCGCGCCTGTGGCTTGAATAATTAACTCACTCGTTTCCAGGCGGGTGAACTGGAATTGATTATATATAGTCAAGGCTGCACCGATGCAGTCAAAACCAGGCCCCAAGTTAGCAGTTGTGCCAGGAACCTTAACCGTGACAGAAGAAACAACAGACATTTATAAATACTCACCTAACAGTCATTAGTCAATAGTCATTAGCTTTTGAACTATGGACTACTCACATTACCAATCAACCAGCATCCCACGTAACTGCTCAATTAGTCATTAGTTAATAGTCAATGCCAGAAAAATGGAACCGTACTGATTATTTGAGAGAAGAGTAATTGTCTGATTTTCAACAAGCTTATATTAGTAAATAAACCCAATTCATCATGAAACGATGTTATTATATTTACATATAAAAAAATAATATATTAAAACTATAACAATGGAATATCTACAACGTTGGGAGCAATATGCGCCTGAAGCATACAATGCTATACGTCGTAATACTGATGATGTATCAGAAATTGCACTTCATACGGGTTGGGCAGAGTTTCGCATTAGACGAATAAAAAATCATGTATTTTATCGCCAACATCAATTAGATGATAGATTTGATTACTTTGATCCTGATCCAGATATAGCTGATGCGTGGTTTAGATTACAACAAGGTAATTATCTGGCTGAAGATTTACGCTTACTGGAACATGAATACTTTGAGTCAAGGTTTGAGGTGATTTTTAATACCGACTACAGAACGGCTCATCATGCAACTATACGCTCTGGTCGTTTATGGAGTCCACCAGAAGGATAATAGAAATTAACTTAAATGAGTTACAAATAGAGTAAACAATATGTATAGACAACATTATGAGCTATGGCTTTTTACGTATTGATTTTAAAAGAACAAGAGGATGAACGCGGGGTTACTTACCTCTTCGGTCCCCATGAAGATGATCTTGGGGCGCTGTGGCTAGACAAATCTAATGGAGAGGTTAAGGAACTTCAAGAAACATCAACTCAAAATTCACAAGCACTTTTCCAAAGAGCGGCTGTAAAGGTTAGACAATACTGGAAAAAAGGAGCATTTCCAGAGAAGACTTGTTGGGCATCTTGAGAATAATATAATACTGACAGCCTATCTAGTACTAGCTTGTGGAATCTAACCAATGGCTCGTTTTCCATGACTTGCTGTAGGGATCGCTTCCATAATCATACCTAACATACCAACTATCGACATTGTAAAGAGCGATCGCTGGGAATAACAACAAAACTATTATCATCACAATTACGCTGGACTCTTACCATCGTAATTTTCCCATTGCGGCGATCGCTTCCCTCAAATTGAATTACTCCTGTTGCACCTGTAACGGAAAATTGAGGTTGGCTGAGTGTTTTTTTAATGCCGAGGCGAGTAGGGTTTTGGGTGATGGCTTGACTCAAAACTAACATTGCATCATAGCTGGTTGCTGTTCGCCAAGTAATGTTAGTGTTGCGGAGGAGAGAGGATAGATCAATTTTCCAGAGGTTTTGGACTTCCTTAACGAAGGTTGAATTCATCTCGTTAAGGGGATGCCAAAAGACCGCCCAAGCTGTGTATTGGATTTCGGGTGAGGAAAAAACTTTCTCTGATTTGAAGGAGTCAGAACTGTAGAGGCTGTCACCTGCAACAATCCAAACTTGATTGATATTCGACTGAATCACTCGTAAAGCATTGGGAATTGCATTATACAACCCTACTCCGGCATCAGGAATCAGGACAATTGCCTTTGCACCTTGGGTTTGAGCTTGATTTAACGCTGTTATGGCATTAAAGCGATCGCTGGCTAAATTAAAAGCCGCTTGATGATCAATGACCTTCAGAGGAAGTGATTTTGTGCTTTCTCGAACAGCCTGGGAGAGAGATTCAGCATATTCACTACCTTGACTATAAAAGATAGCTACTTGATTCTGTTTTAATTCGGACAACAAGTAAGTTACCATTTTTTGGGCTGCGATGCGATCGCTGGGGACAGTACGAAAGAAAAAAGGGTCTTTGAGATTTTGAGAAGTGCTAGTGGCAGAAATTAACACTACTCCGGCTTGGCGATAAATTGGTAAGGCATTTTTGGTGGCTTCGCTGCTATAGTGACCCAAAACAGCCAGTAAATCACGATATTTGACTAACTGCTGGGCAATTTTACGGGCATTATTGCCAGTTCTGCTATCTTCCCGATTACTATCGTCAGCAATGATAATGCGTAAAGCTCGACCTTGTTTTAGTGCCTCAGTTTGAGCTTGCGCTACACCTCTGAGTATTTCCCAACCTATATCAGTGCGTCGTTCTAGGGGGACTGCAACGGCGATAGTATGAATCTGATTTACGGGAAATTGCTGGTGAATTTTGCTGTTATTAAGGTAAATTAAGGTTTCTGGGTCTGATTCTTGCTGAAAAGCAGTTTCCAGAAATTTTACAGCTGCATCAAAATTTTGATGGCGATACTCTTCCATTCCTAATTGCTTTGCTGGTGGAGGCTGACTACTACCCCAAAAGCTACTAGGAGTGAGGCTTTCTTCTCCACAACTCAGATAATCATTGAGTATATTGTCACAAGTCCGAGGTAATGTAATTTCCTGATATAAGGATTTCCCCGCGAACAGCAACAACACACCACAAGTAGCAACCAACAATAATTTTGGCCATTGGTGTGAATGCTGCTCAATATTTTCAATCTTTTCGAGAATTGCTTGCGCTGTTGGCGGACGGTGGTGGGGATGAGAATCTGTCATCGCCTGAAGCAAAGAGATGAATTTTTTGGGAGTTTTTGGGTCTTGAATATATTTAGACCAATTGAGTAAATCTTGAGTGCGATCGCCTGTTGGGTCAATACCTGTGAGTAAATAGATCACAGTCCGACCCAGTGCATAAAAATCTGACTGCACAACGGCATGACCATCACGTTGTTCGGGTGCAGTATAACCAAGGGAATTAATTATAGTGACAGGCTCACGGTTGATTATGGTTTGTGTCACTTTACGTGCCGCACCAAAATCAATTAATACCAGTTTCCCATCAGGACAAACCATAATATTCCCTGGCTTGATATCCCGATGGAAAAACTTTTCCTCGTGTACGAATTGGAGAATCTGCGTTAGTTGTTTGAGCCAATCTAATGCTGTTTTATAGGATGTCACATATTGATGGTGAGATAACCAAGTCTGTAAATCTTCACCAGGAATTTTCTCCATCACAAAGCACCATAATTGACGACCTGTGTTTAAAACCAGGGGAAATAGTGCTTCACTAATAGGTAAACCAGGATGCCGCAAAGTCTGCAATATCGATGCTTCTTGCTGAAAAAGTCGTTCTAGTTGCGGCGTTACCTCTTTCAGCGACTTGAGAACTTTAGGTTGATCTCGGTTAACTAAATCTTCAATTTCAAATACTTCTGTATAGCTACGTCTATCAGTTTGCAACAGATGCCTGAGTCGGTAGCGATTTTGAAGTATGAGTGGCGTTCCACAGTTTTGACATACTGCACTAGTATCAGAATTTTCTCGCTGCGAACAATCGGGATTGATGCAGTACGCCATAAAGTAAAGACAAAAAGCCAACAAACAATATACGTATTCTAAAACCACAACCTGTTAAAAAAGCCTTTTCCATTACTTTAGGACTTATGCACGCAGATTTTCTATTGAGACTGGGTGTGAGGGTGTCAGGGTTTCAAACATTTATACCCCTATACCCCCACACCCTTATACCCCTAATTTGTCAAGCTCAATTTTATATCAGTTACGCGGTGAGCCAAAACTTGACTAGTATACAGCAATTAATTCAACGATATTACTAACATACACAAGCACGATCGAGAAAACCATGAAGCGTTTACTCTCAACTACTGCTGCTACTGTTACGTTAGTGTTTTCGTTGTCCACCCAAGCGATGTCTGCGGTGGCACAGAGGCATCCTCAGACTCCAATTTTCCCTATTACAGCCTCAAATAGACAATCATCATTACAGTTCAAAATTAATTCTAACAATCCTGAAGCCCATGCTCAGATGCGATCGGGAGACGAAAAAGGGGCGATCGCTTCCATTCGTTTTACTTTTTACTCTGAGGAGGAATTACACTTCAATCTAGGTATTCTCAGCTTGTTGTCGGGAGACATGAAAGGGGCAATTGAGAATTTTAACCAAGCCATACGTATGAATCCTAACTATGCTTTAGCCTACAAAAGCAGAGGTTTTGCTAAGGTGCAACTGGGAGACGAAAAAGAGGCAATTGAAGATTTACAGAGAGCTGCTGATATCTTTCAAGAACAAGAAGAAACAGCCGAATACCTAGAGGTCATCAACATAATTAAGCAGATTAATGACAAGTGAGGGTAATCCGCTATTTATCCATAAGTAATAACACTGGAAATTATGAGTGACTCCAAAGGCTTTGTGTTCTCGAAGACCTTTCCTCTTTCATTGCAGATTGCGATCGCTCTCATTCTAGCCGTAGTTGTGGGAATCCTATTTGGTGCAGGTAATCCAAATCCCAACTTCATCGACTTAATTAATCATCTCACCATTCCCTGCAATTTAATCCTCAAAGCCCTACGTGCCTTAGCCACACCGTTGATTTTACTCGCCATTCTCCACGCCTTTCTTACAGTACATATTCCGGGGCGTTCAGGACGAAAACTAGCAATATTGTTGTTGACCAATACCCTCATGGCAATTATCGTCGGACTGCTGGTAGCCAATTTGTTACAACCTGGGCGTTGGTGGTCAGTTGCATCCTTTGGCGCTGCACCTACAAATAAAACCCTAGACCCTTGGGGATTACTGCAAGATATAGTTCCGCCTTCTATATTACAGCCCCTCGTTGATAACAATGTGATTCAACTAGTGTTCGTGGCTTTGGCTTTTGGGGTAGTTTTGCGTGCCATCAAAACTGAGCAGGTTGCCCAAAAAAAGAACGATTATCAACCAATTGAGCAACTAATTGGCTTATTGTTTGAGGCTGTGATGGCAGTGTTGAAATGGGTAATTGCTTTAGTTCCCATCGCCGTATTTGGGATTGTCGCCAAAACCATTGCTTTACAAGGTTTTAAACCATTCATCTCATTAGCTGCCTTTATTGTCGCCGTATTAATTGGGCTATTTCTCCAAGGAA
Organism: Nostoc parmelioides FACHB-3921; assembly: GCF_014696625.1. Classification (GTDB taxonomy): domain Bacteria; phylum Cyanobacteriota; class Cyanobacteriia; order Cyanobacteriales; family Nostocaceae; genus Trichormus; species Trichormus parmelioides. Next base: position 61,845 of record NZ_JACJQL010000004.1, read on the forward strand.
TTTACTATACACTCCGAGTTAAATTTGGTTCTTGGGTAAGTCCCCAAAGGTTTCTCCGTGGTGGTAGCGATGCACTGTTAACAGCTTTTTCTACCGCTTCATCCACAGCCGCCATGCCTGTGACCTTCCAAGCTTTGATGCAGAAAATCGGCGTGCGGGAATCTTCCGCATCTTTGGGGGCTTTGATAGGTAGCAATTTCAACAATGATGGGACGGCCTTGTATGAAGCCATGTCTGCTTTATTTGTTGGTCAGTTGTTGGGACTGCATTTAAATCTACCCCAACAATTGATGGTAGTGTTCACCTCAATCATCGCTTCTGTGGGCGCGGCGGGGATTCCTGAAGCTGGACTGGTGACAATGACTCTGGTATTTACGGCGGTAGGATTGCCGACTCAATATATTGCCATCTTGATTACGGTGGATTGGTTTCTCGATCGCTGTCGGACTGCAATCAATGTCATGGGAGATATGACTATTAGTTGTTTGCTAGATGGTAAAACACAACACGTTAAACAGGTAGATGTTGTCTATTTGGAGGGCGATTTATCTCACGCAGAGGTGCAAAGCGAATGAGCGCTAGGAATTAATCAATTCAAAATTAACTAATAGTAATCAATGATTCAAACTATGTGGACTAAAAGCATCCAAAGATTGTGTCTATTTTGCGTCGCTCTCTTTTGTAGTCTTGGGCTTTCTCTCAATCATGTCCAAGCTCAGTCAGTGCCTTTCTATTGGGAATTTATCAATGTTGATATTGCTGTACAAACTAACGGTGATATGTTAGTTACCGAAACTCAGAAATATACATTTACCGGAGACTATGAAAATCGGCGTTATCGTTACATTCCTCTAGATAAAATAAACAAGATTACCGAAGTTTCAGTATCAGAAAATGGTCAATCATTACCCAGCGAAACAGGTACAGAAAATAACCAACTTTGGATTCGTTGGGAACATCAACTTAACGCGCCTGAAAGCCATACTTTCGTCTTGAAATATCGTGTTGTGGGTGGACTGCACGTTGATGATGATAATGCTCAGGTATATTGGAAAGCCATCTTCGCTGACCGTAAAGCCCCTATTAACAAAGCACGAGTAACAGTAGAACTATCTGAAAAATTCTCTTCCGGCATTAAAAACTTCGAGAGTTTGGGCGTTCCTGTAAACGTTCGTAAAATCAACTCTAAAACTATTGACTTTGTTAGTCAAAAAGTTATAGAACCAGGGCAAGAACTAGAAGTTAAGGTGACATTTAATCGTATCGGAACTGATATCAAAATTCCTCAATGGCAATCATTCAGTGACTTTAGTTTTACATCACCATCTCCATTTGAACAAGCTTTATTGATTTTTTTTGGATTTTACATATTTGTCTTTTGGATTAGATCATTCTCCAAAAATAATAGAAGTTATAGTAGCAAGAGTAGTAGCAAAAGTAGTGGCAGAAGTAGGGATAGGAGTAGTAGTTATAGTGACAGTGGGAGTAGCTACTTTGGTAGTAGTGATGGTGGCGGCGGTGATGGTGGTGGCGGTGATGGTGGCGGCGGGGGTTAAAATAAACGCTGCACGCACTTGAGAATGACTGGCTGTAAATAAAAGCGTTCTAGTTCACTATCTTTCATCGTTTCTATCAACCCCCTCCGCTTTAAGGATAAGAGCGCTGCTAAAATATCCCCATTGGCAGCATCACTAGCTAATTGCAATAGGATCTCTTGGCGAGTCAATCCTTGCACCTTTGTCGCCAAAGACTTGATCAGGATTTGTTCTAAACTAGAAATCTGCTTCAGCCATTGCGTTACTAGGGGGGCAAATTCTCCAGCCACTAGAGTTCCAGAGGCTAAAAACTCTCCCACATCTCCAGCAAATAATTCATGAATGAAATTAGCCGCCATATTCAGAAACAAGGGATTACCACCATATTGATTGACTAGCGTAATCCACTGTTGAGCATCAAAAGTCAGTTGATGATGCTGCAACAGTTCAATTGCACCTTCCATCAGTCCACCAAGGGGGAAAATAACTGTGCCTCCAGCACTTAAAATATTTAACCCTTCTGGTTGTTCTCGGCTAGTGATAATCACACAACTATTATGAGTAGTCTGTACTACAGTGCGGAGAAAGTCGGCGTATGGTTCATATTCTGGGCGATACTGTCCCCCTCGTTTACCCCCTAAAATGCTATCCCAACCATCAAAAACCATTAGGGTATGCGGTACCAAAGTTGGTATTTTATCCTTAGCGGGTGGGTTGTGGTGAAACGAAAACCATAGAGTTTGAGAAAAATGAGATGACCTGCTTTCTACTAACTTTGTGGCTAAAGCCGTTTTCCCCATACCCCCAATCCCTGTAATAGCAATTAGGCGTGTTCCTTGTTCAATTGCTTGGCTGAGTGTTGTCAGTTCATAACGTCGTCCAAAAAATAAGGGAATATTGGGGATTTGGGTTGTCCCAGCCATGAATGAGTTGAGGGGACGTTCCACTAAGTCTTGCCAATTCAATCCCAAAACCTGACAAAAGGCTTTAAATACAGACGCATCGATCGCATCACCTTTGAGGAAGCGTTTCCAGGTGGCTAAAGATACCCCGGCTGCAAAAACCTCCGCATTTTCCCAGTTACGCCCAGGCTCAAGAATTTGGCTTGCTTGTTCTAACCAACATGGATTATCAATTGTCCAACCTTTTTCGCTTCGAGCTTGTTTGATGATTTGCAATCCAGTCAGCGAGAGTTTGAGGCTAGGCATCGGATATGAGTGGCAAGGTGTAGCAAATTCATCCAGTCTAATTCTAGATTAGTCTGGAAAACTATGGGAGCGATCGCAACCAATTACCGCGATGTTTAATTGATTGAGGTTGTCGCCTGGATCTTACCCAAGCGACTGATGACTAGAAGTTTTCGTAGTTAGCGATCGCATCCTTCATCTTCTGCACCACTTCATCTACAGGTATAGCCCCTAACTCCCCAGAAGCGCGGGTACGGATACTTAAGGAGTTGGTTTCTACTTCCTTGGCTCCTACTACGGCCATCACTGGTATTTTATCTTTCTCTGCATTGCGGATGAGTTTACCTAAGCGATCGCCACTGGTGTCAACTTCGGCACGAATACCGAGCGATCGCAATTTTGCTACTACATCTTTGGTAAAGTCTAGCTGGGCTTCTCCTACAGGTAGCAATCTAGCTTGCACCGGTGCTAACCATAAGGGGAAATCCCCCGCATACTCTTCAATTAAAATCCCAATCAACCGTTCTAAGGAACCGAAAGGCGCACGGTGAATCATTACAGGACGTTTGCGAGTTCCATCTTCCGCGACGTATTCCAAATCAAACCGTTCTGGTAAGTTGTAATCTACCTGTACAGTTCCTAATTGCCATTCCCGTTCTAAAGCATCACTGAAAATAAAGTCTAATTTCGGCCCATAAAATGCTGCTTCCCCAATTCCTTCAAAGTGTTCCATCCCCAACTGTTCCACCGCACGACGGATTGCACCTTCGGCTTTGTTCCAAACTTCATCAGAACCGATGTACTTATCGCTAGCTGGGTCACGGAAACTGAGTCTAGCTTTAAAGTTTTTCAATTGCAGACTTTTGAACACTGACAAAATCAAATCCACTACATTCAGGAATTCGTTGTCTAACTGTTCTGGGGTCACGAATAAGTGAGAATCATCAACAGTAAAACCGCGCACTCTCGTTAAACCGCCTAATTCCCCTGACTGTTCGTAACGGTAAACAGTCCCAAACTCAGCCAAGCGCATTGGTAGTTCCCGATAAGAACGTAACTCACTCTTATATATTTGGATATGGAAGGGGCAATTCATTGGCTTGAGGACAAAGCCTTGCTCAATTGCTGCGGCTGCTTCATCCTCAGCCATCAGGGGAAACATATCTTCCTTATATTTTTGCCAGTGTCCTGAAGTCTTAAATAAATCTACTCTGGCAATGTGGGGGGTAACTACAGGTAAATAACCACGCTTGAGCTGTTCCTGTTGGAGAAATTGTTCTAAGGTGCTGCGTAGCAAGGTACCTTTAGGAGTCCACAAAGGTAAACCAGGCCCTACTTGCTCAGAAAAGATAAATAATCCTAGCTCTTTACCCAGTTTACGGTGGTCACGGCGTAAGGCTTCTTCTTTGCGACGCTTATACTCTGCCAATTGTTCTGGGGTTTCCCAAGCCGTAGCATAGATTCGTTGCAATTGGGCTTTGGTTTCATCACCCCGCCAATAAGCACCAGCCACACTTTCTAATTCAATGGCTTTGGGATTTAAATCTTTGGTATTTTCCACGTGAGGCCCGGCGCACAAATCCCACCATTCATTTCCCAAGTGGTAAATTGTGATCGGTTCTGATTTAATATCTGCCAGGATTTCTAATTTATAAGGTTCCTTGATTTCCTGAATGCGCCGTTCCGCTTCTTCCCGGCTCACTTCTTCCCGCACCACTGGCAGTTTACGATTAATAATCTTCACCATCTCTTTTTGGATGGCTTTGAGATCCTTATCAGTAAATGGCTCTGGACTATCAAAGTCGTAATAAAACCCATTCTCAATCCAGGGGCCAATTGTCACTTGCGCCTTAGGGAACAGCTTCTGTACTGCCATTGCCATTACATGGGAAGCCGTATGGCGAATCTTTTTCAATGTCTCTGATTCGCTGGTACGCGGTAAATAGATTTTTTCTGGTTGTTCTGGCTGGTTGTTGGGGTCTTGATTAGGCGACATTAGCTGCTGAACCATTAGCGAAGTGACTGCAAGAGTAACTGATCAATTGAAGTTTTCAAAATCTACCCAAATATAACATGAGCTTATGTTCCTGCTGTGTAAGCTTTCCCTCGTCATCAAGGTACTTTTGCATCAGAGGAATATGACAATGACTATCTTTAAATTCTAAAGATTATCCGAGGTTTTTTCATTCAGCATAATCAAAACAGTTAACAGTCAACCATCAACAGTCACCAAGCTACTGAGTATAATTTTTTATTTATATCTACTAATAAGCATGAGATATTTCTTGAGAGATAGCGTATAGTAATGTTAAGAAACGTAAATAGAGTTAATATTGATAAAGAAATTAGAAGTATCCCTCTCATTTATGTCAGACTCGAACTTATCGGGAACTGATCCGCTAAAGACGGTACTAGAACCGTTGTTAGACGATTTCCAGTATTGGTTTACGCGATCGCGTAACTTTTTGGAAACAGAACGGCTCTCATTTATGGATGAACAAGCGCAATTAGACTTACTGTTGCGAGTTAAGCAAGCCCAAGAGGAACTCAACACAGCAAAAATGCTGTTTAACGCGACTGAAGGACAAGTCGGGATTGATATGGCAACGATGACACCTTGGCATCAATTAGTAACTGAATGTTGGAATGTGGCAGCACGCTTTCGTTCTCAGCAGCCAACCTAATCGATGGCAAAAATCACATAGCTTGCAGTAGTGCGACTAAATCCTTAACATTATTTTAATTAAAAAATAATGTATCTTCTGTTACCATTATTCTAATAATGTTGACAAATTTTCATACATAGACATAAATGCACTTCAATTGTGTCAAGTATTTATTCTCGCCGATGGTAATAAAAAGGCGAAAAAAAGAGTTTAAAGTATAGATTTTTAAAAATTACTGTCCCTGGAGGAAAATCCGATGTTACACCTACTTTACATTCTAGCTTTTACAATTCTTGCTGTTATAGCGGTTGCAAATTTAATTCGCAACTTAATCATGTTTAGTTTTGATCGTGATGGATCACGCGGGAATTACTCAACCAGAAACTCACAAGTGGTAAATCAGGGAGGCTACGGTTATTTATCTTCTAGCGGAAGGGTAGCCCCACACCCAGAGTTATTGGATAGTGCAGGTAAATTTATCAAAGAACCTCTGTTGGTAATGCGTTCAATTAATGTGGAAGATGCACGTCAACAATTAGATGCACTTTATGAATCTTCCCCAGGACATAAAAGCGAAAACTCAGAGGAAGCATAAATAACTAAAGATGTAGCGTCGAATTTAACATTTTTTCGGTAAAAAAAGGTTGTTAAAAATCTTATCCTGAACTTGTTCTAGTAACGGTTCAGGTTTTTTGTTGAGACTGGGTTTAGGGGTGTAAGGGGTTTAGAGGTTTTAAATATAGTCTCTAATAGATAAGGTGATACGCACCTAAATCAAATATTCTTGCGTCAGTGCTGTCCATAGTCAAGAGTCCAGAGTCAAAGGCTAGCTTGGACTTTGGACTTTTGACAACCTGAGTGCGAAATATACAATTTAAATGCGTAACACCTTATTTACTCATTACTTTAGTGAATACTACAATAACTAAAGAACTAAAAATAAATGTAATTTTTATGCAATCTATTTTTTGGACTTTAGAAGAAGTTGCTCGTCGAGCTAAACAGTTTTATGAACGAGATATTCGTCGAAATGTCGAATATGGTGAGAATATCGGCAAGATGATTGTGATTGATGCGGAAACTGGTGAATATGGGATTGATGCAACTGGTGTGGAGACAGCATTAAAGTTAAAACAGAAAAACCCTAATGCTAGATTGTTTACTATGCGGATTGGTTATGATGTGGCTGTAAGTTTTGGTGGTACAGTGGAGCGTACTACTGAATGATTTATGGAAAAGTAAGGGATGGTAGAGTCATAGTTCCAGTGGTTTTTCGTTTAGCTTCGCAACCAGATTTCTTTTTGGATTTTATCATTGATACTGGGTTTAATGACCATCTGACTTTACCGCCACAAGCAGTCAGTACAATGAATCTTCCCCTATATTCAAGTACCGAAGCCAGGTTAGCTGATGGTAGTAAAGCCTTATTATCTATACATTTAGCAACAATTGTATGGGATGGTATAGAAAGATTAGTTCCTGTTTTAGCTGCTGGTTATGAACCATTGCTGGGAACTTCTCTGATGGCAGGATATCATTTAGAAATAGATTTTCAAGATAATGGTTTAGTTTCCCTAGAACAACTGTAAAGTTAGCCCGCATTTCTCACAAGTGGCAGGTATGCTCGAAAATTCACGAGTATTTCGCTCAAGCCACCCCTACAGACTTTGGAATTAGGTTGCAAGAATATTTTGAGAAATCCAGGTATATTAAAAACTACTAATAAGCAATACAGTTTTCTGCAATTTTAATTGCATACTTGGATATTTCACCTATTTAGGATGCACTTTACACTGCCATCATCATATTTGTGATGAATAAGGACAGTAATATGGCTCCTACTATTTTAACAGTCAACACTACAGCCGATCAAAATGATGGCAGTGCTGCTAATGGTTTATCTCTGCGGGATGCAATTTTAATTGCTAATGCTAATCCGACTACTGAGTATGAAATCCAGTTAACTGGCGGTGTAACTTACAATCTTACATCAAACGGGATTAATGAAGATAATGCCCTGACAGGAGATTTAGACATTAAAAGCCGCAGTAATGTACTTTATATCGTGTCTGTTGGTGAGCAGAAAGCGACTATTAATGCCTCTGGTTTATTAAATAGCGATCGCGTTTTTCATGTCCTCAATGGAGGTGCTTTAAGCTTGCAGAATGTGGTGGTTACGGGGGGCAAGATATCTAATGATGGTGGAGGTATTAGAGTTGATTCTAATGGCTACCTAGATTTGTACAACACTACCGTCAGTGGCAATAGTGCAGAGGGTGGGAACTGGGGTGGTGGCATTTATAACAACAATGGTACAGTCTACTTACGAAATGGTTCTACTATCAGTAACAATCAAGCCCTCAACGGTGGCGGTATCCTTAACTCTGGTACTCTGATTACGATGGACTCCACTATAAGTAATAACAACTCAGGTAGTGGAGGCGGAATCTACAACTTTGATACATTGACGGTGATCAACACTACAGTTAGTAATAATAGTGCAAGAGGCAGTGGTGGAGGTATTCAAGGTAACGGTAGCTTTTCCTCTATTGCTTTAGTTAACACAACAATTAGTGGAAACACAGCAGGAAGCGGTGGCGGTGGTATAGATTCTACTGGGGGCAGCGTCACAAATATACTTAACAGCACAATTACCAATAATACGGCTGGCATTTTAGGAGGAGGTGGAATTAGAGGCAGTGCCAATTTAAGGAACACAATTGTTGCCGGAAATTTTGGTAATTATGATTTCCAGGGGACAGGCAAAGATATTCAAGGAGCAGTTAACGGCAATAATTATAACCTGATTGGCTCTCTAGCTGGAGCCAGTGGAACTGTAGGCACTGGTACAGATATTGTCAACCCCAACCCCGGACTTGGCCCCTTACAAAATAACGGTGGACTCACCCTTACTAATGCTCTCCTTCCTGGTAGTCCAGCCATCAACGCAGGTAACAATAATTTAATTCCGGCTGATACACAAGACTTAGATGGTGATGGAGATACAACAGAACCCACCCCCTTCGACCAAAGAGGTTTGGCACGGCTTGTTGGTGGTACAGTAGATATCGGTGCATTTGAAGTACAATCTGCTACTCTACCAACTCTTACCATCAACAATGTCACCGTTACCGAAGGCAACACAGGGACAATCAACGCTAATTTTACCGTCACACTCTCCGTTGCCAGTACCTCTGCTGTCACAGTTAACTATGCGACAGCTAACGACACAGCTACAGCCGGAAGTGACTACACATCTACGACGGGTATCTTAACTTTCAACCCAGGGGAAACCAGCAAAAATATCACTGTTGCGGTGAGAGGCGATACTATAGCCGAACCGAGTCAGACATTTTTTCTTAACCTCAGCAATCCCCTTGGCGCTACCATTGCTGATGACCAAGGATTGGGAACTATCACCGATGATGATGCCAATCCCACAATTACCATTGCTGATGTCAACTTAAATGAAGGCAATAGCGGTACAAGTAACACCACCTTCACTGTCACTCTATCGGCTGCTAGCGAAAAAGCTATTACTGTTAACTATGGGACAGCTAACGGTACAGCTACAGCCGGCAGTGATTACACGGCTAGGACAGGTACATTAACTTTCAATCCCGGCGATACCAGTAAAACCTTCACTGTTGCCGTAACTGGTGATACAACAATTGAAGCCAACGAAACCTTTTTTGTTAATCTCAGCAACGCCACTAATGCAACAATTAGCGATAATCAGGCATTGGCAACTATAGTTAATGATGATACGGCAACTCTTCCTACTCTTTCTATCAATGACATCACTGTTGTGGAAGGGCAAACTTCCCAAGCTGTCTTAACTGTCACCCTCAGCAGTGCTTCTAATCAAGCAGTCACAGTTAACTACACTACAGCAACTGGGACTGCTACTGCCAATACGGACTATACCAGTCGCAGTGGTACTTTAACTTTTGCTGTTAATACTACGACTGCGACAATTACAATTCCGATTTTGAATGATAATCTCAACGAAGTTAACGAAACCTTCAGAGTTAACCTTTCTAGCCCTACCAATGCAACTATACAAAAAGCTGCTGGAACTGTTACTATTACCGATACTTTGCAAGCTAGTGTCACCACGACCTTAGCAGATGGGATTGAGAATTTAACCCTGATTGGCAGTAGCAATATTAACGCTACTGGTAACAGTGGTAATAATATATTGACAGGCAATAGTGGTAATAATATTCTCACTGGTGGTAGTGGGGATGATACTTACACATTTAATCCCTCTACGCCATTAGGTAGCGATCGTATTCAAGAAATCACCGCAGGTGGTGATGATACAATCAATTTTGCTAGTACAAATAATGCTGTCCGCGTAAACTTAGGTACTACCGCTACCCAGACCGTCAACAGTAACTTGAAGTTGACTTTATCTGCTAATAATGTGATTGAAAACGTTATTGGTGGTAATGGTAGCGATCGCCTCATTGGCAATAGCCTCAATAATACTCTGACTGGTGGCAATGGTAATGATATCTTAACAGGTAGAGGCGGCGTAGATACTTTGATTGGCGGGTCTGGCAATGATATCTTGACTGGTGGAACTGAGAGCGATCGCTTTTTATATAGTAGTGGACGAGCTTTTACTAGTAACGATTTTGGTGTAGATATCCTGACTGACTTTACTTCGGGAATTGATAAATTGGTGTTGAGTAAAAATACATTTAGGGCTTTAACTAGTGTTGCCGGTGATGGATTGAGTCAAGTTTCTGATTTTACGACCGTTGAGGATGATGATTTAGCTGCAACTAGTACAGCATTCCTCGTTTACAGCATTGGTAGTGGTAGCCTTTACTATAACCAAAATGGCAGCGTGGCTGGATTTGGTACTGGTGCGGAGTTGGCTAACTTAATCAATTTACCTAGTTTAACTGCTGCCGATTTGGCGATCGTTGCTTGATCAGCAATTAGACTAAGGCTGTTGACCGTCAACAGTCAACAGTCAACAGCCCTTATTAGTAGTTATGCAAAGGCGCGCATTAGCTTACATCCCCTTTTTTAAGCCTCAATTACTACCCGTAGATTGCCGCGTTTTCTGGCAACTCGACAAGCAGTAGTCCCGCCGGAACGCTCAAATTCCAGATCCAAGACTGTAGTACCGACTTGGAGATTGTGCAATGACAATCTACTAATTGACTCTGGTAAAGCAGGGTCGATAATGCGTAAGCAGTTGTTAGGCGCATCAGGTACGAGATTGACAATCATTTGAATTAATTGAAAAATGCTACCAGTAGCCCAGGCTTGGGGTGTACAAGCAACAGGATATTGTACAGGAGAGCGATCGCCGTTACGCTCATAACCACAAAATAATTCTGGGGGACGCTGGTAAGGTTGTTGGCTCGTCATATCCAACAAACCTTGGAAGATTTCTAAAGCTTGATCAATTAAACCGAGCGATCGCAATCCCATCGCAATCAAAGAATTATCATGAGGCCACACCGAACCAATGTGATAGCCCATTGGATTGTAAGCCGGTGACAAGCTACTTAAAGTGCGAATCCCCCAACCATTAAACATATCTGGGGCGCGTAAACGTTCTGCCACGCTGTAAGCTCTTTCTGGTGTGAAAATTCCTAAAAGCAAGCAATGACCAGGATTAGATGTAATACTATCTACTTGCTTACCCGCACCATCTAAAGCCAAAGCGCAGAAATCCTGGTCTTCGAGCCAAAAATCTTGGTTAAAACGCTCCTTCAAGCTTCTGGCTTCTTCTTGCCAGCGTTCAAATAAGTCTAGGCGCTTTTTCATCCTAGCGATTTCCGCCAGACGGGTTTTAGCAGCGTAAACATAAGCTTGCACTTCACTCAAGGCTATGGAACCGTTAGCTAAATCGCCCTTACGGTCTACGATACAATCACCAGAATCTTTCCATCCTTGGTTATCTAAACCGCGTTTAGATCTGCGGTGGTAAGTAAGATAACCGCTTGGCTGCATATTGCGGTCAATCCATTCCATTGCAGCTAGGGCATTAGGCCACAATTGCTCTAATGTTTCCCGGTCATGAGTCCAAGAATAGTACTCAGAATACAACATCAACCATAGGGGCGTGGCATCAACTGTACCGTAGTATGGCGTATGGGGAATTTCCTGACATCTGGCCATTTCTCCCAAACGTAACTCGTGCAGAATTTTCCCCGGTTCTTCTTCCCGCCATTCATCTTCATGTTTACCTTGATAAGCAGCTAGCAACATCAAGGTTTCTTTAGCGATTTCGGGATTAAGCATCAAGGTTTGGGAAGCTGTGATCAAGGAATCTCGCCCAAACAAAGCCGAAAACCAAGGTACACCGGCGGAAACAGTTTTGTATTTGTCAAAAGATTGACGTAACAAATACATATCCTGTTCAGCGCGTTCAATTACGAGGTTGAAGATACTTTTATCGGCGCGAATATTAGTAATTTTCTGCACCCAGTTTTGTTCTTCCATCATCTCGGATGCTTTGGCTTGTACTAAAGTTACAGCCGCACTCACCCTAGAACTGGAGTTGTTGTTGGTAAACAGATTCACTCGATAACCCAACTTTTGGGTGGAGTGAGAGGGCAACTCTAAGCGCCAAATTGCTGTGTAACCTTTGAAATCGTCTGGTTGGCGATGCTGGAATTGGATACGAGATTCCATCACTGAACCATCTAGACCTTGATAAGCTAAGGTTAAAGACTGTTCTTTGTGGGCAAAATGCTGAGTTTGTAAAGGTGTAACACTATCACCATCAGCTACTCCATCCTCAGGGATTGGTTCTACTAGGCGTAAAAGCTTACCCCGTTTGTCTCTGCCGTAACCCCGGACTTCAAATAAATCGACAAAATCGGCATCAAAGCTGATACTGAGTTCAAAAGCAACAGTCGTTGTGCTGTAGTTAGCCACCTCAATTTCTTCAAATAAAGCGCCATTAAGTACCAACTCCCGGCGAATACTCACGCTATCAGCCTTCATGCGTTCGTCAATTCTGGGATTAGTACACAGAACCGACAAAGCAAAACCTTTTTCCGCAGTACTACTGAGAAGTACAGGCGATCGCCCATCAATTTGTAACTCTAATCGGTTGAGAAATCGCGTATCACAGCAAAACAGACCCATACTGGGGTTGCCATCATTCAAAGAACAACCAGAGATATTCCCAATTGTGTCTGTAACTAAAAATAAATCATCATCCTTAACCGTCAGCGTTGGTTGTGGTCTTTCGCTGACCACACAAGGCCATTCGGGAATCGGTAATTGATCGGCGGGGATAAAAGTTTTGCCATCCAAGAAGATTTTATCCGGGTTAGTCAGAGTATCCGGTGTCATTAGCAAAAATTCCGTGTACAGGTCTAAATTTTGGCGATCGTATCAGCGTTAGTCGGGAGAATATGCTTGAGTGAGAATTAAACCAATGGACTTCTAGCCTTGGGAAAATATCAGGGGTGGTAAGTATGGGAGTTGTCAAGATGGAAAACCTATACCCCTAAATTTTTTGTCCAAAACTTTGTATTTGTGCCTTCATGGGTAAGTTCTATCCAGAAAACTCTGGCGAAGCATGGGAGCCAAATTATCTTGATCTTTACATCATGCTGGTGGGTAATCAGACCTCAAACCACATTACAAATCTTTATAAATTTATATTGTTTGTATCTTAAGTCAAGCCTGAAAAATCAGAGTTTTTACTTGACTTATCCCTAAATCAAACAAAAAAAGCTAGCAGAGTAGCGAATATTCAACTACGATACAACATTATTTTATGTAAGGCTGAGGATACCCAGTAATTTTTGGAGTTGGGGCTGAGTCAAGGCTCACTCAAGTTTTCTCCCTAATCCCAGCCTCTTCCTACTCCCATTAAGCCAAAAAACTTGTCAACAGTGTCATAGGAGAGCTGTTCGAGAATGTATATTGGGCTTAGTAGCCTATTTGAGGAAAAATTACGATGCAAATAACTGCATAAACAAAACTTGAATGATGACTAAACTAGCTATGATCTGTCTATACCTGAAATCAGCCAAGGTTTAGGCGAAAAATTCATTGCTGTTAATAGTCAATCAGTGATTCTATGTTTTTTAATGTGTACACAAATTTTTCAGCACTTTTATCAGGAATCAGCAAAGTATTGCGAATGCCTTGATGGAAGTGTAATTTAAAATTCTTTACAAATTGCAACACTCTAGTTTACATGAGAATTCGTTGTAATTTGTACAATGCAGCTGTGACGTGGATCTAGTTCAGATTGGGCTTCTTTAAAGATATTCATGAGCATTTCAACTTCCGTGCTGAGTGATCTGCTACAGTCCCTACCTTACCTGCGGCCTCAGCTATATTTCAAAGCTTCATTGACGGCCCTTTCCCACGCGATGGAAGATCAGGTGTTGGCTGCGACTTTAGACCAGCCTTTAGTGATTGCTAGCTTTCAAAGAGAGAGATTCTATCGCCAAGAAGCTCATCGCTATCAGCGATTGGCACAACGTAGTAATCAAATATACGTTTTGTCTGCACCGGAAACTGATTTTGCCAATAGCTCGGAATACTACGAAAAAGTAGCATTTGAGCCTGATGATGCTTTGAGTCAAGAGTGGCATTTGGTCGTAGTAGCTGACAATTATGCTACTTGCTTGGTCTGTAGGGAAAGCCTGGGTTCGATCGCCAAAAATCGACAAATACCTGAGTTTAGTCCTGGCCTAGATATGGATGCAGGGCGACGCTTTGAAGGTATTTGGACATCGGAACGGGGAGTAAGTATCAAAGCTGCCCAATTGCTATTAGATAGGATTTTGATTTATCGACCAGACTTGGCAAAAAAAGTAACAAAAGCTTGTCAGCGATTTGGTATTGGCGAAAAGAAAATTTACTCGAATGCTACTAGTGTTCTGACTGAATATGCTTGTGATATTGATACTGACCCCTTTGTGCAGCGCTTAGTGACTTACCTGCAAGCTAGTCAGTACAAATTACATAAAGCTTACCGTTCAATTGCGGCTCAGGCACGAAAAGAACGTTTAGTCAACTCAATTAGTACAGCAATTCGGCGATCGCTTGATCCCCACCAAGTATTACAAATCGCCGCCCAAGAATTAGGACAACATTTAGGAGCTAGTCGTTGCCTAATTTATCGCGCCCAAGCCAGTGATGTCCAAGCTGTAATCGAACATGAATTTTTAACTCCTGGTACAGTCTCCATTAGCGGTCAAACCTGGGAATTAAAGAACAATTCCCTGTTTCAAGAAGTGGTAGATCATGGCGAAGGTGTTTGTGTCACCGATACCTTAAATGACTTCCGGATTACAAATTCCCCCACATTGTCCTTGATTGCTAAAAAATTGGCGATTCGTTCTTGGTTAATCGAACCAGTCGTATTTCAAGGGAGATTATTAGGCATTGTAGAACTGCATTATTGCTCCCTTCCGCCCCACCAATGGCAGCCAGGAGAATTGGATTTAGTAGAAGCGATCGCCACTCAAATTGGAGCCGCCTTAATTCAAGCAGAATCTTACGCCAACCTGGAAGAACTCAACCAGCAACTAGAAGCCCTAGACCGCACCCGCAGCAACTTGATAGCTATCACAGGGCATGAACTCCGCACACCTTTATCGACAATTCAAGTGTGCTTAGAAAGTTTGGCTACCGAACCCGATATGCCCGTGGAATTGCAACAGGTAATGCTGAATACTGCTTTGTCGGACTCGGAACGGATGCGAAAACTAGTGCAGGATTTCTTGACTCTCTCTAACTTAGAAAGCGGTCGAGTGGAATGGCATCCAGAATCCTTAACCCTACAAGAGTGTATTGATTTAGCTCTTAGTCGTCTCCGCATCCGTCCTGGAGTCGAGAAACCACCAGCGATTAAAACCCAAATAGACGGAAACTTACCCTTAGTCAGAGCAGACGGTGATTGGCTAGTAGAAGTGTTGGCAAAACTCGTAGACAACGCTTGTAAATTCACACCCACCCAAGGGGAGATCAAGATTAGTGCCACTCACAATGGTAGTCAAATGGTAGAAGTCACAGTAGCCGATACAGGACGCGGTATCGAGCCAAATCGTTTAGAAATAGTTTTTGACCGCTTCTACCAAGAAGAAGGGGCATTAAGGCGCACAGCAGGCGGTACAGGGCTAGGTTTAGCAATTTGCCGCCAAATCGTCAACGGTTGGGGTGGTGAAATTTGGGCAGCTTCCACAGGTAAAGACCAAGGTAGCCAATTTCATTTCACCATCCCCATCGCCCAAAATAGTCAAGAGGAAAGTTGGTCAAAAGTTAAAAGTCGTTAGTCATTAGCTTTTAGACTGTTAACTGTTGACTGTTGACTGTTGACTGTTGACTGTTGACCAATGACCAATGACTAAAAACTGTTACAGACTATAACGCGATCGCAATATGATGGTGATGGCGGTGTTACGATGCCCTAAAAACGTTGAGAGAATACCTTATGGCAGAAACACTTTCTGGTAAAACTCCCCTATTTGCTGGCAGCACTGGTGGCTTGCTCACAAAAGCAGTAGAAGAAGAAAAGTATGCTATCACCTGGACTAGCCCCAAGGCGCAAGTTTTTGAACTGCCCACAGGTGGTGCAGCTACTATGCACGAAGGTGAAAACCTCCTGTACATCGCTCGGAAGGAATATGGTATCGCGCTAGGCGGTCAACTCCGGAAATTCAAGATCACAAATTACAAAATTTACCGGATTTTACCAAGCGGCGAAACCACTTTCATCCACCCAGCTGATGGCGTATTCCCAGAAAAAGTCAACCCAGGTCGTGAGAAAGTCCGCTTTAACGCTCGCAGCATTGGGGAAAATCCCAATCCTTCACAAGTGAAGTTCTCTGGTAAAGCTACCTACGATGCTTAAAAACTAGGGACTAGGGACTGGGGACTGGGGACTGGGGAAAGCAGGGGGCAGGAAGAGAAGTCGCAAGGAGGGTTTCCCTCCGGGCGAACTTCGGGTGCAGGGGAGAAGAAACTTCTCTAATACCTGATACCCATTACCCAATCCCCAATCCTCATTACCCAATCCCCATTACCCAATCTCCAAATTGCCGATGATTTTCCCCAATTTCTCCGAATTTTCTCAACTAGCTTTGCAAGGTAATTTTGTGCCGGTGTATCAGGAATGGGTGGCAGACCTAGATACACCCGTTTCCGCTTGGTACAAAGTTTGCGCTGGAGAGCCTTATAGCTTTTTGCTGGAATCGGTAGAAGGTGGGGAAAAGATTGGGCGTTATAGTTTGCTGGGGTGTGATCCTTTATGGATTTTGGAAGCTAGGGGTGAGACGACCACTCAGACAAACCGTGATGCTTCTCAGGTTGTGTTTACAGGTGACCCATTTACAGCTTTAGCCGATTGTCTAGCACCATATAAACCAGTCAAGTTACCCCAACTACCACCAGGAATTGGCGGTTTGTTCGGTTTTTGGGGTTATGAATTAATTCGTTGGATTGAACCGCGTGTACCAGTGCATCCCCAAGATGAGCGCAACATTCCTGATGGATTGTGGATGCAGGTAGACCATTTGTTAATATTTGACCAGGTAAAGCGGAAAATATGGGCGATCGCCTATGCTGATTTACGTGATCCAGATGTAGATTTAAAAGCGGCGTATCAGCAAGCGTGCGATCGTGTTAACCAAATGGTGAGCAAATTATCTTTGCCCCTATCGCCCCAAAAAACTATATTAGAATGGACACCCCCAAACAGCCAAAAAGTGGGGGAAAAACAAGAATATACCAGCAACTTCACTCGACCGGAATTTTGCGCCAGCGTCCAAAAGGCCAAAGAATACATCAAAGCGGGTGATATCTTTCAAGTAGTTATTTCTCAGCGCCTTTCTACCCAATACACCGGTGACCCCTTTTCCCTGTACCGTTCCCTGCGTCAGATCAATCCCTCGCCTTACATGGCATACTTTAACTTCCAAGACTGGCAAATCATCGGTTCTAGTCCTGAAGTGATGGTGAAAGCGGAATTGGATGGCGATGGTGAAGCAGTAGCCACAGTTCGTCCCATTGCGGGGACTCGTCCACGGGGTAAGACAACCAAAGAAGATGCAGAATTAGCCGCAGATTTACTCCAAGACCCCAAAGAAATCGCTGAACACGTCATGTTGGTGGATTTAGGACGCAATGATTTAGGGCGTGTTTGTGCCAGTGGGACTGTAAAAGTTGATGAATTAATGGTGGTGGAACGCTACTCTCATGTAATGCACATTGTGAGTAATGTTGTAGGGAAATTAGCTGCAAATAAAAACGCCTGGGATTTATTGAAAGCCTGTTTTCCTGCCGGCACAGTTAGCGGCGCACCGAAAATTAGGGCGATGGAAATTATTAATGAGTTGGAACCCAGCCGCAGGGGTGTATATTCTGGGGTGTATGGGTATTACGATTTTGAAGGACAATTAAATAGTGCGATCGCTATTCGGACAATGGTAGTTAGAGATCACACTGTAACGGTGCAAGCTGGTGCAGGTTTGGTGGCTGATTCTGATCCAGAGAAAGAATATGAGGAAACTTTAAATAAAGCTAGGGGACTCCTCTTGGCAATTCGCTGTTTACGGTAGATACAGGACTTCTAGATAGAAAAATATCCAAAATCTAAGGTGCGTCAGTGCTATATAACCTAGCTATACTCATAAATTATTCATACTGACGCACCCTACCAAACCTACCCCCTATCTCTTCCGGTCAACAGTCAACAGTCAACAGCTATATCTAAAAATTTTCAGATTGAAGCGATCGCACCAAAACTGTGGCAGCATTCTGAAGTATCTTGATTCTCATACCATTTCACTAAAATTCTGATACAAATCCGAACCCAGAAACCTTTACAAAATATAGGTTTCTTAATTTTGAATTTTGCGGAAAGTTGCGGTGCGGGGGTTCCCCCCGTTGAGCAAACTTTCCAAGACGAATTTTGAATTTTGAATTGGTATCAGGCATGAGTCAAAAATTCAGAAGCTGCAATATTAATGTGTCAACTATTGGGAATGAATTGCAATGTGCCAACGGATATCTGTTTTTCCTTTGAAGGATTTTCCGCGCGGGGAGGAAAGACAGATCATCACAGTGATGGTTGGGGAATTGCTTTTTTTGAAGGAAAGGGATGTCGAATATTTTTAGATGCTAAACCCTCTATAGATTCTCCGATAGCCGATTTTGTGCGATGTTATCCCATTCACTCTACCCATGTCATCGCCCATATTCGCAAGGCGACCCAAGGTGAAGTCGCCTTAGAAAACTGCCATCCTTTCCGCCGAGAACTCTGGGGAAGATATTGGGTGTTTGCTCACAATGGTAATTTGCCAGATTTTGAGCCACCAATACAAGGTTTTTATCAAGCTGTCGGTCATACTGACAGTGAGAAAGCATTCTGCTTGATATTAGAAACACTGCGGCAAAATTTTCCCGAAGGTAAACCTTCCCTAGAAAAACTGTATCCTGTACTGCAACGAGTTACAGAAAGATTAGCTGCAATTGGTGTTTTCAACTATCTACTATCCGACGGAGAACATTTCTTTACCCATTGTTCAACAAACCTAAGTTACATAGTGCGTCAAGCACCTTTTGCGGCTGCACACCTGATTGATCAGGATATGACAGTAGATTTTAATGAATTGACAACACCAAGCGATCGCGTCGCTGTTATTGCCACTACACCGCTTACAGATAACGAAGTTTGGACACCAATTCAACCAGGAGAACTGTTAGTCTTTCAGGACGGTTTGCCACTAAAGCATATATTCAATTAAGCATCTTATCCATTACACATTGATTCTAGGAAACCGTTAAATCAAAGTTAAAAGTTTTTACAAAGATACTGTAATCATTACTTAAGTAAGTACTAAGTGCATGGTAGTTTAAGAGGGAATTTTTTTGAAAAAATCCAGATTTTTTTTCTTTTAAAACTCGGTGTTAGCACTCATGATTGCTAATTGTAAAGAAAGCTATCTTGTATTCAAGTAGGTAATCATAAAACACCATGAAAGCCATACAAGAATATCTGGAAAAGAAACAAAAACTGTTAATCAAACACAGTTTTTTTCAACAGTTAATATTGGGTGAGTCTACATTAGAAGATTTTGCCAGAATGGCTCCTATCATAGGTTTTTGGGTGATGTCTTTCCAGGATTTATTGAGAATAAATTTATCATTAATTAATGATAAACACTACTATCAATTCGTCAGAAAACACCTCATGGAAGATATCGGTCACGAAAAATGGTTTTTATATGACCTGAAAGTATTAAATACGGAACAACCGAATTTACAGGTTCTCTACAGCAAACCGCATACTCCTGTGCGTGATGCAACATTTTCACTCATCTCGGAAGTCTTTCGTGCTAACAATGACCATGAAAGAATAACTTTAATACTTACACTAGAATCGGCAGGTCATGTGTTTTTTGAATATGTTGCAGACTTCATTAAGAAAAATAACTGTGACACATCTCTTAAATACTTTTCCAGTCATCATCTTGGTGTTGAAAAAGAACATGAGATTTTCGAGACAGGAATGCAGGATTTAATCGTAAATATACATTTAAATCATGAGCAAAGAATACATCATCTCAAGATGATCGATCGTATATATGAAGCTTTTGATCTCATGTTTGATGGTCTAGCTGTTGCTTTATCTCCCTCCGCAGCATTGATGGTAGCCACTTCGTAGACCATAACAACAATCAAAGCAATTCATAATTCGCTTTTTATGCGTTGTAACAGCGATTTAGTCCCCGACATTTTGTAAAAAAAAATCAGAGTATTTATGGAAAAGCTTAGTGCTATCAAAAAACCTGACATTAACATTGCTGATGCTTGGGAACAATATTGGAACAAAACTTTAGTTAATGCGACTCCAATTTTGTGGGATGCCAATGTAGAACGAGCTGTAGTCTTTGATTTACCACGGTTTGAATTATTATTTAATACCGAACTACCACTCATTGATTTCGCCTGTGGTAATGGGACACAAACTAAATTTCTCTCCCAATTTTTCCCTAGAGTTATCGGATTGGATGTCTCTAAATCTGCTCTAGAAATTGCATCTAAGGAAAATGCTGCTGCAAATATTTCATATCGCCTTTTTGATGGTTTAGTACCTGAACAAGCTGCACAGATACATTCGGAAATAGGCGATGCTAATATTTATATGAGAACAGGATTTCACCACATTCCTGTAGACAAAAGAGAATTACTTGCTCAATCTTTACGGACACTTCTTGGTAAAAAAGGAGCAATGTATTTAATTGAATTAGGTACTGGCTGTATTGACTTCTTTAACTCACTCTTGGAAAAGTATGGACAATTACCATACGAACTATTGTTAGTAATGGAACACGGCATTAGACCAGGGATTTTTACAGCAGAAGATATTGAATTATATTTTCCTGATTTTGAAATTCTCAGTCAGGGTGAAGGCTTATTCCAAAGTATTCATAAACTACCAGAGGGAAACTACGCAACACCACCAGCATTTTGGGCAGTAATTAAACACCGCTAATACATCTCTAGAAATCCGATTTGGCTCTTGTTGGATTAGCCGGCGCTTGCACATATAGCTGTTGACAGTTAACTGTTAACTGTTAACTGTCAACAGTTAACAACCCTTTTTAGTAGTTATGCAATTTGAACGCGCATTAGCCTACCATGAGTAAACAAAAAATTGATGCTCAAGGGGTGAATTTTAGCCAAGATCAGAGTCTTGTGTCGAGCGTTACTACTGACTTTGGCAATCTGATTAAAGGTAATACCCTTGGCATTATCCAACCTCACAATATTGAGGAAATCATTTCAGCAATAGAATTTGCCAAAAAACAGAATTTACGACTTAAACCTCGTGGTAAAGGTTACACTCAAAGCGGACAGTCTGTGGCTCAAAATGCTTTCACCCTTGATTTGACGCGACTAAACCGTGTATCTAAAGTAGATACTGTAATGCAGGCGATCGCTACTGAAGCTGGGGCAACATGGCAAGATATAGTTACCACAACTATGAAATACGGTATGCTTCCCTGTGTTCTTCCCCTAAATTTGGAACAAACAGTAGGAGGACTACTTTCCACAGGCGGTATCGGTAGCACTGCCAATACTTATGGCCCCGTTGTTGCCAATGTGATTGATTTGCATATCATCACGGGGAATGGTGAACATATCCAATGTAGCCGCACACAAACACCAGAACTATACCATGCAGCTTTAGGTGGTTTAGGAAGATGCGGTATTATTGCCAGCGCCACATTAGCATTACGGAAAACTAAAAAATACATTCGCACTTTCCATCTACTTTATGATTCTCTGAAAGCGTGGATGGATGACCATGTATTGTTAGGTAGAAATCACCAAATAGATCATTTAGAAGGATTCTGTTGGACTTCGGCTAAAGGTATTCGTCAAACTACTAATGGTAAAAGATTCTTTGCCCATTGGCTTTATGGATTGCAAGTTGGCATTGAATATGATGAGTCAGTACCATCTGCAAGTGATGTCTTACAAAACTTAAATTACTGGCAGCTTTTCCATACAGAAGATGAAGAAACTTTGAGCCATGTTTTTCGCTACCAACCCCGCTTTGAAGTTATGCGGGGAAGTGGTGCCTGGAACCAAGCTCACCCTTGGATAGAATGCTTCATTAGTGCTGAAGCTTTGACCGAAATTTTGCCAGAAATTCTCGATATGTTACCACTAAGCTTAGGCGATGGACACAGAGCCATTATGGTTGCATCAGATAATCTACCTAACTTATTTATGATGCCACCGGCCGAAAATATCCTTTGTTTTGCAATTCTTCCTATGGCTGTTCCAGTTGAAGATAGCAAAACTTTTGACGTGTTAGCAAAAGTTAATCAACTGCTTCTCTGTGCAGGAGGAAAACGCTATCTCTCCGGTTGGCTTGGCAAATCAGATTTTAATTGGCAACAGCATTATGGCACCAGTTATGAAACTTGGGAGACCATGAAACAACGGTATGATCCAAGTCATGTTCTCGGTTAATAGGTTAAGCTATTCTGCTTTTAAATTGCATAATCCATCGTGAGGGTTGTTGACCGTTAACCGTTAACCGTTAACCGTTAACAGCCTTTATTAGTAGCTATGCAATTTAGGCGCGCATTAGGTTATCTTTAATCTGCCGTAATTTTGTTAGTAACTGAAATTAATGGGAATCCTAGACGTATAGCAATCCTAAATTAGGCAATGTACAACTTATTTTTAAAATCTGTTTCCATAGCTTGCTTTACTGGGTTGGCAAAAGACCTACAAGGTAAGAAGTTGGGGGTTGGGTTTGAAATTAGGTTGTATATTGCCTTAAATCATTGTTGAGAATTAGAGATTATTCTCCTTTAACTCTTCCTTAGCCAGAATTTAGAAGGACAGCGTTAGCCAGGGATTAATTTCTCAAAACTCATTGAGGATAGCCATAATAGTCATTTGAGTCTAGGAATAAGACCGTGGTAATTTCCCATAATGTTCAAGTTTCTGGTTACGAAATTTTAGAACTTACCCATTCTGGAGCTAACACTAACATCTACCGCGCTACAAAAGTAGATGGTAACACTCCCACGATTCTGAAAGTTTTAATAGACAATTATTTTTCCCTAGAAGCAATTGTCAGATTTAAACACGAATATTCTATTTCTGCTAACCTTGACCATCCCAATATCGTCAAGGTTGTCAGTTTGGAAACTCATCACAAACGATTAGTAATAGTATTTGAAGATTTTGGTGGTATTAGCCTCAAACAGTATCTTTATACCCATCAGCTTTCTTTGCGGCTGACTCTTCAAGTTGCCATTGCCATCACCCGTGCTTTAGTCTACATTCACGACAATAAAATTATTCATAAAGATATTAAACCCGGCAATATCATCATTAAAAATTTAGAAACTGGGTTACAACAAAAGCCAGAAGTAGCATCTAGCCTAATTATTAAACTCACTGATTTCAGCATTGCTTCCCGTTTAAAAAAGGAAACGCCACAACTTATCAACCCCAACCAGCTAGAAGGAACACTAGCTTATATGTCGCCGGAACAAACGGGAAGGATGAACCGTAGCCTAGATTACCGTAGCGACTTCTATTCATTGGGAATTACACTTTACGAAATGCTGACGGGACAATTACCGTTTAACAGCAGTGAACCCTTGGAATTAGTACACGCTCATATTGCCAAGGAACCGACACCCATACAGCAGCTAGCAGCAAACGTACCCAAGGCTGTTGTCGGTATCGTCCACAAGTTAATGGCTAAAAATGCAGAAGATAGATACTACTCTGCTCAAGGATTATTGGTTGATTTAGAGCAATGTTTAGAACAGCTTAATCATACAGGAGCGATCGCCGATTTTACTCCAGGTCGTTTAGATGTTTTCTCTCAGCTAATTATTCCCCAAAAGTTATATGGTCGAGAGAAGCAAGTGGAACAATTACTCCTTTCATTCGCACGAGTTAGCCGTGGTAACAGTGAGTTAACATTAGTGTCCGGTTACTCCGGTATTGGTAAAACTTCCGTTATCAATGAAGTTAACAAGTCCATTACTCAAGTTAAGGGGTATTTTATTAGTGGTAAGTTTGATCAGTTCAAGCGAGATATACCTTATTTATCACTCGTTCAGGCTTTTTCTTCCTTGATACGCCAACTCTTAACAGAATCCACAGCAAAACTGGAAATGTGGCGCAGCAATATACTGCAAGCAGTTGGTAGTAATGGAAAAGTAATTACAGATGTTATTCCAGAAGTCGAATTAATTATTGGGAAACAACCGGAAGTTGCTCAATTAAATCCTCATGAATCGCAGAATCGATTTAATCAAATCTTTCAAAAATTTATCCAAGTTTTTTGCTGTTGTGAACATCCATTAGTTATCTTTTTAGACGATTTGCAGTGGGCAGATTCGGCAACATTAAACTTGATGGAATTATTAATTTGTGACCAATTAATTAAATATCTACTAATAATTGGAGCCTACCGTGATAACGAAGTTAGTAAACTTCATCCTTTAGTCAGCACTATTGAAGAAATTAAGAAATCTGGCATTGTTGTCAACAACATTGAGTTGCAGCCGTTGGATCTAGCTAATGTAGTGGATTTTGTTCAAGACACCTTACATGATCATACTAGCAGATGCTATCCTTTAGCTACACTTGTTTTTAACAAAACTGCGGGAAATCCTTTTTTTATCAATCAACTACTCAAAGCATTGCATCAAGAATCACTACTAGTCTTTGATTTTAATACACAGCAATGGCAGTGGGAAATTCAGAGAATTGTTACTGTTGGTGTTTCTGATAAGAGCATAGTTGAATTAGTATCCAGCCGCATTCAAATATTGCCAGAAAAAACACAGAAAATATTACAACTAGCAGCCTGTATCGGTGATAAATTTAATCTTCAAGTATTATCGTTAGTGAATGAAAAATCAGTATTTGATACTGCAAATGAGCTTGATAATGCTCTCCAATCTGGTCTCATTTTACCGTTAAATGAAACCTATCGTATACCGCTACTATTTGACTCCCAAGATAATATTGAATTTGATAGCAAACAAATTCTGTATAAATTCTTACATGATAGAGTACAACAAGCTGCATATTCGTTGATTCCTCAAAATCAAAAGCAAGATATCCATATTAAAATAGGTCGATTACTGCTTAAAAATATACCAGATAAAGATTTAGAAAATCATATTTTTGAGATTGTAAATCAGTTCAACAAAAGTATTAATCTTGTTATTGATGATTCGGAAAAAAATAAGCTAGTAGAATTAAATTTTATAGCTGGACATAAATCACAACAAGCAACAGCCTATGAGCCTGCGCTTAGTTATTTCATGATGGCAATAAAACTTATAGGTGAATCATCATGGTTAACTAATTACGAAACTGTCTTGAATCTATACCAAGAAGCTACAGAAGCGGCTTATCTGTGTGGACGGTTTGATACAATGCAGTATTTGGCAAATGCTGTGATTGATAATGCTCATAACTTACAAGAGAAAATCAAAGTTTATAATCTAAAAATTCTGACAGCCATCGCTCAAAAACAGTTACAAGAAGCTTTGGGTCTTGGCTTGAATTTACTAAATCAACTAGGAATTAATTTTCCGGAAGAACCGACTGATGATTTTGTTAATCAAGTACTACTAGAAACCAATTCCTTCATCCCTAGAAATAACATTCAAAGTTTGCTGCACCTACCTGAGATGACTGATGTCAAATCGTTGGCTGCTATGGAAATTTTAGATACAATTTCCACTGCTGCTTATTCAGCTTCTCCCAAGCTGATGCTGCTGATTAACTTGTCACGAGTAAAATTATCTTTACTTTATGGAAACTCTTCTTCTTCTCCCATAGCTTATGCAGCTTATGCACTGATTTTGTGCGGTGTCATTAATGATAGTGAATTAGGTTATGAATTAGGTAAGATAGCACTGGATTTGACAGCAGATTTAAGCCCATTTATCAAGGGCAAGATTTTATTTTATGTGAGCAACTTTATTTTTCACTGGAAGACTCATCTTAGAGAAACTCTACACTTTTCTAAAATGGGAGCTAAATACAGTTTTGAAGGTGGAGATTTAGAATATACAGCATGGTTTTACCAATTTGAGTGCTGTTCCTTATATTGGCAAGGTGAGGAATTAAGTAATTTAAAGCAGAAGCTAGAAAATGCTAATTCTGCTATTCGTCAAACAAAACAAGAACAGCCCTTAAGCCATCATTATATGCTCTATCAAGTTGTTTTAAACCTGATGGATGATTCTCAAGATGCTTGTTGTTTAATGGGTGAAAATTATAACGAAAAGGAATCTCTTAAACAATATGAAGTTGTTAGTGACTACTTAGGAATTTATTATTTTCATTTATACAAAACAATTCTAAGCTATCTATTTGGTCAACATCAGCAAGCTAGGATTCATGCAGGTATAGCATCTCAAAATATTAGTAGTGCTATGGCACAATTTGTTGTTCCTATTTTCTACTTTTATGATTCGCTTACACAATTAGCAATTTATATTAATGAAGCAGAATCTGAGCAGAAACATATACTTACCAAGGTACAAAGTAACCAAGAGAAGATGCAAAAATGGGCAGAATTTGCTCCAATGAATTTTTTACATAAATTCTATTTAGTAGAAGCTGAAATATGTAATATTCAGGGAAAAAACTACCAAGCGATGGATTATTATGACCGTGCTATTACTCTTGCTCAAGAACAAGGTTATATCCAAGAAATGGCGATCGCTAATGAATTAGCTGCTATTTTTTACTCAAAATTGGGCAGGACGAAGCTAGCTAAAAGCTATATGGATGAAGCTCATTATAATTATATCAGTTGGGGAGCGATCGCCAAAGCTAGGGACTTAGAAAAACGTTATTCTGACCTACTCACAAGAACAGGAACACTAACCCAATCACATATTACTCTTGCTAGGGGATCTACAACTTCCACAAAAAATCTATCTCTAGATATTTCCACAGTAGTTAAAGCCTCTCAAGCACTAAGTAGCGAAATAGTATTAGAAAAATTGCTAGAAAAACTTATGTGTTTAGCTAAGGAAAATGCAGGGGCGCAGAAGGTATTTTTTATTGCTAAAAAAGATGAAAAATTAGTTATCGAAGGCTCATTCATAGAAGAAGAAATTATTACAACATTACAAGCTATCCCCATTACAAATAGTCAAATATTACCAGCATCCGTAATTAATTATGTCAAAAGAACTCAGGCACCTTTAGTTTTGGATGATGTGACTCATGTTGCAGATTTCAATAAAGACCCTTATGTGATCAATTATCAGCCAAAATCAATACTTGTATCACCAATTATTTCCCAAGGAAAGCTGACAGGGATTCTATATTTAGAAAATAATCTCACGAGTCATGCTTTTACTGAGGATAGACTAGAAGTCTTACAAATTTTATCAGCACAAGCCGCTATTTCCCTAGAAAATACGCGTTTATATTTAACCTTAGAAGCACGGGTTCAAGAGCGAACGCAAGAGCTAGAAGATAAAAATTATCAATTACAAACTATCCTAACAGAGCTACAACGCACACAAGCTCAATTAATTCATAATGAAAAAATGTCTTCACTAGGACAATTAGTAGCAGGTGTAGCGCATGAAATTAATAATCCTATTAATTTCATTTATGGTAATGTAACTCACATCAAAGATTATAGTAAATCCTTATTAGAGATTATCGACTTTTATCAAGAGGAGTATCCGGATTCCCAAGAAAGGATTCTGGAAATAACAGATGAATATGATATAGACTTTATTAAAAATGATATGCCAAAGCTGCTCATTTCCATGAAAAATGGAGCAGAACGTATTCGTGATATAGTTATATCCTTGCGTAATTTTTCACGATTAGATGAGTCAGCAATTAAAAAAGTTGATCTTCATGAAGGTATCAATAATACCCTCATGATTTTGCAGCAAAGGCTAGCAGATATTGAGATTATCAAAGAATACGGCGACTTACCTAAAATTACCTGTGATGCTAGTCAAATAAATCAAGTTTTTCTGCATCTGCTTACTAACTCTATTGATGCTCTATTAGAAAGAAAAAATAATTCTAAATCATATCACGGTCAAGAAATAAGTTTTAGTCCAACAATTTGGATTAGTACAATTGTAGATGATGTTCAACAAGTAGTTATTCGCGTTACTGATAATGGAATTGGCATCGATAGTGATATTATAAGCAAAATATTTGACCCGTTTTTTACCACTAAGCCAGTTGGTAAAGGTACAGGGTTGGGTTTATCAATAAGTTACCAGATTGTAGAAAAACATCAAGGAAATTTGGAGTGTCTGTCATCATTAACAGATGGGACAACTTTTATCGTGAAACTGCCAATTTCTTTGAAATAGTTTTTAAATACTAAACCCAACTTAAATAAGTAGCTCAGTGTTAGAAATTATCATTGGTTTTGTGCTACTGTTCTAGCTTGAAAAATGGGTGTAGGATGTCTAAGGGAAAGACTCTTTCATAAAAGCAGTGGGAAACTCCATCCCCTTGTGGGAAAAAAGGGATAGTTGCCCCGCCGATGGAGGTAATAGGTAATGGGTAATAATCCCATTACCATATTCCTCATCCCCTTGTGGGTGAGAATTTTAAGTTTTATGGCTAATTAAGCAAAAGACAAAGCTGTTTATGAAGAATCATTCCATAAACAACTTTATCTTATAAGAATTTCAACCGCTTTTCTCAACGTCTTCCACTTTGAATTTTGTCAAAGATAGCTCCGTCATCGAAGAATTTTTTCTGTACGGCGTTCCAGCCGCCTAAACTTTGAACATTGTAAAGATTGCCAACTTTAGGGAATTTTTTACCGACTTCTTTAGCTACAGCAGAGTTAACGGGTCTAAAACCAACTTTGGAAAACTCGCGTTGGGCTTCCGGAGTGAAAAGAAACTTCACAAAAGCCTCAGAAACTGCACGAGTGCCGCGTTTATCAACGACCTTATCAACAACTGCAACTGGGCCATCTATGGAGATGTTGGTTTGAGGAATAGTATAGGATGGTGATGTTTTTCCCTGTTGTGCAGCTAAGATAACTTCGTTTTCATAGTTAAGTAATACATCCCCTTGACCTTTCTTGTAAAAAGCATCGCTGGCTTCCCGCGCATCTCTAGGTAACACAGGCACATTTCTATAGACTTTAGTCACAAAATCTAGAGCTTGAGCTTCACTACCTTTATTTTTGGCGATCGCACCCCACAAAGCCAAAAAGTTCCAGCGCGCACCACCTGAAGTTTTCGGGTTGGCTGTAATTACCTTGACCCCCGGTTTAGCTAAATCACTCCAAGTTTTAATATTTTTTGGATTTCCTTCTCTGGTTTCTAGCGCTACTACTGAACGAGTCACAATAGAATTGTTAGGCGCTTCTTGCTCCCAACCTGGCTTAATTAAGCCTGCTTGCTCAATTTTTTTAGTATCTAGCGCCAACGCTAAGGCAACAACATCTGCTTCTAAACCATCTATTACAGCACGGGTTTGAGAGCCAGAACCACCGTAACTCTGCTTGATGACTATATCCTGGCCTTTTTCTCGCTTCCACTTAGCGACAAACTGAGGAATAATTTTCTCGTAAGCAGCCTTTGTTACTGCATAAGAAACCAGGGTGATTTCAACTTTCTGGCCTCTTTGGCTAATCAGTTGAGTCTTTTGGCTTGCAGATGCAATTTGAGAATTTGTAGCTGTAAAGGGAATTAAAGCACTTAAACCCAAGCCTGCTGCTAGTACAAGGGCTGAAGGTTGACTCAGAGGTGGCTTCCAAGTAATGAACAGTTGCTTTTTCGCCTCGGCAATTGAATTAAGTCTTGATAGAATTTTAGGTGTCATGGGATGTGTTTCACTGAGTAGCTAACGCAATTAGTTGATGCAAATTCCAGGCACAGACAATATGGATTTAGGGCAATAAGAGTATTACATAATACAACTTGTTGCCCCGTTTTTTTACTTAGAATTTACGGTTTATCTATCGTAGAACGATGTTATAAAAAAGTAAAGTCAAGAAAAAAAATTCGTATATTCCGAATCTTTGAACTATGAAGTACTGATTGCTATATCACGAAGCAATAAGCTAAAACCCAAGCCATAAAAGCATATTAGTCAAAAATAATAGACAAATTTACTGGTGAAATATAGACCTCTTACAATCATCAGGCATCTACTATCAGGTTACTTTGAACACAAAGTAGTCTAATGTGATAGCTATTTGACACTCAAAAGCCATAGCGTTTTTAATTGCTGAACAAACTGGTAGAATTTCTCTATTCCCCAGATTCTCGATAGAGAATCTGAAGTTTTTTATTGTTTATTTGCCTAAATACCTTAGACTGTAATAACAGTATTCCTACCAATTAACTGTAGATTTGCACGGAGGAGATCCAAATGAGTATGTGGCAGCGTCCCCTGAAAAAATTGTGGCAGAGTACACATAGGTTCAGATTTAACTCCCTGAAAAGCTTTGTGTCACTGGTATTAGTTGGGGCTGTTTTGAGTGTAGCGCTTGCCGCCTGCACTGGTGGTAATGACAACAATACTTCCACTGCAAACCCCGTTGCTAGTCCTGTTGCAGCCAACAAACCAAATGTGGAATTAACTTTAGTATCCTTTGCTGTTACCAAGGCAGCACATGAAGCAATTATTCCTAAATTTGTAGAAAAATGGAAGCAAGAACATAATCAAACTGTCACATTTAAACAGAGTTATGGCGGTTCTGGTTCTCAAACCCGTGCCGTTATCGATGGTTTAGAAGCAGATGTTGTCCACTTAGCACTGGCTCTAGACACGCAAAAAATTGAGAAAGCAGGGTTAATTCAGCCAGGATGGGAAAAAGAACTGCCTAATGATGGAATTGTGTCCAAATCTGTAGCAGCAATCATTACCCGTTCAGGCAACCCCAAAGGTATCAAAACTTGGGCAGATTTGGCTAAGGATGGTGTTAAAGTAATTACTGCCGACCCTAAAACCTCAGGTATTGCTCGCTGGAACTTCTTAGCTTTGTGGAACTCCGTCATCAAAACTGGTGGTGATGAAGCTAAGGCAACAGAATTTGTGACTAAGGTTTATGGAAATGTGCCAATTTTAGCAAGAGATGCGCGAGAAGCAACTGACGCGTTTGCTAAACAAGGACAAGGAGACGCTCTCATCAATTATGAAAATGAAGTCATTTTGGCACAGCAAAAAGGTGAAAAATTGGATTATGTAATTCCTAGTGTCAATATTTCTATTGATAATCCTATCGCTGTCGTAGATAAGAATGTTGATAAGCATGGGAATAGAGAAGTTGCCGAAGGATTTGTCAAATTCTTATATACCCCAGAAGCACAAGGAGAGTTCGTGAAATTAGGTTTTCGGCCAGTAGATGAAAAAGTTGCTCAAACGAAAGAAGTAACAGATAAGTTCCCTAAAGTAGATACTATAGGTACTGTTCAAGACTTAGGAGGCTGGGCAACGATTGAGCAAAAATTCTTTGCTGATGGTGGTGTTTTTGACCAAATTCAAGCCAAAAACAAACGGTAGATAGGTAATGGGTAATGGGTAATAGAGGAATTTAATGTGATGATTATAGATGCTTAAGTATTTTTGGTGGGCATCGCCCACCAACACTCTGATACTTTTGGTAATGATCATCTAACGCATAACTCAAAAATCAAATAGTCTCCTATGGGTAAAATTTTTGAGAAATTACCAATTACCAATTACCAATTACCAGCCCATCAACCTGAATATTCAGTGTTTTTTTCATTTTGAATTGTTTATGACTTTATCTCCTACTACGAAAGTAGACATTAAAACTTCTAACTGGAAAGTGTTTATTCATAAAGTGGTAAATTTGCCTTGGACATGGCGAATTACTATTGGATATTTAACGGTAATGTTATTTGTCCCGATAATTGCCATGTTTCTTAAAGCCAGTACAGAACCACCGGCTAGATTTTGGGAAATAGCTACTAGTGAACTTGCATTAGCAACATATAATGTTACTTTTGTGACTTCCTTACTTGCCGCTTTACTCAACGGTGTATTTGGTACATTAATTGCGTGGGTCTTGGTACGCTATGACTTTCCGCTTAAAAGAATAATAGACGCTACTGTAGATTTACCATTTGCGTTACCTACTTCGGTAGCGGGTTTAACATTAGCAACAGTTTACAGTGATAATGGCTGGATTGGTTCTTTGTTAGCACCATTAGGGATTAAAGTATCATTTACCCGTTTAGGTGTGTGGGTAGCGATGGTATTTATTTCCTTACCTTTTGTCGTCAGGACAGTGCAACCTGTACTGCAAGAGATGGAGCATGATGTTGAAGAAGCAGCTTGGTCTTTGGGTGCTTCTCAGTGGCAAACTTTCTCGAAAGTGATACTACCACCTTTGTTTCCCTCGATTTTAACTGGTGTGGCGCTGGGCTTCTCTCGTGCGGTTGGTGAGTATGGCTCGACTGTAATTATTGCCTCTAACACACCCTTTCAGGATTTGATTGCGCCTGTATTGATTTTCCAGAGATTGGAGCAGTACGACTATTCTGGTGCAACAGTAATTGGTGTGGTCTTACTGACGATTTCTTTGGTATTGCTATTAGGAATTAATCTGTTACAAGGGTGGGCGAGAAGATATGACAATAAGTGAGCGGAAACTGCACTCATCTGGGACGAATACTGATAAAACTAAACCGCCACAAAAAAAGAGTTGGGTTCCGACAATTTTAATTTTTGTAGCGATCGCCTATTTAGCGTTAATTCAATATATCCCGGCAATCAACGTTTTTGTCCAAGCTTTCAGTAAAGGAGTGGGGCCATTTTTGGAGAACCTCACCCATAGCGACTTTCTTAGTGCTGCCAGATTAACTGTATTGTTGGCATTAATTGCCGTACCTTTAAATACAGTATTTGGTTTATGTGCAGCTTGGGCGATCGCTCGTCATAAATTCCCCGGACGTGCTTTAGTCTTAAGTATTATTGACTTACCCTTTTCTATCTCGCCCGTAGTTGCTGGCTTGATGCTGGTGCTGCTTTATGGACGTAATGGCTGGTTTGGGCCTTTACTGGAGGCAAATGACATCAGGATTATCTTTGCCTTTCCGGGGATGGTTTTAGCCACAGCATTTGTGAGTATGCCTTTTGTCGCCCGTGAAGTAATTCCTGTTTTAGAGGAATTTGGTAAAGATCAGGAAGAAGCCGCTAAAACTTTGGGTGCAAATGAATGGCAGACATTTTGGCGAGTTACCCTACCAGGAATTCGCTGGGGCTTACTATATGGTGTAATTTTGACCAATGCTAGAGCAATGGGTGAATTTGGTGCAGTCTCCGTAGTCTCAGGAAATATCGCCAATAAAACCCAGAGTTTGCCATTGTTTGTAGAGGATGCTTATAAACAGTATGAAACAGAAGCAGCTTTTTCTGCGGCAGTACTTTTAGCACTACTAGCAGTAGTTACCTTAGTATTGAAAGAGATTGTAGAACGCAAAACTCGCATTAAAGATGTGGATTAATTGGGAATGGGTAATTGGTAATTGTTGATACCTATTATTAGCCAATACCCTACTCCTTAGTAAAAATCAACCAATGGTTTATATATGGCTAGTGACAACACACTCAGCAATAAAAGGATTCGCGTACGGATTCCTAAAGACTATCACCAGGAACCCGTGATTTCTCGGCTAGTTTCGGAATATGGTCTGACAGTAAATATCGCTGCGGCAATTTTAGGAGCCAATGCTGTTGGAGATGGCTGGTTCGATTTGGATTTGCAAGGTACAAATACACAAATCCAAAGTGGACTGAACTATCTACAGGAATTGGAACTGGAAGTCTGGGATGAGACTAAAGTTGGTGGTTGGTAAAAACAATGTTCGATCTAAAAACCCCGATTTCTCTAAGAAATCGGGGTTTTGCTTTAATGTTTAATTGTGATTTATACCAATTCTCCAAAATCAAGTAACACATCCAAACCTTAAAAACCAGACCAAATCTGACTTTCTTAATTTTGAATTTTGAATTTTGAATTTTGAATTTTGAATTGGTCTTATTTATCGTCCGTTGGATGAACGGATAATGGGATTTTCTACAGAATCTCGATATTGTTGAACAGCATCCGTATAACCAATAGGTAGGACTGCTTCAACGTTTTCATGGGGACGAGGAATAATCACCCAGGATTCTAATGTACCACCGTAAACATTTTGTGCGGCTTCCACACCAGCCGCCATTGCCGTTTTAACTTCCGAAACATCTCCACGGATATTGACTGTAAAACGAGCGCTACCAACCCGGATATAACCCACAAGGGTGACACGGCCAGCTTTGACCATAGCATCTGCTGCTGCTAACACAGCCGGAAAACCCTTAGTCTCTAATGCTCCCACTGCCTGTAGTGATGACATTTAATAATCTCCTGTATGAATAATAAATTTATGGAGCGCACCAGTTCATTGTATGAAGCTTCGCTACATTTGTTGATGACACAATTGCTTAGAACATCCGAAAGGGTTCTGATTCTTCAGTAAAGTGAATGGGGAGAATATCTACCACATTTTCGGGAGGATTGGGAACTATGTAGTGGGTGATGACTTCACCACCGTGTGCTTGCTCACCAGCCTCAATTCCCGCCTCAACGGCTCGTCTTACTTCTGCAACGTGTCCCCTCACTGCAACTAACAAGCGGGCGCTCTCCGCCTGACCATAATAGACAATGGTGACTGCGGCAGATTTTACCATCGCATCTGCTGCCGCTAGCACAGCCGGAAATCCTAAAGTTTCGATTACGCCAACCGCCATTGGCATGGCATTAGCTCCTGATAAAAAAAGTTAAGTGATATTAATTGTACGTGGCTTTAGACACCATTGTGATGGCGAGGGGGAAATTTCTTTAATAGTTAACTGTTGACTGTTAACTGTTGACCCATGCCCTATGTCTCTGCTTCTGGTAAAGTAGGATTTATGTTTCCAAGTTTTTTACCTGCCGCAGTTGGGCAACTTACCGAATCTGAATCGATCGCCTTAGCTAAGACTATTCAAGCTCAAGCGATCGCTACTCCCCTGAGTAATCAACCAATCACCACAGCCTATGTATGTCAAGGTAGCGGTGGTACGCCAATTTTATTAATTCATGGCTTCGATAGTTCGGTGCTAGAATTTCGTCGGCTTTTGCCACTGTTAGGGAAAGAGAATGAAACTTGGGCTGTGGATCTTTTGGGTTTTGGATTTACGCAAAGGCTTGCAGGGATAAAATTTAGCCCTATTGCCATTAGAACTCACCTACATTCCTTTTGGAAAACCCTAATTAACCAACCTGTGATTTTAGTTGGTGCATCAATGGGGGGTGCAGCCGCAATTGATTTTACTCTGACTTATCCAGAAGCGGTGCAGAAACTAGTGTTAATTGACAGTGCTGGCTTGCGGGGGGGTTCACCGCTAAGTAAATTCATGTTTCCCCCGTTGGATTATTTAGCCGCCCAATTTTTGCGTAGTCCAAAAGTGCGCGATCGCGTTTCTCGTGTTGCTTACAAAAATCCGAACCTTGCTACTGTCGATGCTTTATATTGTGGTGCATTACATTTAGAAATGCCTAGCTGGCCTGAAGCTTTGATTGCTTTTACCAAAAGTGGTGGATACACAGCTTTTAGATTTAAGCAACTAGCAGAAATTATGCCACCAACCCTGATTTTGTGGGGTGATGCTGATAAGATTTTGGGTACGGAAGACGGTAAAAGATTTAAAAGAGCAATTCCCCATAGTCAACTAATTTGGATTCAAGATTGTGGTCATCTTCCCCATTTAGAACAACCAGAAATCACGGCTCAACATATCCTTAATTTTCGTAGTTAAACGCAGATGAACACATATATTGACGTTCGCGGTAGCGTCTCGTAGAGAAGTATTCCCACAGGGTACGCGGATAAATTTTTACCTAAGCAAACTAGGAAACGCTATAAGATAAAACCAGACTTTCAAGCCTGTCAACAGTCAACCATCAACAGTCAACAGCTATATTTTAAATTTACGCCATTTCAACAATAAAAATTTCCGGATGAGCCTGCATAAAGTTGAATATCTACCATACAGTAAATATATCTTTTCAACTTATGGAAATGCCTCAACGGGTATCAGTTCGCTATAAAGATACCTCCTACAACATCAATGAGATCAGGTTAAAAACCTTCTGTCTAGGAATGAAAATTTGGGAAGAACAAACCAAGCCCAGAAAAACAGAGTTGTACGAGTTCATATTAGCTTGCTTAAAACAGGTTGATCGGCAAGACCGCTTTATTTTCTCTCTATTATTTATCGAGTTAGCCGATATGATACGCGATACCTCTTTAAATAGAAATATGAAAGAGGACTTGATTAAAACAGCTTTCCGAGAGTTTGCTTTTGCATTAGCAGACTTTGAGGATATTGCTGTTAAATCAAATTAAAATTGGGTAATTGGTAATTGAAAAGTAAATTATACCAATTATCTCATATCCAGAAGACCATACAAAAGCGGGAAATGTTACGCCTTGTGATTAATGGCTTAGTTAGATAATATTATCCGCCGCAAAATTGCTTAAATTATCACGTCGCCATTGAGCATCTATTTTTCTATTTGTGCGTAATTCTAAAACTCGAATCCCTGTATTTGGTAGTGGGTTTAATCTCTGCTGTAAATGCACCCAGGAATGAATTAATTCATGTTGGACATTATAAGTGGTGCATAACTGAGCAAAATCAATATCTTGAGGCGTACCAAAAAATTCTTCAAATGGCGGTTCAAATTTAGCGATGGGTAACATTTCAAAAATTCCCCCGCCATTATTGTTGATTAAGATAATTGTCAGATGTCCGACAAACTTATTTCTAATTAAAAAACCGTTGGTGTCGTGTAATAAAGCTAAATCTCCTGTGATTAAGACACTACTTTGCTGACGGTGGGCGATTCCTAAAGCGGTGGATAATGTGCCATCTATCCCGTTTGCGCCTCGGTTAAAATGCGATCGCACTCTTAAATTATTCGGTTTCCAGAAAAACTCTACATCCCTTACTGGCATACTGTTGGCGATAAATAAGGGCGTTTCTGGCGGTAGCATTTGAGAAAGTAACCAGGCGGCTTTACACTCTACCAAGTCTTCCATCTTATCCAAAGTCTCATCCACATTGACCCTAACTTTGGTTTCGGTATTACACCACAATTGCAGATACTCTGAGACAGAAGATTTGTCTTTCTCTATCCCCTTACACCCCAACTCTTCCACCCTAATTCTTAAATGGGTCGTCCTTCCATGCAAAGGGTCGAGGTTTTGGTCACTAGGGTCAATTACCCAGCGTCGGGGTTGGTGAGTATCTATCCAAGTACGCAGTTCTTTACTAGTTGGCATATCACCTATTTGAATTACCATGTCTGGTGCTAGCCTTGTTCCTAATTGTTGATTACGTAAAATCAAGTCGTAGGTGGAAATTAAATAGGGGTTGAGGTCAGCGTAATTTCTGATTGGGGAAAGTCCCTCAGCTAACACAGGCCATTGCAGAGTTTGGGAAAGTAGAGCGATCGCTCTACAATATTCCTGTGGTTGCTGTGGTTGGGCGACACCAGCAATGATGATTCCTCGCTGAGATTGTAACCATTCTGGGGGAATGGACAGTTGGGAATGATCAGGGAGTGAGGTAATATCTGTTATTCCCGCAAAAAACTCTTCTGGGTGAAACTTAGCCAGTAAATAGCTTAAATCTGCACCATCAGGAATCGGTGCCAGGGGGTCACGAAAGGGAATATTTAAATGTACTGGCCCCGGTGTTGGCGCTTGCATCCTATACCAACTATGAATTACCGTTTGTCGCAGATACCCTAGCATTCCCATGTCTGATACTGGCAAAGCTAACTCTGTTTGCCAATTTGGGTAACTACCGAAGAGTTTCACCTGATCTATAGTTTGTCCAGAGTGACAATCTCTTAGCTCTGGGGGTCTATCGGCGGTTAATAATAACAGTGGTACACGACTTTCTTGAGCTTCAATGACTGCTGGATAAAAATTTGCCCCCGCAGTTCCCGAAGTGCAAACAATCGCCACAGGACGGCCAGTTACTTTGGCTAAACCCAGGGCGAAAAAAGCGGCAGAACGTTCATCTAGTATAGAAATCGCTTCAATATCTGGTGCTTGTTGGGCAAAGGCCACAGTTAAGGGAGTGGAACGAGAACCAGGGCAAATTACTGCATAAGCTAATCCCAACCGCTTGAGTGTTTCGGTGAAAATATAAGCCCAAAGTTGATTAATATTTTTATAGGCGATCGGCATTAAATTAGACATAGCAGTAACATTATTCGCAACTCATAAGTACAGAAATTTTACCCAGTAGGGTAGGCATTGCCCACCAAAATTTAGATATGCTGTGTATCGCCCTATTGGCTTCTTTCCAATTACCGATCACCTATTACCCCCTACCACATTCACAGACCATCTAGCAACTGGAATTAATGGTTAAAATCAGATTATTTGCTCATATGATTGATATTTAATTCGTGGCTAATATTTCTTGTCCCAACTGCCATCAGCAAGTTGATAGTCAGGCTCTTATCTGTCCTTACTGTCGTACAACACTCAAAGCTTACGGTCATCCTGGCATTACCTTACATCGTGCCGCTAAAGACACCTATCTATGCGACACCTGTACCTACCATGCTGACGATACTTGTACATTTCCCAAGCGTCCCTACGCTAAAGACTGTACCCTATACCAAAACATCACCGAGAGAAACGCTCAACTAGAAGAACAGCAAGCCGCTAATACTCCTACTGCATCTATCAAAAGTTGGATGCAACGCAATCAAACTTTATTACTCCTACTGGGTTTATTAATCGTCTGTTTTTTGATAGTCTTGTCAACTTCTTGACACCTTCTCCCGTTAATCCTGCGGATGGAGCGGGAGATTTTCAAAACTCACCGCAAAGTCATTTGATTAACTTTTAACTACATTCAATAATAAGTATAAATACTAGACTAACTAAAATATATATACATATCATTAGGTAATTAATATGCCATAAATACTTGAGGCTATGAGATAATTAAACACAGAAAAAATTTGACCAAAAATCTAAATTTTATTTTTAGGGGTAAACAGTTGTGGGGTTTAATCCTGAGCTTTGCCGTAACGAAAGCGAAGTTGAAAGCAAACTGATTGTGCAATATTTATTACCACAACTAGGATATACTCCAGACACTTGGCATCAAGAAGTTGCCGTTGGTAGCATTCGATTAGATTTTTTAGCCTTTGCTGCACAAGTCCTTCCCTTTGTTTTAGATGCTAACTCGCCGTTGAGTGTGGTGATGGAAGCAAAGCATCCTAAACAAAATTTAAATAATCATGTCCCCAGGCTCAGGCACTATTTAACCAGTCTGAATGTTAGGTATGGTTTATTAACTAATGGTAAGGAAATTAGGATTTATGAAAAGGTAAAAAATTATGTTCAGCTAGTTTTCCAGTGTTCAGGAAAGGAAGTTGAAATAAAGTTAGAGGAAATTCAAAATTTAATTAGTCGAGAAAGTCTAAAAGAAATACAGTTAATCGATCAATCAAAAATTAATCAAGTCGAAGTCAAACAACCAAATTTACAAGTTCAGGATCAAAATACGATGAAAATCATTGCTATTTACCATAATAAAGGTGGAGTTGGAAAAACTACTGTAGCCGCCAATCTTGCGGCAGCATTAAGCAAAAAAGGTAAAAGCGTTCTTTTAATTGATATAGATTCTCAAGCAAATACGACTTTTGCCACAGGATTAATAAAATTTCAATTTGAGGAAGATGATGATTTAAGAGAACGCAATGTATTTCATTTATTAGAATCAGGGGATTTCAATTTTATTCCTGATGTAGTTCGTAAATCTGATTATTTCAATAATCCAGAAATAGATGTTATCCCTTCTCACATCACTTTGATTCAAGAACAAGAGAAACTTAACAAAATTTTAGCCAGTAGAAGTAGGTTAGTGTCAAAACTGAAACGAGTTGAAAATAATTATGACATAGTTATTATTGATACACCGCCATCAAGAGATTTATATGCTCAAGTGGCACTTATTGCATCTGATTATTTGATTATTCCTTCAGATTTAAAACCTTTTGCCAATCAAGGCTTACCAACAGTGAAAGATTTTGTGAACGAAATTAACGAATCAAGAGAAGTGATGGCTAAACAACCTATTAAAATTATGGGTGTTCTTGCTTCTAAAATTTCAACTAATGCTAAATATTTACAATACACATTTCCCAAACAAAGAGAAGTAATTTCGGAACGTTACCAGCTACCACTCATGGAAGCAGTAATTTATGATAGAACCGCATTATCAGAATGTATGAATCAATCTCTACAAGTTGGAGATTTAGAATATCCTGATCCAAAATCTATTATGAAATTTGCTGAACTTAAAACTTCTGCACAAATATCGGCTGAGGAGTTTAACGTATTAGCAGATGAGGTACTACACAATATAGGAGTGAATTAATGATTAATTTTTCTTTAGTAGATGTAAAAAGTATTACAACTGATATCCCACGTTCTAGTTTTGCAGAAGCTGATTTAGATCAATTAGCTGATATTATTCTAGAGACAGGAGGCATCATTAGACCTTTGATAGTTAAAGCAACTGGAGCAGAGAACTATGCAGTAATTGAGGGGCATTTTGAATATTATGTTGCTGTTAGAGCGAGAGAAAAGAACCCCCGAAAAGGTGAAATGGTAAATGCTTTTGTAATTTCCCCCAAGTTAGAAGATTTAGTTATAAAGCAAGCATCAGCTATCAGAGGTATAGAGTTACTTGATAAAGGTGGGAAAACATTACCTGAAACAACTGAAACAACTGAAATAAAAAAATTAGAATCACGTTTAGCGAATTTGGAGCTACGCCTTGAAAAACAAATAAATGAGTTTAAATCAGAGCTAAATCAACAAAGACAACAAACAGCAGATAAAATAAAAAATATTGAAATTACAACGCCTAAACAAATTTCGCCTTTAGAGATATTCAATACTCTAGATCAAACTAAATTAACTTTGAAGTTGATTAATGCAGGTATTAATGAGTCAGTAGCTAATAAAATTTTTACAAGTATAGAAAAAGAACGAAAAAAGAGACAATTTTCTTCTTTGAGTGATGTAATTGAGCGTGTAAAAATTCCTAATGGGAAAACACAAAAAAAAGGTATAACTTATGAAAAAATGGTAGTTATTCTTGATATCTGGTCACGCATAAATGTTGAAAGCTGACACAAAATTTTACATTGTTAGTTAAACTAAATCTATTACTTCCAAAATATTCAACATATAGCCGTAGCCAGATATATTAGGACATCAAGCCAAGATAAAACCCTGAAAAAAACAAGGCTTTCAAGCCCTCTACAATTAGACGAATAATGGCACAAGCGCCCACCGTAGTTGATCGCTAACTTAAGTATCTAGAATAGGCAATAGGTAAAGCAATATGTACCATTGTTTCCTTCTTATAGACACTGGAAATTGAGAACAATCCCCCATGACTTTCGATGATTTGTTTGACAAGCTTTAAGCCCATACCTATACCTTGCTGTTCATAAGTTTTGCGTTCAAACTGCATGAAAGCGCCGATTTTAGATATCTGTTCTTCTGTCATACCCCGGCCGAAATCATGAATGTAGACATTTAACATTCCTGCTACTACCTGACTACTGATTTTAATGGTTGTCCCTCGCCGGGAAAATTTGAGCGCATTATCAACTAATTCATAGATGATAATTGCTAGATATCGAGCCGAGATTGACACTTCAGCTTCCTCAATTGCAAACATGAGATCGTCGCGGCGATTAACACTTGGAGCATGAGATTGTAAAATTGCTTCAATTACTGCTATGGAAAAGTGGGTTGACTCAGAGGCGATGTTTTGCTGTTGGTTTGTTGATAATTCTAGTTCTAAATAGATCAGCAATTGTTTGATTAATCTTTCTAGGTTACGGGCAGATAAATCTACCCAGCCTAAAAGT
The DNA here is from genome assembly GCF_014696625.1 of Nostoc parmelioides FACHB-3921. GTDB lineage: Bacteria > Cyanobacteriota > Cyanobacteriia > Cyanobacteriales > Nostocaceae > Trichormus > Trichormus parmelioides. The sequence continues at coordinate 103,735 of NZ_JACJQL010000004.1, forward strand.
TCCTGGATTTCACCAGTGTCCATGTTCTCAATATCTGCCATGAGTATACTGATAGTTCCGACAATACCATTTAGTGGTGTATTGAGTTCATGGGGTAAGGCAGCAGCTAAATTGCCGCGCAGTTCATCAAGTGTACTTTCCAATACTTTGATGGTGCTTGTTTGGATATTCGATAAAGTTTGAATTTTGTCATACTGTTGCTTAATCCTCAGCATTGAATGAAGGCGCGCCCTCAACTCCAGAGCATTGATAGGTTTACTAATGAAGTCATCGGCACCAGATTTTAAGCAGCGTGCGAGGTCTTCTTTGGCGGTGAGGGCTGTTACCATAATGATCGGCACTGACTGCCATTGGGGCATGGCTTTAATTCGCTGACACACTTCTATCCCATCCATTCCCGGCATCATCACATCTAGCAAAATCAGGTCTGGCTGAAATAGGTTGAGGGAGGCGATCGCCTCTTGACCACTAGCAACATAATGTAGTGTATAGTCTTGCTCACTTAAGAGGGTTTCAATAACATCAAAGTTATCTGGTAGATCGTCAATTACAAGAATAGAGGGCAGATTCATTTTTTTGTTTCCATTAAAAGCTGTTGAATGTTGGTGGCCAGTTGCTTGAGCTTAACTGGTTTAGTCAGGTAGTCATTGGCTCCTGCTTGTAAACAGCGATCGCGATCGCCAGTCATTGCCAGGGCTGTGAGTGCCACAATGGGAATATTCACCAACTCAGGATCAAGGCGAATTTGTCGGATTGCCTCTAGACCGTCGATTCCCGGCATTTGGATATCCATCAAAATCAAGTCGGGCTGGTGAATTGTGGCCAGTTCTATGGCTTGTTCACCATTTGTTGCTAACAAAATGCCATAGCCTTTGGCACTGAGATAGCTAGAAAATGTTTTGATATTGGCTTCATTATCTTCGGCTAGCAAGATCACAGGGGCAAGGCTTGGGGCTTCGTCAGCAGTGAGGGAGTCTAGTTCTGGGGTAGGGGTAGCTAATAAATCTGGAATCAATTCAGGTGATGGGAGAGAATTGGGAATACAAGGTAGTTCAATGGTGAAGCAGCTGCCTACACCTAGTTGACTGGTTAAACCTACCTTACCGCCGTGGAGTTCGACAATTTTTTTCACCAATGCCAATCCCAAGCCTGTACCCTCATATTGACGATTTAATGCACTATCAATTTGGATGAAGGGCTGAAATAGTTTGTTGATATTCTCCTGCATAATGCCGATGCCTGTATCGATCACAGCAATTTGCAGAAAGTTCTTTACTGTGGATATATCGGGGGCAAGTTGGGTAACTTCTAGGGAAATACGTCCTGCCTCCGGCGTGAATTTGACTGCATTATTGAGCAGGTTAATTAACACCTGACGAATCCGGCGTTCATCGACAAATAGGTCAGGTAAATTGAGCGGAATTTTGATTTCCACCTGAATCCGTTTTTGCAATGCTTGCTGTTTGATAAATACCAGACTGGATTGACACAGATCCGCTACTGAAATTGCAGTGCAATCCAGTTTGATCTGTCCGGCTTCAATTTTCGCTACATCGAGAATATCGTTGATCAAATCCAGTAAATGAGAGCTGCTACGCTCAATGGTTTCCAAGGCTTTCAACTGTTTATCGTTGATCATGCCAAAAACTCCTTCTTGTAACCCTTCGGTCATGCCGAGAATGGCGTTGAGGGGGGTGCGGAGTTCGTGGCTCATGTTAGCCAGGAATTCATCTTTGAGGCGAGTGGCACGGGCGAGTTCTTGGTTAGAAATTGCCAGTTGTTGATTGCTCTGGGTGAGTTTTAGTTCTGCCTGTTGTCTTTCGGCCAGTTCTTGTTGTAATTGCTCAACAAGACTTGCTTGCTGAATGGCGATCGCTAACTGGGTGGCAAGTTGTTGGGTAAAATCTATTTCTGACTGCTGCCAGTGGCGAGTTGTTGCACACTGATGAATGCACAGCAAACCCCATAACTCAGCACCGCAAAGTAAGGGCATAATCACATTGGCACGCACATGAAACTGAGCCAAGATATCAGTGTGGCAGGTTGTCATGTCACTGTGATAAATATCATCGACCACATAAGACCTGCCCAAAGCGTAGAGAGAGGAATAGTTTTCCCCAAAGCACTGGTCGTGTACCCGAATTGCTATGACTGAGGGAAAATCTTCTACGACAGATTCAGCCACAAATTCGCCGTCATTAAAGTTGGATTGGGGATAGAACTTGAAAATGCCCACCCGATCAGCCTGAATCACTTGACGGATGTCCTGGCAAGCGATGTCAAAAATGGTCTGGAGGTCTAGAGATTGACGAATCCTCTGGGTGATTTCTCGCAGCAGTTTCTCTCTTTCTGCCTGTTGGCGAATAATTTCCTCAGCTTTTTTGCGATCGCTAATATCAAAGTGGACTCCAATCATTTTCTGGGGATTACCCTCAGCATCTCGCACTACCACACCATAGGCTTTGATAAAGTGGATACTGCCATCAGGATGTATGACACGAAATTCAGTATCGTATTCTGCTTGTCCTAAAACTGCTTGCTGGACTAATATTTCTGTATTGGTGCGGTCATCGGGATGTAGCCCATTTGCCCAAGTGTCGTAGGCTAAACGGGAATTAGATGTTTTGGTAACACCATAGAGTTCGTACATCCGCTCATCCCAAAAGATGGTGTTCTCACCAATATCCCAGTCCCAACAGCCGATGGCCGCAGATTTGAGGGACAAAGCCAGGCGCTCGGATATTTTCTGGAGTTGGGCTTCTCGTGCTTGGAGTTCAGCCGTGCGTTCTTCAACTTTGACTTCTAGGTTTTGATTGAGGGCGATATAACGCTGTTCGCTTTCTTGTAGTCGATCTGACCCTTCCTGAAGGGCGATTAGTTGCTCCTGCAATTTTTGGTGGGTAGTAGCTTGCTGAATGGCGATGGCCAGATGTACAGATAACCCTTGCAGCAGTTCGATTTCTTCAGTTTGCCACTCGCGGGCGTGCTGGCTTTCGGTGACATTGAGCAAACCCCACAGTTCATCGCCACACAGCAGGGGTACTAAAATTTTGGCTCGCGTTTGGAGGCGGATTAGCAACTCCCGGTGACAGTCCGTCATTTCTGTGGTGTAGATATCTGGGACGACGCGAATCCGCCCATAGCGATAAAGCTCCGCGCAGCGTTGCTGAAAGCAGATTTCCTGAATCCGTTTGCCCAGCAGTGATCTGGAAGATGTGGTAGATTCTGCCATCACGATGCTTTCCCACTCTGCTTCAAAATGCCAAATGTTGACGCGATCGCAACCCAGCAATTGCCGCACCTGTTCTACAGTTGTGTCCAGAATGGTTTGTAAACTTAGAGAAGAGCGAATTTGTCTAGAGATATCAGACAAAATTTGTTCCCGACCTGCCTTAGCCTTGAGGCTAGCTGTCCGATCTGCAACTTGCTGCTCTAGCTCAACAGTGCGATTTTCCAGCAGTTGAACCTTCTCTGTCTCTAACCTCACCACCTTTTCTTCCAACATCTGGGCCAATTTGTATACCTCTAAGGGGTTAAGGGCTTGCAGTAAACTACTTTGGGTAACAATGCCTAATAACTCCCCCTGCTCTCCTGTCACTGCCAGACGACGAATCAAACGCTGCTCCATTATCTGCTGTACGAACCGCAGAGAATCGTCTGGTCTAACGGCAAAAATCGGCGTACTCATCACCCTCTGAACCTTGCAGGTTTCTAGATTCAAGCCTAATGCCTGAAACTGGACAATATCCCGCTCGGTGACAATTCCCACCGGAATTTCCTGGGGTTTGCCTTGGCACTGACCAATCTGCACAATCATCACGGAACTGACACGATTCTCTGTCATCTGTTGGGCGATCGCCAACATCGAACTATCTGGTGCAGCACAAATCACCTCACAGGTCATCACCTCCGACACGAGACGCAACCGCAAGAGATCCACAGAGCGAGAAGTTTGCCGTAGACTTTCATTGGTTAGTAGCCCCACCACCCGCTCCTCCTCGTCTAGAATGGGGATGTGGCGAATGCGGTACTGTTGAAGCAAATTAACAGCAAAAAACAAATCGGTGAACTCACACTCATGCAGGCTGACTACTGGGTGAGTCATCACCTCTCGAATCGCCAAATTCTCCAAACAACGCCTCTGGCTACACAGTCTGACTACATCCCGCTCTGTGAAGATACCTAATAGTCTCCCAGCTTCCACTATCAACACGCAGCTTGATCGTGCCTCTAGATGGACTTCATCCAGTTTATCTGTATCACAGATAGCCCGCACGGCACTCATTTGGGCGATCGCATCCATCACCGTTGTCTCCGGTTTGATTATCAGGGGATCACGAATGATCGCTGATTTCAGTTCTGATTGGGTGAGAGACGTTGTGCAATTAAACATGGAAAAAGAAGGGGATTTATTCTTGAATATTCCCATCAATAACAGACAAGTTACTGAGGTTAATTCTGAGAGGGATTATGCAACAATATTACTTGGATAAATAGAATATAATATATGGATATCTACTGATTTTTATCAGCCCATAGCGCATACCACGCCCACAAAAATCAAATAGTATTCCTGTGCAGCCTAAGAAAAATAAAAATTCTAGAAATCGCTTTTAGACAAAATAGATTTGTAGAACTAGAAGATGAACAGATATATAGGACTCATATTTGAGCTTATCAAAAAGGAAAGTTAAGCTTTTGGAAAGCTAATTCTTTAGCGATCGCCCTAGTATCTGTTGCCTTAACTCTTGATAAATTCTAGTTTGATTGCCTCATTTTCATTAACTTTAATTTTACGGCCCTACCCCAGACTTTTGGTATGGCGTATATTTGCCAGAGGATCAGATTCCACAAATACCCATATTGCGGATAACATTTAAGCAACAATAAGTCTGCTATTACGTGTAATCTAGTTTCTTTTAAGGAATTATCTCTAACAATATATCTAATTTGTTCTGGTTTTGGCGTAGCATGACCAATTATGGCATCTTTTTGGTAGAATTTTGCTTGTACAAATAAACCCAGCATTCTATCCAAATTCCATAAAGGAATCCAAGTTAAAGCACCAAAAATATTCATTGCGGTTGATAATTCGTAGAGGGCAGCTTTAACGCGTTCTGTTTTCCAGATTCTGTTATTAAAATTTTCAAAATGAATTCCGCTTTGGTCTTTTCTTTGATGCCAGGGAAAGATTATATGTCTAATATCTACCGATTTATCTAAGGGAGCGATGGGAACTTCTAATAGACCTTTGTAGTTTCCTTTTTGGAAGGGAAAAGGATTTTCCGGTGTTTTTTTACATATTTCTAGTTGTTCAACATCAGGATTTGGTTCCCAATCTTTTTGAATTCTTACCTCATCTGTATATTGAATATTTTCAATCTTTAATCTTAGAACCCAACTTTCGGGAAAGAGCCGGAAATATTTAAATGTTAAATCTAAAATATCAGGATGAACATAATCATCATCATCTAATGCAAGAACATACTCACTTTCAACGTTGAGTAAACCTGTAAACCTTTGAATCACTTCACCTTTATAGGGACTTCTGAGATTTTTTATCCTAGAGTCATCTATATTTCTAATAGTTCCTTCCGGTGGATAAACTAAAATAAATTGGACATTTCCTTGAATTTTTAATAATTGCTCCAACCAATAATCTGTAAAATTGCCGCGCGTTGGAGTAACAATTGTTAGAAGAGGGTTGCTATTCATATATTTATTTCTTGAGAGCTTGAGTGCAAATACTAATTACTGGAAAGGTTTAAAAAATTATTTTCTGCTAAGAATAATAGACTCAGAATTATCAACTTTTACAAGATATATCATACAGGTAATAAAATGTACTTATTAAATAAAGGAGTATGACAATTATATGCGAATCCTGATGCTCTCTTCTACCTTTCCTTATCCGCCTAGTCGTGGTGGTACGGAAATTAGAACTTTTAATCTACTTAAGTACCTCCAGCAAAATCATGATGTGACTTTAGTGACGCAGTATAACAAGGGTGTGTCAGATACTGAAGTGGCAGAACTACGTAAATATGTCAGTGAACTGCTGATTTTTCCCTTACCACCGGAACCCCAGTCGAAAAATGCCATTGCTAAATTGTTAGGGAAAGCTGGACGCTTTTTAGAGTCAGTGGGGAAGGCGACACCACCCAATGTTCTTTATCGCTATTCGCCAGAAATTCAAGCTTTAGTCGATAGTTGCGTTCAAGCTAAAAAATATGATGTGATTACTTGTGAACATAGTGTAAATGAAATTTATATCCGCCCAGAATTTCGTCATAGTGTAACTACAGTTGTAGATGTTCACAGTTCAGTTTACGGCTGGATTCGTGACCATTTAGAAATGGGTGCAGCACAGAATGCAGTACGCGATCGCCTATATCTTTCTCTGGTGCTGAAGCGTTACGAAAAGCGATACTGTAGCAAATTCTCCCATATTGTGGTGACAACCCAAGACGATCGCCAGGAATTTCTCAAACTCCGCCCCGATATTGATATTAAAGTCATTGCCAACGGTGTAGATTTAGAATTATTTCCCCATCGTTGCCAAGACCCAGGTGGACATAATTTAATCTTTGTGGGGGCAATGGACGCTTCCCACAACATCGATGCAGCAAATTTTTTTGCTATGGAAGTCTTACCGCAACTACAACAGCGTTATCCTGACGCGACATTTAGTATTGTCGGCGCTAGACCAACACCAGAAATTGAAAATTTAAAAAATATTCCAGGGGTCATAGTTACTGGTCGTGTCGCTTCGATGGTAGATTATCTGCATCAATCTACCGCGTGTGTAGTGCCGTTACGCACAGGTTTTGGCATTAAAAATAAAACTTTAGAAGCAATGGCAGCTGGTGTGCCTGTAGTCGCAAGCGATCGCGGTTTAGAGGGGTTAGCCGTTGATGGTGATAATACAGCTTTAGCAGCATTGCGAGCCAATAAGCCAGCAGAATATGTTGATGCTATTAGTCAATTATTTGACAATCCTCAACTGCGATCGCAATTATCCCAAAATGGTAGAGAACTAGTAGAAGCTGAATTTACCTGGGATATAGCTGGTATGCGTTATGAGCAAGTTTGTTTGAATAAGTAAGCATTATTGATGCAGAGAATTAAGAGATGCGATCGCCTGTGGTGGAATATTTGTAAACCGGATGACAAACAAATCTGCATCAGATTGTTTCATCACCTTTGCATAGATGTCTGCTGTTGCTAGTTCCGGTTCATGTAGTAACTTGAGCTTGAGATTAGCTAATTTTCCTAAAGGATGGGGTGAGTGTAGCAAGGCTTTTTTTTCAGAAACGCTGACTAATTCACCCCGAAATACTTCACCCACTGCTTGTTTACCTTGCAAAACTTGATATTCCACAGGTACAGGTGATTTCAAACTAATCAATACATCATTATCTTCTGGTAAAGACAGGTTATATGCACCGCCGATACCACTAATTTCATATATGGTGATTGGTTCCTTGATTCCCTTGGGTTCGATTTGCATTTGTCCAGCAATTTGCAAATCAGTCTTAGCATCTTGGTGAGTGTTTTCGGAAATTAAAATCTGTCCTCCCACAGTGTAAGTCTCAATGCGGGCAGCTAAATTTACATGACTACCAATAACTGTATATTGGGCGCGTTTTTGTGAGCCGATATTGCCGGCGACAACTTCACCAGTGTTAATCCCAATGCCCATTTCTAGCTGGGGTAGGTTCATTTGGCGAGTTTGTACATTCACCTGCTGCATTGCTCGTTGCATGGCGATCGCACAGGCGATCGCTCTTTGGGAGTCATCTGGACGGCAGATAGGCGCGCCGAACATGATAAAAATCCCATCGCCGATAAACTCATTAATTGTGCCTTTATATTGGTTAATCACATCGGTCATCACCCCCAAATACAGATTGAGAATCTGTACCACCTGTTCAGGGGATAATTGTTCAGACATGGCGGAAAAGCCGCGCAAGTCGGAAAATAACAGCGTTACTTTGCGCCGTTCACCACCCAACTTTAAACCTGATGGCGTTTCTAAGATATTGGCGAGGACTTCATCAGTTAAATAGCGTCCGAGGTTTTTTCGCATTTCCCCGGCGCTTTGGGCGATGTAGAGAGTAACGGCGATCGCTGATCCCCCAAATGCCAACAAAGAAGGGACAACAGGAATCCACCAACCAGCCACAAATGCCAAAAAGCTACCAGCAATGACAGCGCCACTCATCAGGGGAACACTCACAGCTAAGACAATCTTTTGATTCTTACTACTGCGTTGCTGCCAACATAAACTAGCCCCAATAATCGACCAAGCCAAAATTAACAGCCATTCCCCAGCCTCAGGTAAAGTCTGAATTTGGGGGCGACTATCCAAAGCTGCACTCAAAATTTGACTGACTAAATTGGCGTGAATTGTCACACCAGCCATTCGTTCTGGGGGCGTAAATAGATTACTGCTGTATGGTGTGTAGAATATATCCTTCAAACTCTCCGCCGTTGCCCCAATTAATACCACCTTTCCCCGCATCAAGTCTGGGGGAATCTGCTTCTCTTGCACTTGAGTGAGGGTAACGGTGGTAAATTGCTGGATGCGTCCCCGGTAATTTAACAGGATTTGATAACTCCTCGCATCGGCGCGGACATAACCCCCATCATTAGCCTCAAAAATTGGGAAAACACCGCGATTTAACTGCAAATAATCAGGGTTACTAACGGCTGGTTTTTCAGTTATCTTTTCCGGCTTTAAGTACAGCAATGCCAATTTTAGGGCAAAGCTTTCGAGAACCTCGTCCTCATTGACATTGACATACAACAATCCCCGGCGAATCTTCCCATCCCCATCTAGCGGTAAGTCATTGGAACCAATTTGCTTATTTTCCTTGAGTACTGGAGACGCATTCACAGCCGAACTATCCTTAGTGTCAGATAGTTTCTGCACCCCAATCAAGTTAGGCGTGGATGCAAACAATTTAACTAAAGCTTCATGCCCAGGATTGACAGGTAAATCCCGGTAAATATCTAACCCGATCGCCCGTGGTTGTTGTTGTTTAATAGTATCTAATACAGTAGCCATTGCCGCATCAGACATCGGCCATTGTGTCTGTTTGCGGACATCAGCCTCATTAATCTCAACTATGACAATGCGGGTGTCTGGTGGTTCCGGTGGACGGAGCAAAAAAAACTGGTCTAATGCGGCTAACTCTAGTAATTGCAACAGACCTGTCAACCGTAAACCAATCACCAATATTGTAATATTTGGAACTGCGAATATTACCCCGCGCCATTGCCAAAATAGGGGTTTCAGCTTTGCCCACATCATATTTTATTGGCAGTTTCTGACTTGCAGCAATCGAGTAGTGGTTCAGAGGCGATCGCTTCTAACTTGACTGACTGTAAAAATTGCCGCCAGTTTAAGAGGTAAGTTAAATTCTTGGGTTCACGACGGCGTAACTGCACCAAGCTAGCCAACGCTTCATGCCAAATTCCCGCGTCTGCATAGATAGAGGGTAACTTTCGTGCATCTGCTTTGGCTAACGTCCGTGATAAAGATGATTCTGGTGGAATCCGTTCTACCCAACCATCAACTGTAGGATTAGTACTAAAATCTTGCAGACTACAAACCAGTGTTAAATACCATCGGTAACTTTTACCTGTCTCTAATGGGGGCGAACTTGCAGGAAGGGTATAGCTGATGATGCCAGGTTTGTCAGGTAGTGTCAGCATAGTTTTATACAATATTTTCCTGTCCGCATCATTCAACAGCACCAGATAAGCCGTTTTCGCTGGAGATGATGGGATAGACCAAAACAATGTCGGGCGTTGGGCAAGTGTCAACCCTAATTTATTTCTAGGTATCACGGGAGTGATGGACTTATTCCCGGTAATGCAGGAGGAACCACGGCTAGAACCGCCAGCGCTGACAGGGGGGCCTTGCCGTTTTGGGGGCTTAAAAGCTTGACTAATCTGCCAACCGTTTTGAGTATGGTACGACTGCGCCTGTGTCTTCTGTACCGTTGCAGCAGAAAGCGGTAAGCAGTTCAAAGTTAAGAAAAAGGTGACAACAGATAAATGATTACATTTCATGATTTGTAGAAATGCTCTAGTGTGAGTTTGAATTGCGGACTTGTGCAAAGCGATACCCAGTTTGGTAGGTGCGTCAGTCTAACTTTTCACATTATGTGGAAAAGCTAACGCGAAACCTAACCCCCTAACTCCCTTCCCTAGTAGGGAAGGGGGAAAAGTTAAAGCCTCTCTCCTTGTAGGGGAGAGGTACTCTACGAGAAGCGCTGAGTGCAAAGCACACGCTACGCGAACGCTCTATGGAGAGGGGTTTTCCAGATCCCATGAAAAGTCAGGTGCGTCAGTGCGATATAACCTAGCTGTACTCATAAATTATTCATACTGACGCACCCTACATCTCAATACTTGTGCAAAGCGATACTTAGCAGAACGATAGACGCTCACCTGGTTACATCAAGTGTTCCCAAAATTCAGCCCAGACTTGAATCAGTTCAAAATTTTCAAGAATTCCTGTGGAAGTTACCTATTGCGCTTCTTTTCGGGTGGCAAACTCATGTTTGTTCATTTGTTTTTTAAAATTTTTAATTAATATTTCCACCTTCTATATCTAAAGATATATGCCATAAGTAATAGGTAATAAAACTATTATTTTGTAGATGTCGAAAAATTTAATTAGCAACTACATCAGAGACTAAATAGCGGCTATCATTTCCTAAGTAGCCATAATGAACTGCTTATATCAGAATTGATGAAACAGATTTTTTTCCTATTCCTACGGCTGATCTCAGGCTGATGTATCTTGACTTAAAACTGATAATTCTTTGCTGTATGTAGACGAAAACTGCCGTAATTCATCTTGAGGCTACAGCAAGATAATATTTCTACTTCAAATTACTCTCAAATATTTGTGGGGGTAAAAATAAACTTTAATTTTTAAAGGTCTAGACTATGGCAACCGAACAGTTAACTAGAGAAAGCGATGAATTGGACTTAAAACAGCTATTAAAAACTTTAACTGCTGTCAAAAAGGGTGATTTTTCTGCTCGGATGCCCATAGACCAAACAGGTGTAGCTGGTAAGATAGCCGATACGCTGAACGATATTATTGACCAGAATGAGCGCATGGCAGTAGAGCTAAAGCGCATTAGCAATGTTGTAGGCAAAGAAGGCAAGATTACTGAACGCGCTTCTTTGGGAAATGTGCGTGGTTCTTGGTCAGATAGTGTTAATTCTGTCAATACTCTGATTACAGATTTAGTCCAGCCGACAGCAGAAACTACGCGGGTAATTCGGGCTGTAGCTAATGGGGATTTATCACAAACGATCGCCACAGAAATTGATGGTAGACCCCTAAAAGGTGAATTTCGCCAAACAGCCAATATTGTTAACACGATGGTGACAAGGCTGAGTTCCTTTGCGGGTGAGGTGACGCGGGTAGCCAGGGAAGTGGGAACTGAGGGGAAACTAGGGGTGCAAGCCGAAGTCCAAGGTGTGGCAGGGACTTGGAAGGATTTGACCGATAATGTGAATTTGATGGCGGGGAACCTGACAGGACAGGTGCGGAATATTGCGGAAGTGGCGACGGCCATCGCTAATGGTGACTTATCGAAGAAAATTACTGTAGATGTGAAGGGGGAAATTCTGGAGTTGAAAAACACCGTCAATACAATGGTGGATCAACTGAACTCCTTTGCATCAGAAGTTACACGGGTGGCGCGGGAAGTAGGGACGGAAGGGAAGTTAGGCGTACAAGCAGAAGTCAGAGGGGTGGCGGGGACTTGGAAGGATTTGACTGATAATGTCAACCTGATGGCGGGGAACCTGACAGCCCAGGTAAGGAATATTGCCGAGGTGACAACGGCTGTAGCTAATGGCGACTTGTCGAAGAAAATTACAGTCAATGTCAAAGGTGAAATTTTGGAGTTGAAAAACACCGTCAATATCATGGTGGATCAACTTAATTCCTTTGCATCAGAAGTTACCAGGGTAGCGCGGGAGGTGGGCGCAGAAGGAAAATTAGGCGGTCAAGCAGAAGTCCGAGGCGTGGCGGGTACGTGGAAGGACTTGACTGATAGCGTCAATTTCATGGCGGGGAGTTTGACAGCGCAGGTAAGAAATATTGCGGAAGTGACGACGGCGGTAGCTACTGGCGATTTGTCGAAGAAAATCACTGTGGATGTGAAGGGCGAAATTTTGGAGTTGAAAAACACCATCAATACAATGGTGGATCAACTTAATTCTTTTGCCTCAGAAGTTACAAGAGTGGCGCGGGAAGTAGGGACGGAGGGGAAACTAGGCGTACAGGCAGAAGTCCGAGGGGTGGCGGGTACGTGGAAAGACTTGACTGATAATGTGAATTTGATGGCGGGGAATCTGACGGGACAGGTGCGGAATATTGCGGAAGTTGCGACAGCGATCGCCAATGGTGACTTATCGAAGAAAATCACTGTGGATGTGAAGGGCGAAATTTTTGAGTTGAAAAACACCATCAATATCATGGTGGATCAACTGAGTTCCTTTGCATCGGAAGTTACACGAGTGGCGCGGGAAGTAGGCAGCGAAGGGAAGTTGGGTGTACAAGCCGATGTTAGGGGTGTGGCGGGTACGTGGAAGGACTTGACTGATAGCGTCAATTTTATGGCGGGGAGTTTGACGGCGCAGGTAAGAAATATTGCCGAAGTGACGACGGCGGTAGCGACTGGCGACTTATCGAAAAAAATCACCGTCGATGTGAAGGGCGAAATTCTCGAATTAAAAAACACCGTCAACACGATGGTAGATCAACTCAACTCCTTTGCTTCGGAAGTCACCAGGGTAGCGCGGGAGGTGGGAACAGAAGGGAAATTGGGTGTACAAGCAGAGGTGAAGGGTGTAGCGGGGACGTGGAAGGACTTGACTGATAGCGTCAATTTTATGGCGGGGAGTTTGACAGCCCAGGTAAGAAACATTGCGGAAGTGACGACGGCGGTAGCCAATGGCGACTTGTCGAAGAAAATTACCGTGGATGTGAAAGGGGAAATTTTAGAGTTGAAAAACACTATTAATACAATGGTGGATCAACTCAATTCCTTCGCCTCAGAAGTGACAAGGGTAGCGCGGGAGGTAGGTAGCGAGGGGAAATTGGGTGTACAAGCCTACGTCCGGGGTGTGGGCGGCACGTGGAAAGATTTGACAGATAACGTCAACTCAATGGCAGGGAACCTCACCGCCCAGGTCAGAAATATTGCGGAAGTCACGAAGGCGGTAGCCAATGGCGATCTGTCGAAGAAAATCACCGTGGATGTGAAAGGGGAAATCCTCGACTTAAAGAACACTATTAATACAATGGTGGATCAACTCAGTTCTTTTGCCTCAGAGGTGACGCGGGTAGCGCGGGAGGTGGGAACCGAGGGCAAATTAGGCGGTCAAGCCTTGGTGCAAGGTGTGGCGGGGACGTGGAAGGATTTGACAGATAATGTCAACTCAATGGCGGGGAATCTCACAGCCCAAGTCCGGGGTATTGCCAGAGTGGTGACGGCGGTGGCGAATGGCGACTTGAAACGTAAACTGATGTTAGATGCTAAGGGAGAAATTGAAACCTTGGCGGAGACAATTAACGAAATGATTGATACCCTAGCCACCTTTGCCAATCAGGTAACAACAGTGGCGCGGGAAGTGGGGATAGAAGGAAAATTGGGCGGTCAAGCCAAGGTTCCAGGGGCGGCGGGGACGTGGAAAGATTTGACCGACAACGTAAATGAACTAGCGGCTACCCTCACCACCCAATTAAGAGCGATCGCCGAAGTGGCTACAGCCGTCACCAAGGGCGATTTAACTCGTTCCATTGCTGTAGAAGCCCAAGGAGAAGTGGCAATTCTCAAAGACAACATCAACCAGATGATTGCCAATCTGCGGGAAACAACCCAGAAAAACACCGAACAAGATTGGTTAAAGACCAACCTTGCCAAATTCACCCGAATGCTGCAAGGTCAGCGCGACTTAGAAACCGTATCCAAACTAATTCTCTCCGAACTTGCACCACTGGTAGGCGCACAACACGGCGTATTCTACTTAATGGAAGGGGCAGAAAATCAAAGCTACCTACAACTACTCAGCACCTATGCTTACCGAGAACGCAAACATCTAGCTAACCGCTTCCAATTAGGTGAGGGTTTAGTTGGACAATGTGCTTTAGAAAAAGAGCGAATTTTGCTAACAGAAGTACCGAGTGATTATGTGAAAATTAGTTCTGGTTTAGGCGAAGCCAACCCCCTCAATGCAGTAGTGTTACCAGTATTATTTGAAGGACAAGTCACGGCGGTGATTGAACTAGCCTCCTTCCGCCGCTTTAGTGAGATTCATTTGACATTCTTCGACCAACTCACCGAAAGTATTGCGATCGTCCTCAACACCATCGCCGCCTCGATGCGTACCGAAGAATTACTCAAACAATCCCAATCCCTCGCCGAGGAACTACAAACCCAGCAAAGCGAACTCCGCGAAACCAACAAGCGACTAGAACAACAAGCCCAATCACTCAAAGCTTCGGAAGATTTACTACGGGGACAGCAAGAAGAACTACAGCAAACCAACGCTGAGTTAGAAGAGAAAGCAGAATTGTTAGCTATACAGAAAAAAGAAGTTGAACGGAAGAATCGAGAAATTGAACAAGCGAGACGGTCTTTAGAAGAGAAAGCCGAACAACTCGCCCTGTCATCCCGATATAAATCCGAATTTTTGGCGAATATGTCCCATGAACTGCGGACACCTTTAAATAGCTTATTAATATTGGCGAAATTGTTGACTGATAACGTCGATGGTAATTTGACAGCTAAACAAGTCGAATATAGCCAAACAATTTACTCAGCCGGCAATGAACTATTAGCCTTAATTAACGATATTTTGGATCTAGCCAAAATCGAATCGGGAACTATGTCCATCCATGCGACCCCAATTCCCTTGTCAGAGTTGGCTGAACAAATTGAACGCGGCTTTGGGCAAATAGCGCAAAATAAAGGACTGACTTTTGCAGTCGAATTAGCCCCTGAGTTACCAACCACTGTTAATACAGATATCAAACGCCTACAACAGGTGTTAAAGAATCTCCTCTCCAACGCCTTTAAATTTACAGAACGTGGAGAAGTCCGCCTCAGAATTGAAGTAGCCAAGCCAGGATGGAATTCCAACCAACAACCTTTTAACTCTGCTCAAAATGTCATTGCTTTTGCTGTGAGTGATACAGGTATTGGTATTGCAGCCGATAAGCAAAAGATTATCTTTGAAGCATTCCAGCAAGCTGATGGTACAACTAGCCGCAAATACGGCGGAACAGGTCTAGGGTTATCTATTAGTCGAGAAATTGCTCATCTTTTGGGTGGTGAAATCAAACTTACTAGCCATCCTGGTCAAGGTAGTACATTTACCTTCTATTTACCGCAATTTAGTGCTGAATCTACGCAGATTCACGCAGGCGCAATGAATCGGTTTGGTGGTGAATCTACGCTGACCAATGCAGACGCGATGAATCGCGTCTCTACAGGGTACGGGTCAATGCTTCTTGACGATCGCACTACAATTACCAATCCATCCGCAGATAATAACATTCTCCTAATTATTGAGGATGATGTTAATTTTGCCCGTATCTTAGTAGATATGGCACGACAACATGGTTTCCAGGTACTAAGCGCTCAAAGTGGTACAGCCGGACTGAAACTAGCCAAGGACTTTCAGCCAATGGCGATTTTACTCGATATCCGCTTACCAGAAATGGATGGTTGGACAGTCCTAGACCGTTTGAAACATGACCCCACAACCCGCCATATTCCCGTACACATCATGACCGTGGAGGAAGGAAGGCAACGGGGTTTACAATTAGGAGCGATCGCCTATTTACAAAAACCAGTCACCAGTGAAGCTATATCCGAAGCCTTAGACAAAATTAGAGGTTTCGTAGAACGTCGGGTGAAGAATTTGTTGGTGGTTGAAGATGACGAACTACAACGCCAAAGCATTGTGGAACTTATTGGTAATAGCGATGTAGCCACAGTTGCCGTCGGTACAGGTGCAGCAGCCTTAGAAGCCATTCGTACTCAGCAATTTGATTGCTTAGTCCTCGATTTAGGTTTACCTGACATGACAGGTTTTGAACTCATGGAACAGATTAAGCGAGAAGCCAATGGCGCAACCTTACCAATTATTGTGTACACCGGCAGAGAAATTAGTAAAACCCAAGAAACAGAACTCAGACGGATTGCTGAGACGATTATCGTCAAAGATGTGCGATCGCCCGAACGTCTCCTAGATGAAACCGCCTTATTCCTCCACCGCGTCCAAGCAAACTTACCCACACCTAAACGCCAAATCCTCGAACAACTGCATTCTCAAGATTATTCCTTAGTTGGTAAAAAAGTCCTGATTGTAGACGACGATGTCCGCAACATCTTCGCCCTCACCAGTATGCTGGAACGCTACCAAATGCAGGTAATATATGCTGAAAATGGCAGAGAAGGAATTAGCTTATTAGAGAATACGCCAGATATTGACGTGGTGTTAATGGATGTAATGATGCCCGAAATGGACGGTTACGAAACCATGCAGCTAATTCGCCAACAAGAGCAATTTAGAGCCTTGCCAATTATTGCCCTCACCGCCAAAGCCATGCAAGGCGATCGCGATCAGTGCATCGAGGCCGGTGCTTCTGACTACATTGCTAAACCAGTAGATACAGAACAGCTACTGTCTCTATTGCGAGTTTGGTTATACCGTTGACGACAGAGTTTGTCCCTGTATAACTAAAACTGAGCAATGAGCATGATGTAATACGTAATTACTCACACTACCTAATAAAAACTCACTAAGTCCAGCACGGCCACGCCGACCAACCATAATTAGGTCAGCCGACCAGCTACGGGCTATTTCACATATTGTCCGACCTGGGTCACCCATCTTTTGGGTAAATCCAGCTTTCACACCTATATTAATAGCTGCGTCGGTGAGCGATCGCAACCACTCTAGTTTTTCCTGTTTAAGTTTTTCCCAATGCTGGATATAGTTATCCATTGATTCTGTTTGCCAACCTGGATAAGTAGTATCTGGTTGCAAAAATATCGGAGTAATATAGGGGTCTTCCACAGGAGATATAACGTGCAGCAACATGATTTCAGCGTTGCTTGCTTTGGCTAAATTTACACCCTGCTCAAAAATATATTGCCCTATCTCAGAGTTTTCTACTGCTACCAAAATTTTCTGATACATAATATATAGCTGTTGACCGAACAAAAAAAGGATACAAGCCCCCGGATTTATCTGTGGGATCTTTAATTTTGAATTTTGAATTTTAAATTTTGAATTTTGAATTGGAGCGACTTGACAGACTAGAAAGCCTTGTGTGGTCAGTACGTAGGGTGGGCAATACCCACCACCATAATAAGGTGGGCATTGCTACGTGTATTTCAAAAAGTATGAACCCTATCGGAAAACCCTAAATTTCCGCACCCGCTTTTGCTTCAGCACCCATTGGGGAAACGTAATCGCGGAAAAGAGTAATCTGCTGTTCAAAACCTAAGCCTTTGATTCCTTCCAACAGTTCTTGGGATTCTGAAGACAGTGTATAACCGGCAGGAAAAGGAACTATAGTTGCATTTTCCATACCTTGAGATAAAAGATACCAAAACAGCAGCTTAGTGGTATCACCCAGAGAGCCGTATTCGCGGCTGAGTTGGTTATCTACACGCCGAATTAAGTCGCGTTGTAGTTGCAATTGCTGTTCATGATTCAATTCTTTGACTTGATTAAATAAACCTTCGGCAATTGCTGGGGAAACGGTGCTAGCGCCAGGGGCTGCTGGTGTAATTGCGCCGCCCATTTCCTTGTAGATAAACCAAAACAAAGCCAATTGTTCGTCTACATCCAATTTTTGCCATGATTGGACATACTTACGAATAGTGGGATCGCCTGTTTGTGTAAAAGTCATAATGATTACGATTGCTATGAACGAATGTCATTAGCAACCGTAACAAACACAAATTAGGTGTTTAACCCTACTCAGGACATAAGTAACTCGACCAAAAAGAAGAATAATTCAGGAAACTATCAAATTTTCCTCATACTTCAGCGCTGAATAGTGTTGGCTGACTGGTTAAATAACAAGTTTCGAGACTTTTCAATATCTAACGCCTGATTTTTAAAGGCTTCGGCTTTTTCATAGGCGCGAATGACCGCCGGACGTATTTGAATTGTCTCGAACCAACGTTTGAGATGGGGAAAATTTTCTAAGTTTTGGCTTTGGCGTTCATAAGGCACAATCCAAGGATAAGCGGCGATATCGGCAATAGAGTATTCACCAGCGACAAACTCTCTATCTGCAAGGCGTTTATCCAACACTGCATATAAGCGCCCTGTTTCATTGACGTAGCGGTTAATGGCATACTCAATTTTTTCAGGTGCATAACTACTAAAGTGGTGGTTTTGTCCGGCCATTGGGCCTAGTCCTGCCATTTGCCAGAATAGCCATTGTAGAACCTCTGTACGTCCCCTGATACTTTGGGGAATTAATTTTCCGGTTTTTTCTGCCAAATACAACAAGATAGCGCCAGACTCAAACACAGAAATCCCTGCACCCCCATCTGCTGGTTCATTGTCAACAATGGCGGGAATGCGATTATTCGGGGAGATTTTGAGAAATTCTGGCTGGAACTGGTCGCCAGCACCGATATTTATGGGGATGATGTTGTAGGGTAAACCGACTTCTTCTAAGAAGATAGTGATTTTGTGACCGTTGGGAGTTGTCCAATAGTAAAGGTCAATCATGGTTGTGTCTTTAATTTTGTTAGTTTCTGCACCGATATTTTAAGTGTTTTACTCCTGACTATGGCTTTGTCAGGCTGTTATCTTTGATCAGATCAATTACAAGCTAATGAGAACTTGATGATGAGACTGCATTACAACAAAACTTTCAGTTATATGTTCATTCCCTTAGGGTTATTAAATTTAACTTTCGGTAGCATTCTCCTAGTTAGAGGTCAATTTAGCATTAGCATCATCATTGGAATTATCATTATCTTCTTAGGGTGGGCATATTGGCATAGGCCTTATATCACTGTCGAAGATAAACAGTTTATTATTCACACACCTTTAGGATGGCCACAACGCGTCTACGGTTACAATGCTCCTGAAGACGTAAAAATAGCGCACAAGCAGATATTACTCAAACAAGACGGTGAGTGGAAACGCTTACCTATTTCCAAATTAATTATGCAGCCAAAAGATTGGTTAACGTTGCAAAAGCGATTTGGTGAGGACAGAGGCTAAAGAAGGGAAATATTTTTATCAATGCGATCGCTTCTCATGGATAATTAGGCGATCGCATATTTTATATCAATAAGTGTAGGGTTGTACAAGTGTACAACCCTACGACGGAATTAATCATGGAACAACTAGACATTTAGTGGCTGTCTATTGCTGGCTAATGCGTAATTACTTGTAGCGTTGCTATCTTCAAAATTGTTGGCAAATGCTAGCGATTCTTCACCAGTAATCAATCTTGAACCACGTTTGCGGGTGAAGTAGTTCCACGCCCACTGAATCATGACTAATAGTTTGCTGTCAAACTCAATGAGGAAGTAGATGTGAATTAATAGCCAGAATGCCCATGCAGAGAAGCCTTGCAACTTGACTAAGCCTAAGTCTACAACGGCTGCATTTTGCCCAATCATCGCTAGGCTACCGTGATCATTATATTTAAAGACTGGCAGAGTTTTACCTTGCAAGCGTTTTTTAATCAACTTGGCGACGTATTCACCTTCTTGGATGGCGACTGGTGCAACACTAGGAAGAGGTTGACCGTTTTGGTGCGAGAAGTTGGCTAAGTCTCCCACAACAAAAATATTTTTGTGTCCTTTAATACTTAAGTCTGGTTCTACCATGACTCGTCCGGCGTGATCGCATTCTACCCCGGTTCGTTCGGCTAAAACTTTCCCCATCGCCGATGCTTTCACACCTGCTGCCCATAATATAGTCTTGGAGGTTATTGTTTGCAATTCATCGCCTTGCTTAAAGGTAACGATGTCGTTTTCAATACTTGTCACTCTTGTTTTTGTCTGGACAACCACACCGAACTCTCGCAGAGATGTTGTGGCTGCTTGGGATAATTCTGGTGCAATGTGTGGGAGGATGCGATCGCCACCTTGCAATAGTAATATTTTGGTTTCTGAGGTGTCGATGTTGCGGAAATCGTCTTGCAGAGTCTTATATGCTAACTCAGCGATCGCCCCTGCTAATTCTACTCCTGTAGGGCCACCGCCCACAATTACAAAAGTCAATAAAGCCCGACGTTTTTCGGGGTCAGTTTCTTTTTCTGCGGCTTCAAAGGCTGTAAAGATGCGGCGACGCATTTCGATAGCATCTTCCACAGTTTTCAAGCCAGGCGCTAATTCTTGCCAATTATCTTTACCAAAATAGGAATGCTTTGCACCTGTGGCGACAATTAACGTATCATAATTTACTACTTTATCACTCAGAATAACTTGTTGTGCTTCTGGATTAATATCATTTACTTCTCCTAGCAGCACTCTTGTATTCTTGCTTTTGCTGAGTACAGATCGCAATGGTGCGGAAATATCAGCAGGTGATAGCGTGCCTGTTGCAACTTGATATAAAAGTGGCTGAAATAAGTGAAAGTTACGTTTATCGATGAGAGTAACATTTACATTAGCTTTCGCCAGTGCTTTTGCTGCATACAGTCCACCAAAGCCACCACCAACGATTACAACCTGATGTGGTTCAAGTGAAGCTACCATAATAAAAATTTCCTTGCGTTCAGAGAAATGTAACTATTCTTAATTGATTTGTAACAAAGTTATGAGATTTGTTACCGCTTGTTTTGAACAATTGTAAAAATAATTAAATTAATCAAATTTACTATTTACAAGACCTTATGGTCTATCTGTTATATTGAAACTCTTATTTTGTAGTAATTCTAAAGTTTATCTATTGGGTATACTTGACAAAATCATGTTTAATATTCTTGCCAAAAATATGTTTTTGTTGAGAATAAATCTCTAACTAATTATGTTGATTAATTGTGAGCGAATACTCTCAAATATATTAAGAAACATATGTAAACGTATAAGCTAAAAATAATTGTGGAATAAGTATTTTGCCTCCATCAAGCAAGATACCTATTCCACAAATTTCAGGCTAATAAGTAATTAGAAAGAATGAATTACATCTGGGGACTGGGGAATGGGTTAAAAGTTTTATTGTGTCTAGATTGTATCATCTATTGATGTCCTAACACTACTGGCGATAGCTATAAAAAGTTATACCAATTTGAAAAAAAATGCGACAAATAAACCATTTGTAGAGACGCGATTCATCGCGTCTTCTTCATCCAAAGGATTCATCGCATCTTCACCTAAGGATGTTTTGCAATCATTAATTGAATTGGTATTAAGTATTTTTAGGATGGGTATTGCCCCACCAAAACCATAGTAAGGTGGGCATTGCCCACCCTACTTTTATCACTTTGGTCACACGGTAACTATTTTAAGCATTACCAATTACCTATTTAATCCTAGACATTAACCGGCAACCTCTTTTCTGTAGCCTGATAATGACCGTTATTGTTGACAGCTTTTACCTCTAAAGCCACTTCTTGGCCTGTAATCAATCTAGCACCACGATTGCGAGTCACATAATTCCATACCCATTGAATCATGACTACTAACTTATTATCAAACTCAATGAGGAAGTAGATGTGAATCACTAACCAGAACAACCATGCAAAGAAGCCTGTAAGTTTGATGAAGCCTAAATCTACAACGGCTGCATTTTGTCCAATCATCGCTAGACTACCCTTATCAGCATAGTTAAAGGCTGGTAGAGTTTGACCTTGGAGGCGTTTTTGAACCAATGCGGCGACGTATTCACCTTCTTGTTTAGCGACGGGTGCAACACCAGGGAGGGGTTTACCATTTTGGTGAGAGAAGTTGGCTAAGTCTCCCACAACAAAAATATTGCTGTGTCCCTTAATGCTTAAGTCTGATTCTACGATGACTCGGCCGGCGCGATCGCATTCTACCCCAGTTCGTTCAGCTAAAACTTTACCCATAGCTGATGCTTTCACACCTGCTGCCCATAATACAGTCTTGGAGGCAATTTGTTTTACTTCTTCACCTTGTTTGAGGGTGACGATATCATTCTCAATATTTGTTACCAAGGTTTTTGTCTGGACAACCACACCCAACTTTTGCAAAGATGCTTCCGCTTCCTGGGATAATTCGGGTGCAAAAGGAGGGAGGACTCTATCTAAACCTTCTAGGAGAATGACTTGGGCTTCTGTGGTATCGATTTTGCGGAAATCTTCTTTAAGGGTTTTGTAGGCTAATTCTGCGATCGCTCCTGCTAACTCTACACCAGTAGGGCCGCCACCGACAACCACAAAGGTCAACCAAGCACGACGCTTTGCTGGGTCTTTTTCTTTCTCGGCTGCTTCAAAAGCTGTAAAGATGCGGCGGCGCATTTCTATCGCGTCTTCTACAGTTTTCAACCCAGGTGCAAACTCTTCCCAGTTATCTTTACCAAAATAGGAATGCTTTGCACCAGTGGCGACAATTAAGGTATCGTAGGGGATTTTTTCATCACCCATCACTAATTCTTGTGCTTCTGGGTCAATATCGCTCACTTCTCCCAGCAATACTTGGGTATTCTTGCTTTTACTTAATACTGCGCGTAAAGGCGAGGAAATATCTGCTGGTGATAGCGTCCCTGTTGCAACTTGATAAAGTAGTGGCTGAAATAGGTGAAAGTTCCGCTTGTCGATGAGAGTCACGTCTACTTTAGCTTTAGCCAGGGCTTTTGCTGCATACAATCCACCAAAACCGCCACCGACAATCACAACTTTATGTGGTGGGTTGTTATCAAGTGCTTCAACCATAAGAATTATTTCCTTGTGTTACGACTGCTGTAACTATTCTTAACAAATTTGTATCAAAAATGTCACAATTATTTCTGTTTATTTTGAACATATAAAAAATTGCTTAAAGTTACCAAAAAGACAAACATTAAGTAATTTAAGTTACATAGTTGTATTAGTTATCATTTTGGGTGATAAGCTTTATGCAGTTGACGGGTAAGAATCCCCGCTTTGTTATAGGCAAAGGTAATTAGGTTTTGATACTCGTTATCAAAAAGTTCTTCCGTAATTAAAATTAGTTCATCAATATTCTGCTGTTCAGGGGAAATTAGAATATTTTCTCCCAAGAAATTCGGGAATAGTAGACGAATGGTTCATCAAATCACATCTAACAACCGTTAGCAAACCAGTCAATAACAGCGTGAAAAAATGATGGTTGACAATTTTGGTAACTAAAATCTCAGCTGACTCAGCTGATTGAAACTATACCAATTGTGGCAATTCGCTGTTAAACTCTCTTTACCTACCCTGGGTTCTGGGAATATTCTAAATTTTCCCTGAGACTACTTGAGAATTTTTCATTAATTGATACACTTGTTCTTCATTAACATTCAGTTAACTAGCACTGCATGGTGCATATTAAGCGCGTAGAACTTACCAATTTCAAATCCTTCGGCGGTACTACCTCCGTCCCATTGCTGTCGGGGTTCACTGTCGTATCTGGGCCTAATGGTTCGGGTAAGTCTAATATTTTGGATGCGCTGTTGTTTTGTTTGGGATTAGCCAGTTCTAAGGGGATGCGAGCAGACCGCCTACCCGATTTGGTTAATAATACTCAAACGGCGAAAAGTCGCTCGGCGGTGGAAGCTGTGGTGACGGTGACGTTTGATTTGTCTGATTTGGTGGATGTCAGTAGTCAGTTGTCCGTAGTCAGTGGTGAAGAAGAATCACAGGATGAAACGCCTAGTGTAAATGGGAATGGTCATAAAGCTACAGAATGGAGTGTAACCCGGAAACTGCGGGTAACGCATCAAGGTAGTTATACGTCGAATTACTACATCAATGGGGTTTCGGCGACGCAGACAGAGTTACATGAGGAGTTGGAGAGGCTGCGGATTTACCCTGAAGGTTATAACGTGGTGTTGCAAGGGGATGTCACCAGCATTATTTCCATGAAGGGGAAGGAACGGCGGGAAATTATTGATGAGTTGGCGGGGGTGGCGGCTTTTGATAGGAAGATTCACCAAGCCAAGGGAACTTTGGATGAGGTGAAGGATAAGGAAGACAGTTGTCGGATTATTGAGTCTGAGTTAACTTTACAACGCGATCGCCTCTCCCAAGACCGAGCGAAGGCGGAGAGGTATCAAAAGTTACGCACGGAGTTTTTAGAAAAGCAATGTTGGGAAGCGGTATTATCTTGGCGTTCCCTACAAGCACAGCAAGAGAAGTTAGTTACAGATATTCAAGCAGGCGATCGCCATTATGGGGAACTGACAACTCAGCTGGCAAGCTTAAATACAGAAATTAACCAAAAAACGGCTGAACTGGAACAGCTAAATGCTCATGTGAAAGCAATGGGGGAAGAGGAACTGCTGGCGGTACAATCTACCCTAGCTACCCAAGAAGCGGAACGGAAGCAACTCCAGCGTCAGCAAACGGAGTTAGAAACGGCTTTGCAAGAAACTACCAGACGTTTGACGCAAACTCAGCAAGATATTCAACAACATCAACAAGGTTTGGGTGAACTGGCGCAAGCACAGGATTTAGAAAGACAGTCCATTGTTTATTGTCAGCAGCAACGGGATGAAGCACAACAAGCTTTGGAAAAGTCCCGTGAAGTAGCCGCAGAAATCGCCTCAGCCTCGGAAGCCTGGGTACAGCAACAAACAGCGTTAAATCGGCAAATTGAGGCTGTACTGCAAACTTTGGAACCACAGCGCACGGAACAAGCGCAACTGCGGGAACGGAATCATCAGTTACAGCAGTTAATTGGGGAGCAAACCGAGTTAATTGCTAATTTAGAACCGCAATTAGCTGAGAAACAAGCTGATTGTGAGCGCATAGAAACAGAATTTAACGCTTCTGGTGAACCCATCCAAGATTTAGCCCAAAATCTTGCAGCCACAGAACAAGAATTACAAATCCAGCAAGATACCCAAAAGCGGTTATTGCAAGAACAACGGGACAAACAACGTCAACTAGATAGAATTGAGGCGCAAGCACAAGCACAGCAAGAGGTACAAGGAACCCAAGCCAGTAAAGTGATTATCCAGTCAGGAATGCCTGGGGTCTGCGGCTTGGTGGTACATTTGGGACGGGTAGAACCCAAGTTTCAATTAGCGTTAGAAATTGCGGCTGGGGCGCGGTTGGGACACATTGTGGTAGAAGATGATGGTATAGCAGCAGCCGGGATTGAACTACTCAAACAAAAACGGGCTGGGAAAGCAACGTTTTTACCGTTGAATAAAATTCAGTCTCACAAATTTACCCAGGATGCGACGCTGCGTTTAGCCAATGGCTTTATTAACTATGCTGTAAATTTGGTAGACTGCGATCGCCGTTATAAAGACATCTTCAATTACGTCTTTGGTAATACTGTAGTCTTCGCCAACTTGGATACGGCGCGGAAAAATCTCGGCTTATATCGCATCGTCACCTTGGATGGGGAATTACTAGAAACTAGTGGCGCGATGACTGGGGGAAGTAGTAACCAGCGTTCCTCCCTCCGGTTTGGTAACACCGAAGCCGCAGAATCAGATGAAGCGATTGGTTTAAAACAGCGTTTAGCCGATATTGATCGGATTTTAAACCGTTGTGGTGATGCGATCACCAATTTATCTATCAAAACCAAACAACTATCCCAAGAACTCACGGAAACTCGACAAGCACGGCGAGAACAGCAGTTACAGCTGGAACAGTTGCAAAAAGATATTAAAACTTTAACAGCCCAATTAGCAGGGACGCGATCGCAACTCACCCAAAACAGCGAGAAATTTACCACAGCCCAATCTCGCCTGGAAATTCTGGATAGGGAGTTACCAGGACAAGAAAGCCAATTACAACAACTACGCCACACCTTAGCCGAGTTAGAAGCCTCCCAAACCCCCAGCGAATGGCAACAAATTCAGGCGACAATTAAAACCCAAGAACAACAAATACAACAACGGGAAACCGCCTTTAGGGAAGCCGAACAACGCTTAAAAAATCTAGAAAATCAACAACAGCGTTTACAAGAACGCATCCAAGAAGCCCAACAACGCATCACCGAATATCAAACTCAACAAACCACTTCTACAGACGCAATTCATCGCGTCTCCCAACAAACCACAACCATAAACGCACAAATCACCCAAACCCGCGCCAAACTCAGCGAACTAGAACAACACCTGGGCGTAGAAAAACAAAAACGCGACACAATTGAACAAGAAGTGAGATCGCACCTCCTGCGTCAGCAACAATTAGAATGGGAAATTCAAAAGCTGGAAGAAACCCAACTCAAACGCCGGGAAGACTTAACCGCCTTACAAAGCCAGTTACAGGAACTAGTACCAGAACTCCCCAACCCTTTGCCAGAAGTCCCAGACAAGGTAGACTTAGAAGAATTGCAGAAAGAATTGCGATCGCTCACCAAACGTCTCCAAGCGATGGAACCTGTGAATATGTTGGCGTTAGAAGAATACGAACGCACCCAAAAACGCCTAGAAGAACTCACCCAAAAATTACAAACCTTAGAAGGAGAACGCACCGAACTACTCCTACGCATTGAAAACTTCACCACCTTGCGCCAAATCGCCTTTAAAGAAGCCTTCGACGCTGTAAATGAAAATTTCCAATCCATCTTCGCTACCCTGTCCGACGGCGACGGCTACCTGCAACTAGATAACCCAGAAGACCCCTTTAACAGTGGCTTAAACTTAGTCGCCCACCCCAAAGGAAAACCAGTCCAAAGACTCGCCTCCATGTCCGGTGGTGAAAAATCCCTCACCGCCTTAAGCTTTATCTTTGCCCTGCAACGCTATCGCCCCTCACCCTTTTACGCCTTTGATGAAGTAGATATGTTTTTGGATGGGGCAAACGTAGAACGATTGTCAAGAATGATTAAACAACAAGCCCAGCAAGCCCAGTTCATAGTTGTGAGTTTGCGCCGTCCGATGATAGAATCAGCCGAACGCACAATCGGCGTTACTCAAGCACGAGGAGCTTATACTCAAGTTTTGGGAATTAAGTTATCATCCTCGAATACATCTGCTTGAGTTTTTGTTAATAATAGTGTATAGATAAACCGGATTCGAGATCAGGACTCCGTATAGAATGACCTCTGAACAAATAATTAGGCGTTCCGACATATTAAATACGCAGGTAATTACCCGCGACAACGGCAAACGGTTAGGAATCGTCAGTCAAGTTTGGGTGGATATTGATCAAAGAGAGGTTGTGGCTCTTGGTTTGCGAGACAGCCTGATCTCCATCTCTGGTCTGCCCCGCTATATGTACCTTAGCAGCATCCACCAATATGGCGATGTGATCTTAGTTGATAACGAAGATGTCATCGAAGATATTGAAGTTGAAGCCTTCAGTAACTTAATTAACTGGGAAGTAATCACCGAAACTGGCGAAGTTTTAGGTAGAGTGCGGGGCTTTAGGTTTGAAGCCGAAACAGGTAAGCTCAACACCATAGTCATCGCCTCCTTGGGACTCCCCCAAATTCCCGACCAATTCTTAAGCACCTACGAAATATCCATAGAAGAAGTAGTCAGCACCGGCCCCAACCGATTAATCGTGTTTGAAGGAGCTGAAGAACGGGTAAATCAGTTAACAGTTGGTGTCCTCGAACGCCTGGGTATTGGTAAAGCGCCTTGGGAAAGAGACGCAGACGAAGAATACGGCTATTCTGCACCCCGCGCCGTTGCACCATCAAATCAGCTACCTAGCGGCGTACCCTTACAGCCACCAAAACCCAAAGTCCGCACCCCCGAACCCGTAGCCGAGGAAGAATGGACTGAGGACTACATCGAAGAAGAAAGACCACAGCGCCAAGTCATGAAGGCGCGCCAATACGAGTCAATTCAATACGAAGAAGACGAAGAAGAAGACAACTGGAGTGAAGCCACAGGTAGAGACAGGTATCAGCCCCCGGCTCAACCCTACAGCAAACCCTACACCGAAGATTACGACGATTATGATGATGATGTAGAAAGTGATGCTTGGGAAGACACACCACCCCAACCAGTGAACATTCCCAAAAAAGTCAAAGAAAGACAACCAGAATACGAAGAAGAAGGCGGATATTAATTTATTGGTGATTTCACAAGACCAAAATAACGCCAAATAACCATGTAGAGACGCGATTCATCGCGTCTTCTTCTGTATTAGTTTTAATGGCTAATGCAACGTTAAGGATTAATAGCAGAATTAGCCATTTTAATGAGAGAATTGCGATCGCCTGCCTTCAGTCCAAAACTATACTGCACTCCTTGTTGTCGCCAAGTCAAAGTCGCATCAGAACAATTAGCCCCACAACGAAAATCCACAAAATAGCCAGCAACACCCTTAGCTAAAGCCACCCGTTTCCCCGTAAGGCGCGGTGTTGAACGCGTGACAGCCTCCGCCGAAACCACACCCAAACGACAAGCCGTCCCACCAGTACAGTCAGGACTGAAACCCAAGAGAATGTCATATTTCTTCGGTGTAGAAGTTTCAAGAATGGCGTAAATCGGATTTGTCCCATCGGACTCAGGAATATACTTAGGCAATAAAATCTTAATTTGACTCTTTTGCTTTAACTTCGGCAGAATCGGCTGAAAAACTTTATGTGGCTGAGAATTAACAGTTCTAGCTGGTCGTTGTGCTAATAGCTGCGGTTGACTCGTATTAGCTATAGCCGAAGGATTGAGATTATTAATACCGACTAATACCAGTAATATCGATAAATTAGTCAGACTTTTTAAGCCAAAAATCATAAAGTAAGACCTATTTCAACGGGTGTATTTAACTTATATTTCCCATTTTTTTAGACTAAACGGTGTTCATACTCACCTTCAGTATTCTTAATCTCAGCCCCAGCAGTACCTATTTCTACTTCCAATGATATAAGTTTATGTAATTCTGAAATATTAAAGTGAAAGATTAATTCAGATAGAAAATTATGACAACCGAGCAAGAGCTTCAATCTCTTTTTAATACCTTAGACCGTGATCAAGACGGCAAAATCTCCATTAATGAGCTTTTCTTAAGTCCTGGTTTAAGTGCAGTCATCTCATCAGAAACGAGTACCAGTAGCCCCCAGGAGTTGTTATTACAGTATGATTCGGACGAAGACGGTAGCATTACCTTTGAAGAATTAAAGAAAGCAGTTGAGAAAGCAAGTAATCTAACCTAACACTGATGAGAGTCGATGCCTAGATCGCTCTAGGACTCCTCTCAATACGGTTCGGAGAAGCAGGGGAGGAAAGAGGGAATGAGGATAGGTCGTTTATTTAGGGAGTAGCCAGTAAAGCAACCCCCACTAACAGACGATACAATGGCATTCAGTATCCTGCCGTCCATCCCCTGCCATGTTCCCAGTCATATATTCTGATGAGTTTCTAGATCACAAAACTGGCAAATATCACCCAGAAAGTCCAGAACGTTTGACAGCAATTGTTAATGCAATAAAACAAGCTGCGTTTGCGGAAAAAATTACCTGGGTTGAACCGACACCAGCCCTAGAAAACTCATCTGTAATGCCGCTTCTGGTAAAGGTTCATAGCCCAGGTTATGTGAATAAGGTCAGGGAAATCGCTACTACTGGCGGCGGTTATTTGGATGGCGATACACCAGTCTCACCCCGTAGTTATGATGTGGCTTTATTGGCGGTGAGTGCTTGGTTAAACGGGATGGATGCTGTGTTAGAGACAGGAAATCCGGCTTTTGTGCTGGCGCGTCCACCAGGACACCATGCAGAAGGCGATGCAGGGATGGGATTTTGTTTATTTTCTAATGCAGCGATCGCCGCTTATTATGCCTTAGAACAGCCAGGAATTAACCGTGTCGCCATTATTGATTGGGATGTACATCATGGTAATGGTACACAGGCGATCGTGGAGATTAATCCTCAAATTGCTTACTGTTCTCTCCATCAGTACCCCTGTTATCCTGGGACAGGTAGAGCTACAGAAAAGGGTTTCCATAATAATGTGTTAAATCTGCCCGTACCACCTGGTAGTGATATTTCTGTATATCAGCCATTATGGGAAAAAAAGATAATGCCGTTTTTAGTAGACTTTCAGCCAGATTTACTGATTGTTAGTGCTGGTTATGATGGTAATGCTGACGATCCTCTAGCTAGCGTCAATTTGCAACCAAAAGACTATGCTTTATTCACTAATTATTGTTTAGGAATAACCCGTAAAATGTTATTTGGCTTAGAAGGTGGCTATGATTTACCTACACTTTCTCAGTCTGTTTTAGCAACAATTGCCAGTTGTTTAGCTTAACATTCAATTCTTCAGCCTACATCTTAAACTACGGTTTATCTATCAAGTTTTAGTTGAATACTGGAAATGGATGTAGTATAACTGTGATAGTACCATATACTTCCAGGGATAAATGAGCCATCAAAGTACGCGCCCACATCATACTTGGGTGCAATCTCATCATCCTGTACCCTCAGAGACGAAATCGCTACATCAGTGCCATAAAGAGCCGATGTTTTATTATTTTGCTTATGGAAGTTGTATGTGTCCGGTGGATTTGAAGCGATCGCTTGGTGAGAACACACACCCTTATATTATCGGCCCTGGAGTATTAAAAGGTTATCGTTTGGGATTTTATCTCTATTTACCAAGCCGTAAATGTGGCGTTTTAGATATAGTTAAAGACCCCAAAGCCAGTGTTAAAGGCGTACTCTACCAACTACCCTTACGCTTAAGTGAATACTTAGATCAACGTGAAGGTGTATCCCAAAACCTCTATCGTCATGAATCAGTAGAGATTCACAGCCACAGTCGAGTATATCAAGATGTTCGCACATACGTAGTGGTGAATAAATCAGAGGAAGAAGTTGCACCTAATGACTGGTACTTCAATGTTGTTCTCAGGGGCGCAGTCACCTGCGGACTACCTGAAGAATATTGCTGGCATTTATTCAATCATATGCACAAGTTACAGCAGCGCCATCAAGAACAGAAATTTAGGCGATCGGCATGAAAAGTAACAATAAGACGAAATACTAAAATTTATCATGTTATTGATTGTGTTTATTTTTATTAGTAATACTTTGAGCAATTAGCAAAAATAAAAAGAATATTATTGAGAGTTTTATGTCTATTCATGTGACGTTTTAATGTCTAATTAATTGCCTTTATTTACATACATAAATTTATCTAGATCACATATATTTGTTATTAGTCATCTTTAAATTAAATATCTCTCAATTCAATTCTTGTAAAGAGTAAGCTGTTACGCATTTAAATTGTATATTTCGCACTCAGGTTGTCAAAAGTCCAAAGTCCACAGTCCAAGCTAGCCTTTGATTCTGGACTCTTGACTATGGACAGCCCTGACGCAAGAATATTTGATTTAGGTGCGTATCACCTTATATCCAAATATCTAACAAATCAAGCTCAAACCCTAAAAACATAGGATTTATATGAAATTATTTTCTGGCGCTATTGGCTTGATCTTGAAAGCTAGTCTAGCTCTAACAGGTTTTATTGCTTGCTTAAGCTTGGCATCAACTCCAGCATCAGCCCAAGCAATAATAGAAGACCCAATCTCCGACTTCAGTTCTGGAGAGCCTGCTGTCTTTGCAGGTGCAGCCGTGTATCTTACTCCTGGTGCTTATCTATCAACTATTGCGGCTGAGGCGGTCGCACCGAAAGGAACTTATTTTGCAGGATTTAACGGTGCGTATACAGTTACAGCATTTTCGTATATAGATCCTATTACTCATGCAGCATATCCAGCCCTAACACTGCATACTGGTGGACTAGCCAAACTTCCATACGAAACAGGCGGGTCTATTAGGGCTGCTGTAGTGGAAAGACTCAGATATGGCAATCTCACATTAGATGAATTTACATCACTTGTTAGGGCTGCTGTTGGTAATGATGGTTTGGAATAGGGTTGGGGATTGGGGACAAAAAAGTAAAAAGTAAAAAGGCAAAAGTTAAAACAAAAATCTTTTACCTTTTTACTTTTGCGTTGAACTGGGGATTGGGGGCTAAGCGCAGAGGGGAAAAGGAAATTATTACCAATTACCAATTACTAATTACATATTTTTGATTTCCCATAAAAAAGACGCAAAGTGATTCTTTGCGTCTTTTTGGTGAGTTTAGGGAAATTAGAAACTAAATGTGGTTCTCAACGCACCAATAACAACATCATCATTGTTATCATTGTGGTCTGGTGATGTTAGCCAGATAATGCCTGGTGTGATGGTGATATTGTCACTGACTTTGTATTGATAAAAAGCTTCCACATGATAGGAAGTATCTCTATCTCTGTCTAGTCCAGCAATGCTAGAACTTGTGACTTTTGGTTCCATCCCGGCAATGATACCGGCTAAGTTACCTTTTTTCCCAAGGTCGGGGAAACCAAGAGTAACAGCATAGTTCCAAATATCAACATCTCCACGATCGCCTGTCAAGATGCGGCTATTGGTGTAACCAGCCCATCCACCCAAGACTAATTTTTCACTGAGACCGATAGAAGCTTGGAGACCATAGGAATTGCTGGAGAATCTTTCGCCTAAACCTTGGAAGGTGGTTGCAGCGTTGCTACCAGTGGCTAGAGGTTGGCGATAAGAATTGATATATGTTAAACCAACACTGATGCGATCGCTTGGTCTAACTGTCAGTTGCGCTAATGCACCATAAGCGCCATCAAATAAACCGTTTTGGGGTGATGGGTTATTTGCTGTACCGCTCAAATAACCCAAGCTCAAGGCTAATTTATCACTAAACTGGTGAGTGACACCCAGACCAGTACCACCTATCTGCCCATAAATCGGGTTACGTGTACCAAAGGTAGTTAAAGCACCAAAAGCACCATCTCCATCAAATATGTTGACGGTACTGGTGAGGTCGTCTGCTGCGCCGCCAACAGCAATGAGCTTGGCTTGGGTGTTTTTGCCCAAGGGAAAGCCATACCACAAAGTACCAATAGCAGCATTAGTACTGGGTTCAACGCTAGCGAAGAACAGGTTACCTTCTGGAGTATTAATGTCGGGGCTAGTAATGTTGTTAGCTTCAATTCTGGTGAACAAGGTATCTTGCCCAGTGAAGCTGGAGACAAGTTCTAATCGCGCCCGTACTCCCAGAGTGGTATTTGTATCAACGATATCTGCATTATTGACGCGATCGCCTGATAAGACATCGCTGATAACTGATACTACTTGTCCTTGCAGCTTTGTTGTGGTTGAGAATTGATTGGCTTCTAATTCCGAGGTACGCGCTTCTAAAGCATCAACTCGACCTCTCAATGTGGCTAGTTCCGCAGAAAACTCTTCTTGTAGCTTTTGTAATGTAGCTAAGTCTTCTTTTGTGACTAACTCCGCCGTGGCAGTAGCTATGAGTTCATTGACTCGATCCAGACAAGCGTTCAAGCCTGCGGCAAATTCATACCTTGTGAGGGCGCGATTACCACGATATGTCCCATTGGGATACCCTGCGATACAACCATATCGCTCTACCAGTGATTGCAATGCTTGGAAAGCCCAGTCTGTAGGTTGTACGTCAGAAAATTGAGAAACTGAGGTAACTTGTGACATTACCTCTTGTTGAGTAGCTAGTTCTGCATTAGCTATTTTTGAGGTTTCATTTATTTCTGTTGTGGCAGGGGTTTCTCCTGCAAAGGCCGCAGCGCCAGAAAATAGCATTGTGCTGCAAATTACTGGGTTAACCAGCCAATACTTCCATATTTTCTGCATTTTTCTCCTCACACTTTACTCACACACATCTTCTTCTTGGCAATAGATATACCAAGTTCATTTGAAATAATATTTACTTCAAAAGTATTCCCAAGATATTAGCAGCACTTAGCAATTTTTGTCACATTAAAAGTCAAGAATTCGTAATTCATCCATTTTATGTAAAGAGAACATCTTTCAACCAGTACATTCGGTGGAGTGAGAGATATGTAACACAACACTCGCAAAACACTCCGGTGATTGCTGGCAAGAAATTTATTGTCTTCAGTATATGAGAATGAGAATTATTATAATATAGCAATGTACAATAAGTATCATTTTCAAAATCTGTGTTGATTGTGGCGACAGCCGCGTCAGCATCCTTATGGAGGGTAAAATACAGTGATTTGGACTCACATCAGAAGTAAAATAGGTAAACAGCACAATGGCATGGTGTCCTTAATAGCCTTGCTAATGTTGTCCATGACGGTTGGTTGTGACCAATCGAATAGTAATCAGGGAACAACTGCCCAACAATCGCCAACAGCACAGGAAGCTGCTTCTAGTCCATCAGTGCAGCAGCCAAAAACTAAAGTAGTAGCAACGATTTTGCCAACATATTTATTTACCAAAGCTGTAGCTGGAGAAGCCGCAGATGTATCGCTTTTAATCCCACCTAACACGGAAGTACATGATTACCAAGCAACACCGAGTAATGTGAAAGCGATCGCCACAGCTAATGTTTTAGTCAAAAATGGGTTAGGTTTGGAAGAATTTCTCGACAATACTGTAAAAAATGCCCAAAATCCTCAATTAACCCAAATAGATGCCAGTAAAAATATCAAAGTTTTAAATGAAATTTCACCTGTTGTAGAAACAGGAACGAAAGACCACGATCATGACCATGAACATTCTGAAGGTAATCCCCACGTTTGGCTAGATCCAGTGTTAGCAAAACAGCAAGTAGTGAATATTCGGGATGGCTTAATTGCGGCTGACCCAGCAAATAAAACTACCTATCAAGCTAATGCTGAGGCTTATATGAAAGAGTTAGACAATTTACATAATGAGTTTCAGCAAACTTTGCAGAAAACTCCTAATTGTACATTTATTACTTTCCATGATGCCTTTCCTTATTTAGCTCAACGCTATAATTTGCGGCAAGTTGCTGTCGTGCAAGTTCCTGAAGATCAACTTTCACCAACAGATGTACAAAAAACAGTCAACACAGTTAAAAAATACAAAGTAAAAGCTTTGTTCAGTGAACCAGGTGTAGACAACAAATTACTCACCAGTTTATCCAAAGATTTAAATTTAACTTTGCGTTCTCTCAACTCTTTAGAAAGTGGTGATACCAATCCCCAATATTATTTCCAAGCAATGAAAGATAATTTGCAAACCCTAGAAGCGGGTTGTAAGTAAAATTATGACTTGGGTGTATCTGATTTATATTATTGGTAAATGAAAATTGCTCTGATGCTGATTTTTTATTAATTTGAACCAGTCATATACTCCTGATAATCACCCACAAACGACCATAAAAATATCTTGACTCATCACCTATTTTCCAGCTAGGACTAATGAATTCGCCCATTTTAAAAGTAGAAAACTTGACAGTATATCAAGGTAATTATTTAGCTATTCGAGATGTTTCTTTTAATTTATTAGCAGGAACAGACACAGCGATAGTCGGGCCTAACGGCGCTGGTAAAAGCACTTTGGTAAAAGCAATTTTAGATTTGATTCCTCGCAGCGTCGGTCAAATTGAAATCTTTGGTCGTCCCATAAATAGGTTAGGAAATTTACGCCATCTTTTAGGCTATATGCCACAAAATTTTATTTTTGACCGCAGTTTTCCTATCTCTGTTGAAGAATTGGTGGGACTAGGATGGGTGGCTGAAGCTCGCCATCAGAGATCTGCATTTTTCTCCAAACTAAGAATTCAAAGCCGGGAAAAATCAGCAGCGATCGCCGCCGCTCTCAAAAGAACCGATACTTACCATCTGCGAAATCAAGCGATCGGGACTCTTAGCGGCGGTCAGCTAAAGCGGATTTTATTAGCTTACTGTTTGGTCATACCTCGAAAAATATTGGTTTTAGATGAAGCCTTTGCGGGAGTTGATATGCAGGGTGCAGCCGATTTTTATGCCATGCTGAACGAATTAAAGCAGCAGGAAGGTTGGACTGTTTTGCAAGTTTCCCATGATATTGATATGGTCAGCCGCCACTGCGATCGCGTGCTTTGTCTTAACCAAACCGTTGTTTGTACTGGTCAGCCAGAAATAGCACTTTCACCCCAAAACTTATTAGCAACTTACGGCCCTGGCTTCAGTCGTTACGAACATCACCATTAGGAAAAATCACAATATTCAAGTAGACAAAACTCTTTTATTTATTGATTTATTTATTGATTTAGAGTTAATCTTTCTCGTCCAAATGTTCCGCTACAGCCTGATAAAGCTCCAAAATATGGTTATCATGTAGGCGGTAAAATACATGACGACCTTGCTTACGGTAACTGACTAAACGCATGGCACGTAAGTTTCTTAATTGATGAGAAACAGCAGATTCGCTCATTTCTAGTAGTGTTGCTATATCACTGACACATAGCTCTTTTGTTGCTAAAAAGGAGAGAATGCGTAATCGATTAGCGTCGCCTAAAAAACTAAAAAAATCAGCCATGCGCTGTGATTTTTCAATACTCAAAACTTCTTTTATTAGAGGTGTAACACTACTTGCATTTATTTCCTCTACAGTAAAATTTGTGTGAGTCTTAATCATGTGAATTTGTTAACTACAATTATTTAATTTGGGAATAGTTAAATTTGGAATCG
Organism: Nostoc parmelioides FACHB-3921; assembly: GCF_014696625.1. Lineage (GTDB taxonomy): Bacteria > Cyanobacteriota > Cyanobacteriia > Cyanobacteriales > Nostocaceae > Trichormus > Trichormus parmelioides. Next base: position 140,366 of record NZ_JACJQL010000004.1, read on the forward strand.
ACGTTTAAAAAATTTATTAACAAGAGTAGATGATATATACAATTATATACTTTAATCAAATTAAAAAATTTAGAAATTAAGAGATATTTTGTAGTAATGTGTGGTAAAAGTACCCACTAGCTTGAATATGGATGCAATGAATTTTGATAATAAAAATCAACAACTGATTGTATGCTGACTAAAACCTTCTACCTCCTACCTCATAACTCTTGCTGTTTAATCGCTGTGGCTAGTGTTCCAGATTTGGTGAGTTTACTGCAATTCCCTTTTATGCAACGGGCGATCGCAGGTGCTGTTTTAATGGGAGTATTAGGGGGTTTACTGGGCAGTTTTGTCACCTTACGCCAGCTATCATTTTTTAGTCATGCCGTTGGTCACGCAGCTTTGGTAGGCGTAGTGTTGGGTGTGCTGTTGCAAGTTAACCCTACTTCCATGCTATTGCCCTTTACTTTAGTGTTTGGTGTTGTAGTCCTTTATTTAATCGACCAGACGGATTTAGGTAGTGATAGTGTACTCAGTATAGTTCTCTCTGGTGCATTGGCGATCGGTGTTATTCTCACTAACCTAATTCAAGGATATCGCGGTAACTTAATCGGGGTCTTGTTTGGCGATATTCTGGCTATCGATAGCACAGATTTAATTTTGACATTTCTCGTACTGATCGCCAGCAGTGTATTTTTACTTTCAACCCTACGACAACAAATTTTATTAACCTTGAACTTAGATGTGGCAAAAGTTCAGGGTGTTCCTGTTCAATTGTACCGTTATGGGTTTGTAGTCTTACTTTCATTGGCAGTAGCTGTGGCTATTAAAGCTGTTGGTGTCCTGCTAGTAAACGCCTTTTTAGTGATTCCGGCTGCTACCGCTAAGTTAATGAGTCACCACTTTCAGCACTTTCTTGTCATGTCAATGCTAGTTGGTGCTGCCAGTAGCATCATTGGCATTTTACTATCAGGTGCTTTCAATCTCGCCTCTGGCCCTAGCATTGTTCTTATCCAGGTGTTCCTATTTGTGATTGTATTTATTTGGGTAAAGTTGTACTTCAAGGCTGCATAAATCTTTTTTGCGAAAACTATTGCCAAATCGTTTTATGTTTGCTACATTGATTAATCGTGGTCAAGAAAAAAACAAGCCGGGATAGCTCAGTTGGTAGAGCAGAGGACTGAAAATCCTCGTGTCACGAGTTCAAGTCTCGTTCCTGGCATTTAAACAAACCCCCTGAAATCGTTCGATTTCAAGGGGTTTTTGCTTTATAAAGGCTGATTAATCAAGAAAAAAATTCTACATCTTAGAAAAACTTTGGGTATTTTTTGATGTCTTTAGGCAAAAAATGGGTGTAAATTGTGTGTAAAAGGGATAGAGTAGAGCTTAGGTTGACCGCTATAAACTAAAATATTTAAATCCCAATAATTTTCAAAAATTTGCCCCAACAGCCGTAAGAGATGATTTATCAAGTAAAGCTTAAATCGTAGTGGTGTAGCAAGCTTAAAATGATGTATTAGAAGTAAGGTTGGGTTGTAGCAAGATCCCAGGGAAGGGTATGAAGTTAAACCCAACGTTGGGCTTGGTTTTGGGTTTCCTTACGTCAACCCAACCTACGGTTTTGTTGCCACATTTTAGCCTTGACACACCACTACTCAATACTTACTTTATAAATAGGCTCTCAGACGCTACTGGGTGCGTGAATTGCAGTTCGCGACAACTACCAATTGGTTGTGCAACTTAATTTCAAGCGGGGACAGTTTTGGCTAAATCATCACCAGCAATAATGGTTGACATGAAAGTATATTTGTTATTCAACTGGTAGCGACGGTCTTGTTTAATGATCTGCATAAATTCTCTATGTCCCTGACGAGTTTGTCCTACCAAACAACCAGCACTGGCTTTATCAACGAATTTATTGTCATAACCCCAATGTTGATTAATTCCGAAATGAGAACCAATATCTTCAGGATCTCCAGTCCGAAATCCATCTTTATTACGATCGCGATGTACTTTAACTACACGAGTTTGAACCAGTGCTTCGTGAGGTTCAGAGTTACCATGCGTTCCTACTTGCCAAGATTGATACTGCCCAAATGCAATTCTCGCTGCACCTTGGGGATTCATAGGCTTGACGACTGTGTAATGATGTCCTGGTTCTGTGGTAGCTAGCCAGTTACCCACAATTTGCGGAATTCCCGTAGCGATTTCAATCACAATCCGGCGATCGTTCCATTCATTGAATTTATCAGCATTGGGTACACCATCAGCGTTAGCACCTTCAATATACACAACGTTGTATCTCTGTTTACCTCTAGCAACAAAGTAATCTTTACTTTGCATATACTTAATAATTCTGCTAGCTAAATTATTACTCAACTGCAAAGGAATAACTTCTTTAACTTCCATTAAAGCTTGGATAGTTGCTTTACCTAGAACCGCCTCTTCTATTTTCATGAGTGATTGGAAGTCTTGGAGTGCCTGAGTAGAAAACCGTCCAAATTTACCATCAGCAGGTGGATCTAATAAACCTAAGTCAATTAATTGTTTTTGCACTTCTTTTGCTAGTTCAGAGTTATTTTCTAAATTCTCTAAACTAACATTTTCTTGTGTACCTATTATTTCTGCTAATTGCATGGATGTAATCCTCTAGTTGAATTTCCTTGATATCGCCAACCAATATTTTGAATGGCTGTTATTTTTTAATAGTTGTATTGTTAAGTGACTTATGCACTTATAACTAATTAATCAAAAGATACCAGGACAAAAAGTCCTGGTATCTTTAAAGATTTAAACTAAAGCTATAGGATATTTATTTGATTTCAGGTAACAATAGTTTTAAGATGGCGGCTGCTCCCACTTGCTCAGAAATAGCATCAGCACTCCACTTATTATCAGCAACATATTTACCTTTAGTGTAGTGATGCGTACCACTCCAGAGATAAGGCGTTAGCACATCTGGATGATGCTGTCTATAACCAAAACCATTGTAAAGTTCGAGCCGCCATAACTGAGCAGGAATACTCCAATCTTGCGCTTTATGGAAATCTTTCATAATCAGTGCATCTGCTGCACTTTCTTCCCAAGAATAGCCAATATCCCAACCATTTTTAGGGGGATTTAGTGGGCGTTCTTTGGGAACATTATGAGTCCTAGCTTTCAGCGAATCACCATTATGAAGATGACTGTTAAAGTTTAAAGATGCCTCCATGTTATGGATACAGCCGATAAAATACCAAGGAATATTAGTTGCTGAAGCTACGCTTTCATAGCGATCGCGTTTCGCTTGAATGTTCAAGACAACTTTTTTAGTCCGTTCTAGCCACTCAGGTCTAATCTGACAGCTATTCCACAGGTTTTCATACTCTGGTTTGAGGACAGAAAGTCTCGTAATGTTAATTGATTGCATGGTATCAGTTGATTAATAGAATGAAGATATTTGACAAAATCTTATCGTTCTGAATCAGATTCAGATTCTGCCGAACACTGATTTTATAGGTGTTATCAAAATCAGCTTATGCAGTATTGTTCTGAGAGGATGTCTTAAAAGTTATCTTGTCTGTAGTAAAAAATTTTAGATTACCCTAAATCTAGGGTGTTGACTCTGCGCCTTTTTAGAGGGTCAAAATCCATGCGAAATATAGGTCATTGCGTTGGGGTAGCGTCTTTAATTGTGTCCGACGACTTATGACACTGCATCAGTTGAAATATCTTGTTTGTATTTATGACTGACCCAAAAATCAATATTGTGAAAAACTATGACCGCTAATGTAATCCGAGCTTTAACCCCTATAGTGTTAGCAGCCATTGGCGGAGCAATTGGTTTTATAGTTCTATTAAACTCTGGAGATAAAGATTCTGTTAAAGTGACTGCGGGGATGGGATTGGCGGGAACAGCAATAGCTGCCGCAGCCGGACTAGCTCAACCCAATAAAAATCCAAATAAACCTGAAGAAACACAAGAATCCTAAGCAAGTGGCCAAGGAGTTGAAAACGCCAGGTAATCAGAGAATAGTTCGCCAGCCGAAAACCATCATAGCTAGCCAAATAACCGCAATTTAGCTGCATATGTTCAAAATGCTGACATTTAGTTATTTAATGCAAGTATGTGACTTAACATCTCACCTAATGCGAGGTAAAGCAGTAAATAAATATGAATGCTGCATCAATATCAAGGTACTGGACAATTTGGCGTATTAATCTTGCTAATCAACAAGTAGGATATCAACAGTCTGACCTATCTCAAGCACGGGATTTTTTTCGGCAACAAGTTCATGATTGCCAAAATGATGACATCCAATCTACCCTGCTAGGTAATTTTTATGCCAATCATCTGGCTGAAAAGGATTTGCTCAATCGTGGCCTTGCTGGTTTGTGTCTACGGTGCTATGTTTCCTACCCGATTCTGAAAGCCTGTCAAAAAATTGATAGTCTGTTTAGTGGTGAAAAGTCTTTCAGCTATCAAGATTTATTAAGCTGTGTGCTAGATGATGATGGTAACAGGTTAGTGATTTTGGATAGCGATCGCAAAACTCAATTAGTCTTAGATGAGCATGGTGTTCCTCACACAACAACTTATAAATTGTTTACGGTGGAAGTCTTACGCAAGTTTAAGCATGACTCTCAATCAAGTATGAGTCTAGATAATTGGACTTACTTGCAAACTAGACAAAATCCAGAACTGAGAAAGTTTCTAGCAGAATTTGGTTTTCAGCATCATAGTGATTGGTCATTATTAAACCGAGTTAGATCCAAACAACTAGAACTTTTAGCCAAGCGATCGCGCCAATTAATAACGGTATTTCATGCGGTCTACAGACGAGATAGACGTGAAAGAAAACAGATAGAAGTGGGAAAATGTCCAGATCCCACTATTTCCCAGTTGCAGGAAATGCTGACATATTTGCAAGAACATGACATCATCATCAAGACTACAGATGAGTTAAAAAGAGAACTCAAACAAGTAGCAAGTCAACTGCGACAATATGATATTTGGAGTTATAGAGAACCTCTAGAAATTCCAGATCATGATACTGGCATATATAAACCCAGAAAAGATTTACCCACGGTTTATTACGATGAATCACATTTAGAACAACAAGAAATTATTGAATTTCTACATCAACAATTACAATTAATTTTGTCTGAGGCGATATCCCAAGAAATTAGTCAGTCAATTGCCAAGTTACAAAACAGTAAAAGTTACGCTCCGCTAGCTCAAAAGTATCTTCCTGGGTTACAACTATATTACTGTGATTGTAAGTCTTTAAAGGAAATTCAACTTCTTTTGGGCATGACAAGTTGGGATCAAACACGACGAATATTAAACCCTGGTGAACTTTTGAGTAAAGTACGTATATTAACGGTACAGAAACTACTCGATACTATGTTAAAAAAAGCTCATACTAAAGGTTTAACCTCAATTCCTCCTGAACCCGAATATCTGAAAACCTTGGCTGAACAAATAGAAAATTTTGTTGATGTAGAAGTTTTTATAGAAGCAGGAGAAGAAATTAGAGCCGGCAGAAACCGTTCGCTTGATAGTGTATATGCTCAAAAACTTCAGAATTACTTGGAAACCCAAATAATTGCTATTTAGCCAACAAAATCACAGCAGTTTACAACTACATGATGTACAAGAATGGGAAATAAAAAAACACATTTTTACACCTTCTTTACTTTGATTAAGCTCAATAAAAACCGCCTATCTGCAACCGGATATTTTTGTGCAAAACCTGGATAAAAATTGCTGTATTTTATATCACGTAGATATTTAATTCAATTGAAATTGAGGAGACAACTAATGATTAATAATCATGATAATACCCATAAAATGAGATTATTATTGCCAGAATCAATTTGGTTAGAACCAGAACATTTTGACTCAGCAAAAAACGCCAGTGAGCAGGTAATTGGTGAATTAAAACAGTGGAAAACATATTTAAATGCACTGGCATCATTAGGATTTACTAAATGGCTCAAAGAACACCTACCAGAACAAATTATCAAACAAAACAATCAAATTATTGATAATTTCACTCATATCCAATTAGGTGAATTCAAATTTTGTTTAATCGTTACAGAACATCTACTAGATGAACTAGTAAACATACCTGAAGATAATATTATTAAGCCGGAAGCGACCGCTCATTTATATGTTGTAGTTGAAGTATTAGAAGAGCAAGCAGAATTAGTTCTTCGAGGGATTTTACGTTACGACCAACTAGTTAGTTATAGAGATAGGATGAATTTACAACCAACGACAGGTGGTTATCAACTACCACTAGGGGAATTTGATCCAGAGCCAAATCACATTTTATTTTATTGCCGTTTCTTAGATGCTAATGCGATTCCTTTACCTGTGTTAACGACCGTCAACAACGAAGATAATTTAATACAATTTTTGCCTAAAACTAAAACTAAATTGAGCCAATGGTTAAGGGGTATTTTTCTCGATGAATGGCAGTCAATTGCTGCACTAATTAATCCAGATATTAATTTAGCTTTAAATATCAGAAATAATGCTGATAGCATCAAGCGGGGTAAAATTATTAACTTAGAAATGCAACTTGGCAACTATCCTGTTGTCATGTTGGTCAATATTAAAGAAGAGGCTGAAGAAAAATTACGTGTATTAATCCAGTTGCATCCAAGCGGCGAAACAAAATTTTTACAGCCTAATCTCAAGCTGACTTTACTATCAAAGGCAGGAAAATCGCTGTGTGAAGTTATATCTAGAAGTCAAGATAGTTATATTCAACTTAATCCTTTTCATGGAGAAGTAGGAAAACAGTTTACTATTGAGGTCAGCTTAGACAATATTAGCATTAAAGAAAATTTTGAACTATAGGATAGATTAATATCATCTTTTCAAGTTTAAATAATTAAATTAATATTTTATTATTAATTAACATATGTAATTATCAAGTATTAGCACTGTCACAAGCAGAAAAAAATTAATTTTTTTTGTATTGAGAATGTTAATCCTCTGTTGCTTTGTCCTATGGTGTACACACAAATGATTAAATCACTGCCCATCATTTTTTGTAGGGTGCGTTGTGTGTTGTCGCCTAGCGCAACGCATCATCCAAGATTTTCGGTGCGTTAGGACTAGCGTCCATACAACACCCTACCAGATTAAAACCAATATGGGTAGTGCTTTCGGACTTGCCAGAAGAATTTACCCGAATAGAATCAAGACTTTAGCACTGACGCATCAATTACAATATTTCGTAACAATGACAATATTATTTCTTTAAAGATAAAAAACCTACCAATATTCATTAAGAGAAAAGTATCATTTTTACAAAAAATCTAGCATAAATAGGCAAAAAGTCATAAATTCAGGTTGTATATAAAAGTAGCTTTACTCAACCTATATAATCATCATGAGCAAGATAGTGGTCATAAATTTGGGTAATGGTGATTTGTATACTGGATTTCCCAGCGTGACGACTCAACTTTGGTCAGCAGGTCATCATACGCCAGAACAGTTTCTTGGTAGCTTACCATCTGCACCAAATTTGCTAGAACTCTATAGAAATTGGCGTACAAATTATCAAGCTTTATGTACTCGTCAACCAATGCGTTCTGCATTGTTAGAGGAAGATGACCAACTGGAAATAGAATTAGGCGCGATCACAAACGTGTCTCTACTCGATTTTGATGAATTGTGTAAACAGCTACGAGATAATATTAATACTTGGCTGAAGTCTGTAGAATTTCTGGAAATTGAAAGAAAATTGCGATCGCAACTTAACCGCAATGAAGAAATTCGCGTAATTTTAGAAACCAATGATGACAGCTTACGGCGGCTACCCTGGCATTCCTGGGACTTTTTTCGAGATTATCCCCAAGCCGAACTAGGACTTTCCCGGACAGAGTATCAACGAAGAGATGCGACACAACCCCTATACAACAGAAACAAAGTCAGAATTTTAGCTATTTTGGGCAATAGCCAAGGTATTGACTTGCAAAGAGAAGCCGCTTTTCTGAAAGACTTAAAGCATATCGCCGAAGTTGTCCAGCTAAATCAGCCCTCACGTCAAGAATGCAACAGACACCTTTGGGACTCTTTAGGTTGGGACATCTTATTTTTTGCAGGTCATAGTCAAAGCCAGGGTGACACAGGCGTAATTTATATCAATGACAATCCCATAAACAATAGCCTGACAATTGGAGAATTAGAGGAAGCTCTCACCGCAGCCATTGATAGAGGTTTAAAGTTAGCTATTTTCAACTCCTGTGATGGACTGGGATTGGCCAATGCTTTGGGAAAACTGCATATTCCCCAAGTGATTGTCATGCGAGAACCAGTGCCAAATTATGTCGCCCAGCAGTTTTTCCAAAATTTTCTGGAAGCTTTCGCTATCAAGCGTCAATCTTTATATTTAGCAGTACAACAGGCACGCAGACAGTTACAAGGATTAGAAGATGACTTTCCCTGTGCTTCTTGGTTGCCCGTAATTTTTCAAAACCCATCTGTAGAACCACCAACTTGGTTGCAATTGGGCGGCATACCCCCTTGTCCGTATCGTGGTTTATTTGCCTTCCGAGAAGAAGATGCACACTTATTTTTTGGCAGAGAAGAATTCACAGCTGATTTAGTCAAGGCGGTGAAAAGAAAGCGGTTTGTGGCTGTAGTGGGGGCTAGTGGCAGTGGTAAGTCTAGTTTAGTGTTTGCTGGGTTGACTCCCCAGTTACGACACGACCCGAATGTGCAATGGCAAATCATTTCTTTTCGTCCAGGGAAAAATCCCTTTGAAGCTTTGGCGACTGCATTAGTGAGTTTACAACAGTGTTGTTCCTCTTTTTCCCTAGAAAACATACTGGAGTTACCAGAAGACAGTACCACGACTCGCTTACTAGAATTAGATTTAGCGATCGCCTTAGAGCAAAACAACCAATTACTACACACCATTCTAGAGAAGTTTGTCCAGCATGAATTTGGCACTCGTTTACTACTCATAGCAGATCAGTTTGAGGAACTTTACACCCTTTGTCCAGAACCACAACGTCAGCCTTTTTTAGATTTATTACTCAATGCTTATAGTTTCACTCCCGCCTTCACCATCGTTTTAACTCTGCGGGCTGACTTTTACAGTTATGCTCTTTCTTACCGCCGCTTTAGTGATGCCTTGCAAGAAGCAGTGCAGAACCTTGGCCCCATGAATAGAAATGAATTGCGTCGGGTGATAGAAGAACCTGCCAAAAAAATGCAGATAGGACTAGAAGCAGGATTAACCAATCAATTAATCGACGAGATAGACCAACAGCCAGGACATTTACCTTTACTTGAGTTTGCCCTTACCCAGTTATGGTCAAAACAGCAAAATAGGCTCTTAACTCATCAGGCTTATCAAGAAATTGGTGGTGTAGAAGAAGCCTTGGCTAACCATGCTGAGGCTGTATATGCCCAGTTAAACGAAGCAGACAGGCAAAGGGCGCAACAAATCTTTATCCAATTGGTACGTTTAGGAGATGAGACAGAAGCTACCCGACGGTTGACAACTCGTGAGGAAGTGAGGCCAGAAAACTGGGATTTAGTCACACGTCTAGCTTCTTCACGTCTAGTAGTGACCAACCGTAATGAGTCCACGGCAGAAGAAACAGTAGAAATCGTCCATGAAGCGTTAATTAGAAGCTGGGGACGACTGGAACAGTGGCTAATTGTGGATGGTGACTTTCTACGCTGGCGAGAACAATTACGGTTAGCAATTCGCCAATGGGAAAATAGCGGACGTGATCAAGGGGTGCTATTACGAGGTAAGGCCTTGATAGATGCCCAAGAATGGCAGTTACAACGCGCACAAGAACTCAATACAAATGAAATCAGATTCATTAATCAGAGTACGGAACTGAAAGAACTTGAGGTTAAACAGCAGCAGCACAGACGTAAACTAGCGATATCATGCCTAATCACTGGTATAGTTTTAAGCCTTGGTCTGGCTGGGCTTGCTTTATGGCAAGAACAAAAAGCACGGATTAGTGAAATTAAAGAAACCAGGACATCAGCCGAAGCCTTACTTAATGCAAATCGAGAATTGGATGGGTTAATTGCCAGTATTAGAGCTGGTAGACGCATCAAAGGAACTGAGGGAATTGATGTCAAAACGCGCACTCAAATTACCGAAACTCTGCAACAGGGCATCAACTTTGTCAGAGAAAAAAATCGTTTGGCAGAACATGATGGAATGCTAGAGAGTGTGAGTTTTAGCCCTGATGGTAAATTTATTGCCACCGCCAGCCGAGATAAAACAGTCAAAATTTGGAGTCTTGACGGCAAAAAACAGTCAGTCATACTGCGAGAAAATCAAGGAAAGGGTTTCAATAGTGTCGCCTTCAGCCCAGACGGTACACTCATAGCCACCGGCAGTTGGGACAACACGGCGAAAATTTGGAGTCGAGATGGTAAACTCCTCTCCACTCTTGAGGGGCATAAAGAAGCAGTTTTGGAAGTCGCCTTTAGTCCTGATAGTCAGCTACTTACTACTGCTAGTTGGGACAACACAGTTAAACTCTGGAGTCGGGACGGTAAACTCCTGCACACCCTGGAAAGACATAAAAATAAGGTCAACAGCGTCACCTTTAGCCCAGACGGAAAGCTAATTGCCACTGTCGGTTGGGACAATACCATGAGACTCTGGAATCTTGACGGTAAGGAATTGCGAACTTTTACCGGACATAAAGATATGATTTGGAGCGTCAGCTTTAGCCCAGATGGAAAGCAAATTGCTACAGGCAGTGGTGACAGAACTGTCAAAATTTGGACTTTGGACGGAAAAGAACTGCGAACCCTCATAGGTCATCAAAATGGGGTGAACAGTGTGACATTCAGTCCCGACGGCAAATTGATTGCTACAGCTAGTGGTGACAAAACTGTCAAACTTTGGAACCGCAACGGTCAAGAACTAGAAACCCTTTACGGACACACTGATGCAGTTAATAGCGTCGCCTTTAGTCCTGATGGCACATCCATCGCTACAGCTGGTAATGACAAAACCGCTAAAATCTGGAAACTCAACAGTCCTAACAGCATTATTGTTCGGGGTCATGAAGATGAGGTCTTCGACCTAGTATTTAGCCCAAATGGTAAGTACATTGCTACAACTAGTTGGGATAAAACCGCCAAACTCTGGAGTATTGCAGGAGATAAACTTCAAGAACTGCGAACTTTCAACGGGCATCAAGGCAAGGTAAATAAGCTGAGTTTCAGCCCAGATGGTAAGTACATTGCTACGACGAGTTGGGATAAAACCGCCAAACTCTGGAATCTAGATGGTAAATTACAGAAAACTCTTAAAGGACACAAAGATACAGTTTGGAGTGTCAATTTCAGCCCAGATGGTCAGTTAATTGCTACGGCTAGTGAAGACAAAACTGTCAAACTCTGGAATCGAGACGGTAAATTACGTCAAACTCTTACAGATCATACTGGTGTAGTTAATAGCGCAGTGTTTAGCCCAGACGGTAAATTCATTGCTACGGCTGGTTGGGACAAAACAGTGAAAATATGGAGTATTGATGGTCGATTACAGAAGACTTTAACGGGACATACAAGTGGTATTAACAACGTCACCTTCAGCCCAGATAGTAAACTTATTGCTAGTGCTAGTTGGGATAATACTGTAAAAATCTGGAATCTTGATGGCAAAGAATTGCGAACTCTGCGAGGACATAAAAATGTAGTTCACAATGTTACCTTCAGCCTAGATGGTAAACTGATTGCCACTGCCAGTGGTGATAATACCGTAAAAATGTGGAACCTTGACGGTCAAGAACTGCGTACCTTGCGAGGCTATAAAGATGCGGTTTGGAGTGTGCGCTTTAGTCCTGATGGTAAAACTTTAGCCACAGGTAGTAGATATGATATCGTGGTTTGGCGTTTATATCTAGATAATTTAGATAAACTACTAGTGCGTGGTTGCGATTGGGCGCGAGATTATTTGCAGAATAATCCTGATGTGAACCCTGATGAAAAAAGTTTATGCGACGGGATACGCCCCATCGCCCAACAATGAATGATGAAGTAACATATTTGAGACTCTCAACTCGTGAAAGTCTCAAATATGTTATTCCTATTTCACTAAGATTTGTACTTCCATAGGTTGGAGCGTTACTTTCATGACTCTTACTGGCCAATAATTCTTTTTACCATTAACTTCTGTGATGTTGACACCGTGATGTTCTTCAACTTTTTCCGGTTCAATACTGTTATCCCTAGATTTATTGCTAAATAAAATCTTGAAAGTAGGGTCTTCTGCATGGAGATTGTAATCAACAATTACATAAACAGACTGAGTAAGTTCTGTGTTTGTATTTGCTACCAGAACTACTTCTGTCTCATTCAAGATGCGAGAGAACGCCAGGACACCAGACGGGTAGGGAGAAACGCCATAATCTTTGCCATCGCCAGATACAGGACGGAAATACTGACGACCATAGCGCAGTGCCGGATGGCTCTTGCGGTGTTCCGATAATTTTGCAATTGTTTTATAGAACGAGTGGTCTTGCTTAAAGCCGCCGCCTGGTTTACCCCACAAAGCTTGACGAACTACGAGATCACCAAATGGGATATCCCCAACAGCACCATTGAGTCCCTGTTCTGTGCCGTAGTATATGCAAGGTATCCCTTGTAAAGCAAACAAGCAAGTAATAGCTAAAGTTACTTGGTCATCAAATCTGTGAGAATTTGCAGAGTCACTGTAGTAAAAGCGACTCTTCAAATCATGGTTATCAAGGAATGTCACCAAAAATTTGCTGACATCTCCATGCGAACTGATAATACCGCGAAGATTTTCCTTACGCTTTTCATAAACGTCAGCCAGTGCTTGAGGTGGGATTGATCCTTTTAACACATCAGGGAGTTTGAAGAATAAAGGAAAATCAAGTGCCGCATCAACACCTAATAAATCACCTGGTTCTGTGGCTTTACGACCAATAAATCGGCTAATTTTCTCCTCTGTATTGTTTGGAGCAGCCCAAATCTCACCAAAACTAAAGAAATTTTTCTTACCAATGCTTAAAGCAAATTCGTGCATAGAATTACCAAAAATTCTGGCGAACTCTGGCTCAATAAATCGCAGAGTATCAATGCGAAATCCATCAATATCAAACTTGGCAATTAAATATTGATGAATCCGAATTAAGATATTACGTACTTCTGGAATATCAGTAACTAACTCCCGTAAGTCACTAAAATCACCACCTTGTTCCGTATCATCCTTAGTTCCTCTCCTGCGAAAAAAATCATTTTTGCAAAGTTCTCTAGGCCATACTGCTGCATCATGATCTGCTTCAGTTGGTGCATTCTCCCATTCTAGGTTTGCTGTTCCGTCAGTGTTATGCCACCGAATAGGATATGGTTGCTCAACAAAACCAGCCCCCTTACCCTCCTTAGATTCATCATAAATTTTGTCATTAATAAAATAACTGAAAACATTGCCGACATGATTCAATACAATATCAAAAATTACATAAATACCGCGTGCATGAGCTTCATCAATTAGGGCTTGTAATTCTGCTTCTGGGTTATCTTTGTTACTAGCAAATCGCGGATCAATTTGTAAAAAATCTTGAATACCGTAGCCGTGGTATGTATCTTTATACTGGCAATTTTTGAAAGGAGGAGTTATCCAAATCGCTCCTACTCCTAATTTTTCTAAATATCCTAATTGTTGACGGATACCTTCAAAAGTACCACCTTGGAACACCACACCTTCTCTACCTAAAAAACGATCGCCGTCAAAAGCATTCCAAGACATTTTAGGCGGAGCAGATGGATTATTAAAGCGGTCTATCATAATAAAGTAAATCCATAGATCGCGCCAATCGGCTGGTGATGGAAAAGGCGAAGGAATTTCTTTTACCTCATCGCCAACTTGGACACTTTTCGTAGCTTTGTTCAGAGCATTACATTTAGCCTGATGGAAGATATCATAAACTTCTCTGGCGTAAATTGAGTTAAGCATTCTCTCTCCTTAGATATGTAAGATATTATTTCTGTAACTAAATAGAGACCTGTATTGTGAGCTTATGCAGTTGCTAAAAAGATACACTTAGTAAACTCACAAGTTTTCATCGTGAGTGCCTATAGTAGTGTGTATATTATTACTCTGCGTTAATAAATTAAGTGCATTCATAATGGGCGGAGAACAAAATCATTGGCTCTTATTTCCCATCGTAAAAATATGTATATATTTTTACATTGTTTATTTTCAGACCAGATTAATTATTCCGACTGCATAAGCTAATTTCGGCGACACTTATAAATAATCAGAAGAAAGATAAACGAAATCAACTCATTACTCAATTTAGTTAAGTTAAGAGTTTAGTTCATAGCTATATTTTTTATATCTATAAATTTATAGCTAGATTATCTATAATCTTCTATTTACTTTATCCATGTCATGAGAGAAAACAAATGAATACAAACTTCAGTTTGGTAAATTTTTTTAGTTTCATCAAAGACAACAATAAAGACCTCAATCCAGACCATTATCAGATTGCCTTTCGCCAAAATGGATTAGGTGTAAAGATTGTTTTGAAGTATATTCAAGGAAATCCTGATAAAGAAACTGTAGTAGGAGAAATAGGACTCTAACAATAAATCTGTAGAGTTAAAAATTATTTATTGTTGAGGTAAAAGTAGTAAATTAGTTTAACTATGTAGTTCAGTTAATTTGCTCAATTTAACTCATTTGCACTGAATATGAATATGGTATGGAGCCGAGATACCTGGCTCTATGCCATTGCCTAATGAAAATGTTTTTGTAAGAATGTAATTTCAGTAGAATAAAGGGCATGGAGAAAAAAGCATGAAAAAGCAATGGCACACCCTTTTAATTTAGAAGTTCACGAGAGTATTGAGTATTTGTCAAAAAGCCTGGAAAATGCGCTTTATACCCTTATACCCCTATACCCTTGTCCAAACCATTGATCTTTCGTTTTCATGCGTAAATTTTAATTTGTGTTGCTGATTGAGGGGATAATTTTTATCTCACGCATACCGCTAAGGCGGAACCCGCAGGGTAGGCGCAAAGGCGCATTCGCCGTAAGGCGTTCCCGTTCGCGTTCGCGTCTCCGTTCGCGTAGCGTCCCGCAGGGAAGGAGAAGGGTAGAATCAATATTTTGCTGTGTATAAAAGTCTCAATTCATCCCGCATTTATGCAATGCCTTCTAATTAATTAGATACTGTCCACCAAGCTAAGGCATAGGGTTGAACGGCTTCATTAAGCTGTTTCTGGAACTGGACACGTATTTTATAGTTTCCATTAGCAGGAACAGGGCAGAAAATATGTTCTACACTATCAACTTCACTAATGGAAGCACAAACAACACCAGAATCTATATCATTTGTATCAGCTTTTACTAAATAAAGATCGAGGTTATTCAGTTTGCGATCGCGGAAATTTTCACCTATATCAAATTGCTGATTTTTATTAGTATCGTTTAATTCTACCAAACGGTTCCAACTAAGAGTAATAGCGACAAAACTATCTTTCTTAAGTGGTTTTGTTAACGCATAATCAACAGACTTTCCTATCTCTACTTGTCGATAATCCCAGCCAATCCCTGGAACTGGTGCTGTTGGTTGCCATTGACCAGCGCTAAATTGCTGATAAGCACGAAACGCATTTAAATGACCGGTTCCCATTTGGGCATCCAAGGGAATTTTAGGGTCTTGGTAGGCATCAGAAGCCAACCAATCTTGGCTTTGTTTATCAATAAGTGTGCGAGTCATGCCCAAACGTAAACCATCACCACTATCTTGAATCTTTTCGGCTGAATTGAGTAGTACCGCTTTCATTACTTGCTGACGACGGCTATCAATACTCCAGTTTGGTTTTTTGGTACGTAGCTGTCTATCACCAAATTCTTGTAGCAAAGCCACGGTAGCTGTGAGATGGGGTGCAGCAAAACTTGTTCCTGTGACCTTGTTCAACTTGCCATCGGGATTGAGCATAGTAATATTACTACCAGGCGCGACTATACTCACGGCGCGACGGCCATCTATATTAAATTCTTTACCAGCCAAGCGACCGCTAACTCCTTGGTTAACGCCGGCTAGGTTAGAAACGTCAACTTTATTAAAAATTCCCCCTCTTCGGGATGAAAAAGCCACGTTTATTCCGTTAAAATTATCTGTAGGGATAGGAATACCACCTTTACCCTGATTGCCTGCGATCGCATACACGACATCATGAACACGACTCGACCAGTCAACACATAAGGTAAGTAAAGCATTCCCATCTAAAACAGCCTCTGGTCGGGGGTCGCGGTTGAGAGGTTCACCAAAGCTAAAGTTAATAGCGCGGACATCACCACCATTTTGTGATGCTATGTGCTGGGCTGATAAACACTCTTCCGGTTGACCCATATTCTTTGTAGAACCTACCGCCGACGAATATAATTTAGCTGCCGGCGCAACCCCAGGTAAACCTTTGTCCCTACTGACCATCACACCAGCCACGTTATAAGCATGGGGGTCAACACCATTATTAGATTTAGCTGGGCCATTGCGTAAAAAAACAGCCGCCAGTGAAACGGCACGATTTTTAGACACAGCCTTATCCCAACCAAACATTCCCGGACGACCGATTTCTACCTGACCGATAGCAATCTTGCGACCAAGCAAATTATAAGGAGGTTGGTGTAACTTCAAAGCATCAATACCGCTATTTCCTAAAGAACTTTGTAAAGCCGCAGCCAACACAGGCACACTTAAACAAGAAGCACTTAAACCACAAATTATCCAAGTTAGTTTTTTCATTGTTATTAGTCAGTTGTCATTGGTCAATAGTCAATAGTCAATAGTAATTCTCCCCCTGCTCCCCTGCTCCCCTGCTCCCCTGCTCCCCTGCCATTTTCTAAAATTCTCAATATTTTGTTACAGTATTTTGTTACAATGCTTACAGACGAGGACGCTTAAAAACCCACCAGCCATGACCCAAAACCGATCTGAAAAACCCATAGTAATCTCTCCATCTATCCTATCAGCCGACTTTAGCCGTTTAGGTGACGAAATTCGGGCTGTAGATGCAGCTGGAGCTGATTGGATTCATGTTGATGTAATGGACGGTCGTTTTGTACCTAATATTACGATAGGTCCTCTGGTAGTGGAGGCAATTCGTCCAGTTACAGCTAAACCTCTGGATGTCCACTTGATGATAGTGGAACCAGAAAAGTATGTAGAAGATTTTGCTAAAGCAGGCGCTGACATCATTTCTGTTCATTGTGAACATAATGCTTCACCACATCTGCACCGCACCCTGGGACAAATCAAAGAATTAGGTAAACAAGCAGGTGTAGTACTCAATCCTGGTACACCTTTAGAACTAATCGAATATGTTCTAGAACTGTGCGACCTCATACTAATTATGAGTGTTAACCCAGGCTTCGGTGGTCAAAGCTTCATTCCTGGCGTAGTACCCAAAATTCGCAAGCTACGTCAAATGTGTGATGAACGCGGTTTAGATCCCTGGATTGAAGTAGATGGCGGACTGAAAGCTAACAATACTTGGCAAGTTTTAGAAGCAGGCGCGAATGCAATTGTAGCTGGTTCTGCTGTATTTAACGCTAAGGATTATGCAGAGGCGATTACCAATATTCGCAACAGTAAGCGTCCTACACCAGAATTAGCTAAGGTTTAATTTAGTTTCTCAGATTTGACAAAAAAGGCGATCGCTTGTGCGATCGCCTTTTCTTATGATGGGTATTTACACCTCAAAATCTATTTGCGGCTACCTAGCCACTTAGCTGCTGCAATTCCGATCAAGCCTGCAACTACAGGGTTGCTGAGGAATTTCATAATTCCTGGCTGTTCAGCTAAAACTTCGCGGAAAATGTCGGGGTGGTTGTGATAGGCAAAGGATGCAAGTTTGCTGACATCGTCAGCGTTCATACGGCTGGCGTGGTGAGTACTAAGTCCTAGTTGTTGTTCTAGGTGTCTATCATCTAATCCCCGTTGCTTGAAGTGTTTGAAAAAGGCGCGGGCGACATCATCCCGTTCGTTGGGTTTAATTTGGGCGATCGCTTTTTGTAATTCTGGTTCCATTTGACTGGAAGGAATCTGATGAGGCTGGAAAGACCGATCAAACAATTGACGACGCTGATCTGTGGTTGTCCGTTGAGCGAAATCGTCAAAGGTTGCGTATTCAGTTGCAGGATCACCCGTTGGGCTATCTAAAGACTCCACATTACCTTCAGCCAAATCTCTCATGATTTGCCGTCTGTATTCTTCGCTACTTGTCACTTTTCTCTTCTCCTTAATTAAGGCTAATTCAGCGATTAGGTATACTGAATTTGGTTAGTCTGGACATCGTACTTAGCCGTCAAAATTAACTTTTTATCAGGCCCATACACGAGAACAGTTAAATCTTGATTGGGGAAGTTTTTGCGGAAACCTTGGGCTAAAGATTTTACTAGAGGTCGCACTTCGTTAGGACGTACTTGACGCGAAATTACAACTCCTAACTTGTTGTTATCGCGGACGTAAGCATCTTGGATTAATCCTTGAGAAGTCTGTACAACCCAGTTACCAAAAGTTTGTCCAGATGGCGAGTTTCCCCTCTCTAATTGGGAATAAGCTGTACCACTACCAATTGCTGATGGGGTGCTTGTCCGGTCAAGTTGAGCTACATTCCCACCACCACAAGCAGTTGTGAGCATCAACATGAAAACTAAAACAACAGTAGTCAAGATTTTTCTGCTCTGCTGAACCCAACTCATTGTTTATCCCTCCCATTTACATGAAATTTATAACAACTTATTTCTTTAAAAACCTATTTATTAAGGTTATTCATGTGATATTTTTCAAATAATTAGCTTAGAAAAACCTTTTGAATAAATGTAGAGATATGATGAATCACATCTCTACAACCGCCTTATGAATTAGCCTCCATCTCCCAAACTAAACTTTTTACCAGTAGGTAATAAAAAGACTATTGTCTTTTGTCAAATCACCAGAGAATCTAACCTAAATAGTTTTAGTCAATTTTTTTCTTTACGTTGTCCTTAACATCTTCAACAGCGTGACGGACTTCGCTCTCGGCTTGTTTAGCTTTGCCTTCAGCTTTATCTTCCGGGTCACCTGTTACATTACCTAAAGCTTCTTGAGCTTTACCTTCAATATTTTTACCAGTGGCTTTTGCTCTATCTTCTAAGCTCATTTCTCTCTCCTGAATTTTATAGATTTTCGTTTCAAAGTTATTAGTAAACTTTGAACTGTTTGTTATTACATTTACAAAGTAGCTTAAAATTTTTGCCATAGCCTTCTGCCACAAGATACATTGATCTACTATGCAAAAAGAGTGAAAAAATGAAAGCTAAACACAAAATCCCCGGCTTTTTATAAAAAGTCGGGGATCTGATTTATCAAAAACCCAGTTACTTCGTGTAACTGGGTTAGCAAGTTATATAAATTAATGGAATTATTTTCTGGACTAATCTATAAAACCCATCAGACTATCAGAATCATCAATAGTATTTGATGCAACCGGACGATCGCCCATCGACGAGTAGGTGCTAGACAAAACCAAGGAACTGGAAGCAATTGGACGAATTCCAGAAAGGTTAATACTGTCTACGATATTGAATGTATGGGCTGTAATCGGACGAAGTCCCATTATATCAATTGTTTCAACTACTTCCAAAGTACTAGTACTAATTGGACGTAATCCAGCAACGGAAATTGTTTCAGCTACCTGCAAGTCACTACCGGCAATGGGGCGTATTCCTGAAACAGCGAGTGTTCCAAGAACTTCTTTTTTATCGGACTTCTCTACTGATAGTTCAGTGCTTGGCTCGACTTGCTCTTTATTCAAGCTCTGACCCTGATTATTTTCTACTTCCACTGTTGTTTCTCCTTTGAGCTTGGCGCGTTTTTGCCGAGGACTGACCGTTTTGCCGGTACTGCTAATGGTCATAATTAAACACCTCTGGGTTATTAACTTAACTTTACAATACTTAAGGAAAAATCAAATTATTTCCTATATAAGTGAGTTTACCCTTAAAGAACCTTGCATATATATAAGTATCTTCAAAAGTGACATATAAGTAAACTTAAATTCTGAAAATTTGTAAAAGAAAATTGCTAATTGAAAAGGTAGGGGAGCAGAGGGAAGAACAATTACTATGGGCTGTTGACTGTTAGCTGTCGAGTAGGAACTCAGTACTTAGCACTAGCCTAATTAATTTGTCGCTAACATGAGATAGGGTATCTTTAGTACAGATGTATGACAGAATTTGCTCTGCAAGCTCCCTTTAGTCCGACAGGCGATCAACCAAGCGCGATCGCCCAGTTAGTTGCTAGCATCGAAGGTGGCAACCGTTACCAAACCTTATTAGGTGCTACGGGAACAGGTAAAACATTTTCCATCGCCGCAGTGATTGAGAAAATTGGGAGACCAACGCTAGTTCTGGCGCATAATAAAACCTTGGCGGCGCAACTATGTAATGAATTGCGCGAGTTCTTTCCCAATAACGCCGTTGAATATTTCGTCAGTTATTACGACTACTATCAACCAGAAGCCTATATTCCCGTTACCGATACCTATATTGAAAAAACGGCTTCGATTAATGATGAGATTGATATGTTACGACATTCAGCTACGCGATCGCTATTCGAGCGTCGTGATGTGATTGTTGTCGCTTCTATTAGCTGTATTTACGGTTTGGGTATCCCCGCCGAATATCTCAAAGCTGCTATTCCTCTGCAAATTGGCATGGAAGTAAATCAGCGTGAGATTTTGCGGGATTTAGCATCTGTACAATACAGCCGTAACGATGTGGAAATGGGAAGGGGACGTTTCCGTGTCCGGGGTGATGTCTTAGAAATCGGCCCTGCTTACGAAGACAGGATTATTCGGGTAGAATTTTTCGGCGATGAAATTGACGCAATTCGCTACATTGACCCCGTGACAGGGGAAATTATCAACAGTTTACAAGCAGTAAATATCTATCCTGCACGTCACTTTGTTACACCAGAGGAACGTTTAGAGGTAGCTTGTGAAGATATCGCCTACGAATTAAAACAGCGCAAAGGAGAATTAGAAGAAGCTGGCAAATTGGTAGAAGCGCAACGCATCGACCAACGCACCCGCTACGATTTAGAAATGCTGCGGGAAGTAGGTTATTGCAACGGCGTAGAAAACTATTCCCGCCATTTAGCAGGAAGACAAGCAGGGGAACCACCAGAAAGTTTAATTGATTATTTTCCTAAAGATTGGCTGTTAGTAATTGATGAATCTCACGTTACAGTCCCGCAAATTCGCGGAATGTATAACGGCGACCAAGCCAGGAAGAAAGTATTAATTGAACATGGCTTTAGGCTTCCTAGTGCTGCTGATAATCGTCCTTTAAAAGCAGAGGAATTTTGGCAAAAAGTTAACCAATGTATTTTTGTTTCTGCTACCCCAGGAAATTGGGAATTAGAGATTTCTGAAAATCGCATAGTTGAGCAAGTAATCCGTCCAACTGGGGTAATTGATCCAGAAATTTCCGTGCGTCCCACAGAAGGACAAATTGATGATTTGTTAGGAGAAATAAAAGATAGAATCGACCTTCATGAAAGGGTATTGATTACCACTTTAACTAAGCGCATGGCGGAAGATTTAACAGAATATCTGCAAGAACACGGCGTAAAAGTGCGGTATTTACATTCAGAAATTAATTCTATTCAGCGTATTGAAATCTTGCAGGATTTACGCCAAGGTAGCTTTGATGTGTTGGTGGGTGTGAACCTACTACGGGAAGGTTTAGATTTACCAGAAGTTTCCCTAGTAGCGATTATGGATGCTGATAAAGAAGGTTTCTTACGCGCGGAACGTTCTTTAATTCAAACCATTGGCAGAGCAGCAAGACACATCAGAGGACAAGCTATTTTATATGCTGATAATTTAACCGACAGCATGATTAAAGCTATTGAAGAAACAGACAGACGGCGCGGGATTCAAATGGCATATAATAAGCTGCATGGAATTACACCACAACCGATTGTCAAAAAATCGAGTAATGCAATTTTGTCTTTCTTGGAAGTGTCTCGACGGTTAAATGCAACAGACTTAAAAGTTGTCGAAGAACATATCGATGAATTGCCGTTAGAAGAGATTCCCAATTTAATTGACAAGTTAGAAGCACAGATGAAAGAAGCATCAAAAAAACTGGAATTTGAAGAAGCGGCAAAATTGCGCGATCGCATCAAGCAATTGCGAGATAAATTAGTAGGCAGATAATTTGTAATTCAAGAATGGTTGGGTTGTGCTGCTCTTAACCCAACCTGCTTTGATGGCTATGAAGCTTATACAGCAATCACTTTAGCTCATTTGTCGCCCCTTGAAGTCTGTACTTATCGTACAGACTGTCCTGTAACTGAAAATAGGGTATCAGAGTAGTCAAAAATATCAGGATTCACTTGTAATACCGTTTCTTCTCTTCATGTAGCTTGCCTGGCGTAGCCATAGATGTGTTTTATTTTGGACTGTAGAGACGTTGTATGCAACGTCTCTACATCATTTATTTGGTGCAACTTCATAGAGAATTGGTATAAGGTCGATAGGTAATATGAGACTATACCCAGCATTATGAGTAATGCGATTAAATTTTATACAAGCAATGGTGTCAAGGAACTTTGACAATTGTATTGTTATCTGATTCTTAACTGGGAAACCGAAACACAATCATCAAATTGATGAGGTTTAAACAGTAGCTTATCCTATGCTGAACAACACCCCATAACCAGACTCAATTAAATAAATTACTATTCTGTTTTTCGTCTCAATAAGTTTGGCTTAGTTTGAGGCTACTATTACAATGGAGACTATTGATCAATGAGGGAAACCCATGACCCAAGTGGTTTTAGGAGAAAACGAAGGTATAGATTCAGCGCTACGTCGGTTCAAACGTCAAGTTTCTAAGGCTGGTATATTAGCTGATGTTAAGTATCATCGGCATTTTGAAACACCGTTAGAAAGACGCAAACGCAAAGCAGTGGCAGCAAGACGCAAGCGCCGTTTTTAAATAAACCTATTTTTTGGTTTGGATAGGCGGTGTTGCTTGAAGAAATGGACTAAGAACTAATAACAGTAAGTTGCCACTATTGTGACAATCATAAAGTAAGATGTGCCGAACCCCAGCGCGGGGTATGAGTAGCTCATCTGACTGATAAATAAGTCTTATATAAGGTGTGACTTTGGTTGGATTGGACAAGCCATCGTCGTTAACCACCAACCAATGTTCAACACCTAAAAACTGGCGATCGCTTTAAGATTTAGGAGCCTCGACAGTATAACTATTGCAGCGATTCATCGCCTTTTCTACGCCTTGTTTGAGACTCGATTCTACACATTCAACTACGAACTGCAAGACAAAGGACATAAGTTGAGTTTCGGTGGCGGAAAATTTTCCTAACACATGAGAAACTGTTTCTGAGTTATCGCCATTCACGGCATTTTTCGGTTTACCTATACCAATGCGTAAACGGGGAAAATTTTGCGTGCTAAGATGAGCGATCGCACTCTTCATGCCATTATGCCCCCCAGCCGACCCAGACAAGCGCAGGCGAGTCTTGCCCAAGGGCAAGTCTAGATCATCATAAATCACTAACACAGATTCACCTGACAATTTATACCAGCTTGTTACCGCTTGTATCGCCTGTCCTGAGCGATTCATATATGTTAGTGGCTTCAATAGGCGAATTTTTATACCTCCAGGGGCAGTACCTTCACCGTATTGACCCTGGAATTTGCGATTTTCAGCCAAGGAAATATTCCAAGCACGAGCAAGAGCATCCACAGCCGCAAAGCCAATATTGTGGCGAGTTTGGTCATATTTAGGCTCTGGGTTCCCCAAGCCAACAATGAGATGGGGAATCACCAAAGCGGTTTGCGTTACAGGTTCTGTCATCTATCTTGTTTACAATCAACCGCTTGCTGCACTTCCTTAGGTAACAGGGGAAGAACCAGCACTATCCTGCTCAGATTTCACCGATTCGATTTGCTTGGGTTCAAGTTCAGCAGTCGTCTTTACAGCCTGTTCCAATTGTTCAGCTTCGCGCTTGAACTCGCTCTGAAACTCATTAGAGGCCTCTTGAAAACCGCGAATTGCTTTTCCCAAACTCCGACCAATTTCTGGCAATTTTTTTGGGCCAAAGATGAGTAGCGCTACTACCATAATTAGACCCATTTCCGGTAAACCAATACCAAATATATTCACGCGGGTTCTCCTGTTAAGTGTTTGGGCTTGGGGACTGGTGATTGGGTACTGGGAACTAGGTAGAATTTCTCAGCCTACTCCTGACCACCCTTTTTTATAGACTAGGACTGACGCAACTAAGTTGTCTGTTGAGACTGGGTGTAAGGGTGTAGGGGTATAGGGGTTTTAAACATTTATACCCTTATACCTTTGTCCAAACCCTCGATTTTTCGTTTTCATGCGTAAGTCATAGAGACTATATTCAAAAAGTTATCATTATTCTTATTCAAGAGTAACGTTTTCCGTATACCAACTACAAATAGAACTCAAAAATTCAAAATACCCTACGGGAAGCTAAAGCTACAAAATTCAAAATTCAAAATCAATTTTTTACACCCCTAAACCCCTAAACCCCTAAACCCACAAAAAAACCCGGAAAGGCCGGGTGTGGGCTAACTAATTAGTTAGCTTGATTATTGTGTGTTGATAGCTACCAGCCAACTCTGACATCTTGAATCAAGATTGATTTGTTGTAGAGTTGCAGAATAATTAGCAGAAACACAAGAAACAGGGCCATAAAAACACCCATTACAGGGGTAGTTCCCCAGCCTGGAGCCACTTTACCATACTCAGAATTTAAAGGTCGCAGGATATCTCCCAACCTAGTGCGTTGTGCCATAGTTCACCTAAGATTAGTTGCCAAAGCTTTTTTTAATCTTCTGTAATATTCTATAAGAATAACATTCATCATCTATAACTCACTTATGGAACCCGCAATAGTTCTTATCATTTCTGTTGGCGCTGCTCTCGTCGCTGTGACTGGGTATGGGATTTATACCGCTTTTGGCCCTCCTAGCAGAGAATTGTCAGATCCTTTTGAAGATCATGAAGACTAGACAGGGGGTGGGAAATTGGGAGTGAAGAATGAGGGAATCCTTATGCTCCCTCCTCAAATCTCTCGTTTCCTTCCTCGTACCCAAGTTCTAGCCTTTGACTTCTAAAATTTTAAAAGTGCCAATTTTCCAAGGTTCAATTGTGGAGATTTGTTGCCCAGATGAGAATTGGCTAGTGGGGCGTTCCAGTAAATCTACTGGAGTACCCAAGGTTAAGTTTAAATCGCTCTGCAAATATAACTCTGTAGTCACACCATGAGATTCATAAAAGCGCAGAATTAATTGTTGCTGGTCGTCTTCCGATGGTTTTATAGCCATTAAGACTAGATTTTCTGCTGTTAAGTTTACAAAACTTACTCTGTCTCTCATGTTGGGTGGGTAGTGGGAAGTTAAGGGTTGGGAGTTGGGAACTGGGTTGAATATTACTTGCAGGGGGATGTTTAATTCATATCCCTTTTGTACTGTGTGGGCTGATTCCCAGCTATCAGCGTGAGGATACACAGTATAAGTAAATTCGTGTATGCCTGTGTCGGCTTCTGGGTCAGGCCAAGTAGGGCTACGAAGTAAGGTTAGCCTTAATAGCTGGGGTTGACTATCGTAACCATATTTACAATCATTCAGTAAACTCACACCGTAAATACCCTCATCTGTGTCTGCCGTTAAATCAGCCCAACGTAAAGCTGGGACTTCCCATTTTGCTTTATCCTGTGGGTTTTGGGGTTGAGTTGGGCGACGAATTGCACCGCAGGGAATTTCGTAAGTGGCAAAGTCGGCTGTAAGGTTGAGAGGAAAAGCGGCTTTTACTAAAACGTGCTTTTCTTGCCAATTGACTCTGGAAGCGATTTTTAATTGGGGTGAACCGACTTGCAAGATATAGTCTTGACAAAATTCCGACTCACCTAATTGACGCACTACGCGGAGGCGATTCTGTACAGCGCCTTGTTCTAGCCACTGGATAGATTTGAGGTTGGTTGCTGGTAGGGGATGCTGACTATAATTGGGGTCGATGTTCCAAGCATCCCAATATTGACCACTGTCTTTAAAAGCCTGTAGTTGATTACCTGCACCAGACAATATTTCTCGTTGATGAGTTTTGTCATAGATGCTTGATAAATCTCCAGTATCAGGATCTACGATAACGCGCAGGTGTTCATTTTCGAGAACATAGTCTAGGGATGTGGGTGATGTGGGTGATGTGGGTGATGTAGGGGAAAGCCAAAAGAGGCGATAGCCTACAGAGGGAATATCCTTGGCGTGGAATAGTATGGTTGATGGTTCAATTAACTGGGAAATTATTTGTTCGCCAGTAGTATCGTAGACTTGCCATTGTTGGTTAGGTGGTGGTGGGGGTAGGGTGACTGATACTACCTCAGAGCGCTGCCAGTTGAGAGAATTGAAAACGAAAATGGGTAAACTATCGGCTTTTGGTGGCTCTGTTGGGGTAAAGTGAGATGCGATCGCCTGTAATGATTCCTCTAATATTTTGCTTCCTGTTTGTTCGACTTGCTGCCATTCGGGCAAGGCATCTATATATACTTGGGTAATGGAAGAACCAGGTAAAATATCGTGGAATTGGTTAAATAATACTTGCTTCCAAGCTGTTTCGATTTCGTCCTTGGGGTATGTCACACCACAGATAAAAGTTGCCAAGGTAGCAAATAGTTCTGCTTGGTATAGTAAATTTTCTGAATGCCGATTCCAGCGTTTTTGGTCTGCGTGGGTAGTGTAGCAGCCACGATGGAATTCTAAGTATAGTTCGTCGTTCCAGGTGGGGACTGTTGGCTGTTTAGTGTTGGCTGTTGACTGAATTTGCTGGAGATACTTTTCGGCGGTGATAAATTCTAAGTCTGGGAAAAAAGGTGAGGTTTGCCAGCGTTGGGCGGTTTCTAACATATCACGGGTGGGGCCGCCGCCGTGGTCGCCGACACCAGGAAGCCATAAAGATTGAGTTAAACTAGTTTGGGTTTGCCACTCTAGAGAATAGGCTGCCATTTTGATGGGGTCAATGCCTTCGCCTATGGGTGCAGACATGACACTTAATACTTGACTACCGTCAGGCGATCGCCACCAAAAAGCGCCATAATCAAATTTAGTAGTGTCGTTCCATCGTAGTTTTTGGGTGACGAAATACTCAATACCCCCATTCGCCAAAAATTGCGGTAGGGTTGCACAAAAACCAAAGGTGTCGGGAACCCAAACTACGGTCGTGAGTTTGCCGAATTTTTCTTGGAAATAGCGTTGACCGTATAGTAACTGACGGACTATAGATTCCCCAGCGATTAAATTGAGGTCAGGTTCTACCCAAAAACCGCCGATAACTTCCCATTTTTTGGCAGCTACAGCTTGTTGAATTGCTGTAAATAAATCTGGGCGATGTTCTTCAATCCAAGCATACAGGGCTGGGGTGGAATGACAAAAGATTAACTCTGGAAAATCTTGTTGTAGTTTGAGGACTGATGCAAAAGTGTTTTGGGCTGCATTCCAAGTTTCACTAACTGGCCATAGCCATGCTAAATCTAAGTGGGCGTGACCTAATAAATAGATTTGAAATTTTGGGTCGCTGATAGAAAGATGATTTATCAGGTTTTGGCGGAGGGTAATTAGAGATTCTGGGTTGGAGGGATTAATTTCTGGGATTGCTGCTGTGAGGATATTTAACTTTTCTGGGGCGAACTTTTCTAAATAAAGTTGTAATATTGCTAACTCATCGGCAATAAAACCTGGGTCAGGATGATTATAATCTGTAGACTCGTAGACAAGGAGCGATCGCACTAAAGCACCATCACAATGACCAGGACTCGCTAGCCGCAAAGCCACTACAAATTCTTGTCCTGGTGATACTTCCCGACTAAGTAAAACTCTAGGGGAACAATCAAATAAATCTCCCTCCAGTACTAATTCCCCGTTCACGTATATTTTGGCAGAGTCCGCCCACCAAAGTAGGGACAGCCGCAAAGACAACCCCGCTAAAGGATAATCATGTAAACTCTGGGGAACTACGAATTTCTGTTCTAGCCACAGTACTTGCTGTCCACCACTCCAAGCAATGTTACCCTTAGTGTCTAACTCTACAGGTTGCCAATTGGATACACTAGATGTAGCAACGTCAGTAATTTCTCTGGTCGAGTCCTGGTATAACCAAGTAGATTGAACATTAACTTGACAACAACTGCGTAATTGCTCAATTGCGTCTGAGATTAAATTTGTCTGAGATTGAGATACTGTCGGGGTCATATATTCGCTAAAATCAAAGCACTTACAAGAATTATTTAGATAGTAGTCAGAAGTCAGAATTGGGAATAAAGTTGTGTAAAACTGTTGGCAGGCTAGATTTTCCTACTTTATCCTTGACGAGAAAAGTAAAGCTGAGAATTTTTGGCTTTTCCATCTCTGGCGGTTATTATGTCTATGCTGAATCCTGTATTCTAAATTTTGAATACATTTATATTGTTGGGCGGGAGTCTCAAAAATTAACAAGGCTCACACTAATTAGTTACTACCATGTCATCTGGTTCTTCTGGTCGTTATCAAAGCAGATTATTTAACTTTGTCAACCAGCAATCTCGGCGGTTGACGGAAAATTGGGGAAGTACCTTACGGAATTTACAAGTTGCGACTAAGTGGGGTGTGTCAGCATTACTTTATCCTGTGTTGATGTTTTTGCAGTCATCTGATTCATCGGTGAAAAAGTTAGACACCAAAGAACCAGAACTGCTGAAAAGGTTACAGCCTCATGATACTGACTTATTTTCCCCAACTCCCCTAGCGACCGATAGACCTATTCAGCGTGTATTAGAGTCTGTCCAATATTTATCACCAGAAGAAACCGATATTACGGCTTCCACCACATCCAAATTTGCCAAGATTTTGCAGTCGTTGCAAGCCAAATTTCTTACCCATCGCCCAACAAAACAAAATTATTCTCAATCCCTAACTATTTCAGACGCAACGTTAGCAACCGTTAACCCTTCCCCTCTAGAAAACCCACTCCAACGCCATCTACCGATGGTTAGAGGAGTAGCATCAGATGTAGTCAATCGTCAGTTGGTACTAGTCAGTGCTGAGAACCAGATTCTCGATATTTTGACACCGCAACAACAAGCCAAATTAACAGACAGAATTCTCAGCGAAGTAGCTGAATATTGGCATTCTTGGCAATTAACTGAAGCGCAACAGCAAGCCCATTTACTACCAGAAATTAATCGGTTATTAGCAAAGTTGACAGGCGAAAATATGAGCAAAACGCCTGTAATTGCTGAGGGAATTACCAAAAGAGTCCTGAACACAGGTAAAATGGTAGCTCTACTAGATGCAGCGATCGCTAAATTAGAACAAACTGCCATAGTCCCGACACAGCAACGCAGTCTAGAAATAATGCGAGTTGCCCAAACTCAAGTCAACATCTTTCTTTATGGCAAAGAACAGCTAAACTCTAGAAAAGAAATAGTAGCTAGTCCTGAGAATATAGTTACCCAAAAACAAAATATTTCAGCTTTAATTGAAGCAGCCGTTAATTACTTCTTTGGTGTACCTAAATATAAAGTATTAGAGTCTAGTTTTTTTGAGCAAAAATTACCTGATAGTTATCAGTCACCACATGAGTATTTCACAAACGACCCTTGGCTAGATTGGACTGATTTGTATGATGATGCTGAAAATCTTACAGCAAAGATTATGCAATCATCAACAACCAAATCCAGTCTTCCTCCTCATAAATCGGCTGGTTTCTCTGGTCAGAAAAAACAGCCTACACCACAACAAAAATCAGCCTCTAGTTTACTACAAAAGAAAAAACACACATATAGAAAAGTTGCCTCAACAAAACAAATCCCAGCTTATCTCTCACAACAGCAACCTTATTCCGACGCAAACCAAGCAGAAGCCCAACCAGATTGGATAGAAACGACAGCGACCGTACTAGGCTATGAAAAGCACCTATTGGAATATATTCTGGAATGGTTAGACCGTGCTATTCTCTGGATAGAAAAAATATTGACAAATATTTTTTACTTTTTGCAAGGTTTATTGCGGGGTAAATGAAACTTAATTACCTAGTGAAGTTACTATTTTTTGGTAATGGGTAGTGGGTCGTTAGCTTTTACTATTAGCTATTACCAATGACTGATTAATAAGCCCCACAAACTTAATTAGGTTCACAGGCACAAGATATACACTTTCACCACAGCATATGGTTAAGAAAATGTCGCAGTAGTTTTGAGCCTGTTGGTTCCTGATAATCTGTGGGTAATAAATCCTGCATTGCTTCTTGCAACTTATGTAACGCTACATCTACTTCTTGGCGGTTTGGTCTGTTAGTTTGGTCAAAATACAAAGGTTCACCAATCCGAACAGTTAATTCTTTGCGCCAATATAGGTCGTGAGTGCCGATTAAAGCTATTGGTACTATGGGTACGCCAGCTCGTAAAGCATAAATCACAGTCCCTCGTTTTAGGGGGAGATGTAACTGACCCTCCACATTTCCCAGCCGTCCTTCGGGAAAAAGAATCATCCCGTCCCCTTGGGCTAAAATTCCTAAAACAATGCGGTCTATCTGTCGCAGTGTAGGTATATCTCCCCCGGTGGGTACAGTTTCTTCAATGGTTTGGGCTAATTCTGTGAGGTCTTGTCTTCCTGCTTTAGCTGCTTGAATGACAGCGATTTCTTCTTTCCATATCCGGGCTAAGGGAATCACCCCTCCAGCAAAACCCAAAATAAAACGCTTCCACCATTTGTTGTAGAGGGTACGAGCATCGCCCACAATATAGTAATGGGGTTGGGCGGGTATTTCCGCCAACAGCAGCAGAGGGTCGAGATGGTGCAGATGATTAGCTGCGATAATAGCCGATGTTTGGGGAATTTTTTCCGAGTTTTCGACGTGTACCCGAAAGATACCATGAATGAGCGATCGCAATACAAAACGACGTATCCCCGCATCAACTCTAGGTTCCATCAGCCCTTGATGCCTAGCTTCCAAACCAGCCAGAGTTTTAGCAATTATCTCACGCACGGAGCGATCGCCTGCCGCCGCCACCCCTTCTTGTACCCGCTTAATAGTTGCAGTCGTTAAGGATGGTAAGACTTCTGTTCGCGTACTAATTTCTGGCTGGTCGTTGGATTTCACTTCATTTAAGCCTGACTGAGCAGATTTGTGAAAAAAACGTTTGATCAGCTAATAATTATTTAAATTGTATTTCTTAATTTTGAATTTTGAATTTTGAATTTTGAATTTTGAATTGATTCATGGTCTACCACAACGAAGGCGTATTTAAAAGTGTCGATGGACTTGAGCTTTTTTATCAGAATTGGTATCCACAAGGCACAGCAAAAGCCATCTTGGTGATTGTGCATGGACTCGGAGGACACAGTGATAAATATAGCAATATCGTCAACCATCTAACAGCCAAAGAATATGCCGTTTATGGCTTAGATTTACGCGGTCATGGGCGCTCGCCTGGACAGCGTGGTCACATCAACGCCTGGGCTGATTTTCGCGGTGATTTGGGCGCTTTTCTAGAGCTAATTCAGACCCAACAGCCACAATCCCCAATTTTCTTACTAGGGCATAGTTTAGGTGCAGTAGTTGTCTGCGACTATATTTTACGCTGTCCCCAAGAAGCCGCAAAATTACAAGGTGCGATCGCCTTAGCGCCAGCCATCGGCAAAGTCGGCGTGTCGAAATTCCGCTTACTTGTAGGTAAATTGCTTTCGCAAATATGGCCGCGCTTCTCCTTAACCACTGGACTTGACCTCAGTGCAGGTTCACGAGACGAGAAAGTTGTAGCTGCTTATGCTCAAGACACCCTACGTCATAACCTTGGTAGCGCCCGTTTAGCTACAGAATACTTTGCCACCGTCGCCTGGATTCATGCTCATGCACCTGACTGGCAAATCCCCCTGCTGATTCTTCACGGTAGCAGCGATCGCATCGCCTCCCCCGAAGGCGGAGAAATTTTTTACAAACACGTAGGTTGTTCAGATAAGTTACGTATCGAGTACCCGCAAGCCTATCATGACCTACAAGCAGACCTCAACTACCAACAAGTCCTAGCTGACCTAGAACATTGGCTAGAACATCATTTGCCATGAATCAATTCAAAATTCAAAATTCAAAATAAATTCTTCCCCTGCTTCCCTCGCTTCCCCTGCACACCAAAGCGATTGGATAGTTTTTTAGTGAGAATTCCCCTCTTCTGTTCCCAATCCCAAAATTTTTTCCCGACCTATTGACATCGCCTGAAAAATCAGTTAATTTATAAAAGGTCTGAGATTGATGCCCCCATCGTCTAGAGGCCTAGGACACCTCCCTTTCACGGAGGTAACGGGGATTCGAATTCCCCTGGGGGTACTAAAAAATTAAATCTAAACTTTCTAAGTTTAAAGACTTATAGATTAAGTTAAATCCCTTCAAGATTACTCCTGAAGGGGTTTAAATTTTTAACTAGAGACTCTGGATAGCTAAAGACTCAACTCTTTGGTAAATTGCCAACAGATTAGACCTAAGATCCTGACTCAGACGACGCTCAATAATAGTGATTGGCATAGTCAACTTAGGCCAAACTTGGATTGTGTAACACAGATCAGTACCAATTACATTACCAAGAGCATAAGGCTGTAAACACCAATTACCTGAAAAGCCTTTAAAATCTCCCTCAACCATTTGGAAATTTATTTCCTTGGGGAAGTATTCTTCCAAATCTAGAACCACACGGGCGCAAAATTTGAAATTGAGTAAGCGCTGAGAGCCGATTTGTTCCAGTCTAATGCCACCATTGGGATGTTCAAGCAGAGAACTTTTAGCGAGGTTGGGAATAAAGTCAGCTAAGGCTTCATAATTTGTGAGTACCTGCCAAACTTGTTCCACTGGTTGGGGAATTTGGACTCTAGCCGTAATTTGCCGTTGTCGGTCGGCGATTTTCTCAACTTGGATTTCTACAGATGGTAGGTTGTCTGCACCTGCAACTAATTCGCCATCTAAATCGGGGTTAAATTCCAAGTCTTCTGTAGGGTTGTATTGTTTAGTCACTTTCAGAATATGGTGTGCTTTCATCAGAAAACTGGGGCAAAGTTAGGGTAAAACAAATCTCGCTGAGTTGAGAACCGGGAATAGGGTTACTCTCAACTGCGATCGCCCCGTTCAAGTGCTGTACTAAGGACTTGACTAAAGCGAGTCCCAAGCCAGTCCCTGGAGTCCAGCGACCTCCTCTACCACGACGAAACCTATCGAATATATAGGTAGCCTCTTGTTCGGAGATGCCACGTCCTGTGTTAGTCACTTTAATCATAACTTGATCGACAAGCTGATCAACTTGATGACTGGCGTGCAGGTGAACGATAGTGTCACGCTCCGAGTATGTATAGGCGTTATTTAGTAGCTCATGCAGGATGCGGTCAAAACTTTCCAATTCGGTTTGGAGTTTTAACGGTTCATCCGGTATGTCTAAATCTATACTTAATCCCTTACCTGCCAGCTTATTGGCTAAAGAATCGCTTAAATCTTGAATTTTGGCGTTTAAATTGATATTCTCCACCCGTGGTGGTTCTTGCTCAGACTCTAATTTCTGGAGAGTCAACAAATCATTAATTAAGTTGATTTCCTTAGCGCATTCGTTCTCTAGAATTTCTAAGTATTTTATCTGACGCTCTGCGGGGATTCCTGGAAGACGGAGATTTTTGATTGACATCATCATATTCGTCAACGGGTAGCGCAGGCGATCGCTGATATTGCTCATAAATTCGTCTTTGAGCTGGTTCAGTTCCCGCAACTGCTCCACATATTGCCGTGTTCTCTCATGCAGTTTTGCTTGCAGTTCCAAGCTACTTTGCAGCTTCGCCGTGCGTTCATCGACTAAAGTCTGGACTTGCCGCAGTGTTTTTGATTGAATAACGGCATTGCTAACTTGAGCGCAAACCATTTCCACCAAATTTAGCTCAGACTGTTGCCAGTTACGGGCTACACTCTGCTGTAAGACTAAAAATCCTAATATTTTGCCTTGGTTCTCTAAAGGCATTAACAGAACGGCTGGCAGTTCTGTAATGGCAAATAAAGGAGCAACAGCAGAGTTATCCTGTAATTCTGAGTAATCATTAATGATGACTGGTTTACCCGCATCTTGGAACACCCGTTGACATAAACCGCAATCAGCTAAAGAGAAAGATCCAGAAATAGAATCAGCTTGATTGGCATTTTCTTTGCGCCATTCACCAACAACATCAGCTTTAGCTTGAGGAATTTGTTTTTTAATGGGAGTTCTAAATAGTGGATCTGTATATTTCAGTAGGATCAGCAAACCCCGATCCGCTTGTAAACACTCGGCAGTAGATGCTATGGCCAGTTGGAGCATTTGATTTAACTCCAAGTTGCTACGACTTAATATAGTTAGTTGTTTAATTAAGCTCTGATGTTGATTACTCTTTTGTAAGTGTTGTTGCTGAGAGGAAATCAACTGTGCTTGTGTTACTTGAGAAAAAGCGATCGCACAAGATGCTTCTATCGTCTTCAAGATTTTTTTGGCTGACTCATCCCAATCATGAGATTGGAACTTAATCAGACTAATCACACCATTAGTTTTGCCACCAAAGCGGGTAGAAATTGCCAACACGGCTTTGATTGGTAATGGCAAATGTTGACATCCCACCACCAAACTATTACGGATGATGGAAATCTCATCAATATTGCGTGGTTCTACCGCACATTGCAAAACTGGTAATTCCATCAAGAAACGTTCTGTGGAGAACATCTCATTAGACAAGGGTACTCCTAAAAATTCATCAGAACACCAGTTAGCTGTTGTTGTTTCCGTGAATTCCTCATTGGTAACTGTCACCAAGCAACAACAATCTACATTTGTGACAGTCCCCACCAAGTGGGCTATCTCTTGCAGCATTGCGGCTGTTGCTGGACGACTGGCAACGATGTGATTAATCTTGTGTGCCAACTCCTGGGCTGTTTCTTCCTGATGTTGCATCAGTTTGACTGGGTAGGGTTGTAGTCGCTCTGCTCCATCGGGGTACTGTGGCGGCAATAATAAACGCTTTTTCATTCCTAATATGCTCTGAGATTTTTACCCCATTGTTTATGCACCAAACTGTTTGGCATATTATTCACCTTGAGTTGTGTTGCTGCACCTGATGGATGGGAAATGTTTGATGAAAAATTTCTCTCATCTGTTATAGCCCCTTTCTATCGCAGATGATCAAGTTATCAGTAAATTAAACTAATTTATACAGTCTTGTGCTAGCCGATCAAGATGACTAAATGCCTGATCAAGCTACTATTTAGTTTCGCTTTGCCAGTCCAAATAGTAACTTGGACTCAGGATACCTTGTTTATAACTATACATAAACCGTAATTTCTCTAGATTGGCAGCCATAACTTCATTGTGATTAACCGCATTAGTACTGTTGTGACTCAAATCACAAATGAAGATGGGTCGTTTTGTTTTTGATGGCTCTGAAAAACTAGGGAACGCTCTAATATTCAGGTTATAGAAAAACCGTTGAGAACTAAATCAAGTACGATATGAGAAAAATTTATGGTTTTTTGATTTCCCTCTATAATATCCTATGGTTTTTTACTTATTACATTAATAGTGTGAGTATGTCAAGATTAGTGCTGAGTAGTAAGTAAAGCATACTAATTTATAAGCTAATAGCGAATACAGCCTAGTTACTCATCAGGGCAACTAGGCTGTATTCGGACAAATGTAAAACTAGCCGGCTAAACTCTCGACACTGAGTGGAACCATATCGCCGTTTCTGGTTAATCCTAATAACATGGGCTGTTGGGGTTGGATAAGCTGACCTGTGAGTACACAACGTTCTTCTTGTTGAGCTGTGGCGGCTATACTGGCGCGAATATCGGCTCGTGAAAATCGCGGTTTCCACTCGCCCGATTTTTGCTGCACATAGTTCCAGAGGATATCGCGGATAAGTGCTTGATATCCTTGATTTCCAGCTATTTCTTTGAGTTTCTCTTTCAGTTCTCGCTCTAAACGGATGCTGGTAACTTCCATATCGGTGGTTGGGGTGCGAGCGATTGTGTGCATGATTTTTCTCCTTAAAGTATGGACAGGATAGTAATACAAGTGTAGTATGTTTAAAGAAATGTTCAATAGGTGAAATTTTCTGTGAAATCCATTTACCCCATTTCCACTTCCTTAACTGCGACCAAATCCCCGTTTAGTCGGGAATTGGGCGTTGTGGGAGTGGAGTATTCATTTATGGGCGATGGTAGCCGTGATGGCGCGCAAATCACAAAGGGAAATTATGACTTTATTATTAATGTCAGCATTGATGGGCTGAATAGCAAACCACAACTAGATAGCAGAAGCGGGAGGTACAGACAGAGATATGCTGTACCACAATAAGA
The DNA here is from genome assembly GCF_014696625.1 of Nostoc parmelioides FACHB-3921. Taxonomy (GTDB): domain Bacteria; phylum Cyanobacteriota; class Cyanobacteriia; order Cyanobacteriales; family Nostocaceae; genus Trichormus; species Trichormus parmelioides. Next base: position 176,798 of record NZ_JACJQL010000004.1, read on the forward strand.
CCAAAAATCTGACGGTCTATTTCTCACCCCCGCTTCACCCAAACCAGAAGCGGGGGTTTTTTATTAAGGAGTGAAGCTGTGGCTATCACAATACCAGTGTTAGAGCAATCTGTGGTGGTATTTTCGCAAAATTACTTGCCACTGTGTCGGGTCAATATCAAACGGGCGATCGCGCTGTTACTAACAAACAAAGCTGAACCATTAGTTGGTCATACAGAAAATGGATGGCGAGTCCATTCACCCAGTTTGATAATTGATGTACCAAAACATATCCGCTTAAAAATCGCCTCTATTGAGAGGACATGGAAAGTTCCGCCTGTAAATCGGCGAGAAATTTTGCGGCGAGATCATCACAGTTGTCAATATTGCGGTAGCAGGAAACGTCTTACCTTAGATCATGTGATTCCCCGGTCTAGAGGTGGTTCTCACACTTGGGATAACGTGGTTACGGCTTGTGAAAGATGTAACTCGCGTAAGGGAGACAGAACTCCGGCGGAAGTTGGTATGCAGTTGCGTACTAAGCCAAAACCACCAGTCCACCCGGCAGTAGCTTTTGCAGTCAGCGACGCTTGGCGTGATAGCGCCACACAGTTTTGGATAGATGTGCAAGCAAACCTGGAATAACAGGAGAGCAGAAGGAATGCTGAAATTAACGTACACTGAGAACAGTTTTTATTTGGAATGTTTCACATTGTCTTTGGAGGAGTGGGTAGCGCAACGAGTAATTTTTACACTACGGCTAGGTCAAAACTTGTGCGTCCAACCCAGCACCGCTTCCTTTTTGTTACCTGTAGATTTACCGGGAATTGAAGCGCTAAAAGCAGAAGCCATACGGGCTGACAGTGAAATCATTGACTTGGTGACTTGTGATACCGAGTATCTGGAAGTAACTTTGCGGGGTTCTTGGTTATCAGATGGTTCTGAGGATGCTGATGGCGTGTTTGTGACTCACATGAGCGATCGCACGGAATTTTTTATACATAAACTCTGGCAAGCAGCTCAAGCCTGTGCTTCTGTCATGAGTGAATAGACAAGGTTAGTTCTGAGTTATCAGATAACTCAGAACCCATTACACTAAGCGAAACATAAATGGATAGCGATACGGTACATTTGGCGTATTGACAACCTTAATAATGGCAATGATGGGCATGATGATACTGACTGCCCATAAGCCTATAAGTAATAGAATGCCAATGCCGATAAAAATTAGTAATCCAAATATAATGCCGTATATGTAAAGGTTAATGTGGAAATTCAGAGATTCCTTGGCATTTTCTTTCACCACAGGGTCTTCATTGAGCAATAAAATTGCAATGGGTATGCCAATAGAGACTATCGTAGAACTAAAAAATATTGCTCCGTGACTCAGAGCAGATAACAATTTGCGTTGCTCGAAGCTTTCCATAGCATAACCCCTCTAAATTGTCTTCATCATATTGGTTTAGACTTCGTGTTGGCATCATTCCGCCAGAAGATATTGAGACTCCAGCCTAGAAAGCTTAACCCCACTAATAAAGGTGTGAACCAATCACCCCAATGCACGTATAAAGTTTGTGTCTGACGACGATAGATAGTTTCTGCATGAGTTTCGTAGGTGTTGTATCCAGATATCCATAAGGTTCTACCGTGGGGATCAACAAAAGCTGAATATCCTGTATTGGTCGCCCGTACTGACCATCTATCGGTTTCAATCGCCCTCATGATATCTTGTGCATGGTGCTGGAATGGCATAGCCGCACTGTAATGGGCATCGTTGGAAGAACTGAGGATAAATTGTCCACCCGCCGCCGCTTGACTACGAAATACTTCAGGGAAGGCTGATTCATAACAAATACCGACGATCGCCCGACCGAATGGAGTATCAAAAATTTGCTTGGGTGAACCATGAACTTGGTGTTCATCCAAGGGTGATAAACGTTGTACTAGACCACCAATAAAGCCCTCAAAGGGAATATATTCACCTAATGGCACTAACTTGGATTTATCGTAGCGACTGGTGATTTCGCCCTGGCTATTAACGGTAAATAGACTATTAGTATAACTGCGTCCGCGATCGCCAAAAGCACCGATCCAAGCAACTACACCTTTTTCTCGCACGGCTGCAACTAGGGGTGTTGTCAGCAGATTTCGTTGGAAAAATGGTAATGCGCCTTCTGGAGTGAGAACTGCTTCTACACCTTGATTGACTAAAGTTAAGTATCCATCTGTGTAGCCTGTAATAGCACGGCGCAATCCTTGGGGAAGCAGCTTAATTTTATTGGGGATATTCCCCTGAACAATTCCTACTTTTAATGCTGCGTCTGGTGATTGGGCAATAGGAGCAGTATATAAAAAGAAACCAATTAGATGTAGGGTGATTAATAATCCGGTGGCTATTGCTAAATATCTACCTAACAATCCCTGTTTGCGACTTAGCCACGCCTCAGCAATTAGACCGTTAACGCTGACAATTGCTGCTGTGACGAGATTCGGCCCGGAGATTTGCCCCAAGTGCAGAATTACCAAGTTATGGGGTGATTGGGTATAAGCTAGGGAACTCCACCACAAAGGCCCGGCACTCCAAAGGCTTTCTAAAACACACCACATAGCTGTGCCTATAAGGAGACGCAGCCAGGATTTTTGTTCAGCAATACGAGTTAAACAAACTGCCCAAATAGCGCCAAATAAACCACCATAGAGGCTAATGAATGACCAGCAAAATATGGTGATTGCCAAACTCGGCCACCAGGGAACACCCAACCAATCCATAGGATGAATGCCGGTAATCCAAAAGAGGGCTACACCGTGATAGCCGATACCCCAAGTCAGTCCCAGGAGGAGAAGAGATGAAGGGGCGTGATTTTTTCTTTGACTAGAAACTATGAATATCCATAGAGGTGCTAGGGCAATCCAAGCTAGAAACCATACAGCGAAAGGGGCTACGGTTAGCCCCATGAATATGCCACTAGTTAGGGTCATTAGGGGAGGGAGAAAGGAAATTAGTTTCTCTCCCTGCTGTTTACTCAGCTTCTTCCTCATCACCAGTGTCGGGGGGAACTATTGCTACTCCAGTAATTGCGTCATCTTCATCTAGGCGTTGGACTCTAACGCCTGTTGCCGATCGCGATTGAATGGAAATTGCGTTGACAGCTTGGCGTATAATGATCCCGCGATTTGTCACCATCATGATTTCGTTATCGCTGTTGACGATACCAAGGGTGGCTAATTTGTCTTTGGTTTTGCGATTTTTGAATTTAGTCGCCATCAAACCTTGTCCAGCACGATTTTGTAGGCGGAATTGACTGACTGGTACACGCTTGCCATAGCCTCCCATTGTGATGACTAAGACCCAAGGGCCGACACTAGCATTACTAGATATGTCTAAGTTTTCTACTGTTTCTGAGGTTTCTATGGTTTCTACGGCGGTTTCGATATCTTCTGTTTCGACATCGTCAATGCCGGGTTCTTCTGTATTTAATGTATCGAGAATTGCTGCCGGTAGAATATCCATCCCTACCAGTTCATCGTCTTTTTTCAGTTTCATGGATTTCACTCCACGGGTTGCCCTACCTAAAGGACGGAGTTGTTCATGGGTACATCTGAAGTGAATTGCCATACCTAAACGAGAACCGATAATTATACTATCCTCGACTCTGGCGCGGCGTACCCATCGCAGTTGGTCGCCTTCTTCTAAGGAAATGGCAATCAACCCATTGGCACGGATATTACTAAATGCAGCCAATTCGGTTTTCTTGATGTTGCCGCCTTTGGTGAGCATGACCAGATATTCTTCACTGGTAAACTCATCCACAGGGACAATGGAGGTGATTTTTTCTTCTTTGGGAATGGGTAATAATTGGACGATGGGTGTACCCCTACTGGTGCGGGAACCCACGGGGATTTGATAGGCTTTGAGACAGTAGACGACACCGCGATCGCTAAAAAATAGCACGCTGTCATGGTCACAACAAGTCAAGAAATGCTCAATGGTATCATCGTCTTTGACTTTGGCTGCGGCTTTACCTCTGGTAGCACGGCTTTGGGCTTCAAAGGTGTTGACTGGCATCCGTTTGATGTAACCTTGTTGTGTCAGGAGGATAATTGCTTTTTCGTTGGCGATGAGGTCACGCTCATCTATTTCACCTTCGGCGTGGGTAATTACGGTACGTCTGGGTGTGGCAAAGCTGGTTTTGATTTGGGTGATTTCGGTTTCGATGATTTCCAGTATCCGTTCCCGCCGTGCCAAAATATCTTGTAAGTCGGCAATTTGAGTTTGTAAATCTTCGTGTTCTAGGCGGATTTTGTCGGCTTCTAAGGCTGTCAAACGGCGCAATTGCATCTGTAAGATTGCGTCGGCTTGCACTTCCGAAAGCATATAGGTGGTGATTAACTCCCCTTTAGCTGTGGGTGTATCAGAAGCGCTGCGAATCAAGTTAATAATTGCATCTAGATGGGATAGGGCAATTAATAACCCTTGTAAAAGATGATCCCGTTCTTCCGCTTTCCGCAGTTCGTAGCGGGTGCGTCTGGTAATGGATTCGATACGGAAATCGAGGAAGACGTTTAAGAATTGTTTGAGGGTGAGAATTTGGGGTTCGCCATTCACCAAGGCCAGCATATTAGCCCCAAAGTTGGCTTGTAGAGGCGTTTGCTTATAGAGGTTATTGAGGACTACGCGGGGATAGGCATCGCGCTTGAGTTCGATAACAATTCGCATCCCATCGCGATCGCTTTCATCTCGGATATCTGCAATGCCTTCAATCCGCTTTTCGTTCACCAACTCCGCTATTTTTTCAATGAGTGCGGCTTTGTTGGTTTGATATGGCAACTCAGTAATGATGATTGCTTCTCTGTCTGGTCTTCCCCGGTGTTCAATGGTTTCGATATTGGCAACACCACGCATGGTGATGGAACCGCGTCCTGTGGTGTAGGCTTCTTTAATCGCTCCCATCCCCAGAATTTGCGCTCCTGTGGGGAAGTCTGGCCCGTGGATGTACTGCATTAATTGCAGGTCAGTGATTTCTGGGTTGTGAATCACTGCTACCACCCCATCAATTAATTCTCCTAAGTTGTGGGGCGGAATATTGGTCGCCATCCCCACAGCAATCCCCGAAGAACCATTTAGTAGTAACTGGGGAATGCGAGATGGCAAAACTGTGGGTTCTTGTTGGGAACCATCGAAGTTATCAGCAAAATCTACTGTTTCTGATTCGATGTCTTGCAGGAGGGCGGAACTGGTCAAGGCTTGTAAGCGACATTCTGTATAACGCATTGCCGCCGGGGGATCGTTATCTACAGAACCGAAGTTACCATGTCCGTTGACTAGGGGCGATCGCATGGAAAAGTCCTGCGCCATCCGCACCAAGGCATCATATACTGCTGTGTCGCCGTGGGGGTGATATTTACCCAACACTTCCCCGACCACACGGGCGCATTTTTTAAATGGGCGATCATGGGTTAAACCCAATTCGTGCATGGCGTAGAGGATGCGACGATGCACAGGTTTTAGACCATCCCTGGCATCTGGTAGCGCCCTACCCACTATCACACTCATGGCGTATTCCAGATAAGACCGGGACATTTCGTTCCGCAGATCCGTTGGGATAATCCTCTCCTGTGAGGTTGTCATAACTTAAATAACTCCAAAAAATTTAGATTTTAGCCTTCGCGCTTGATATAGCGCCAAGTTATGCAAAATTTCTTTTGAATAGTTGCCATATTTTGATACAATTCTAACACAATATTACCTGTGTCTGCCGAGATAGGTTATCTATACTATCTCGCCATATATTCTGTTTAGATTGAGTTAGTTAATATTGTCTATTTTCTAATAAAAAACAAATTTTATTTTTAAAAACAAATTTTATAGTTAAGTTTTCCCAAAAGATTTCTATGTATTGATTTGAGATGAAATTAAGGAGATTTTTTACTCTCGAAAAAAGCCTATTTAATTAACAACAATAATTGACATAAAGGGGCTAAATTCAGTTTATTTTGGACAGAAAAAACCATATTTATTTATGTTTTTATGATTACTGCCTAGTTGGCTATCATCGTAAAAATCATAACTAATGGGGTATTTATTATGAATAGTCCTTTAATTTAGCATACGAATAATATTAAATATTTAATCCAACAACTGTTAACTCTGGTGGATGCTCAACAGTAAACTGATAAGATACTTCTTGTTTTACTTGGGGTGGGATAGTTAGTTTCCATTCTAAAATCCCCATTTCACCTATTTGGCTGGGAGGGTTGCTGCGGTTGAGACGGACTTTAATTTGCTCATTGCGGCTTACGGGTAATTGTTCAGTTAGTTGCAACTGAGTTTCCTGATTGAGCAAGTTAGTAATTATTAAACGATAACCATAAGTAGTGCGGCGTTGATTACCAATGAGTTTTTTATCTACTTGGCGTTCAAATAAGTCCCGTTCAATTTTTAAACCTTCGTCAATGCCTAAATTAAGTTTAAATTCTTGTCTTGGGGCAACATTTTCTAATTGAGTGATTCCAACATACATTTCATCACGGAAAATATTGGCTTTACCAGGCAATAAAGTCACGCCATCAGAACTGTTTTTCACGTTAGCTTCCAGATACGCAAAGCTAACCAATCGTGGCATTGCTACATAATTAAAACTACAGGGGTAATCATCATGAAAAATTGTGATTTTATGAGGTGTGCCATCACTAGGAATATTACCGCCACCATGAAGTTTAAATGTGACGATACTTCCTTCTTTAGAGACCTCCGCCGTGATATTTTCTGCTGAAATCAAACTATCCTCGGCTGTTTCTGCTTCGTCTTCTGCGGGAATTCCTGCCCCAGATGGAACAATCGTAGTTGATATGGTAGGCAAAGAAGGGCTGGCGGCTAATTGTCGTCGCGATCGCCATACTTGAGGAGTTGGTGCGTCAATATACCAAGGTTTGAGTTTGGGGGGTAGTGTACCTAATCCTGGTTTGGCGGTAGATAGGGTAAGCGCCACATCTAACCAATCTTCCCCTGTATTTTGGTTGACTTCAGCAAGGTAACTCAAATTTACGGTCTTATTTGTACTATTTAACCTTAAGTCATATAAAGGAGTCCAACTGGTATGATTCACTATGTAAGACACTTCCAAATCAAATTCACCTTCTCCCATAGCTTCAATGAGTGCAATCAAACTCACACTTTCTTGGGGATGGGGTGTTTGGATCATCTGCAAAGAGGCGCGGAGTGCTTGTATTTGCTTGTCTAATTCTTGTTGTTGGCTTTTACATTCCCCAGAGGCGATCGCATATTCGCTGTACTGGCTGCCTAAAAAGTTGAGAAAATCTAGGGTTTCGCTGAGGCTGAGATTTTTCCGCGATAGACTTTGGGCAAAAGGTTCTTCTGTCTTTTCCCGTAAACCTTCAATAAACTTAGCTTGTAAAGATAAAGCATCTACCTGGGCTTGCAGATGACGTTTTTCCGTTTCTAATTGCTGAATTTGCCGATTTAAATGGGCGGCTCGTTCGGCTACAGGCTCAGTGGTATAGATGCGATCGCAGTTTACTCCCAACAAGCGCACCCCTACCGTCCCTGCACCACTAACCCGAACAGAATCAGTTTCTAGAGTTACTGGCAGTGAATTAATTACTAATTCCCGTTCTGTTCCTAATAAGGAAACCTTACCCTTTCGTGTAACTAAGGCTTTGTCACTGTAAACTGTCACCGCTACAATCTGACTGTGTACTGTTGTTCGCCAAGATGGTGTTTCTTCCGGGTTAACCACTGCCAGTTTTTCCCTATGTTAAATGACGCTGCTGGTTAATTGTGAAATTTTCCAGGTCTACCCGTCAAGTAATTTGAAATGAATTGTGGGTATTGAGAGTCATGAGAGCGGTAAAGCCCTGTGGGCATAGCTGCGGAGTGTGTAATCGGTGCTGAGTTAGGAGTAAAAATATATTGCTGATTCTCCCCCAGCTTTCTAGCATCACTCAACTACACTATACTCAGGCACAGGAACAGGGAAATTTAGTTGCTCTGTTTGCTCTACAAACTTTTTGGCTGCATCTAGCAAATACTCGTAGTAGGTACGAGCCACAATAGATAACTGTTTGCCAGACGGGTAAACCATGTACCAAGTCCGCTTAATGGGGAAGTGCTGCACGTCCAGAATGCTAAATTCGGCTGCATCAGACAATAGGGTATGTCGAGATAAAACAGAAATTCCCAATCCACCGGCGATCGCTTGTTTGATTGCCTCATTACTACCTAATTCCAACTTCACTTTTACGGAAACACCTTGTTCTTCCAGCAGATGTTGTACAGCACGTCGTGTTCCTGAACCCGGTTCCCGCATAATAAAAGGTTCATTGGACAACCGTTGTATGGGAATATTTTTTTCCTGTGCTAATGGATGATTTGCGGGGGCAAATACTACTAAAGGATTATCTAAAAATGGTTGACTAGTTACATCCAAATGCTCTGGGACTTGACTCATAATATACAAGTCATCCATGTTACTCATCATCCGCTCTAGGATGCGTTCGTGGTTTGTGACTTGTAATGAAATGTCGATGCCTGGATAAAGTTGGCAAAAAGGCCCCAATAAGCGGGGAATAAAATATTTAGCAGTAGTAATTACTGCTAATCTTAATTGCCCTTGTTTTAGCCCTTTTAAATCAGCTACTTTCATTTCAAACTGGGCTATAGTCTCAAATATTTGCCGACAGGTTGCAAATAATTCTCGTCCTGCCTCGGTCAAATATAGGCGCTTTCCCACCTGCTCAAATAGTGGTAAACCTACAGATTTTGTCAGCTGTTTGATTTGCATAGAGACGGTAGGTTGGGTGAGAAATAGCTCCTCAGCAGCACGGGTAAAGCTACCGTGCCGTGCCGCCGCCTCGAACACCTTCAACTGGTGTAGCGTTGCTTGGTTCAAGGTGATTCTCCTCTAATAGCGATTTTATAGATATAAGACTAGTATCACTGAATACTTGCACATGATATTAATTCACCCATACGAAAGTCATGAGTTTATTATAGATAAAAATCTATCTTTGCTATTAGAAGGAAATCAAATTGCTTATAGATAAAGAAATTCATTCTCGTTACAAGTATGAGTAAACCTCCAAAACTATAAGAATTTCTGACTGTTTGTAGCTGTGAAAACTATTTTATATAGATAAAAATCTATTCTCGCTATTAGAACAAACTTCTTTCACTTATGGTCTAGAGAAGTTATTATCAAAAAAACAAGCAAAGCGTAAGATGCCTTCCAGCTGCAAGATGAATGTTGAATACTAGATATAGTAATGTTGAATCAGGATACTTCCAAATTCACTTTTATTTTAGTTAGTAATTCATCATTCATCATTCATCGTTCCATACTTCTTCTGTGATTTTCATAGGCAAAGCGGCTAAGTCTGGTAACTGTAACACTTCCCTTTCGGCAACTTGCTCTCTAATGTTCACTGGCAATCTCAACGGTTGCTGATGCTCTATCCAACAACTGGCGATTGGTAAGGTTTGCTCCAATTCATCTAATGGTCGAGGAATTACCATCACTGCGTTCAGTTCCCCAATTCGTTCTGCCTCAAACATCCCTGCTTCTACGGCGACTGCGACGTTAGCAACAGACCCACGAATAATGGCTGTACACAAACCCGCACCAATTTTTTCATAGGATGCCAATTGGACATCAGCCGATTTGAGCATGGCATCACAAGCACCTACCATTGCTGGAAAGCCCCGTGTTTCCACTAAACCAATGGCTTGGTTACTCAAGCGGCTGTATGTACCTTCCTCCATTAACTGGCTCAGGCGGTTAGTAATGGGCAACACGACATCAAGATTAGGGAAAGGTCGGGGAATCACTAGGCTAGAAACCAGTTGTCCAAACTGTTCAGCAGTTTGCACACCGGATTCTACAGCCAAACGAACATCAGCAATCCCACCCCTGACGATCGCCGTACAGTGACCACTACCAATTTTTTCATAACCAACTAGGTGAACCCCAGCTGATTTCAACATCATGTCAGCTGTCCCGACGATAGCCGGAAAACTAAGAGTAGAGACTAACCCCAAGGCTGTGTCCCTGAGGTCGTCTTGACGACGATATGTCCGGTTTGTGTTAGTAGATCGCTGATTATACATCGTAAATTCTCCGAGATACTCACAACTTAACACTTACTCAGAACTATCGTCAGAGACAGGGTTATTTAGGGCTTGTCTATGAGGAAACAATGTTACCAAAAGTCTTTGGATGCTCCCTTGCCCATAAATTTGAGTCCCGAAGCTATTAGGGGATTCAGTGGCAGATTGATCCGATGCTGAATCTTCTGGGCTAAGTTCTGTCACATTGGGGTCAGTCCCATTAGTAGTATTTTCTTCTACGGTAGCAGACTGATTCTCTGGTGATGGTGGGGGTTCCGTTACAGAAACCGAATGCTGTTTGAATTCCACAAAAGCCGACGCTGAAAGAGTAGTTGAGGTAATTACCTTACTTTCATTTTCTTTAGGCTTTTGGGTAGCCTCGCCAACCTGATCCGTAGATGTTGCTGGTGATGTGGTGGCGGCAAGTTGCCGAGTGGTATCACCTAAAATCGAACCCGGTGGCACTACTAAGGCTGAAGGAATAGAAGAGTTAAATAATGTTGTGGCTGCACCGATGCAGGCATTAAGGCCAATTTTGCCTTGACCAACCATCAAAAAACCTGCTCCTAAGCTTGCTCCTGCTTCTACTTCTATGGTTCCCTCATCCACTTGGAGAATAGACCCCATGCCAATACAAACTCCTGCCCCGATGATGATTTTGCTGTTTGCAGCCGCTTGGAGTATCACCCCTGGTGCAATTACTGCACTCGGATGAATTATCACCTCGCCACTAATGTAGGAATCAAAGTTGTTGTGGAGGCGTAGTGGCGGCACAGACATGGAAATTTTAACCTCGGAAGCCGAATATCACTTGGGGACTGGGGACTGGGGACTAGTGGCTAGGAACTAGGAAAGGGGTAGAAATTTTTCCATGCTTCCCATACTCCCTTTTTCCCTAGTCTCTTATCCCTTGTTCCTTTGTCCCTTCTACTATGGACGCTGAATGATTGTTTCCAACACTCGCCGCTTGGCTTTGGGGTCGATACCAATCAAGCGCACATACTCTCCAGCAAATTCGGATAAGGAGGCTTCTATGACTGCGATCGCTTCTCTTTCGGAAGTAGCGGAAATTGCTCCAGTGCTAGTCCAAGAACCAGTACGGAATCTTCTTTGATCTACGTGTTCAATACTAAGTTTATACCCACCTGCCAGTATTTGCCGCACCTGATCTACTACTTCTGTACTTAAGCGGGTAGCTGTTGCGGTAGCTGTTCCGGATGAGGCAGATGAGGCGCTCACGACGGTTCTGGGGCTACTTGATGGAGCTACTTGACCGTTGGGACGTTGGATAATACTTTCCAGTACACGCCGTTTGGCTTTCGGGTCAATGCCGATTAGGCGGATGTACTCACCTTGATGACTGTCAATACATTCTTCTAAGGCCGCCACTACTTCACCTGGGGAGGTTGCTTCAATTGGCTTACAGCTATTCCAAGAACCTGTACGGAAGCGGCGCTCATCTACGTGTTCTGTGCCAATTTTGTAACCACCAGCCAATAACTGGCGAATTTGGTCTACGGTTTCAGCGCTGACTTTGCCACTGGCTGCACCGTTACTATAACCGTTGCCATTGCCGTTGCTGTGGTAGCTACCATTGCCATTGGTGTTACTAGCAGGCGCTTTGAAGCTGGTAGAACCTGCAACCACACCATCGGGACGTTGGATAATTGTTTCTAAAACTCGTCGTTTACCTTTGGGGTCAATGCCAAACAAACGCACATACTCGCCACTATGGTCAGCTAAACAAGCTTCTAAAGCTGCTAGAGCATCACCTACGGATCTAGCTTCAATTGGCTGGCAACTAGTCCAAGAACCTGTACGAAATCTTCTTTGATCTACGTGTTCTGAACCAATTTTATAGCCTTGCTCTAATAGATAGCGTACCTGCTCTACGGTTTCTGCACCCAAGCTGTTGCTTGCCACTTCACTACTCCTTTCTAACCCAATAACTGTATTACTTGTATAAGATTTAACTTGATCATTGCGAAGGGGGGCAATACACTTGCTATCCGCAGCACAAAGATATCCAGCCCGCAATGCTTGATTAATCCCAATTACGTGATGAGCAAAATCCCTGTCTTGGGGTTGCACATCTGGCAAGCGATCGGCCTGCTTTTGATTAGTGATGATCGCTCCTGAGGGAACATACTTACCAGGGGGAACTTCTACGTCCTTAATTAAAGCGTGCATCATGACGATACAACCTGCTCCTACCTTGGCATTAAATACCGTAGAGCGAAAACCAATAAACGAGTTATCCCCAACGTAAGCAGGGCCATGAATCAGCGCCATATGTGTCAAGGAAGCGCTGCTACCCACCCAAACGGAGTATTCTTGGTTGTCATCACCAACGACTCTACCTTGCTCTAAACCATGAATTACTACACCATCTTGAATATTGGTATTTTCACCAATATGAAAGGGTGTACCTTCATCGGCTCTAATTGAAGTCCCTGGAGCAATGATGACATTTGCACCAATATGAACATCCCCAATAATATTAGAAAACGGATGTACAAAGGCGCTTTCATGGATTTGGGCTTCAGCTAAACTCCTCGACCACGGGGTTGGGGGTGCCGCCGTGCTGCGGACTGCCATTGCGAGATTCCTCCTGAATTTTGTTGCTTGTCAGTTGTCAGTTGTCGGTTGTCTAATCTTCAGTTGTTTTGCCACTGACCCATGACTAACGACTAATGACTTATGACTATCTATATTGGTCTTTTTTGCTGTAAATCAGACGATCTTCAACGTGAATAGTATCAATTATCGCCACTACTGCCGCATCCACAGGACGTTGCTCATTACCAAGTAATTGACGCGCCGCACTACCACGGCTAATCAATACCCATTCGTCAAATCCTGCACCTACGCTATTATCTGCGGCTACCTCGTATTTTTGCAGGAGGTTTCCTTCTTCATCTACTAATTGCAACAACAGTAGTTTTACACCCCTAAGACTTGGATCTTTTTGGGTGCTAACTACTGTGCCACGAACTTTAGCAATTTGCATTACTAGTTATGGTCTTCTGCCGAAAGGACGAATTGCGTTTACATTTTCCCGAAACTGCTCTACATCTTCGGTATAACGAATTGGCAGGACGTATTCTAAGTTTTCGTGAGGACGAGCAATGATGTGTGTAGACAATACTTGTCCACCGTTGACGCGCTTAACTGATTCAACACCTGCGGCTACAGATGCTTGTACTTCAGATACGTCGCCTCTAACGATTACTGTTACCCGACCACTACCAATTTTCTCGTAGCCTACTAGGGTGACGCGAGCAGCTTTCACCATCGCGTCTGCTGCTTCTACCACTGCTGGAAAGCCTAGCGTTTCTACCATTCCCACTGCAATAGACATTTCTTTTTGATTCCCAAATAAAGTTTCTAGCCTTGGATTCCAGTCATGCTCAAGACGGCAACCCCATCAATGTGTTTTTTTACTCGGCTTATGATACAGCGCAGTGTAAAGAAAACTACCATTCAAGATTGATAAAAAGCTTGCCTACTAACTCAGCTTTTTATCTTCTCTTATTGCGGTGTTAGGTGCGGAACTGTTCTACGGCTTCTGTATAACGAATTGGCAAGACATATTCCAGGTTTTCGTGGGGGCGAGCAATGATGTGGGTAGATACTACTTCACCACCATTTACTCTTCTTGCGGCTTCAATGCCAGCAGCTACGGAGGCTTGTACCTCAGAGACATCCCCCCGCACAATCACGGTGACTCTAGCACTACCAATTTTTTCATATCCTACCAAAGTTACGCGGGCAGCTTTCACCATCGCGTCAGCAGCTTCTACTACTGCGGGAAAGCCTTTAGTCTCAATCATTCCAACTGCAATTGGCATCGCAGAACTCCTAAAAAATTAATCCAATCAGTACTGTGATTTGAAATTTTGGACGGGGAAGCTCATCTTGAGCTATCAAAACACTTCCAAAATAAGCATAGAAAAGCTTGGCGTTTCTGGCAATATAAATTAGTATAATAGTTTATGATAAAAAAGTTTAAAAAAACTTAATAAAAGTTTATGGCAGGGTTGTTAGCAATGAAAGTTCATTGATTACTGGAGCAACCGCTTATGCTTTATAATTTTTTTATGTCATTCATAAAAAGACATTGATAACCAAGGCTAACTCTATCTGGTGAGGAGTGTTCAGAAGCTGTATGTTCTACTGTTTCTGTCTTTCCTCTATTTTTTAGCGCGGTTCAATATTGCCTAAAAAATATATAAGTTTTATTAATAAGTTAGATAAATTAATTTGCTGAAGACAGAAACAGTGCCTTGGGAGCAGAAAAAAGGATTTAATAAAAGCGAACATTTTTTCACAAAGAAACCTATAGTCAATTAAACCTTAGTAAGGGAGCATAATTACAAATTAATCGTTTAAGTTTAGTGAAAAGAAAGTTAAAAAAAGCATATTTTTTGGCAAGTTTTATTTTTTTTAGTAAATGATTGTTTTAAGAGTTTTAGAAAAGTTAAGGCTGAGTCTTCAAGGGAAATATAAATGAATCAGTTTCTATTTGCAACAAGTTGGTGTGTGCCTTTTTACAGCTTACTAGGCGCACTGTTGACATTACCTTGGGGAATAGGAATAATTCGACGTACTGGGCCTAGGCCTGCGGCGTATTTTAACTTGTTGACTACCATTGTGGGCTTTGCTCATAGCCTATGGGTATTTAAGGATATTTGGAGCAGAGAACAAGAAAATTTCGTGATTACTTGGTTTCAAGCTGCGGATTTAAACTTATCCTTTGCGTTGGAACTCTCACCTGTCAGTATTGGAGCGACCGTATTAATTACAGGGCTGAGTCTGTTAGCGCAAATTTATGCCTTGGGTTACATGGAGAAAGACTGGTCATTGGCGCGTTTTTTCGGTCTGCTTGGCTTTTTTGAGGCAGCACTGAGTGGTTTAGCTATTAGTGACTCTTTATTTCTCAGCTATGGACTATTGGAAATATTGACGCTTTCCACTTACCTACTTGTAGGGTTTTGGTACGCTCAACCGTTAGTGGTAACTGCTGCACGAGATGCTTTTTGGACAAAGCGCGTGGGTGACTTGTTGCTGTTGATGGCTGTTGTCACACTTTCCACCTTAGCAGGTAGTTTAAACTTTTCGGATTTGTATGAGTGGGTACAAACTGCGAATTTAGACCCTGTAGCGGCAACATTGTTGTGTTTAGGGTTGATTGCAGGCCCGGCTGGTAAATGCGCTCAGTTTCCCCTGCATTTGTGGTTAGATGAGGCGATGGAAGGGCCTAACCCAGCGTCTGTGATGCGGAACTCACTGGTGGTTGCTGGTGGTGCTTATCTATTATACAAACTGCAACCAATTTTAATTCTGTCGCCCGTGGCTTTGAATGCCCTGATTATAATCGGTGGGGTGACAGCAATTGGAGCTAGTTTGGTTTCTATTGCCCAGACTGATATTAAGCGGGCGTTGTCTCATTCCACCAGTGCATACATGGGGCTGGTGTTTCTGGCGGTGGGTTTAGAACAGGGTGGTGTAGCTTTGATGCTGTTGTTGACTCATGCGATCGCCAAAGCATTACTATTTATGAGTTCGGGTTCTATCATATTCACCACCCATAGTCAAGACTTGACAGAAATGGGTGGTTTGTGGTCGCGGATGCCAGCCACCACTACCGCTTTTGTAGTTGGTTCCGCCGGGATGGTGACACTGTTACCACTAGGTAGCTTTTGGGCGATGTTGTCTTGGGCTGACGGTTTGGTAAGAGTTAGCCCTTGGGTAATTGGAGTTTTGATTCTAGTCAATGGTTTGACGGCTTTGAACTTGACGCGGGTATTTAGACTGGCATTTTGGGGTAAACCGCAGCAGAAAACCCGCCGTGCGCCAGAGGTTGGCTGGACAATGGCTTTCCCAATGGTGACACTAACAATCTTGAGTTTATTATTACCCCTGATGTTACAGCAGTGGTACTTGTTACCGGCTTGGGAAAGTATTGACTGGTACGTAGTTTTAGTTTTGGTGTCATCTACGGTGGCTGGTGTAGTGATTGGGTCAACGATTCATTTACACAAAGCTTGGTCTCGTTCCACAGTCCTGGCTTGGAGATTCATACAGGATTTATTGGGTTATGACTTTTACATTGACCGCATTTATCGCCTGACAGTTGTGAGTGCAGTAGCTTTATTGTCGAGGATTTCGGCTTGGAGCGATCGCTATTTAGTTGATGGTTTAGTGAACTTGGTGGGCTTTGCTACCATTTTCGGCGGACAAGGTTTGAAATATAGCATCTCTGGTCAATCTCAAGGATATATGTTGACCATCCTCGCCGTAGTCGGTGCTTTAGGCTTTTTCATTAGCTGGTCATTGGGCTTACTGGATAAATTGCCTTTTTAGTCAACAGTCATCCGTCAACCGTCATCAGTCTTCTTTCACCCCTGCATCTTCTCACTCCCCCATCCCTCATCTCCTCATGATTATCTATGCTTAGTGTCTTAATCTTTGCCCCATTGTTGGGTGCGCTGCTAATTGGTATCCTCCCCTCTGGTATTAATGGGAGAAGTTCCCGTAACGTGGCATTGATTTTTGCCAGTGTGACTTTTCTGTGGTCGGTGATACTAGCTAGCCAGTTTCAACCAGGAGAAGTTAACCAGCAGTTTAGTGAGTTCTTACCTTGGATAGATTCCTTAGGATTGAGTTATAATCTTGGTGTGGATGGTCTATCTTTGCCGTTGCTGGTGTTGAATGGATTATTAACTGCCATCGCCATCTACAGCAGCGATGAATCCTTGCAGCGTCCTAAGTTTTATTACTCCTTGATATTGGTGTTGAGTACTGGGGTGGCGGGAGCCTTTCTGGCGCAAGATTTACTACTATTCTTCTTGTTTTACGAGCTGGAACTTATTCCCCTGTATCTCTTAATTGCGATTTGGGGTGGTGCCAAACGGGGCTATGCAGCTACGAAATTTTTGATCTACACCGCTTTTTCGGGAATTTTGATTTTAGCCAGTTTCTTGGGCATGGTTTGGTTGAGTGGGTCTGGTAGTTTTGCACTATCAACCTTAAATGCTCAGTCTCTCCCCTTAGCAACTCAACTGCTACTTCTGGGGGGAATTTTAGTTGGTTTTGGCATCAAAATGCCCTTGGTTCCTTTTCACACTTGGTTGCCAGATGCTCACGTTGAAGCCTCTACACCGATTTCCGTGTTGCTGGCTGGTGTGCTGTTGAAGTTGGGAACTTATGGCTTGTTGCGGTTTGGGATGAATTTGTTACCAGCAGCCTGGGGGTATTTAGCACCTTGGTTGGCAGTTTGGGCAGTGGTGAGTGTGTTGTATGGTTCTTCATGTGCGATCGCGCAAACAGACATGAAAAAAATGGTAGCCTACAGTTCAATAGGACATATGGGCTATGTGCTGTTAGCGGCGGCGGCGGCGACACCTTTAAGCACCTTGGGCGCTGTCATGCAAATGATTAGCCACGGTTTAATTTCGGCACTGCTGTTTTTGTTGGTGGGGGTTGTGTATAAAAAAGCAGGTAGCCGCGATTTAGATGTAATCAGAGGTTTGTTGAATCCAGAACGAGGTATGCCCGTAATTGGTACTTTGATGATTGTCGGCGTGATGGCTAGCGCCGGAACTCCGGGGATGGTGGGATTTATCTCCGAATTTATTATATTTAGGGGTTCTTTTGCGGTTTTTCCGGTGCAAACCCTGTTGTCGATGATTGGTACTGGATTAACGGCGGTTTATTTCTTAATTCTCGTTAATAAAGCATTTTTTGGGCGCTTATCGGCCCAGGTTATGAATTTACCACGGATTTATTGGAGCGATCGCGCTCCTGCTTTTATCTTAGCGGTGCTAATTGTGATTTTTGGCATTCAACCTTCTTGGTTAGCTCGTTGGACTGAACCCACCATTACAGCTATGTTTAGTGTTGAAAGTACGGTGGCAACAGTTTCTTTAGAGAAAGCAAAGGGGAAAAGTTAGTAATGGGTAATTGGTAATTGGTAATTGAAGTTTACTTACCTTTTACCTATTACTAACATCCAAGAATAATATAAGCCTAAAAACAGAAAGATATTTTTATTTATGACGGAGAAATTATCATGGTAAATATTAAAAATAAACCAGCTAATAAACCTTTAGCTGAATATATCGAACGCCTACAACAAGGAGAAGCGTTACTCGTAGATAGTCCCCAAAATGTGTTAGAAGTGGTGGGCATTCTCAAAAGCTACGGTGTCGTTTTAGATGCTTATTCTAAAAATTTAATTTATATTGCCGAAAATCAATTTTTAGTATTTTTCCCATTTTTTAAATATTTTAATGGAGAGTTTTCTTGGGGAAAATTACTCCGTCATTGGTGGCATAACAGAATCAATTTTGAATATGCCGAGTATTGTATGAAAGCCATGATGTGGCACGGTGGCGGTGGCTTAGACGCATATTTAGATACTGCGGAATTTCAACGCCGAGCAGAAGCCGTTATTCAAGCAAAATTTGCGAAAAATCCTTTGGTTAAAGGAATCAATCAACTGTTTCCAGATTTTTTAACGGAAAACTTAAGAGTATCTGCTTACTATAGTGGTTTGGGTCAGTTTTGGCGAGTCATGGCTGATATTTTCCTAGAATTATCAGACCTTTATGACAAAGGTAAAATCCAGACCATTCCCGAAGTTGTAGAGCATATAAAAGCTGGGTTGGTTGCAGATGCTATGAAGCCAATCACCTACGCGGTGAAAATACAAAATAAAGTCTATGAAATTATTCCTGAAAGTTTAGGTTTGACTTTCTTGGCAGATACAGCAATACCTTATGTAGAAGCCGTATTTTTTAGAGGAACTCCCTTTTTAGGAACAGTTTCCTATAATGCTCAAGCTTATCAAATTCCTCCCGACCAATCTCGATTTCAATATGGTGCATTATACGCTGACCCGTTACCTATTGGTGGCGCAGGTATTCCGCCTACCTTGCTGATGCAGGATATGCGTCATTATTTGCCAGAGTATTTACATAAAATTTATCGCCAAAGTCTCAGGGGTGAGGATGATTTGCTAGTGCAGATTTGTATTACTTTTCAAAAGTCAATGTTTTGCGTTACCACAGCCACCATTTTGGGACTGATGCCTTTTCCTTTGGATACGAAAGAATCATCGGAACAGGAAGCTAATCAAATCTATTTTGAAAAGTGGATGGATAGATTTGTCACGTCACGCTTGGTTGATGTTAATAAATAATTGGTAATTGGTAATAATTTTCTTTTCCCATCCCCAATCCCCAATCACAAACCCTGTTGCAATTTCTTACTTGCAAATTCTCTCACTTGCTCGTCTGGGTCATTTGTGGCGCGATCGCGCAATAATTGTAGAGTCTGGGGATGGTGGGGATATTGTTCAATAATCGTTTCTAGGGCTAATTGTCGGGGATTAAGTTGAAAGTTGTACTCACGGGTAAAGGGGTCATTGACGGCACAGTTATAAAACACCTCAAATATACTAGGGTCGTCTTTAAAACTGCGAGTTAATTCTTGCAATGCTGTATGTCGCACATCTAAATGTTGGTCTGTCATCGCCCGTTTTTTCAAAATTGGTAAAGTATCAGGGTCATCCTGAAAACCCCTAGCTAACTCTTGTAATGCGGCTTGGCGGACGTTGGCATATTTATCTGAGGTGGCACGTTTTTTTAGTATTGGTAGGGTATCTGAGTCATCTTTAAAACCTCTGGCTAATTCTTGCACCGCCGCCCGGCGGACAGATTCATTATCATCAGTTGTGGCGCGTTGTTTGAGGATAGGGAGGGTATCAGGGTCATCTTTAAAACCCCTGGCTAATTCTTGCACAGATGCCCGGCGCACATCTGCGTGTGTATCAACAATAGCTCGCAGTTTGAGGATATGTAGAGTATCGGGGTCATCTTTAAAGCCTCTAGCCAATTCTTGCACAGCCGCCCGGCGGACATACTTATCACCATCAATAGTGGCACATTGTTTTAACCAGGAGAGAGTTTGCGAGTCATCTTTAAAACCCCTGGCTAATTCCTGCACTGCAACCTGGCGGACATCAAAAGACTTGTCAGCGATCGCACTCTGTTTAAGAATAGACATAGTATCGGGGTCATCTTTGAAACCCCTGGCTAATTCCTGCACTGCGGCTTGGCGCACATACTCATTTTCATCATGAGCCGCACTCTGTTTGAGAATAGATAAAGTATCGGCATCATCTTTAAAAACTTTGGCTAATTCTTGCAATGCAGCTTGACGCACAGTCCAATCATGAGCCGTGGTGCATTGTTTCAGCCAAGGTAAAATATCGGGACTATCTTTAAAACCCCTAGCTAATTCTTGCACTGCTACTTGTCTGACAGCTCCCGAATTATCCTCTATGGTGCGTTGTTTCAGCCAAGGTAAAGTATTTGGGTTATCTTTAAAAACCCTAGCTAATTCTTGCACTGCTATTTGCCGGACATATTCATTTTCATCAATAGTTCCGCGTTGTTTGACAATGGGCAAAGTATCAGGGTCATCTTTGAAAACCTTTGCTAATTCTTGCACGGCAGCTTGGCGTACAGTTCCATCACTATCGGTAGTCGCACATTTTTTCAACCAAGGTAGGGTATCAGGGTCATCTTTGAAACTCCGTGCGAGTTCTTGCAAGGCCACACTCCGCACATATTCCCGTTCATCAGCCGTGGCTAGTTGTTTTAACCAAGTCAGCGTTTCTGGGTCATCTTTCCAAGCTGTGGCGACAGATGTCACTGCTTTGGTACGAATTTCTTGGACTAGCTGGGTTTCTTCCTCATCCAAATAAGGTTGATAATAGTAGCCCAGGTCATATTTAGTTAATGTTTTGATTTGGTGTAGCAATTTGGTGGCTGTGGATGCTACTAATAAACGATTTCGCACCTCTGCTAGACATTTAGCAGCAAGAAAAAGATTGATAAACTTTTCCTTTTCACCATTTTGAGCCATTAAATAATCGAGAATCTCACAGACAAACCTTGGCTCAATCATGCCTGTAATTAGGCGTAATACCTCATGCCATGTTTCGTCTTGCCAGTGTTTGCCAAATACCTCATGATTCAGGTCTTTAATGGAAAGCGTTTGTGTTTCTTTAAATTGCCAGACAAATTCCCAAGCACAGAAGTATTCTAAAAAAGTCCGGTGGACAAAAGCATAATAATCTGCACCCAAATAAGACAACATAAAGTTGCGAGTCCGTAATTGATTAATCATGACTCTGGCAACTATGATGGGTTGTTCAAATTCAATATTTTTTAAATAGCGGATTAAAATCTTTTCTAAATCGCCCGTACTAATCAAATTTCCAGCCAAACCTTTCTCGCTGGTTTGCATACGGTAGGCGACTTGACGTAACATCGCCTGCTTATCTTTATAGTCAATAGTTTTTGGGTCTAGGCGGTAATCTTCCACTAAGGCGCGTTCCACATCCCATTGATGCAGTAGTACCCGTGATGCTTGTTCGTACAGGGTGGCTCTATCTCTGGGCAGTTCTTGATTACGGTTGAGAATGGCCATCATCGTTAATAATAAGGGATTACCTGCCAGTTCGGCGATCGCATGGGATGTATCAATTGCCCTATGCAGGCGCTCTTTTTTCCGCCTTCTATCCCCCTCATCACAGAAAGTTAATTCATGCCAACGATGGATAAAATCTTGAATTTGTTCTGGTTCTAAATCTTGTAACATAAAGTGGCGAAACTCTGCATCTCGCAACCTTTGGGGCTTGTACCCAATCAGGCGAGAAGTGACAATCACGCGCACATCAGGATACTGATTAGTGAATCGATGAATATCAGTAATAATATCTTCTCGTTTTCCCGGTTCAAAGACTTCATCTAAGCCATCAAACATCACTAAAGCATTACCAGTCTTTAGTTGTTCATGTAGTTTATGTTGATTTAAGTGATGTACTATCCCGCTACTTTTATGAAAGAAATCCATAAAATTACTGCATTCATTATTTTCCCGTCTCCGCATATAAGTACGTAGCTCAATTAATAAAGGCAGTGGCTGATAAACGGCATTTCCTAAAGGTGTTTCTGCCCAATTTAAGGCGAGAAATTGTAATAATGTGGATTTTCCTGAACCTGGGTCGCCTAAAATCACTATATATTGATAATTTTGTTTGTTATTAATAACATCTAATATGGAAAATGTTGGTTGTTCAATATAGACTTGTTTATAATAAGCTAGTTCATCTAGGGAAATATCCTCTACTTGGTTGCTTTCTCGCAATCGTTTTAAATGTTCTTTGGGTAGTTCGTGAACTTGAGGTAAAACCTGATGGACTTCCCGCACATTTTGAGCAATAAACATTCGCCATAGCTTCAACTCATTGTAAGCGTAGCCAGTGGTATCGAGACTATCTAATTTCAAGTTACCATATCGTTCCCGCAGACCTTCTTGATAACCAAGCAAGTCAAACTCCGTAGGGATGCTAGACATTTGCTGTAGGCTATCTCTCACTTCTTCTAAATGTTGAGAATCGAAAATTGGGCGTAACTTATCTGATTCTCGAATAATTGCTTTTACTTTCTTGAGATAACGTTTCGCTAGTCTTTCCCAATCAAATGCTTCGGGTAAAGGTAGTAAATTATCTGCATACCAAGCGGTTACTAGACTCTGATAATCTATAACTTGACAGTCTGGTTGAAAGGGAAGACCAAGAAGATGTTGGAGAGATTTATTATGAATAAACTTAGTTAATGGCGGATTGTATTGTTGCAGTTCCGCTTCTTCTAAATCTGCATCTTCTAATTCCTGCTGCATTAACTGCAAAAATTCCTTCAATGCTTTACCCGCAGCAGTTTCAATATCTTCCTTTTGCAGTTTCTGTAGAATATTATTGGGAACCGCTTTTAATAAGTCCTTAGCCCAGTCCTTTGCTGCGTCCTTTGCTAAGTCCTCAAAAATAGACTTAAAAGCAAACCCGACAGCTTGAGTTACGCCCCAAACAGCTAACCAATCTAATATCATACCCGCGTTTGCCTAGCGTTAGACTTCGAGTATAGCCATCAACTATGGGAATGGCTGTAGATTTCAGCATATTTGAAGAAATGTGATATGGAACTATTTTTCACAGCTTGGGGGTTGTTAAAGTTGCTCGACAGTCACTAGAGTAAATAGAGAAGCACACAAAGCATATTTAACATACAGCTAATTAAGCATAATTGCCCATGACCACTTCTAACCGCCGCTATCACATTACTACCTTTGGTTGCCAAATGAATAAAGCCGACTCAGAGCGCATGGCTGGCATCTTAGAAGACATGGGCTTTGAGTTTTCCGAAGATCCCAACAATGCAGATTTAATTCTCTACAATACCTGTACAATTCGGGATAATGCTGAACAGAAAGTTTATTCTTATCTCGGTAGACAAGCCAAGCGCAAACACGAACAACCAGACTTAACCTTAGTTGTAGCTGGTTGTGTTGCCCAGCAAGAAGGGGAAGCACTACTGCGACGAGTGCCAGAACTAGATTTAGTCATGGGGCCACAACACGCCAACCGTCTCAAAGATTTGCTGGAGTCAGTGTTCGCTGGTAATCAAGTCGTCGCCACTGAAGCCGTCCATATTATGGAAGATATCACCCAGGCGCGGCGAGATAGCACCGTGACAGCTTGGGTAAATGTGATTTACGGCTGCAATGAACGCTGTACCTATTGTGTAGTTCCTAACGTGCGCGGCGTGGAACAGTCCCGTACACCGGAAGCCGTTCGTGCGGAAATGGAAGAATTAGGACGGCTAGGTTACAAAGAAATCACCCTGCTTGGTCAAAATATTGACGCTTACGGTAGAGATTTACCGGGGGCGACACCAGAAGGAAGACACCTACACACCTTTACAGACTTACTGTATTACGTCCATGATGTGCCAGGAGTAGAAAGAATCCGATTTGCTACTAGCCATCCCCGTTATTTTACGGAGAGACTAATTAAAGCTTGTGCAGAGTTACCCAAAGTTTGCGAACACTTCCACATTCCTTTTCAATCTGGAGATAACCAACTATTAAAAGCAATGGCACGGGGTTACACTCAAGAGAAATATCGCCGGATTATCGACACAATTCGTAGATATATGCCAGATGCTTCCATTAGTGCCGATGCAATTGTTGGTTTCCCAGGGGAGACAGAGGAACAGTTTGAGAATACGTTGAAATTGGTGGACGATATTGGCTTTGACCAATTAAACACAGCCGCCTATTCACCCCGTCCCGGCACACCAGCAGCTTTATGGGAAAATCAACTGAGTGAAGAAACCAAAAGCGATCGCCTACAAAGATTAAACCATTTAGTGAACGTGAAAGCAGCCGAGCGATCGCAACGTTACATGGGACGCATCGAGGAAGTTTTAGTAGAAGAACAAAACCCCAAAGATCAAACCCAAGTCATGGGACGCACACGCGGTAATCGTCTCACCTTCTTCAAGGGAGATATTAATGAACTCAAAGGGCAATTAGTCAAGGTGAAAATTAACGAAGTTCGTGCTTTTAGTTTGACTGGTGAAGCGATAGAAGTGCGGCAAGCTATACCAGTTTAAATGAATTTACACCACACTGGAAGTAATTATTTGTGGAGTCTGAATCTAAATGTCAAACTTGTTGCAAAGAATCACGGTCAACCCTAAACAGTGTGGTGGTCGTCCCTGCATTCGTGGTATGAGAATTAGGGTATCAGATGTACTTGATTTGTTGGCTGCGGGACTTAGCTCCGAGCAAATCTTAGCAGAAATGCCCGATTTAGAAATGGATGATTTGAAAGCATCACTCGCCTACGCTGCTCGTAAATTAAATCATCCCATCCTGACGGCATGACAACGATTTGGATTGATGCACATTTGTCGCCGGTGATTGCTACCTGGATTAACAACACATTTGGTATTACAGCATTGGCATTGCGTGACATTGGCTTGAGGGATGCTGAAGACCTGGAGATTTTTGAAGCAGCAAAAGCTCAAGGAGTTATCTTCATGACTAAAGACAGTGATTTTGTTGACTTAGTAGAACGATTAGGAGAGCCACCAAAAATCATCTGGCTAACCTGCGGTAATACATCAAATGCTCGTTTGCAAGAGATTCTGAGTGTTACACTACCGGACGCATTGAGGCTTCTACAAGCAGGCGAGAGATTGGTAGAGATTAGCGGAGTTTAATATAACTGCATAAAAGCGATCGCCAGTTAGTCTCAAGCTGTCTTAAAAAAGCGAATGATTTCTCGCACATGATCGAGGAATTGTCCATCGGTAGAAAGCTGGGCGATCGCATTTCTGGCTTCTCTCGATAATCGCTCATGTTCAGTTTGATTTGTAGCCCGCAATTCTTCTAAATTAGCGGCGATTTTCGCTAAGTCTCTACGGGTTTCCTCCCCAAAGCGTTGTTGTGTGGCTGCTAAAGAATAGGGCTGTTCTAGGTTAAATTGGTCTTCCAAAACTTTAACTTTCTCCTCTAATTCAACAAAGCGATGACGGAGTTCTACTATATCTTCGTGGGGATATTTCCATTCTTGGCTAATCATGGTTAGTCGTGCATAGATATACTCATAAGCACGAATTGCCGGTCTGAGGATTGTTAATAATAAAGCTGCGCCAGAACTGATATAACCTACAGCACTAATACCTGTGGCAGCGAGGAGATAAAGACCAATAGCTGAGAACAAGTGTAAAGCCAAAGCTACCCACAGCGATCGCTTGGCTAACCCTTGGACATATCGCACTTGTCGCTCATCCACAGGAATTTCTTTTTCCCTGGACTGTGCTGCTTCAGCTAAAACTTGTTTAGCTTGAAAATGAATATTCCACGGTACAGTCACAATGACTAACAACCACCAAAAACTCGCCCCTCCAATTACCCAATCCAGAAAGCTACCCGCAGGTACATGAAACCATTGCAATACGCTAAAAGCTAGCAATACTGTAATGACAATTCCGGCAATAGAACTAATAAAAAAATTTACATACATATAGCCATTTCTCCCATAAAACTAACTTGTAATAGTCTTGCCATAGGCTATTACGAATTAGTTTCATCATGGCTATGCTGGAGGATTTATACAGAAAAGTCTGTGATGCTTTTTCCAGTTGCATATATGATTTATGGGATGAGATAGCTACGCCAAACTGGTTCTGTATCTTTACCAGTCTTATCTGGAAGTAGCAATCGCCAAGTTTTGCCTTCTTGCTGGATTTGTAGGTAAACATCAAAGGGTTGTTGCAGTTTGGTTAACTGTCTCTTGGGTAATTGGAAAGTTAAGTCATAGGTTCCCAGGACTCGGAAGGCGGGTAGATTTTGAATTGTCAGGGGTTGTTCCTGACGAATCTTCAGGCGTTTAATTTCAAAGCCTTGGAAATTTAAATCTAGCTGTTGATTAAGTTTTTCTTGGGTTTGTTCTAGCTGGAGTGCGACCGCTCTCTGCACTAATTCGCTAGTCGGCAATAAGCCAATATTATTACAACCCACTAATAATAGTAGTAATACTGCTGTGAAAAAAAACCGCACCATGTCACTTGTAATAGACTTCAGCGATAGTATAGCGGTAGATACCTGTAGTTTTTTAGTCAATAGTCATTAGTCAGTAGTTATCTTTCCCATATCCCTGCTTCTTCCCTATCCTCTATCTCTGGCGATGAAAAAAAGTTGGTGGCAATTTTTGGGATTAGTGATGGCGATCGCGATCGCCATTGTTGCTTACCATAGTTGGCAAATACAGAGTTCGTCTTCAGCATCTGTCCCAGTCACTGTTAAACTCAGTGGCTGGGGTGGTTCTCCGGTTGAGCAAAAACTATTGAAGCAGGTTTTACAAGACTTTGAAGCACAGCATCCTCAAATAAAGGTCAAATATGAGGTGATTTCTGACCAATACATGGACGTGATCAAAACCCGCTTGATTGGAGAAGCTGCACCTGATGTCTTCTACCTGGATGCACTGGAGGCTCCTTTTTTGATGAGCCAGAATGTGCTGGAACCATTAGACAGTTACATCACCCCCGCATTTGACTTAAGCGACTTTGAAGCCAATCTCCTAGATAACTTTAAATACCAAAACCATATCTACGGTTTCCCTAAAGATTATTCTACTTTGGCGCTGTTTTATAACAAAAAAGCCTTTGCTGCTGCCGGTTTGACCAGTCCCCCAGCGACGTGGACAGAATTACGCACCTACTCCCAGCAATTAACAGGTAAACTCAACAAGTACGGCTTTGGGGAAGCACCGGAATTAGCGCGTCAGGTTTACAAAATTAAAGCTTTTGGTGGGGAGGCTGTTAATCAAAATGGTCATGCTACCTTTGCCAGTGAAGCTGGTTTACGGGGATTGGAATTAGTGATAGATCAGTATCAGAAAGATCAATCATCTGCTCAAAAATCTGACGTAGGGACAAACTCAGGTAGCGAAATGTTTGGTCAGGAGAAAGTGGCAATGGTGATTGAAGGTAATTGGGCGATTCCATATTTACAAGAAACCTTTCCCCAATTGGAATTTGCAACTGCACAATTACCAACAATTAATCGCAAAAAAGGCACGATGGTATATACCGTTGCTTATGTCATGAGTAAGCAATCACAGCATAAAGCCGCAGCGTGGGAATTAATTTCCTATCTCACAGGTAAAGCCGGAATGCAGAAATGGACAAGTACAGGCTTTGCTTTACCTACACGCAAATCAGTATCCCAAAAATTAGGATATGAGCAAGATCCATTGCGATCGCCTTTAGTTGCCGGTATTGATGATGCTACACCCTGGCAGGTTGGTAAATATCCAGCGCCAATTGTGAACAATTTTGATAATCAATTTGTCAGCGCCTTACTAGGACAACAACCATTAAAACAGGCGATGCTAAGGGCGCAAAATCAAGCAAATAAACAGATCCAAGCAATGGAGTGAAGCTGGGCATAGGAAAGAACTAAATTGCTATGTAAAAAAGTTGCAGCGCAAGGCTTGTATTGAAGATTTAGTAGCGATCGCCACAAAATATAACTATGTGATTTTAGTAATGAAAACTCGATAAGTGTTGATACTGGGGTATTTAACAGCATTGAATCTATTTAAATCTAGAGAATTAATCAACACATAAACAAATACTACCATTACCATTGGAAAAATGAATTACCATTTTTTCAGCCTAATTGGCATACCACAGCCATCAATTACGATAATCTTTTTAAAGTCGGAGATCACCTACTACTGATTTGCCAATAGAATAATTTTGAAGACCAACGAAATTACATCAACATCTCATCCGACCCAATCATTGAACGCATAAAATATCTTGTTTGTCTAGTCTTGGTATATTGCAATTTATTCTGAGATCTTGCAATATAGCCCAAGCAAATCACATTAAAACCTCATATTGAAATTTTACTCACTATCAGTTTAGCTAACTCGTTCTGCGGTCAATAAGATAATGAAGATTGACGAATTAACTATGCCATTCAACGAGATGCCGATTGATTTACATAATTTATATCATTTGATTGATCGTCATCCTTTGACGATTGATCCTGATAGTTATGTTATTGATGCTATTAGATTGATGAATCAACAAGGTAATAGTTCACCATCAATCAGCTTAAACTCACCGGAAATTTATAGCAATAAGAATTACAAACAAACTAGCTATGTTCTAGTAGTTGAGGCGGGAAATCTCTTAGGAATCTTCACAGAGCGGGATTTAGTCAGGTTGGCTGCATCAAAATTTGATTTATCAGATTTAAAAATATCTGAAGTGATGACACAACCATTGATCACTATGAAAATGTCAGACTTCCTAGATATTTTTACAGCTTTGTCCTTATTACATCAGCATCAAATTCGTCATCTACCAATTTTGAACGATAGAGAGCAATTGATAGGGATTGTGAGTGCAGCTAGCCTGTTGCAAGGATTGAATCAGTTAGAAACTTTTTGCTGTCTGCAATCCTTACGCAAACCACAACAGATAGAATTTTTACGCTACCCATCTCGTAATCCTTTCCAAGAGCTGGAGCATCACGACGAATTTCTGGGATTTAGGAAGGTTTGGCAACGAGATATTGTTGAAGTTCAACAGTCAAAACAAGCATTACAGCAAAGTGAGCAACTATATCGCCAGTTAGTTGAGTTGCAAAATGAGGTAATTTTGCGTGTTGATAATTTAGGGAGACTGACATTTGTTAATTCAGTAGCTTGCAAAATTTTTGGCAAGCCAATGGATGAGTTAATTGGTCAGCTAATATTTGAGTGGATGTTCCCTGAAGATGAAATCCCTCAAGCAAAAGAATATTTCCAAGCCCTCAAATCACCACCTTATCAAATCAGTATTAGCGAGCAGCCTGTATTAACACCTGGTGGTATACGTTGGTTTCAGTGGAATATTATCGGCATTGAAAATACAATTGGGGAGGTTGTTGAGTTTCAAGGGGTAGGCAGAGATATCACCGAACGCAGACAGGCGGAAGAATCACTACGACAGAGTGAGGCAAGATTAAATTTAGCCTTGGAAGCCGCCAACATGGGGATCTGGGATTGGTACCTTTTGACCAATGAAACCATCTGGTCTGCCAATATGGGATCACTGTATGGTCTGCCAAGTACAACTTTATGTCCTAGTCCTGAAGACTTCCTGCAATTAGTCCATCCTCAAGACCGAGAGAATTTCTCTCAGTCTGTCAAGAACAGTATTGAGCAAGGAATGCCATTTACCATCGAATATCGTACTGTCTGGAAGGATGGCAGTATTCACTGGCTCAATAGTAGAGGTCAAGTCTACTATGACAAAGCTGGTAAACCAATCAGAATGATTGGCACTACTAGAGATATTAGCGAACGCAAACAAGCAGAGGCATCCTTACGGGAAAGAGAGGAACTTTATCGCTCAGTGGTGACAGCTATGAGTGAGGGTATCGTTTTGCTACATACTGATGGTCAAATTATTGCTTGTAATGCAAGTGCCGAGAGAATTTTAGGGTTAAGTAGAGAGCAAATATTACAACGTACCTGTGTTGATGCGCGTTGGCTGACGATTCATGAAGACGGCTCCCCCTTTCCTTATGAACAGCATCCAGCAATGGAGACGCTACGTACAGGTAAACCCTGCTCTAATGTGGTCATGGGAGTTCACAAGCCGGATGGACAAATAAGCTGGATTTCGATTAATTCTCAACCTTTGTGTCGGGAACATGAAACAGTTCCTTATGCCGTAGTTACATCCTTTGCCGATATTAGTGAACAGCAAGCTGCACTACGCTTACGCCAACAAGCAGAGCAGAAAATCCGTGAGCAAGCAGCTTTACTAGATATAGCCACCGATGCCATTTTTGTCAAAGACTTACACGACAATATTTTATTTTGGAATCCAGGTGCAGAACGCTTGTATGGTTGGTCACAACAGGAAGCTATCGGCCGTAATGCCCAAGAATTACTATATTCTGAAACTTCATTGCACCTGCATGAAGCAGCTCTCAATGTTGTTATGGAGTTGGGATTGTGGCAGGGTGAGTTACAAAAACTGACTAAATCTGGCAAGGAAGTTATTGTGGAAAGCCGTTGGACACTAATGCGTGATGCAACTGGACAACCCAAATCAATTTTAGTTGTTGATAGCGATATCACCCAAAAAAAACAACTAGAAGAACAGTTCTTCCGCGCTCAAAGATTAGAAAGTCTGGGTACCCTTGCAGGTGGTATTGCTCACGACTTAAATAATATATTGACACCCATTTTGGCAGCGTCCCAACTCCTGAAAGTCAGATTTCCCGACGAGCAAGGACGAACATCAACAGTAGGCAGTACATCTTTTCAACACTTGTTAGAGATTGTGGAAAGCAACGCCAGACGGGGAGCAGGTTTAGTCAAGCAGGTGTTATCCTTTGCACGCGGTTTTAAAGGAGAACGGACAATAGTCCAACTCAAACACTTAATTACCGATATTATTCTGATTGGTAAACAGACCTTTCCCAAGTCAATTGAATTTACCAGTAGCTTTCCCGAAGAACTGTGGGCAGTCTGTGGGGATGTCACTCAATTACACCAAGTGTTGATGAATCTTGTCGTCAATGCTCGTGATGCCATGCCTAATGGTGGGAATATCCAGGTTACAGCAGAAAACATTTTGATTGATGAAACCTATGCCAGCATGATTTTAGAGGCACAGGTTGGTAACTACATTCGGCTGACAGTGACTGATACTGGCGCAGGAATGTCTCCAGAAATCTTAAATAGAATTTTTGAGCCATTCTTTACGACAAAAGATGTAGGAGTAGGTACCGGTTTGGGACTGTCAACCGTGCTGGGAATTATTAAAAGTCATGGGGGTTTTGTCAAAGTTTCCAGCAAAGTTGGTCAAGGTAGCCAATTTAAAGTGTTCTTGCCAGCAATCCCAGCAACACCAGATTTAACGATAGAAGAGATAGAAACACCATCAGGCAATGGAGAATTAATTTTGGTTGTCGATGATGAAGCACCAATTTGCGAAATTGCCAAGATGATTCTCGAAAAGTTTAACTATAGAATTCTGACTGCCTGTAATGGTATTGAGGCGATCGCTCTTTATGCCCAACACAAACATCGTATTAGCGCTGTTCTCATGGATATGATGATGCCAGAAATGGACGGTATCACAGCCATTCGCACCTTGAAAAAAATGAACTCAAAGGTACGAATTATTGCTAGTAGTGGGATCAATTGCACGGAAACAGTGGCACAAGCAGTTATGATAGGTGTGCAGCAAGTTTTACCCAAACCTTTTACAGCCAAGGAATTATTAAATAGCTTACATCACGTACTTAGAGGTTGAGGTTAGGGGGAGTAGGCTACGGTGTACACACATCTTTTTGCTGGGTGCAAAATGTCGTTCGATCCCCCTAAATCCCCCTTCAAAAGGGGGACTTTGATTCTTGTTCCCCCTTTTTTAAGGGGGGTTAGGGGGGATCAAAACGTTATGGGGCAAGGTTGATCAGACTTGTGTGTACACCGTAGGGGGAGTAGGGGGAAGAATTATTTTTGAATTTTGAATTTTGAATTTTGAATTGTTAAGTTTTTTCTCCTACATAAATACCCAAACAACGAGCGCTCTGTACCAAAGAACCTTGGGGATTTACGTGTAAAGGACTTTGAGCGACAACGTCCTGAATGGGTACTGGGATAGCTTCGCCATTTTGCCAACCTACCATCTGCCCAAATTTACCTTGAGCTACTAAATCAACAGCTGTTTTCCCAAAAACTGTCGCTGTTAAACGGTCTAAAGCTGATGGAATACCGCCACGCTGAATGTGTCCCAATACAGAAACTCTGGTGTCGATGAGATTTTGACTACATTGAGCAATTTGATCCGCAATATATTGACCACGACCGCATTTAGGAGGCGCACAAGCAGAGGCAATATTTTCTTGCACATCTTCCAGACATAGTTTTGCACCTTCAGCAACAACAACGATCGCAAATTTTCGTTGCCAGCGATCGCGCAATTCAGCTATATGTTGACATAATCTGCTAATTGTGTATGAAAGTTCGGGAATCAAAATTACGTCTGCACCGCCGGCAATACCCGCGTGTAGGGCTAGATGTCCGGCACTGCGTCCCATAACTTCGACAATCATCACGCGATCGTGACTTGCAGCAGTAAAGGTCAAGCGATTGAGGGCATCAACAATGGTATTGACAGCCGTATCAAAACCCACAGCGCGTTCCGTCAAAGCCACATCATTATCTATAGTTTTGGGAATCGCCACTAAATTCCAATTACCTCGGTTAGCCAATTCATGGAGAATGCCCAGACTACCATCACCGCCGATGACAATCAAAGCATCCAAAGCCAAAGCCTCATAACTGGCAAGCATTTCATCTATATGGGCTAAGGTGTCACCCTTATTAATTGTGCCTAAAATTGTGCCACCCATATTTAGCAGGGGGTCAATACCGCGCAAATCCCAGCCGTGCATATTGAGAGCGATCGCTTGACGCTCCCGTAAACCCTGAGTGGCATAAGGTATACCCAATACCTCCCAATCATAAGTAAGTGTTGCATGGCTGACAACTGCACGAATCACGCAGTTAAGCCCTGGACAGTCACCACCACTGGTGAGGATACCAATTCTTTTACGCATATTAGTTTTGGCGTTAGCCTCCTGTAAAAAAGCCGTAGGCTAGAAGTGAATTTTGATTTTGTTAGGACTTACGCAAACAGGTTATCTGTTGAGACCGGGTGTAAGGGTGTAAGAGGATGTTTGAAAAGTCCTATGCTTGGTAGCAAAACATTTTAGATCCCCCTAAATCCCCCTTAAAAAGGGGGACTTTGATTCATTTCCCCCCTTTTTAAGGGGGGTTAGGGGGGATCAATGAGTGCTTAAAATCACAGCCAATCACTTTTCAAATAACCTCTAAGGGTATAGGGGTGTAAAACATTTATTTTGAATTTTGAATTTTGAATTTGTATTACCCATGATAATGAGAAGGTTCATAAACCCTGCCCCAGTCTGGTTGATAGGTTTGCAGCGCCCGCATATATTGAGCGCGTTCAAAGGCGCTGGGGTTAGGACAGTGTTTTTGACTCATACTTCCTTGGAGTTGTTTTACTGATTCGTATTCATGTTTTTCCATCCATTGACGTATTTCCTGTTCAATACACTTGATATGCTCAATGCCGTGTCGCAATAGGACGGAACACAACATCGTAATATTGGCTCCCGCCATGAGCATTTTTAAGACATCATGACCGTTGTGAATGCCACTGGTAGCAGCGAGGTGAGCATTGATGCGACCATAAAGAATGGCAATCCAACGCAGAGGTAAGCGCATTGCTTGAGGGGTGCTTAACAATACATGAGGTTCTACTTCCAGGGTTTCTAAATTAATATCTGGTTGGTAAAAACGATTAAATAGCACCAAAGCATCAGCCCCAGCATCATCTAAACGCTTGGCCATGTTTGCCATATTGGTGAAATATGGACTGAGTTTAATTGCGACCGGAATCTGTACAGATGCTTTGACAACCTTGAGCATATTAATATAACTCTGCTCTATTTGTTCGCTAGTTAATTCTGGATCAGTGTGGACAGAATAATTATTTAATTCCAATGCTGTTGCACCTGCTTGCTCAATCATTCTGGCGTATTCAGTCCAGCCATCTAGAGAAGAACCATTCAAACTGGCAATAATGGGGATTTTTACCTTTTCCCTAGTTTTTTGAATCAGGTTTAAGTATTCTTCTGGGCCAAGGCGAAAATTTTGGTGTTGAGGAAAATATGTTAAGGACTCAGGGAAACTTTCAGTTCCGTAAGTCAAATGATGATGTAATTCATAACTTTCTAAACTCAACTGTTCTTCAAACAACGAAGGTAACACTACTGCACCTGCGCCTGCATCTTCCATCCAGAGAATATTGTCTATTTCTCCAGACATGGGAGACGCTGACGGGACGAGTGGCGATCGCAATCGTAATCCCAGATAATTAGTAGTTAAATCCATGAGTATTTTCCTGAAAAAATTTTAAATATAGTTAACTGTTGACTGTTGACTATTGACTGCCCCTTCGGGGCGGGAGTAGGGAGTAGGGGAAGAAATTAGCCCCGAAAAAGGTTTAAAGCCGAGTGGAATTGTGGGCGATAAAATCCTTGTATTGCAAGGTAGGTTGAAACCCCGCCCCTCTCTGCGAGACGCTACGCGAACGTGGGCGGCTTAGTTTCCCTACTCCCCAATCCCTACTCCCTACTCCCTTTCATTATTGACTGTTGACTTTTCTCGCAGCCAAATATTGATACATCTGCCACCGCAGATTTACATCTGTTTGCGCTTCTTTTAATAACTCTTTTGCCACTTCAGGATTAATTTTGGTCAGCATCTTGAAGCGGTTTTCCAGATACATCGATTCTTCAAGGGGTAGCTTTGGTGTGCGCGAATCAAGTTGCAGGGGATTTTTACCTTGCTTGACTAAATCCGGGTGATATCGATATAACAACCATCTTCCAGAATCAACGGCAGCTTTTTGATTTTGCATTGCCGTACTCAAGTTAATACCGTGAGCAATACAATGGCTGTAAGCAATAATTAACGAAGTCCCAGGATAAGCCTCTGCTTCTAAAAATGCTTTTAGGGTATGTTCATCCTTTGCACCCATCGCCACACTAGCAACGTAAACATTACCGTAAGTCATTGCCATCAAGCCTAAGTCTTTTTTTGCCGCAGGTTTACCGCCAGCCGCAAACTTAGCTACAGCCCCCTTGGGTGTGGCTTTCGACATTTGTCCGCCGGTATTGGAATAGACTTCCGTATCGAGGACGAGAATATTTACGTTGCGTCCACTAGCTAAAACGTGATCTAATCCCCCATAGCCGATATCATAAGCCCAACCGTCACCACCAATAATCCAGACGCTCTTTTTCACTAAATAATCAGCAAGACTGAGGAGGATTTGGACTTTGCTGGTTAACTCTGGGTTGACAATGGCTTGTAACTTTTGCTTGAGTAAGGAAATGCGATCGCGTTGTTCCCAAATCTCAGCTTCATTGTTTTGCTGATTATTTAAGATATCATCGACTAATTCCCTACCTACCACCGTCGCCAGTTCTTGCAGTAATTGGCTGGCGATTTCTGCTTGTTTATCTATAGATATGCGGAAACCCAAACCAAATTCGGCGTTATCTTCAAATAAACTGTTAGACCAGGCCGGGCCTCGTCCTTGGGCGTTTTGTGTCCAAGGTGTGGTGGGTAAATTACCGCCATAGATGGAAGAACAACCGGTGGCGTTAGCAACAATCATGCGATCGCCAAACAACTGTGTTGCTAATTTAATATAGGGTGTCTCTCCACAACCCGCGCAAGCCCCAGAAAATTCAAATAATGGTTCCTGCATCTGTTGTTGATTAATATGGGTCAGCTTCAGTTCTCGCCTATCGGGGTTGGGAATACTCAAGAAGAAATCCCAGTTTTCCCGTTCTGCTTGGCGTAACGGTAACTGCGGCTCCATATTAATGGCTTTTTTGCGTGGTTGCGCCTTATTCTTTGCTGGGCAAACATCAACGCAAATACCGCACCCTGTACAATCTTCTGCTGCTACCTGGATGGTAAATTTTAACCCATGCCAATCATGATCTTTCGCATTGGCACTCTTAAAGGTTGACGGTGCATTCTCTAATTGTTCTGGTTCATAAACCTTACTGCGAATCACACTATGAGGACACACCATCACGCACTTACCACATTGAATGCAGACATCTATGTCCCAAACTGGGATTTCTTGGGCAATATTGCGTTTTTCCCATTTCGCTGTTCCCGTGGGATATGTGCCATCGTGAGGTAATGCACTCACAGGTAACTCATCCCCCTCACGGGCAATGATTTTACCCAGGACATCGCGGACAAATGCAGGGGTTGTTTCGGAGAGTTGGGAGTAGGGAATGAGGATTGGGGAAAATGCTTCTTTTATCTCTAACTCATACAAATTATCCAAGGTGGTATCAACAGCTTTAATATTCATTTGGATGATTTGGTCGCCTTTGTTGCCGTAAGTTTTGCGGATGGATTTTTTAATTTCGGCTATAGCTTCTTCCCTTGGTAGTACATTAGATAATGCAAAGAAACAAACCTGCATCACCGTATTAATTCTTCCAGCCATCCCCGCTTCACGGGCGACTTTATAAGCGTTAATTACATAAACCTTGAGTTCCTTTTGTTGAATTTGTGCCTGAATTTTACTCGGTAACTGTTCCCAAACTTCATCTTTATCGTAGGGAGAATTTAATAAAAAAGTACCCCCCTGGACAATATCTTTGAGGATGGGGAATTTTTCTAAAAAGTCCCACTGATGACAAGCGACAAAGCTAGCTTTGTTAATCAGATATGTTGAACGGATAAGTTGAGAACCAAAACGCAGGTGAGAAACCGTCACTGAACCCGATTTTTTCGAGTCGTAAACAAAGTAACCTTGAGCATAATTATTTGTCTCTTCACCAATAATCTTGATGGAATTTTTATTCGCTCCCACTGTTCCATCAGCACCCAAGCCGTAGAAAATAGCTCTAACTATATTGTCTGGCTCAATGTTAAAGTCGGGGTCATAATCTAAACTGGTGTGGCTAACATCATCATTAATCCCAATTGTGAAATGATTTTTGGGTATAGTAGCTGCCAAATTATCAAACACCACCTTAACCATCCCCGGCGTAAATTCTTTGGAAGACAACCCATAACGACCACCAACAACTTTAGGTAACTTCCCCCCTGCTCCCCTGCTCCCCTGCTCCCCTGCCTCATACAAAGCCGTCACCACATCCAAATACAACGGCTCACCCAATGTGCCTGGTTCTTTGGTACGATCTAAAACAGCAATGCTACGAGTAGTTTTTGGTAAAGC
Organism: Nostoc parmelioides FACHB-3921; assembly: GCF_014696625.1. Lineage (GTDB taxonomy): Bacteria > Cyanobacteriota > Cyanobacteriia > Cyanobacteriales > Nostocaceae > Trichormus > Trichormus parmelioides. Next base: position 214,208 of record NZ_JACJQL010000004.1, read on the forward strand.
GGCGATAAATCTCTGGCTATCAAATGGGTGATATAGCCGCACTTTGATGACACCAACTTTTTCCCCAAGGGTGTTGAGATAATCGACAGTTTCATACACAGTTTCACAACCAGAACCCATAAGAACGATGACTCGTTCTGCTGTTGAATCGCCATGATATTCAAATAGTTGATATTGTCGCCCAGTCATTTGGGCAAACTCATCCATAACTTTTTGAGTGATGTCTGGACAAGCTAGGTAATAAGGATTAACGGTTTCTCTCGCTTGGAAATAAACATCAGGATTTTGGGCTGTACCGCGTAAAACTGGTTTATCTGGTGTTAAAGCCCGTGACCGATGGGCAATTACTAATTCATGAGGAATAAATGTCTGTAAATCTTCTGTTGTTAATAATTCGATTTTATTAATTTCGTGGGAGGTACGAAAACCATCAAAAAAATGTAAAAAAGGTATGCGTGATTCTAAAGTTGTTCTTGTAGAAATGAGCGCAAAATCATGGGCTTCTTGGACTGAAGCCGCGCACAGCATAGCAAACCCAGTCCCACGGGTAGCCATGACATCACTGTGGTCGCCGAAAATGGATAGGGCTTGGGCAGCGAGCGATCGCGCCGCAATATGAAATACTGTAGGTGTTAGTTCCCCTGCAATCTTATACATATTAGGGATCATCAGCAATAATCCCTGAGATGCAGTGAACGTAGTTGTTAATGACCCCGTTTGCAACGCCCCATGTACTGCACCCGCCACTCCTCCTTCACTCTGCATTTGTACTACCGTTGGCACAGTACCCCAAATATTTGGTTTACCTTCACTCGCCCAAGCATCTGACCACTCTGCCATTGGTGAAGAGGGTGTAATCGGATAAATAGCGATAACCTCATTGATTTGATAGACGACTTGGGCAACAGCCTCATTGCCATCTATGGTTGCAAAGGTTCTGTTTTTCATCTTTCTGGCCTGTGAGAGTTGCTGCACTCAATCATCAAACTAGAAGTCTGACTGAGATGTAGACCGTAACTTCTATCTTGAAATTAAGCCTAAAAGTTGAGGAACTTGTGAAGAAATGCCAGGGATATTCCCATAGCTTTGTCCATTACACACTATAAAGCAGTACTACTTTGCAATTAGATATACTCAGGACTTACGCACCCAGATTTTCTTTGAATTTCATCCTTCTTTTCCCTAGCAATAAACTGTGATATCTTCACCACATTCATCAGCTAGGTAACACAAGGCTTTGAACCGTAAACCCACAACTTCCTCATATAAAGGATTTAACTTACACATTGGCGGAATATGAAACAATATATGCCCAAATAGGTTTACGTCTCTTTCAAACGGACATTGAGCAGGGATAAGTTTGCATAACAGATGAGCTAGTTTAGAGTTATGAATTTCGACTCCTCCTAACCATCTGCGGATAGGATATAGTAAATCTTTATGAGAGTTAGTGTGCAGAAAGCTTGTCATCATAATTCACCTCTGTCGTTGATTTTGAAACTCTATAAGTAAATACGGTTGGAGGATCTGTTTTTATGCAGCGATTATTCGCTTTTTAATTCCCAGCAAAGTTAACTTATATATCCGAGAACATTCTTAACTACACTTGCCAATACTAGGATTACGGAAGATTGATTACCATATTTCCTATAAATGTGTTGTTAAGTGCTAGTCTAGACATAGGATTAATATTTGATTTTTCAACTATAATTAGAGTGGGTATTGCTAACCAAAACTCTGATATAATTGATAATATCTAACCTACAGATATTAATATTTTCAATCATTAAATTAGATTGCTATATTGTTAAATGCGGGGCAAAATTTCTTCACCTTAGCTTAAGCATCAATACTGCACAATAAAATGATGACTAATGACTTTCTCAAGAACAAAAAGTTGATTTTTGACCATTGGGCTAATAGTTACGACTGGCTATTTCCCTCGATTTTTTATCAAGCCATTCACAAGCGGTTGCTGGAATTTGTCGATTTACCACAGTCAGCCAACATACTTGATTTAGGTTGTGGAACTGGGCGCTTATTAGAACGCCTTGCTAATAAATTTCCAGAACTGCAAGGTACAGGTTTAGATTTATCTTCTAATATGTTACGCCAAGCGAGACTGAGTAATCGCCATCATCCTCGGTTAATTTTTCTGGAAGGTAAAGCGGAGTCTCTTCCTTTCGGTGATGGTCAATTTAATGCTGTTTTCAACACCATCAGTTTCTTGCATTATCGTGAACCAGAACAAGTGCTGCAAGAGGTGTCACGGGTGCTTTCTCCTGGTGGACGTTTCTATTTGGTAGACTTTACTACCACCAGAGAAAAATTGCCAGAAATATTGCCAATATCTTCTCAGGGAATTAGATTTTATAGCCCCCACCAACGTGAAGTTCTTGGCTCATCTGCGGGGCTATTGTTTGTGAATCATCATTATTTATTAGGGCAGGTTTTGCTGACCATTTTTGCTAAACCAAGCTGATTTCTATTGATAACGCAACAACACCCAAACATCTACTAGTTGTTAGAATTTCCTCTCCTTGCTTATTTTATTCAGGGATATAATCAACATTTACCATTACATTTAAGTAAGAGTAAGAGATTACAGCGCCCCCATTTTAGGATATATGAGGAAATATCAACTTTCGTGTTGGGTGTTGTCGGTTTTAAACGAGACAGACCTTAAATTAAACAGCGTTTTTACCTCTTTATCTTGTTTTACACACTAGCTGTTACATCTGCCAGGGAAGCTTTATTTGTAGCTTCAATTATTAGATTAGCACTCACTATAAAAGTTGGGAATTACTTGCAAATAAACTTTACCTTTTCCCACAGGGTATTTTATGCTCCAGCCTGCTATTTATCTGGATAAAATTGATGAAAATATCTGGTAAGATAGTCATCTTTATTTGAGCGATCGCTTCATTTATTTTTAAGTAATGTTGCTCATTCTAGGAATGACGCTTTTAAATTACATAGTCATTTGTATGGTTTGTTGACTGTGAGGCAGTCACAGTCTTCTCTGCGAGAGGCTTCGCCAAGGCGGTTTCCGTCGTAGGCGGAATGCCTTCCCGTAGGGTATGCGAACTGCCGTTAGCGTAGCGGTAGCGACGTTAGGAGCGTCACCCGGAGGGCTGACGGTTAACTGTCAACAACAGATGTACAAGTTATAGCCGTAGCCAGGTAGATTAGTAGATCAAGCTAAGATAAAACCCTGGCATTACAAGGCTTTCAAGTCTGTCAACCGCTATAAATACTTGACAGCCATCAAATACTCATTCTAGTAGTCTGCCAAGAGAACTTTGCAAGGTTAATAGCAGCAAAAAAAATCTCTTTCTCCCCCTGCTCCCCCTGCTCCCTCTGCTTCCCCTAGCCCAGCAATTTTGGGTTGGTGAACTACTAGTATGAGCGATCGCATTCTTCCCGTAAAATCCCTTTTGCTTCGTCTCTACACCCTCTTTCCACCCGTAATTGAGTATTATGTAATGTGTAAAGAAATGTAAATAAAATAATGCAGAATAAAGTTGTCGTCATTGTGGGTGCGAGTGGTGGTATTGGTTCAGCCTTGGCTTATAAACTAGCTTCTGTTGGAGCAAAATTAGTGCTAGCAGCTAGAGATAGCAGCCGTCTAGCGGTGTTGGCGAAGGATTTACCGGGGGAAGTCTTAACTATTCCTACGGACATTACTGACGCGCCACAGGTAGAGAATTTAATTCAAAAAACAGTGGCGGAGTTTGGTCAAATAGATGTATTGGTAAATGCTGCTGGTGCTGGTATTCTTAAGCCATACAACAGTGTGGAACCAGCCGATTTAGACAAAATGTTAGATGTCAACCTCAAAGGAAGCTTCTACACAACTCAAGCAGCAGCAGAGGAGATGCAGAAACGCAAGTCTGGACATATTTGCAATGTCGTAGGAATTTTAGGTAAGCATTCAATGCCGATGGCTGCTGCTTATTCTGCGTCTAAGTTTGGTGTTGTGGGTTTTAGCAAATGCTTGGCGGAAGAACTAAAGCGTTTTGGGATTAAATTTACCTTATTCTATTTTGGTGGCGTAGATTCCCCATTCTGGGATAATGTCAGTTTGAAGGTAGACAGAAAAAAAATGCTGAGTACTGAAACGGCTGCTAATGCTATTTTCTTTGCTCTCGCGGCTGAACCACAAGCTGTGCCGCTAGAAATTAACATTCAGCCTGATAGTCACTTGTTTTTCTAAAATTAAAGTAGCTCTTATGTGTTTATATAATTCCTGCTTAGGCAGGAAGCGAAAATCTGGCTAAAAAGACAAAATTTACAGTTAGATAAGCTGTGGTGCTGGATTTTCAGGATTTATGAAAATTGATCACGTTCATTTTTATGTCGAAGATGCTAAGGTGTGGCGGGATTGGTTCCTTAACTATCTTGGTTTCACAGTCGTAACTAGTCATATCAATTCTCTACACACCTGTACAGAGGTGGTGAAAAGTGGAGATGTCTGCTTTTTGCTATCTTCTCCATTATTGCCTACTAGTCCCGTAGCGGAATTTCTGCGTCAACATCCTCCTGGTGTGGCAGATGTGGCGTTTGCGGTAGAAGATGTAGAAGCAGCGATCGCTCATGCTCAAGCTCACGGTGCTACAATCCTACAATCCATAGGTGAACGTCGCATTGGTAATATCTCCCGCAAGTGTGGCAAAATAGCCGCTTGGGGTGGCTTAACTCATACGTTAATTGAAAAATTAAATTTCGATAACCAGATAACTTCATCACCTAATTTTATTACCGCCATAGACCATATAGTCTTAAACGTAGCCATAGGTGAGTTAGAAGCGGCCGTGGCTTGGTACGAAAAAATTCTCGATTTGCAACCCCGACAAGCTTTTAAAATTCAAACTGACCGCTCGGCGCTGCACAGCCAAGTCATGGTTTCCCGTGATGGTAGTGTACAATTGCCCATTAACGAGCCAGCATCTAGCAATTCCCAAATACAAGAGTTTTTAAATTTTAACCGTGGGGCAGGTATTCAACATATTGCCTTGCAAACACAAAACATTGTCGATGCGATCGCCCAATTTCGTAACCGTGGTTTACCACTGCTTTCAGTTCCCCAAACTTATTACACACAACTTAAACAGCGCCTAGAAATTCCTCTATCATCAGCAGAATTAGAGGCGATCGCTCAACAAGAAATTTTGGTAGACTGGCGAAAGGATAATCAAAATGGGGTACTATTGCAAATTTTCACCCAACCCATATTTGCAGAACCAACTTTTTTCTTAGAATTTATTGAACGTCGTTCTCAAGCCCAAGGTTTTGGGGAAGGTAACTTTCGCGCCTTATTTGAAGCCATTGAAAGCGAACAAATGAAGCGGGGAACGTTGCAGTAATAATGCTTGATGGTTGACGGTTGACAGTTAACTGTTAACTGTTAACTGTTAACAGCCCTCATTAGTAGTTATGTAATTTAGACACGTATTAGCTTAAAGTCTTTTCCCTATGTGCTTTCGGCTAGATTTCCCAGAAATCTTTGTTTCCTCACGACTTCCTCAAATTTTTCTCTTACGTTAAAAGCGGGACGATAGAAAAAACCTCCCAAAAGTGTCAACCGATGATATAGCTGAAATTTGCATAAGAGCCGAAAATCATGAAGAAGACTGTACTGGTGATTGGATATGGTAATGATTTGCGGAGTGATGACGGTATCGGACAACGGATAGCGAATGAAGTAGCGTCCTGGCGCTTACCATCTGTTGAATCTCTTGCAGTTCATCAACTCACCCCTGATTTAGCGGACTCACTAGCAAGTGTTGACTTGGCTATTTTTATTGATGCTTGTTTGCCAGTACATGGTTTTGATGTCAAAGTGCAGTCACTCTTCGCTGCTGGCGATATTGATAGTAATGTACATACAGGTGATCCACGATCGCTTTTAGGTTTAACAAAAGCCATCTACGGTAATTGTCCAACAGCTTGGTGGGTAACGGTTCCAGGCGTTAACTTTGAAATAGGCGATCGCTTTTCACGCACTGCGGAAACCGGGAAGGCGATCGCTTTAGTTAAAATTATTCAAATACTTGACAAAGTGAAAAATTTATGGTTTGACGTTGGAGCGGTAGCGTAATTGATAAATTCTCATTTACGATTCGTGATTGATAATTCCTAATTTAAAAATTCAAATTTTATCTAGATTTAGAGGTTTGAAACTCTTGTTAAACTCTAGGAAATAGGCAAAAGATAGACAAAACAAAATATTCCAACGCAGGTAATTCGTAATTAATAATGCCCTAGAAGATAGTTGCGCCCACTTAATTGGTGACTACAAACTTAATTACGAATTACGAATTAGATTATTTGGAGGTATAGATGCAAAAATCTCTCAAGCCAAGCAGTGACCGTACCTCTGATATATTGCAGGCAGAGAAGTTAAATCCCCTGGATGCCATCTTTGCTCCCCAAAGTGTCGCCATCGTTGGTGCTAGTGAAAAAGTGGGTAGTGTAGGACGCACCATCTTATGGAACTTGATTAGTAACCCCTTTGGCGGGACTGTTTTCCCCGTCAATCCTAAACGCCATAGTGTTTTGGGAATTAAAGCCTACCCTTCAATTGCGGCGATTCCCGAAACCGTAGATTTGGCAATTATTGCTACCCCCGCACCCACAGTACCGGGGATTATTTCTGAGTGTGTCGATGCAGGCGTGCAAGGAGTAATTATTATTTCTGCTGGTTTTAAAGAAGCTGGTGCAGAAGGTATAGCTTTAGAACAGCAGATTTTAGCAGAAGCGCGACGCGGTAACATTCGCATCATTGGCCCGAACTGCTTGGGTGTGATGAGTCCCCGCACTGGACTAAATGCCACCTTCGCCAGTTCTATGGCGCGTTCTGGAAATGTGGGTTTTCTCAGTCAAAGTGGCGCACTGTGTACCGCTATTCTTGATTGGAGTGTGCGGGAAAATGTGGGTTTTAGTGCCTTTGTTTCCATTGGCTCAATGCTAGATGTGGGTTGGGGCGACCTGATTTATTATCTTGGGGATGACCCCCAGACTAAAAGTATAGTCATATATATGGAATCAATTGGTGATGCGCGGTCTTTCATTTCTGCGGCGCGAGAAGTAGCACTCACCAAACCAATAATTGTGATTAAAGCCGGACGTACAGAAGCCGCCGCCAAAGCAGCCGCGTCTCATACCGGTGCATTGGCGGGAAGTGATGCTGTATTAGATGCAGCTTTCCGGCGTTGTGGGGTGTTGCGGGTAAATAGTATTTCCGATTTGTTCGATATGGCGGAAGTATTGGCAAAACAACCCCGCCCCAAAGGCCCACGACTGACAATTTTGACTAATGCCGGCGGGCCGGGAGTCCTGGCGACAGATGCTTTAATTGAGACTGGCGGCGAAATTGCCCCCATTTCCCCAGAAACAATTACTTCCCTTGACCAAATCTTACCTACACACTGGAGTCACGCCAACCCAATAGATATTCTCGGTGACGCTGACCCCCAACGCTACACCCAAGCTTTAGAAATCGCAGCCAAAGACCCTAATAGTGATGGTTTATTGGTGATTCTCACTCCCCAAGCCATGACAGACCCCACCCAAACGGCGGAACAGTTGAAACCCTACGCCCAAATTGCTGGTAAACCCATCTTGGCGAGTTGGATGGGGGGCGCAGATGTGGCTACGGGAGAAGTGATTCTTAATCGTCAACGTATCCCTACTTATGCTTACCCAGATACGGCGGCGCGGGTGTTTAGTTATATGTGGCAATCCAGCTACAACCTGCGCGGTATCTACGAAACGCCTGTATTACCTGTAGAGACTACATCTGGTTTACCAGACCGTCATTTAGTAGAGAATATTATCTCCACAGCTCGTCAGGCAAAACGGACAATTCTAACTGAATATGAGTCCAAGCAGATTTTAGCAGCCTATGGCATCCCGATTGTGGCTACTTGTGTCGCTAAAAGTGAGGATGAGGCTATTAAATGTGCGGAGAGTATTGGTTATCCTGTCGTTGTCAAACTTTATTCCCACACAATTACCCATAAAACTGATGTGGGTGGTGTCCAGTTAAACCTCCCCGATGCAGACGCAGTACGCCGGGCTTATCGGATGATTGCTGAATCTGTGGAACAGAAAGTGGGTAGTGAACATTTCTTAGGTGTGACTGTCCAGCCAATGGTAAAAACAGACGGCTACGAATTGATTATTGGGAGTAGCCTTGACCCACAATTTGGGCCAGTATTGTTGTTTGGTGCTGGCGGACAACTAGTCGAAGTATTTCAAGATCGAGCGATCGCCCTTCCTCCCCTCAATAGTACATTGGCACGGCGCATGATGGAACACACCAAGATTTACAAAGCCCTCAAAGGTGTGCGGGGAAGGCAAAGTGTCGATATGGAAGGACTCGAACAACTGATGGTAGCGTTTAGTCAGTTGGTAGTCGAACAGCGTTGGATTAAAGAAATTGATATTAATCCCTTGCTGGCTTCACCTATGGGTGAAAATTCTTCACTGATTGCGCTAGATGCGCGGGTGGTACTACATGAACCAGATGTTACAGAAAACCAACTACCAAAATTAGCAATTCGACCTTACCCTACCCAATATGTAGAACAGTGGGCAATGAAAGACGGGACTCCCGTAACAATCCGTCCGATTCGTCCCGAAGATGAGCCTTTATTAGTGCAATTCCACAAGACACTTTCCGAAGAAAGCGTTTATTTCCGTTACTTCCACCTGATGAAACTGAGTCATCGCATCACCCACGAACGACTCACCCGCATCTGCTTTATTGACTATGACCGAGAAATGGCTTTGGTAATAGAATCTCAAGGGGAAATTTTGGCAGTTGGTAGGTTAAGTAAACTGCATGGTACAAAGACAGCCGAGTTTGCTATGTTAGTAAGCGATCGCTATCAATGTCAGGGTTTAGGTGCAGAGTTATTGCGGCGCTTGCTGCAAATAGGACGCGATGAGCAAATCGAACGCATCACGGCTGACATCCTCGCTGATAATTATGGGATGCAGCGAGTGTGCGAAAAGCTAGGTTTTAAACTAGAACGGACTACAGAAGCAAGTGTTATGAAAGCGGAATTGGTTATTGGTCATTAGTCAACAGTCAACAGTCAACAGTCAACAGTTCTCTTCTTTGTAAACTATTGTTACTTACTGATAGGAGAGAGAATGTAGTTTTTGTAGTATAAAGTTGCTGTAATCAGCTAATACTACAAAAATGTTGCGATATCGATTTAAACGCTCATTCTCAAGTGATCTTAACTTAAGCGACACCATAGGCGATCGCCTTTTTGACTTGATGGAAGCCACATTCCCTGGACTTAATGATTTAGCGGAATGTGGCAGAAAATTAGGCGCGCCCTGGGAAAAGGCTTCAACTCCGTTCATTCGCTTTCATGATGATGTAGCTATTACCCATGTAGGTGTATTAGAAATCCCTATGGTAATTTTGGGACAAAAGGTGACAGTTGGTGGAATCCACGGAGTAGCTACCCGTGAGGGATTTCGGAGACGAGGCTATTACCGGGAGGTGATGGAGGAAGTTCTGGAATATTGCGACCAAATTTATGAAACTTTAGTATTAACAACACCGGAACCAGAGTATTATTTACCTTTTGGTTTTCGGGTTGTCGAAGAATACATTTTTCATGTGCAGTGTAGTTCCAAAGGTAATATAAATGGCTGGAGAATCCTTGATTTTTCAGACAAGGAAGATTTAACATTACTCCATAGACTTTTGGAAACACGCGCACCAGTTTCTCATGTAGTTGGGGTAGTGAATGAAAAGCCTGTATTCTTTGTCAACGAAGGCAGTAGAGATTTATATTATGCAGAAGATTTAGACTTAATCGCTTGTATGGAGATAGAAGGCGAAAAATTGCATATTTTTGATTTAGTCTCACCCAAAATATGCTCATTAAAAGATATATTGTCTAGAATACCTCAATTAATTACAGAAGTAATCATTTACTTTCATCCAGAACTACTTGATGTTGAGAATGTACAACTATTTCCTCATAAATTAGAGGACACAGTGTTAATGGTGCGTGGGAAATTCGCAGCTGAAGGTGAGAAATTTATGCTACCGCGTTCTGCAAGGTGTTAGGACGGAGGGATTGCGTAAGTTTCCTGGAGCTAATATATTTACTAGTGCTTTTTTACTCTAACTAGAAAGATAATATAACCAGGTACGAGGAAAACGAACAACTCATATTTAAGGAGTTTTGATGACTGAACGTCTTACCAGTGCAGTAAATTCACTAATAACAAAACTATCACGACGAAATACGCTTTTGTGGCTTGGGGGTAGTGGACTAGGTACTGGTTTTCTTCTCGGAACACAAAAAGGAGTAATGGCTACATCCCGACAGAAAAAAGAGGTGCAATTGGTGAACCCACCAACGTTATATGATGCGACCCGAAACGGTTATAGTCATATAGCTGTGACACCAGCCAATTCCAGAACTGTCTATATTTCTGGTCAATTTGGTTCGGATTTGCAAGGAAATCTTGTCTCCCCTGAGTTTGAACCACAGTTAATCAGGGCTTTTCAGAACCTCCGCTTTGCCTTAGAAGCAGTTGGTGCAAAACCCAGCGATGTTGTAAAAACCACTGTACTTATAGTTGATCACACTCAAGATAAATTGATTCCCTTAGGGAGACAAATTCAAAATCTATGGCCGTTGAAACCACCAGCCAACACCCTCATTCCCGTTCCTAGACTTGCACTTGACGGAATGTTATTTGAAATTGATGCTTATGCGGTGATTCCAGAGAAAGATTAATTAATATACAAGGGTGTAAGGGTGTCAGAGTTCTCAATAGTAAACCCCTAAACCCCCAAAGCCCTACACCCCTATACCCCTAATTTTCCTCGCCACACTTGATTAACAACACTTCCATCTGCTGCAACTAATTGAATGTGCAATGGCATTTGTCCGGCTGCATGGGTGGAACAACTTAAACAGGGGTCAAAAGCCCGGATTCCTGCTTCTACACGATTGAGCATTCCTTCAAGAATTTCTGTACCTTGAATGAAATGTCGAGCGATTTGGGCGACTGTGCGATTCATTGCTAAATTATTTTGACCAGTAGCAATAATTAAATTGACTTTTTGCAGCAAGCCATTTTCATCGACTTGATAATGATGAAATAATGTACCCCTTGGTGCTTCACTTACACCAACTGCTTCTAATTGGTTAACACCGGCTTCGGAACGCAATCGATTTGATAAAATATCTGGGTCGTCAAGTAAGATTTCAATGTGTTCTATACAAGCCAAAATTTCGATTAAACGAGCATAGTGGTAGAAAAACGATGATTTGGCTGTACCTGAAGTCAGTTCGCGGAATTCTCGCAATTCACGGTCTGCTAAAGTTGTTCCGATATGACTGCAAATATTGAGACGCGCTAGTGGCCCGACTCGATACATTCCGCTATCTATGCGACATTGGTCATGTTGGTCAGGATAGCCTAAAGGTCGATAATAAGGTGATTTTAAATAAGAGTCTGGTTGGACGGCTTCGCCAATAAATTCTTGATAACGTGTGGGGTCTAGTTTATCCGCAATGATATTACCTGCACTATCCACAAAACGAATATATCCGTCGTAAGTTTCCCATAAGCCATCAGGTGTAACTAAACCCATAAACAAGCTGGGGAAGTTACCAAAAGTCTGCACCTCCTTTTCATAATCTTTGAGCAGTTTCTTGAATCTATCCAACGCATCCAAGGCAATAGTCCGGGCTTCAGGAATGCGTTCTTGTATGTGAGTGCGTCCTTCAGCAGAAAGGGGTTCTCGCACACCACCAGGAACAGCCCAAGCCGGGTGAATCTTTGCTCCTCCCAAGACTTCAATTATTTCTTGTCCAAATTGGCGCAGACGAATACCACCACGGGCGAGTTCTGGTTGAGCTGCAATTAACCCGAAAATATTGCGATTTTGGGGGTCACTATCCATTCCCAGCAATAAATCTGGGGCGGTGAGGTGAAAGAAACTCAGTGCATGGGATTGGAGGATTTGCCCCAAATTCATCAGCCGGCGGAGTTTAGTGGCTGTTGGGGGTATGGTAACAGATAAAATGCGATCGCCTGCTTTTGCAGAAGCCAACAAGTGACTCACCGGACAAATACCACAAATCCGCGCTGTAATTCCCGGCATTTCCCACAAAGGACGACCCTCACAAAACTTTTCAAACCCACGAAATTCTGTGACATGAAAACGCGCATCGCTCACTTGTCCAGTATCGTCCAAGTAAATACTAATCTTGGCATGACCTTCAATGCGGGTAACGGGGTCGATGACGATTCGTTTAGACATAGAGATTGGGGACGGTTGACTGTTGACTGTTGACTGTTGACTGTTAACTCAGTACTCATCACTCCTAAGTTTTACAGTTTATCAATCAGGCTTCTAAGGGTTCTGGGTATTCGTCGCAGTAATCTTCAAAGGCGGTTTTGCTAACTTTTTCGGCGCGTTGGTGTGCTATTTCTGCCTGCATTTCTTCAACTGCATCCCAGGCGGCGGCGCACTCTTCAGAATTAATCCCTTTTTGAGTGCAGACAGCACGAGCTTTGATAATTTCGTCTTGTAATTGTTGTTCTAGGAGAATGTTGTAAGGCTGTTCGAGGAAGTCACTCTGAGCCAAAATATCAGTCAGAGAGATAATACCTCGCAAATCGCCTTGAATCACAGGCGCTCTGTGGAGACCGTAATCAGCAAATAATCGAGCTACGTACTCTAAACCAAGGTCGGGATTGATAGCAATACAAGGCTTGCTCATGACTTCGTAGACTCTTATTTTATGAGGGTCCTTACCATAGGCAATGACTTTATAAACAATATCGCTCTCACTAATAATGCCGTAAGCATCTTGTTCGTGGCGACGGTCTACAATTAGCGCCCGCCAATCTCTGGCGCGCATTAATTTCACAGCTTCAGCTACAGTTGCGGAACTACGAATAGTAGCCACATCTTTAGTCATAACGTCTGATGCTTTTAACATAATTACCCTGGGAGTAAGTAGAATGGCGTAAATATTTTTAAATTTTTAATTGGGATAAGGTAGGGGGCAGGGCGCAGGGGAGGCAGAGGAGCAGGGGAGCAAAGAAGAATACTATGAACTATTGACCAATCACAACTGACAACTGACAACTGACAACTGACTCATTAGCCAAATTTGATAAATTCCCGCCCAGCTAAATGTGGTGTTTCGCCTTGTAATAGTGGTTCTAAAGCTGCTCGAATCCTAGTTGCTGAGGGTGGACAACCTGGTAAATAAATATCTACTGGGACTACGGAATGTACAGGTGTCACTCTATCCAATAGAGGCGGCACGATTCCTGGCTCGTGGGGAATTTGGGGGTTAATATCGGCGGCTTCGATGTAACAACGTTGTAAGACTGATTCAGCACTACCCAAGGGATTACGTAAGGCTGTGACGTTACCAGTTACTGCACAGTCACCGAAGGAAATTAATATTTGAGAACGTTCCCTGACAATTTTAATGGTGGTGAGATGTTCTTCATTAGCGATCGCACCTTCAACTAATACTACATCCACTCCCTCTGGATATTTCTTAATATCTGCAAAGGGACTAAAGACTATATCCGCCTGTGCAGCTAAATCAATCAGCCATTCGTCCAAATCCAGAAAGGACATATGACAGCCAGAACATCCACCTAACCATACTGTTGCTAATTTCAAGCGAGACATAATAATTCAAAATTCAAAATTCAAAATTCAAAAAAGGTCATTAGTCAACAGTCCATAGTCATTCTTTTTTACTTCCCCTGCCTCCCCACTCAGCACTCATGACTCCCCATTCATGACTTTCTGCCAATCTTGAACTACCCGTTGGGGAACTGAAATATTGATGGTATCGCTGGGTAAAGGAATACTTAAAACTAAGGGTTCTATAGATAGTTGGGGCAGTATATCTTTAAAGTCATACTGACCGATTGTTGGTGCTGGTGCTTCATCTAGGAAGACATCAGCAGCAGTTAAAACTTTACCTGTGGCGGTGGTAATCTTTAAGGGTTGGGGATGAAGTAACTCGGCAGAACCGGGAAAGCCCACGAGCCGCAGATTTACGGTTTGGGCTTGACCAGGATACACTTGCTTAAATAGGACAACCTGCCAAACGTGTCCTGATTGATCATCTAATTTTGTGAGTGAGCGATAAAGAATTTCTTTTGATGCTGCTTCTGACTGATTGACAGCAGCAATTACTGTTTGCGAGGTTAGGCTTCCTAAACCCAGGAATATATATAGTGTCAGCATCCCCAACAATAGCAGCCACCAAAACAGAGTTTTTAAAGAAGTGGGAGATAAGCACATCGACAATGGGAATCGAGTCTTCTTGTAGCTTCTGATTGTTGCTTGTCTGGTAGTTTTGCCCATCAGTTTCACCTCCTGGTTTTCTTAGAGATGAGGGAGAATTAGGAATTGGGACAAAGAGAGAGCCTTTAAGAAACGTCTCCCCTCCGCTCCCCGCTCCCTGCTCCCTTGCCTCTTCTCCTTCCCCATCTCTCTCTAAAGGTTCCATTGCTGTTTTTCCCGTGCTGTCACTAAAAAATCGAGTTTGGCGCGATCGCGTTTCATTTCTCCAACACTAGAACCCTGGTAAAATATAGCTCCTGTGGGGCAAGCATTGACGCATTTACCGCAGGAAGTACAAGTGTCAGAGGTTCCCCAAGGTTGGCTGAGGTCGGTAATTACGTGAGAGTTTGTTCCCCTACCTGCCATATCCCAGGTGTGTGCGCCTTCGATTTCATCACAAACACGGATGCAGCGAGTACAAAGTACACAACGGTTATGGTCAACACCAAAGCGATCGTGAGAAATATCAACTTTGCGGTTAGGGAAATGGTATTCTAATCGCACATGATCCATACCCATTTCAATGGCTAAGTCTTGCAGTTCGCAATTACCATTAGCCACGCAAACCGAGCAAATGTGATTGCCCTCAGCAAAAAGCATTTCGACAATTGTACGACGGTATTTTTGTAGGCGATCGCTATTTGTGGAAACTTCCATCCCTTCGGCAACTTTCGTTACACAAGCAGGTAACAATTTGTTACTACCAGCAATTTCCACCAAACACAGCCGACAAGCACCCACATCACCAACCCCTTCTAGATGGCACAGTGTTGGAATATGAATTCCCGCCTCCTGCGCCGCCTGTAGTAAGGTTTCCTCCTCTTGAGCGCTAATGAGTTGGTCGTTAATTGTTAAAGTTTTGACTGACATTGCTCTTAGCCCCGGTTGAGAATTAGCCTTTGGTAAGTTTCATAATTCATCACTCACACCTTGAGTTATAGGTGAAGAGTTTGAGGAACTTGTGAAGGTTGATCAAATTTTTAGCGATACCTTCGGCGGGGGTAGCGATCGCAAAACTTTTCCGTCTATTGATAATACATTTGTATGGAATAATCTGTTTTCAACTTTTGGTCAATTAATGCTTGTAAATGTATTTTCTGCTGCGATCGCACTAACGAAAGAATAAGATATTGAAAGTGTGTCTTGGTCAACTATTGGTTGTCACTTAGGACAACTTCATCCGTGAGAGGTTAAAGTAATTGCACATTTGTCAAGAGGGTGCAGGAAAAGGGGATAGATCCAGCTTGAAGACTGGTTTTCGTAGGGCTTTGACTACGCCTAAATCTTG
>NZ_JACJQL010000040.1 GCF_014696625.1 Nostoc parmelioides FACHB-3921
TGCAAAGGAACTTATTCACTTTAGTTTTGCGTGATTACATTGTAGAAAATCTTACCCATACTTGTGTTGCTTAGTACACATGAATGAAATTTTTTGTCAATGCGTAAGTCCTATAGTCATTATTATTCCCTAACTGTAAAAATTATGACAAGAGGGAACTGTTATTGCAGGAAATAAATTGAAATAGAAAATTTGGAGCTAAACAAAGACTAAAGTAGCTTAAATATTCACTATCAAGGTTTTTAAGGATTAGTGAAGAACTTTCAAGTAAAAAAATATTCTATTGGGATTGCTGACCGTTGACAGTTAACAGCCAATGGTCAAAAAAATTTAAACGGAATAATTTATTTTTTGGAGTTCTCTGAAATTAAGTGTTTATTTAAATTTCAGCTTTTTAGCTTGTTTTGCTACCATTTTTTTGCATAACTGAACTGAACCAAATTTATTGAGTTATTTCCCGCAAATAATAATTTGTTTAGGTTCAAAACATAAAATTTGACTCTTTGATGATAAATGCTCAAGTTTAATCAGTTGTTACCTGAAAATATCGGCGTAATTTAATGATCACAGCCAGCTAATTACTGCTGTGAAAGCAAAACAACATTGTCACAAAATTCATGAAATTAAAGCAAAATAAAACGAAGAGAAGAAGAGGAGTTATCTTAACTCCCAAGGGATTAAAACGGTTACAAGAAGCGATTCTGTCTTGGGAGATATTACAAAATAAAGGCGATCGCTTAACTTTAGAACAACTGAGCAGACAAATCAACGTTTCTACTAAAACTCTGAGTCGGTTGTGGTCTTTGAGTGCTAGTGTAGATCACAGGACTTTAAAGCTGTGCTTTGGAGCTTTTAACTTAGAAGTAGATGAAGAAGACTACACAATTTTAACAGAAGAAAATGAAACAGAGATGTCTGATTTGCTGACAGATGTTGTATCTGAAAAAGCAGAACATTTATCTCCGTTGTCTACAAAACAAGTAGGAAGTTCTTTGTCATATCCAGATGGGGCTGTACCCTTAAATTCACCTTTTTATATTGAGCGATCGCCCATAGAAGAACTAGTATATCGAGAAGTAACTCAACCTGGTTGCGTAATTAGGATTCGCGCCCCCAGACAAATGGGTAAATCTTCTTTGGTACTGCGTCTTTTGTCCTTTGCAAATACGCAAAACTATCACACGGTTAATCTCAAATGCAACCAGATTGATGAGCAATGCTTCACTAACTTAAATAAGCTTTTACGTTGTATTTGTTGGCAAATCGCCACACAATTAGGGCTTGATCCTAGTCTTGATGACAAATGGGATGAGGAAATTGGTTGTAAGTTGATCTGTAGCTTATATGTGCAAAACTATATTCTTAAACAATGTCATAATCCTATAGTTTTAGTCTTGAATGATGTTGATCGCCTGTTTGAGTATCCACACATTGCTAATGATTTTTTTGCTTTATTGCGTTCTTGGTGCGAAGAAGCACGGCAAAATCATAATTGGCATAAATTAAGATTGGTAGTGGTTTACTCTACGGAACAGTATATTTCTCTAGATATCAACCATTCTCCGTTTAATGTTGGGCTACCTATCCGCCTGCATGAATTTACCCAGCAACAGGTAGAAGATTTAGCCAGACGATATGGACTAAAGTGGACGGATGGTAAAGAATCGGCTCGGTTGATGTCTCTTGTTGGCGGTCATCCGGCACTGGTGCAACTGGCATTATATTATCTTAGTTCTGGGACTATGACTTTATCAGAACTGATCCAAGAAGCGATCGCCAATGGTGGGATTTATCGCCATCACTTACAGAGACACTGGGCAAAGCTACAAGTTAATCCTCATTTAGCTAGAGTATATACTGAGCTGGTGACAACCAAACAAAGCACTCTTCTTGATCCTATGGATGCTCATAAACTCGAAAGTTTAGGATTGATTTGTTTTGAAGGCGATCGCGTACTACCTCGTTGTGAACTCTATCGCACCTATTTTGTCAAGCAATTATCCACAACTGCTTCATGAAATCACCTATTCAAGTGGATTTAAAAGTAATAAATCTACTTGAATATTTCTTTGATTGTAAATTTAGATAATTTCTTACTTCATGATTGCCAGGAAGTTTTCTAACGATTCACTTAGTAATATCATCCTATCTGTTGATGATGAAGTCAAGGACAGATAAGACACTTAAAGATTCATTGAAAAAATTGATAGACAATTAAGAATTTTAAGACATTTAAGATATTTCAGCCATAAAAAACGGCAGATAATACGCCAAAATTATCATAATTTTCTAGTAAGATGCTAATGTAAATATTTTATTACTCACTCTTACACACAGGACTACTATTTGATTTCTGAAATATATGTAGTAGGGTTGGGCATTGCCTACCCTACAGATACTTAAATATTTTCAATAATCAAATTTTATGCCTATATAAGAAGTAATTAATGCCGTGTACAACTTGCTCTCAGACCTAACCCCCAACCCCTTCCCTACAAGGGAAGGGGAGTAATAATTAAAGCCTCTACGCCACTTGCTACAACGCGGGGAACCCGCGCAACGCAGTGGCTCCTCCTTGCAGGGGAGAGGTACCCTGCGGGTACTCCTACGGAGAACTCGTAGAGTAGCAAGCTATGGAGAGGGGTTTTAAGAATAAGTCGCACATCGCGTTAATTATAAAAATCATAAACTCTCTTCTGTTAAAGCTGCCTAAAGTAACATGAAATATCAGGTTGGTGGTAGTCTCCCTAGTGATGATCCTAATTATGTTATCCGTCAGGCGGACAAACAACTCTACGCCAGCCTCAAAGCTGGTGATTTTTGTTATGTCTTAAATTCTCGCCAAATGGGGAAATCATCTCTACTACATCGCACAAGCAACCATCTGACAAAAGAAGGTCATATTTGTATCTATATAGATGTGACACGCTTGGGTAGTGAGGATACAACAACTGAACAATGGTACAAAGGGATTATTATTAGTATTTTTTACAGCTTAAATTTGTCTGAAAAAGTTAATTTTCAGCAATGGTGGAAGATGCAGTCTGGTCTTTCCCCCATACAGAAGTTAAATCAATTTGTAGAAGAGGTGCTATTGCCGCACAATCAAAGTGGGCGTATATTTATTTTTATTGATGAGATTGATAGTTTATTGAGCTTGAACTTTTCGGTTAGTGACTTTTTTGCCTGGATTCGTCATTGTTACAACCAAAGGGCCTATGACCCCAAATTTCAACGTTTAGGATTTGCCGTATTCGGAGTGGTGAGTCCATCTGAACTGATTACCGATAAGCGTCGTACACCCTTTAACATTGGTACAGCAATTCAGTTGTATGGTTTTACACTCGATGAAGCAACACCGTTACTCAAAGGGTTAGAAGAAGTAATTAGTCAACCCCAAGCAGTATTACAGAAGATTATTGATTGGACAAGTGGACAACCATTCCTAACCCAAAAACTTTGTCAATTAGTGGTGCAGACTGCATGGAACACACCAAACCGCAAAATTGATTTACCTCCAGCCACAGCCGGGTATTGGGTAGAACAACTGGTACAAAAGCAGATTATTCAATATTGGGAAGCAAAAGACGAACCAGAACATCTACGCACCATTCGCGATCGCCTCCTGTTTAACGAACAACGCGCCGGCAGGTTGTTAGGCATTTATCAACAAATACTCCAAGCTGAGTCCGGTCATTTACCCGTGGAAATCGATGATAGTCAAGAACAAAAAGAACTATTATTATCTGGTTTAGTTGAGAAACAGCAAGGCTATCTCAAAATTAAAAATCCCATTTATAGGTATGTTTTCCATCATGAATGGGTAATCAGACAGTTAGATAATCTCCGCCCTTACTCACAAATTTTCAACGTTTGGGTAGCCTCTGGTTATCAAGATGAGTCTCGTTTACTGCGGGGACAGGCGCTCAAAGACGCTCAAGATTGGTCTCAGGGCAAAAGTCTGAGCGATTTGGATTATCGTTTCCTCACAGCCAGCCAAGAATATGAACAGCGCGAAATCCAAACAACATTAGAAGCAGCACGAGTCAAAGAAGTAGAAGCAAGACTAGCGCAAGAGAAAAAAACTGCTAAATTACAAAGATTGCTGTTGATTGCTATGTGTGTGAAGTTTCTGCTCTCTAGCAGTTTGGCTATGGGAATTTACATTTTGTACCGCCAAGCTAAAAACAGCGAAATTCAAGCCAAAAACAGCGAAATTCGAGCGTTAATATCTTCTTCTGAAGGAATGTTTGCCTCAAATCGCCGATTAGATGCACTCATAGAAGCAATTAAAGCCAAAGATCGGCTCAAAAAACTAGAAAAACCGAACGCAGATATTCAAAATCAAGCAAGCAACGTACTGCGGCAAGCCGTTTATGGGGCAGATGAGTACAACCGTTTTTGGGGACACACAGCAGCCGTGATGGCAGTAGATGTCAGTCCCGATAGTTCTCTAATTGCTTCGGCTAGTATAGATAGAACCATCAACATTTGGCGACGTGATGGAACTAAAATTGCCACGCTCAAAGGTCATCAAGGAGCAGTGAGATCAGTTAAATTTAGTCCTGATGGTCAGAAGGTGGCTTCAGCGAGTGAGGATGGTACTATTAAACTTTGGAAACTCAATGGCACTTTGCTGAAGACCTTTAAAGGTCACACCGCCTCAGTCTGGGGAGTAGCCTTTAGTCGGGACGGTCAATTTCTCGCCTCTGCTAGTTGGGACACAACGGTCAGACTGTGGAAACGGGATGGTACTTTACTCAACACTTTTCAAGAATACACAGAGGGGTTTTGGGGAGTTGCATTTAGTCCAGATGGTCAAACTGTGGCAGCTGCCAATCTAGACGGGACAGTAAAACTCTGGCAAAGACAGGGTTCTGGGTGGCAGAAAGCCAAACCTTTACAACCGCTCAAAGGTCACACAGCTTGGGTTGTAGGAGTAGCTTTCAGTCCTGATGGACGGACACTTGCTTCCAGCAGTGAAGACAAAACTGTCAAACTTTGGCGGCGAGATCCCATAGATGGTAATTACCGCCTTGATAAAACTTTCAAACAAACGGCTGGGATTGCCGGAGTCGCTTTTAGTCCCGATGGTCAAAAGATCGCCTCTGCCAGTCTAGACAAAACCATTAAACTGTGGAACATTGATGGTACAGAACTGAGGACACTGAGAGGACATAGCGCTTCTGTTTGGGGTGTTACTTTTAGTCCAGATGGCAGTTTTATTGCTTCTGCGGGTGCTGAAAACGTTATCAGACTCTGGCAAAGTCAAAATCCCATACAAAAGAGTGTAATTGCCCATAGCGCGGGTATTTGGTCGATAGCAATTACATCAGATAGTTCTACCATTGGCACAGCTAGCCATGATAATACTGCTAGACTTTGGAGTCGCCAAGGCGGATTGGTGAAGACTTTCACCCAAGAAAAGGGGGGAATTATCGCCATTTCTTTTAGTGCGGATGGCAGGTTAGTTGCCCTCCCCACTTATAATGAGACAGTTTTACTCAAAAAGCCAGATGGTTCTGATGTGGCGAGTTACAAAAATACTCAAGGCAAAATTACAGCCGCCGTTTTGAGTCCCGATGGTCAAGCGATCGCGATCGCTAATGTTCACACGATTGCTCAAATATGGCGGCGCAATCAGCCTACATCCCAGGTTCTCAAAGGTCATCAAGCTGAAGTTTGGCAGGTGGCTTTCAGTCCTAATAGTAAAATCGTGGCTTCAGCCAGTGGTGATAGTACAGCTAAGTTATGGACTCTCGATGGTAAGTTGCTGACAACCCTTGCTGGACACTCTTCGGTAGTCTGGAGTGTCGCCTTCAGTCCTGATAATAAAATGGTAGCTACTGGCAGTGGTGATAATACAGTTAAGCTGTGGACTATTGATGGCAAGCTTTTGAGAACATTTACAGGTCACACAGCTGCGATTTGGGGAGTAGCATTTAGTCCCGACGGCAAAATACTAGCCTCTGGTAGTGTGGATGCTACCGTCAAGCTGTGGAAAATGGATGGTACAGAACTAACAACTCTCACCGGACATACAGCAGCCATTAGGAAAATTGCGATCAGCCGGGATGGCACGATTCTAGCTTCTGGGGGTGATGACAACACCCTAATTTTGTGGAATTTACCCCAGATTCTCAGTCTAGATGCCCTAACTTATGGTTGCAATCTAGTCAAAGATTATTTGCAAACTAACACAGGCTTGGAGGAAGGCGATCGTCATATATGCAATCATCTCGAAAATTAAACTATGGGAAAGTTTTCACGACAAATTTTTACACGAGTAAAAAATAAGTGCATCTGCCATACTAGCCAAGAACCGACTCGCCAAGCCCCCATTGACATCGGTTCCGCCGATAAATTTGGGCAGATATCAAAAATATCTCCGTCGTAATGTAACCATTTGACTGGTAGGTGTCCTATCGGTGTATTTGGTGATAATTTAAAAGTTATTTGGTCGTAATTTAACCAGTTTCCCTCTTTTCTCCAACCCAGGCGATCGCCAAGTCTCTTTTCCGTTTCGTAATCTATTTGTCCACCCATTTCTTCCCAAATACTTTGCTGAACACTAAAGCCAAAATAGCCATGACTATATTGTTGCCAAAGTTGATCAATTTTATGTAATTCTTGACAAGAAAAAGCGAGAATATCTGCTTTATAAACTTCATGCCAATAATTCTTACCCATCACTCGCAACATTAATTTAGCAGTTTCCATATCAGCATCTTGCCACTTATATTGTGCGAGGAGATTTTGCAGTGTGCTGTAATCTATATTTTTATTACTTTTAAATTCACTGAGATAATCAATATCATGATTATCTGGTTCTGTCCCTGCTGTGTGTTCAGCAGTAACTTGAGAATCGGAATGCACAACATCTATTTCTACTATCTCCAGTACTTTTTTTTGAGCTACCAGTTGAGTAGACATATAATTGGATATTAAACAAATTGCTTGATTTGCAGTTATGTCATCTTGACTAAAATCCGAGTCTTGAACTCGCCAATCTAATATTTGTGACTTTAAAAAAGCTTCATTTAGTCTATCTTTTTTTTCATAACTGGCAACCAATAAGTTGAGCAGATTATGGGAAACAGTATTATTGTCTTGTATAGTGAATAAATTTGGTTGATAATTTAAATCATTAGTAGCTAAATTTTGAATCTCTCCTACAGTTGCGTAAAAATCCGCATCAATTTTGACTACCTCATCTATTAAAGACTGAAACGGATTAAAGCAATCTTTCAGAGAGTTTTCAACATTCATTGCTGTTTCAGCTATTTTCGCTATTTCTTGACGAACTTTTGTAGCTCTGATTTGATATTCATAAACTTCTTGATATACATTTAAATCCTTAACTATTTGCTCAATAGATTGCCTTTGATTTTGCGTATCTTCGGCTAGTTGCTTAATACCCTCACTAAGCAACTCTATCTTTTCTAAAATCAAAAGGTTAGTTTTACTCAACAATAAAATTGATTTTAAATTCTCTTGTTTCTCCTGTGTTAATTTTTCAATAATTTGAGTATTACCATTATGTTTTATTTCTAGCTTGTTTCTTTCATCATTAATCTTTCTAATTTCAATGTATTTCTGATTAAATAGATTTTTCCAGTCATCTATGAATTTCAATAAGAAACTTTGATAGCTATCTTTATAGTTATCTAATGAATCAATAATTTGAATATATTCACTAATTAATAATTTAACTTCTGCAAAAACTTTTTCTTGAGTAACTTCCTGTTTTCGCTTAACTATTCCCCAAAAATAAGAATTAGATTTACCACCTACTTGAATTAATTCTTGACATTTGATAATTTTTTTTTGAACTTTTTTTAATTTGGGATTTTTAAAAATAGGAAATCTATAAGTTTTTTCATAAATCGTAATTGATTCATAAGTAATTAATTGTTTGTGCTTTCTAGCTAGCATCACTGATTCTATCTAAAAAATTCTTATTATCTGTAGGGTGCGTCAGTATGAATAATTTCTGAGTATAGTTAGGTTCTATGGCACTGACGCACCCTACTAAACTTTAATTTTGAATTTTGAATTGCTAATTTTTGTGGTTCCCTAGTTACTAAGCCTTTTCTCATAGGAAAGTCCTATAATTTTACAACTTGCTAATGACGGTTCTTTTTTTTGTCGGTAGGTTATTTTCGGGAGAAATATCTGCTGTCTTTATTCCCTTTTGCCGGCGATAATCTTCTATAGACACAAGTTGCCAACCAGATTCTTGTGAAAGTTCTAATACCCATTGATGATAATTAAACAAGCTTTCTCTATGACCAACACTGATGAAAGTTGTTTTAGTTGCTTGTAGTTGCTGATATAAGTTGCCTTCGTTATTTAAATCTAAAGCACTGGTCGCT
This sequence comes from Nostoc parmelioides FACHB-3921, assembly GCF_014696625.1. Classification (GTDB taxonomy): domain Bacteria; phylum Cyanobacteriota; class Cyanobacteriia; order Cyanobacteriales; family Nostocaceae; genus Trichormus; species Trichormus parmelioides. The sequence continues at coordinate 8,376 of NZ_JACJQL010000040.1, forward strand.
TCATCTAAAATAGTGAAACTAGGATGTGTAATCAATAGTCGCGCAAAAGCCAGGCGTTGTTGTTCCCCTAAAGACAATATGTTTTCCCAAGGAACTTCTGTATCAAAGCTATTTACGCGGGTAAGCAAGTGTTGTAAGTTAACTTGTTGTAAAATTTCCTCAAGTTGGCGATCGCTCATTGTCCGTTCTGTATGGGGATAGAGTAACTGTTGACGCAGAGTACCCAAAATGATGTAAGGCCTCTGGGGTAAGAATAAAATGTCTTTTAGGGGAGGACGCACTAAACGGCCAGTTCCTGTGTTCCACAAACCTGCGATCGCTCTTAACAAAGAACTTTTACCCCTACCACTCGGCCCTACAATTAATAACCCTTCTCCAGGCTGAACGGTAAGCGACAAATCTTCAACAATTACCTGCTCATGATTTGGTGTTTTTAAAGTAACATTCTCAAAAGCCAAGCGTTTCTCTTCTAAAACTTTAATAGTAGCTAGATTCTCTGTTTTTTTACTAACATCCCTCAAAGCATCTGAAAACTCAGCTAAACGCTTTACATAGCTAGAAAATCGCCCTGAAGCGCCAAATTGAGCTATTAATTCTCCCAGAGAATTAGAGAACATAAAGCAAGCAAAACTAACTTGGTTAATTTCCCCAAAATCAATTTTGTCTTGAATAAATAAAGGAGTCAAAATAAACATAGAAAACACCCCAATAGCTGACTGATATGCTCTGCCAAAAGCATCTTGTCCCCTCTCCCAATTCAGCCGGCGTTCAGCAGTTTTTATAACATTATTAAATCGGCGCTGAATTATATTTAATTCTTCCTCCTCTCCTTGAAAAAAAGCAATCGATTCCGCATGATTACGAACATGAGTTAGGCAATAAGCAAAATCTGCTTTAAACTGTATTTCTTCTTGATTAATTTTATTTAATGCTTGGTTTAAATAAACAGCTATCAAATTACCTATAATGGTGTAAATAATTAAATAAATTGCGATTTCTGCGGAAACAGTCCAGAGAATTATCAAAGCACTCCCCATTTCCAGAACTTTTTCTAGAAAGGTCGTAGAAAAACTCAAAGCAATACTAGTAATAGGTTCTATTTCTTGGGATAGGCGCTGATCTGGATTATCTATATCAGATTTAAAATTGATTTTATAATAAGCTTGATTGCTTAAATATTTTTCTAAAATATGACTATTTAACCATTTATACCAGTCAAGGGTGATTTTTTTTCTGATATACCTCAAAGAAGTAACTAAAATCACTATTGTTACAACAATGAGACTAGATAGCCATAAGGTACTATTATATTTATCAATATCTCTCTCTTCAATTACAATATCAAGTACATAGCGGTTCCAGTAGCTATTTGCAGCACTTAAACCTACAATTCCAGCTATTAATGATACTAAGAGAATGAGCATTCCCCATGAGCGAATGACATCTACAAATGCTCGTCCTTCTGCTTTTGTAGGATACCAATAAGGTTGAGCTACTACTTTCACATCTTCCCAAAATTGAGTAAAGACTGAAAGAGGATTTTTTGCGTTTTGTTGATGCACAGACGGAGTTTGCATATTAAAAAATACAGCCGTTATTAATTAGACTAGTAATTTGAAAATGGCCTTTGAGAATTAGATTAGACTCAGAGGCCATTTTTACTTTTAGAGATTAAAGATGTTTTAATATCCCTAAAAATAACTGTTATGAGAATTACATCGAATAGACTAAATTATTGGTTCTTCATCAACAATTTCGATGTTTTTTGGCACAGGAGGTTCTTCTCCAAACTCGGTAACAACTACTGAATCAAGATGATGTTCGAGTTTGAGTTTTAAGTCATCTGTAATAGGTAATTCTTTAATTTCTTTGAGCAGAAATCTCACAGATTCAGTTTTGCTACGTTCTTTATAAATGAGCTTGAGAACGTTTTCAACTCCAAATTCTGCAATATATTCCCCTAGAATACCTACCAGACCAAGTATTCCCAAACCTCCTAATAAGCCGAATGGCCCTCCCAACGATGAGAGTAAAGTTACAACGGCGGCGACACTACCCCCTGATGTAGCAGTTGCAACTACAAAAATGATCCCAGGAAGACCTAAAGCAGCAATTTTTTTGACTAGTTCATCCATTGTATTTACCTACGATCCTTATAAGGTGAAAAATGACTAAGAAAGTCATGACTAATTTCTTCAAAAAAGAAATTACAATCTTACTTCCCGCACATAACATTGGCAATTACAAAATGTATACCAGTTGTTTAGTGCAAGATATAAGAAACCTGATTTAGCCCAACAAAAGCTCACAAAGTTCATCGATTTGTTGACTTTTTTCAGAAATCATTCTGTGGGCTACAGCTTGTAGCTGACGAGTATTTTGTAGTTTGGTATTATCTATTGCTTCTAGCTCACTATCTAACAAAGTTTGAAAGCGATAATAAAAACTTTTAGCTTCTTTATTGCTAGGTTCAAACAACTGTTCTAATTCTCCAGATACCGCTCCGCTACCACCGTCAAACACAATATTTAAAAGTGGTCTTCCCCATTGTAAGAGTCCCCAATTTTTGACTTCTTTATAAGGGTAAGCACTTGTTGGTGAACCTGTACCTAAAGAAACTACTAAAATATCTTCTTGATTGAGGACTGTTTGGGCTTTTCGTTTACTACTAATTTGCGCTTCTAAAATAGCTAAATGGGCCGGATTATTCGCAAATACTCCACCATCAATTAAAGTATAAACAATAGCACTATTTTCGGGACTAACAATACGATGAGGCGCAAAATAAGTCGGGGTGGCACTAGTGGCTAATGCTACATCTAAGAGGGATAAATTACCACACAATTTATGAAAATTCTTAGATTCTATTTGCTGTTTTTCTAGTTGGTTTGTAAAAAATACCGGAATTCGCTGCTCAATATCGTAACTAGTTACAAAAACTTTTTTAAGATTATTTTCTAGAGGGGTGTTCCCCAAATATTGCCTTAAAATTTCTTCTTTGCTTTTGGAAGGATATTTTGGCTGGAGAAATATATCCTCTAACGGGCCAAGTAGTCTTTCAAATAATGGCTCATAAAATATTTCTACTCCATACTCAAGAAATAACTGTACAAGGTCTTCAGCAGTATATTCAGATAATGGCAATTCTTCAGATGAATTTAATCGGGGTTTAGTTAGTCCCAGTGCTAAAATTCCGCCGCTTGAGGTACCAGCAATTAAATCAAATAAACTAAATATAGGCTGTTGTGTCCGCCGTTCAATTTCCGCTAGGAGTAATGCAGGAATAATGCCCCGAATACCGCCTCCATCAATGGAAAGTATTTTATATTTGGGACTTGATTTTGTATTCATAATTTCTGGTGATTCTGCCTGAATGAATGTTTGTAATTGTTGGCTATTTACAAGCACTTCATTTTGGTCAATTTTGCTTGCTTCTTCAGGTGATGGAAGATTGATTAGAGTTGCAATAATTTCTGATTCTTCGCTGTTTATTTCTGTCTGTTGAATTTCTGTTGTTTGGTCTTCGTTGTTACTAACTAACGGTACTGTTGCTGCCAATAAATCTGTGGTTAATGTTGAAATACTTGTTTCGGCAATAATTCCTATCTCAAATTGGACATCTTCCTGGATATCGTCTTGACTGGATAATTGTGCTGCAAATGGAACTGGATTAGATGATGGTGTTGCAAATGGAATTTGCGCTAAATCCCAGCTAGGATTACCCCGAAAATTTCCTTGATAGGATTTTCCAACTCTGTTTTTAACAGTTGTTCCTTGCCCTTCATCTAATTTCCAATAAGCCACTAATCCTTGTTCATCCCCGACGATTAGCCCACAATGATGGGTCTTAATTTGTGTCTGAGTACATGGATAATTCCAGACACTAATGTTTGCTAATTGCCCTGTAAAATAGACTTGCTTGTGTAAGGTTGCACCCAAAGTTATGGAGCTTGTTGCTTTGTTTAAAGATGAACCTCTCAGAGAGTCATTGTACTCATGATCATCAAGATATACTGTGATTTGACCGCTATTAAAAACAATGGCAAAAAAGTGCCATTGTCCTATGGTTAATTCTCCATTACCAAAGGTTTTGATACCCTTGCTAATAGTTTCATCAATAAAGATATCTAAACTCCCTGTTTCACTGATGCCGAATTCAAAATTATCACTGTATCGATCTGAAGAACGAGCAAAAAATACATTCCGCGTTCCATAGCTGGTGAATTTTTCTGTTAATTTATGAGGATTTATCCACCCTGAAACTGTAAAGGCTGAACTCCCTTGAGCAAAAACGCCGCCAATATCGTTTCTGCCAAAATCTATATAATCATCTACCCCATCAAATGTTAAAACTGTTTGTGTATTTGCTAGGTTTGTCACAAGTTTTTAATCTCCAAATATAAATATATACATATAATTTAAAAATCATTTATTAGTATCAATAACAAACATCAACAATGCTCATACTAACTTTTATTAGTTAGTAATACTTCGGCGATCGCCTGGGAAATAGGGTAGTATGGCGGATATATCTCCATCCAGAAAAACTCCCCGACTGGGTTCACTTCTAGGAATACATGGCGACCATCAGGGGTAACAATAATATCAATTGCTCCGTACTTTAAGCCAAAGTTAGCCATCAATTTGAGTAGTTTTTTCTCAATATCTTCTGGTAAGCTATAAGGCTGCCAATTCTTAGCTAATTTTTTCCCTTCTTTGCGCCAGTCATAAGTAGAGCCTGGCAAACTTTGAGAGTCTACTGCGGCAGTAAATACGTGGTGTCCAACAATAGTTGTCCGCAACTCCAGCGCCTTCGGTACGTTTTCTTGAAACGTCATGGGGCAAAAACACAGTCCTTCCATATCCTCCAGATCATCATCTGTAATTGGAGTAGTAAATACGACATTTTCTCGCCCTTGGTCATCATAGATGGCGAAGGAAGAAAGCATTTTAGTAATGATGCCTTGCGGACAATCTTGAGCGAATTTCTTGACAGCTTCGGGATTGTTGGAAGTTAAGGTACGGGGAGTTAAAAGTCCAACTTCTTTGGCAACTTTCAACTGTAGTTGCTTATTATTAGCCCGGTCTACATTTGCCATTTGATCAAAGTGAAATCCTGGGAGGCTGGCAATCATACCCCTGACAGTAACGCGACATTCTTGAATTGACGCATCTCTGTATTGCTTGTCCATTGAATCGGGGATTTTCTGCCCGTAGCGCATCCGCCGATACCAAACTGATGATACTTCACTCAAATCAAGCTTTTGTTCGCCATCAGTAATAATTACCTGTTCAGTATCACCGCAGTAAATATCTAGCTTAACTTCGGTGGGATATCTATCTGTATCAAAGCGAAATGCTTTTTCTCCCCTGGCTTCTATTTCTTTGATTACTAAAGGAATACTTTCGTTATCATGACTAAATGTAACTATTAATACGGTCATAAAAGTATCAATTTTGAAGTAAAGTATCTGCGATCGCCTCTGCAATGGGTAAGTCTAAATCTTTCTCCAGCATTCCCCACTCGCCTATCGGGTTAACTTCCAAAAAGACGTATTCTCCTGATGGTGTGAGGATGAAATCTAACGAACCAAATAACAGCCCGAATTTCCCCATAAAATCTTGCAGGCGACGAACCAATTCATCAGGAAGCTGGTGATGTTGCCATGCACCCACTCCAACACCTGGTTTACGCCAATCAGCTTTGGTTGCTGCATACACATCTGCATTCAGCGCCCCCACAAAAACCTTGCCATTTACATACACCACCCGCAACTCCATCTGCTTGGGGATTTGCTCTTGAAAAACCATTGGACAATAACGCAGTGACTCGGCATCTTCTAAGTCTTTTTCTTTAACGACGCTGGTGTAAAGAAAAAACGCAGAATTAGCTTCCATACTCCGGGAAAGAGTGGTTAAAAGCTTGCTCACCATTTTGCCATTCACTTGTCCAAAAAATTCCCTGGCTGCTTGGGCTTTGTTGGTGACAAGAGTCTGGGGAATGACAAAACCTACCTCAGACGCAATTCGCAGTTGACGCAGCTTATTATTTGCATAATTTATCCGTTCTAAATCATCTACCCATTTAGCCCCCTTGAGGCTGTCCCAAAAAGCATCTAAAGTTGCTGTTGATTCTCTAATGCAGGCTTCTTGGAACTTTGGCGCTAATTCTTGACTCAGGCTTGGTTCCCAAATACGACGCAACCACACAGATTGCACCTGCTCTGTGCTGATATAGTGGTTGTCATATTCTATAGTGTGGTAGCTTTTAGACTTGTCAAAATGTGCTGTTAATTGCACTTGTAGAGGAAACTTGTCTGTATCTAAACGAAACGGTTGCACCCCTTTTTTTGCCAAGGCTTCTGCTACTCTATCTATTGTGAAAAAATCACCACTGTGAGTGATTAATAAAACAACATCACGAGACAGGTGCATAAAATATTTGCTTTTAAAATTTCTTCTAGATACCCGACTTTCTAATAAGTCGGATATCTAAAATTTTTATCTTAAATCGCTGATCATTTCTACTAAATATTAGTATGGATGTTCAGCAATTTATTCTGCCAAGAAACGAACAAATGATGGAAATTTTCCCATATTTGCTGCTTTAACTATGTTCTTCAACACAGAATTATTTCTTGGTGTTGGTTGTTCTCAGTCAGTAACTATCAAACAATTGATAACTACTATTCCCTTAATTTCAGATACAAAATAGTGGAATTATTGGTCTTCCAAATCTGAAGGATACTTGAAAGTCCAAGGGAAAGAAGGCGGATCTGTACCTTCTGTAGCTTGCTCTTCCAAGAAACGGGCAAAGAACGGTACCACTGCAACATTCACTGTTTTGACGGTGTTTGTAGACATGGTGTTTTTTCCTAAGGAAAATTCTTTTAGCAACTAAAGATATACCAGTAATTAAATACGTGTGCAAGGACATTTAAGACAGTTAAGAGGTAATTGTATTAATTTATTTAAGACAGTTAGGACATTTAAGATAGTTCAGTAGACAGTTAAGTGAATTTGCAAAAATTAAGGGTTAAATATAATTTACTACTACACAAAAAAATCCGCCCACACGGACTCTTAATAATTCAAAATTCAAAATTAAAGAAGGTTGGAGTTGGGGATGTTTTAGCCCAACTCAACTGATACTACCTGTAGTTGGACAATACTCACCAAAGGCCGGATATGGTGGGCATTGCTACAAATACTTATGTTTGTTCAATTTTCTATCTGTAAGTCCCTAAACCCTTACCCATTTCAAAACCTTAGGATCTTTATCATAGCGATAGGTAATACCATCCCTAGTAGTGATAGCATCTCCTTTACTTGCCTTACTTCTAATAGTAGAAACAGAATAGTATGTTAAGGCGTTCATTTCCTTATGACTTAGCCTTTCATCTGTATTAATTGCTGGCTCATTGGGAGATTCATCTTCAGATGAAATATCAATTGTAACTTGAGTGTTGACTATTGGTTTAGTGATACCCTGTTTTTGATTTCGATAGTCCTCAACTCTCATAAGTTGCCAACTGGAATCTTGCACAAGTTCGAGAACCCATTGATGATAATCAAATAAACTTTCTCGATGTCCAACACTAATAAAAGTTGTTTTTGTTTCTTGTAACCTTTGATATAAACTGCCTTCATTTTTCAAATCTAAAGCACTGGTCGCTTCATCTAATATAGTGAACCTGGGATGCGTCACTAAGAGGCGTGCGAAAGCGAGGCGTTGTTGTTCTCCCAGCGATAATATATTTTCCCAGGGAACTTCAGTATCAAAACTGTCAACTCGACTTAACAAGTTTTGCAGATTAACTTGATGTAAAACTTCTTTGAGTTCTGCATCACTCATTTGACGATGAGTTTTAGGATAGAGTAATTGTTCACGCAAAGTTCCTAAAATTATATAAGGACGTTGGGGTAAGAATAGAACTTCTTTGAGGGGAGGTCGCATCAAACGACCTGTTCCCGCATTCCACAAGCCAGCGATCGCTCTCAATAGAGAACTTTTACCCCGACCACTAGGCCCGACAATTAATAAACCCTCTCCAGGTTGGACGTTTAATGACAAGTTTTCGACTATCACCTGCTCATAATTTGGTGTTTGTAAAGTGACATTCTCAAAAGCAAAATGATTTTCTTCGATGGTTGTAATCGTACCGACGTTTTCTGGTGGTTTGGCTACCGCTTGTAAAGCATCTGAAAACTCGGATAAACGCTGGACGTAACTAGAAAACCGTCCAGAAATGCCAAATTCAGCGATTAATTCCTCTAAAGCACCAGCAAAGAAATAACAAGCCGTAGTCGCTTGTCCAACTTGTCCAAAATCAATGTCGCCTCTGATATATAAAGGCGAGAGTACTAAAAGGGTGAGGAGTTCAATAGCAGATCGATATCCTCTGTTGAAAATTGCCTGATTTCTCTCCCAATTAATTTTGTGTTTCATATCATTGATGAGAGTACTAAATCGGCGTTGAATTATATTTTGTTCTTGTTCTTCTCCTTGAAAAAAAGCTACTGACTCAGCGTGATTGCGGACATGAGTGAGAGAGTAGCTATAATCGGCTTTAGATTCAAGTTCTGCTTGATTAATTTTAATTAATTCTTGATTTAAGTAAACAGCAATAAAGTTACCTATAAAAGTGTAAATTAACAAAGCAATAGCTATCTGTTGAGAAATTGACCAGACAACTAATAAAAAAGTGATCATTTCCAGAATTTTCTCTAGGAAAGTAGCTGAAAAACTGAGCGCACTACTAGTAATTGGTTCAATTTCTTGAGATAACCGTTGATCTGGATTATCAATTTCAGGTACAAAGTTAATTTTATAATAAGCACGATTGTGCAGATATTTATTTAATATATAATTATTTAGCCATTGATACCAGTCAAGGGAAATTTGTTTTCTAATAAATTTAGTAAATCCTACCAACAGTGTTATAAAGACAAGTCCAACACCATAAATTAATATGGTGTCAACAAATTTAGGATAATTTCTTTCTTGAATAATGACATCAATTAAATAGCGATGAATAAAAGTGTTAAAAGTGGTGACACCGACGAGAGCTAATATTGACAATATGAGGAGAATCAGCATTCCCCAGGCACGAATAACGTCTGAAAATGCTCTTTCTCCTGGCTTAGTAGGATACCAGTAAGGGCCGGCGATCGCCCTTACATCTTTCCAGAATTGAATAAAATCTAAAAAAGCATTTGTTGCAGGTTTAGCTTGAACAACTTGAGTAGGCATATTTGAAAATTGGATATACTAATTTTTAGTATTGAATAATCAGAAATAATTACCGAAAAATTATTCTAGTCACTAATAAACTGTTACGCATTTAAATCGTATATTTCGCACTCAGGTTGTCAAAAGTCCAAAGTCCACAGTCCAAGCGAGCCTTTAACTCTAGACTATTGACTGTGGATAGCCCTGACGCAAGAATATTTGATTTAGCTGCATATCACCTTATTACCTAATTGTTGAGTGCGGCTTAAAGCAGTTAGCACGGCATTAGAAATTGTAGTTCGCATCCCACCTTTTTCTAACTCGTAAATACCAGCCGCAGTCACTCCCCCAGGACTAGTTACCTTGTTGCGTAAAACTGCTGGATGTTCGTTAGTTTGCAACATCAGTTCTACACTGCCGGCAATTGTATGTAATGTTAATTCTTGGGCTTGTATGCGAGTTAAACCCATCTGAACACCAGCATCAATCATTGCTTCAATGTACAGAAATACAAATCCTGTCCCAGCACTACTCAAAGCTGTTGCCATATCTAGGTAATATTCATTTTGGGTGATAAATTCCTTACCTAATGCTTGTAATATGATTTGAGTATGCGATCGCTGTATTTCTGTCACATTTGATGATGCGCTCCAGACTGTAGTTCCATGACCAACTTGTACTGCAATATTGGGCATTGTCCGAACAACAGCACCATGATTTAAGCCTTGGCAAAGAGATAAAACACTCGCCCCACCCACAATGCTAATTACTAAAGCATCAGGGGGAATTTTATCTTTTAGCGCAGCCATCACCTCTGGCAAAACCTGGGGTTTCACTGCCAAAATGACAATTGATGCACCTTGCACACCTTCTATATTGCAGTTGGTGGTATTTACTCCATATTCCTTTTCTAAATAAAGGCATCGTGTAGAATATGGCTCACTAACAATAATTAGCTCAGATTTTTCAACAGTTTTTGTTGATAACAATCTACTAATTATCATTTCGCCCATCGTACCACCACCGATAAAGGCAATTTTTAAATCTCCCAGCATAGCTGCCACTCCCGATTTTTTTTCAGATAAATTAACGTGAGTTCGACGGAACCTAACCCCAACCCCTTCCCTACAAGGGAAGGCTGCTCAAAATCTATAACTGAGTGAAAAAATCAGGGTTTTGAAGCCTCTCTCCTTGTAGGGGAGAGGTACCCTGCGGGAAGCAAGCTATGGAGAGGGGTTTTTAAAATTCGTCGAACTCATGTTAAATTAGGCTGAATTACTGCTTTTAATACAGAACCACGTTCTACATCTGTAAGGGCTTGATTAATCTCATTTAATGTATATGAACGACTAATTAAATTTTCCCAAGCAATATTTTTTTTCGGATCACTATGGCGTTTGAGTAATTCAACCATTCTATAAAAATGACTAAAATCAATGCCCCAAGTCCCGCGAATATCAATATGTTTGAGATTAATTTCTAGGTGGGGATTGATGAGAATTTCCCCTGTGTTTGTGTAATGCCCAACAATTACATAACGACCACCATTTCTGGTCATATTCAAGCCTTCTTTCACAGCGATGGGAATACCTGTGGCTTCAATAATCACATCAGCACCGTGACCGTTAGTTAATTCCAAAACTCGCTCAATATGTTGTCGTGGATCATCAGCTTTAATGGCTAGGGTTTCATCTACACCGAAGGATTTGGCAACGGCTAACCGACTCTCAAATTTATCAATAACAATGACTTTGCCTGCACCTGAGAGTAAAGCTAAAATTGCCGCACTCAAACCTACAGGCCCGCAACCCTGTACTACTACTACATCACCAATTTGAATTTGCGCCCTATCAATAGCGTGTAGTGCAGTGGGTAAAGCACATCCCCCAGCAATGAATTGCTTTGGTGAGACTTCTTCTGGTAGGGTGAGAACTTTCACTCCTGGTTTGAGGTAAATTAATTCAGACCAACCACCAAGCAAACCCTCTTTAGCTGAGTAGGTGACACCATAAACCTTACGTTGGGGACAACGGGTGGATGCTTTGGCTACTAGACAATACCAGCAGTTGTAACAGGTTTCGTGAACATCCAAAAAAGTGGCGATCGCACCAGGCTGAATCAAGTTACCATTAACATCACTAACAGCTCCACCTGTTTCTACCACACGACCGACGGAGAAGTGTCCAGGAATAATGGGATAGGGTACCCCCTCTAAACGCCCGTGTAGTAAATGTACATCAGTGCCACACACTTCACTATATAAGGTTTCAACAATGATTCCGCCCTTTTCTAGAATCGGGTCTGGTAATTGTTGCACTATAACTGGTTGGTTAGGTGCAGTCATGACAGCAGCCTTGGGCATAAATTACTTCCTTACTCTGTTTACCAAATTGCTTCCTATCTTCTCAGGTTCAGCTTTAAGACCACAAAATAATTTCACCGTTAGGAAGTAATCCCATCGCCGAAGTGAAAGTTATACGTTGTCCATCCATCGGCTCAACAATGTGATAGTTGCGCGTATTAAAAATGAACACATCTCCCACAAGAGGTTGGAAAGTAATCATGTCTGCATCTGCAATGACTGTATCACTATAGCCGTAGGAATCGAGCTTATATTGGTCATCTGCTGGTTGCAATTGGCGATCGTAAATACGCGTTTTGCCATAATTACTGGCAGTTTTCTTCAAATACAAATTCCAAGAAAGTTGAGCAGTAATTGTACAAACTTCCCATCCAGATTGCTCGTATGGAGCATAATCAACATGAAGTTGAGTACCCTGCTCTATCTTTCTGATCAATCCTGCATAATAACTACCATACAATGGCTCGGAAGCAATGCGTACAGTTGCACCTGTACACTCTCTAAGTTTCACCATTAAGCGTTCTAAGGGATTAAAAGAGGCTGCCAAAATCAAGTCTCTTAATTGAGTTGCTTGTTCTACTGCTTGAAAATAACCAGCCTTACTAATGTGATTGTATTCAAACACTGTGATGCCAATTCGCTCAATTTTGGGATGCACATCTTGATAACTGTCAAAGTTAAACAATTGAGCTTGAGAAACTAAGCTTTCACACTCTTGGGGTGTAGCAAATTCCTGGAGTCGAATTAAAGGAATTTGGTTTTCCCAGAGCATTCTTAAAGATTCCGTTGTTAAGGAAGATTCTTGATTATTTTTCCATACTTTGGACTTAAGCTTTTGAGAAGTAGCAGTCATAATAAATTGCCTCACATTCTAGGAGAAATCAGATTTTTTTGAGATGTTGGTTGACAACTTGGAAACGCTTAATTTACGTCTATAGTTGTTTTTTAGTAGATATCTATTGATGTAATAGTAGGTGTCTATTCCAGAAAATCTTGAATTTTCTGCACTAGTATCTGGATATGGGGTGGTGACATCATGCTGATATGATTACCAGGAACTACAACAGTTTCTATCTGTTCTACTAGTTCCTTCCAGCTAGATTCAAAGTCTTCCTCAGTCTCAGCAGCTTTTAAGAGAACAATAGAGCCTGAATAAAATTGAGGTTGGTAATCTTGCAGTGCCTGAGCATTGATCTGAAGAATTTTCAGCAGATGAGGAGCTTGATCAAAGTCAAAAGTTTCGATATATATATTCTTCTGTTTAGCTTGTTCTACAACATAAATAACTTGCTCTTCTGGTGCCAATTGTCGCAATTCTTCTAAACAGATTTCTAGCCGATCTTTAAATAACTCAACTAATAGAAAAGCATAGTCTATTTCTCCTTGATAACTGAGAGCAGGGGGAGTAGTGTCTATTAGGGCTAATAAAGCTATCTGTTCACCTTGACGAGAGAGTTGTTGCGCCATCTCAAAGGCTACCAAGCCACCAAAAGACCAACCAGAGAGAAAATAAGGGCCGTGGGGTTGAACAGTTTGCAACTCTTTTATATAGTGAGTTGCCATTTGTTCAATGCTGGTATGAGGTTGATTTTGGGGATTTAAACCAACACATTGCAGTCCATAAAATGGACGTTCTGGATGCAAATAATAAGCAAGATGGTGATAGCAAAGAACATTTCCCCCGCCAGGATGTACACAGAATAAAGGTGATAAATTGCCCTTGATTCTGATAGGAACTAGAGCAGACCAAGACAAGGTATCTGTTGGAGAATCTAGAAAACTTGATAGTTGTTCGATGGTAGGATATTGGAACAAAATAGATAAAGGTAAGTTTATCTGGAAGTGTTTTTGTATCCGGGACACGAGACGAACAGCGAGAAGAGAATGACCCCCAAGTTCAAAGAAATTATCTTGTACGCTGACAGGATGAATGCCTAGAATGTCTTCCCAAATTTGCACCAATTGAAATTCCCAGAGATTTCTTGGCGCGTTAAAGGCTTTTCGTTGTTCCTTGTGGATAAGTTTTGGTAGCCCTCGAACTTGGGGAATTTGTTCTGACGAAATCCTATCTATCAGGGTTGCCAAAGACTGTTCTGGAAGGTCAACAATGCTATTCAATAAAGCCTGAAAATGTTCCAAGATTAAGTTTATAGCTGGATGATCATAGCGCGATCGCTGATAGATGATGCGAAACTCTAGCTGTGAAGTCGGACTGACGAGAATGGTGAGCGCATATTTTGTTTGCGCTCCTATAGAACGATCTTGAGATTGATTGTTTTCATAATTTGCAGATTGTATGGCTGATGAATCAACTGGATAGTTTTGGAAAACTAAGAGACTCTCATAAAGGGGTAGTGAGCCAGGTACTTCGCTCCATTCGTGAATTTGTCCTTGGGAGCAGTATTCATAATCGCGTTGGGTGAAGTTTTGCTCTTGGATATCTTTCAGCCAAGACCAAAGTGATGCTTGGGAAGGAACCAAAAGCCGCATCGGTAAGGTGTTAATAAATAAACCCAACATGGATTCAGACCCTACCAATTCTGGCGGACGACCAGAGAAAGTCGCGCCGAATACTACATCTTCCAGACCGCTATAACGACTCAATAGCAAGCCCCAAACCCCTTGAAGTAGAATATTTAAGCTCAGGTGATGTTGCCTGACCAAAGACTGTAATGCTGCTGTTGCTGAAGCTGACAGTCGGGCTTTTTGTTCACCATAGCGTTCTTCCCCGTCAGAAAAAGTCATAGGTTCAGCTTCTATTCCCAATGGAGTCGGGCTTTTGAAACCTTGGAGTTTGTTTCGCCAGAAGTTTTCAGCTTGGGACAAATCTTGCTGTTTGAGCCAAGCAATATAATTTCTGTAGGGATGACTGGGTTCCAATGATAAATCTTGGCCTTTGCTAAATGCTTCGTAGAATGCAAAAACCTCTTTGAAGATGAGAGGTACGCACCAGCCATCTGTAAGAATGTGATGAGAAGTCCAGACGAATTGATAAGTATTAGTACTGACTTGGAAAAGTGCAAAACGCATTAGCGGTGGTTTACTCATGTCAAAACCACGCAGTCGGTCTGCACTTAGATATATGTCTAATTGCGCTTGCTGCTGGGACACAGAAATTCCACGCCAGTCTTGCTGTTCTAGTGAAATCTCCACTTCCTTGAGTACAACTTGCAGTGGCTCATTTTGATTTTCCCAAGTAAAGGCTGTTCTCAGAATTGAGTGGCGATTAACAACACTTTGCCAAGCTTTGGCAAAAGCTAACAAGTCAAATTCTGCAATTTGCAAGTTTAAAATGCTCTGCTCAAGATGTATCCCTGACTCAGAAGCAGCTAGTGTCTCGAATAGCATTCCTTGTTGTGAAGGAGAAAGCGGATAAATTGATTCAATATTTTTAGTGAGAAACTGAGTTAATAGCTCATCCACTTGTAATTGATTTAACTGTGCATCGGGGAAATCGCTTGGTGTAAAGCCTCTATTTTCTGCTAGTTGACAATGTTCTATGATGGAGGCGATCGCTTGAAGATAGCTTTGTGCTAATTTCTCGACTGTGGAACAACTATGAGCATAACTATTGTAAGTCCATTCAATTCGTAATTGACCATCTATTACCAAAGCATTGATATCTAATAGATGGTCACGAGTTTGCTTTAAACTTTGCATATCCCCGGTAGGTTCCGGTGCAAATTTCCAACCTGTTTCTGATTGTACTTGGTCAAATTGTCCCAGGTAGTTAAAACTAATTTCTGGACTAGGAATTGTCTGTATTTTTTCTTGAACAGTCCTATCTTGACACAAATAACGCAATATACCATAGCCAATTCCCCGATGAGGAATTGCCCGTAATTGCTCCTTGATTGATTTGATAATTTCTCCCGTTTGGTTGAATGCGGGGAGTTGCAATAATACAGGAAATAAACTGGTAAACCAACCTACCGTCCGCGATAAATCTACATCTGTAAACAGTTCTTCTCGTCCATGTCCTTCTAAGTCAATTATTACCGCTAAATTTCCCGCCCACTCTGCTATGGAAATTGCTAAAGCACTCAGCAATATATCATTAATTTGTGTGTTGTAAGCTTCATTTACCGACAGCAAAAGAGTCTGGGTTTCTTGATGGCTTAATGTCACCGACACACAATCAGAACTACCCACTGTGTTTTCTTGTGGAATGTCAGCACAGTCTAATGGTAGTGGTGTGATTTCAGACCAGGGTTGATTCAACCAATAGTCTAATTCATCTTTGATAGTTGCTGATTGGGCATAATCATTTAATTTTTCTGCCCAATCAATAAATGCTGTGGTTTTTGCACTTAACTCTACAGGTTTTGGTGTAATTAATTGTTGATATATTGCTTCTAAATCTGATAATAAAATGCGCCAACTTACACCATCTACAGCTAAGTGATGCACAATAATGAGTAATCTGGCATCACTGTCATCACCCAAATTAAACATCACCGCTTGCATTATTGCCCCTGTTGACAAGTTTAAACTTGCCTGATATTTGGCAGCAATTTTCTCTAGAGCTTGTGCTTGTTCATCTTTAGGGATGGATGATAAATCAACTACGGTAAAAGGTACGCTATCATCTAACCCTTGATTTATTTGTTTGTATTCATCTGCCACGGATGTGAATTTTAAACGCAAAGCATCATGATGTTCTAGTAATTTCTGCACGGCTATGGTAACTAATTCACTTTGCAGATGATTGGGAACTTGTAATAAAACTGATTGATTATAGTGGTGTGAATCTTGCTTATTTTGCTCAAAAAACCAATGTTGAATTGGTGTGAGGGGCGCTACTCCAGTAACTACACCTTGCTTAGATTCAACATTTACTGTTGTATTCGCCACCTGAGCAAGTCCGGCGATAGTTTGGTTTTGGAATATTTGCTTGGGAGTGATTTGTATTCCAGCATTTTTGGCACGGGAAACTACTTGAATACTCAAGATAGAGTCACCACCAATTTCAAAAAAGTTGTCATGGATGCTAACTTTTTCTTTTAATAAAAGTTGTTGCCAAATATTAGTTAAAGTTTGCTCTATAAGTGTGCGTGGTGCTACGTATTCATTTTCCCGGTTAATTTCCCCGTCAGGTGTTGGTAGTGCTTTGCGGTCTATTTTGCCGTTGGGTGTTAATGGTAGTTTGTCTAAGGTGACAAAGCCACTGGGTATCATATATTCCGGTAGCTGTTGCTTGAGGAATTGACGCAGTTGGTTATTGCTTAAAGACTCATCACTAGTAACTACATAAGCCACTAATCGTTTATTACCGGGAATATCTTCTCTGACAATGACTACAGCTTGTTGAATTTCGGGGTGAGTATTGAGGACTGCTTCGATTTCTCCGAGTTCGATACGGAAACCACGAATCTTCACCTGGTTATCAATGCGATCTAAGTATTCAATATTACCATCAGGTAAATAGCGTACTAAATCCCCAGTTTTATAGAGGCGACCATAACCAAAGGGGTTACTGATAAATCTTTCCTGTGTCAACTCTGGACGGTTGAGGTAGCCTTTTGCCAAGCACATACCACCAATGTACAGTTCTCCTGGAACACCAAGGGGAACAGGCTGTAAATACCTGTCAAGAATATATACAGTCCTGTTAGGTAGTGGACGGCCAATAGGCATTTTCCTCAGATTACCGTCTTTACTCCACTGGGGAGGAATTTCAAACAGCGTGGCGGTTATAGTCGTCTCGGTGGGGCCGTAAGCGTTAACCAGACGAACGCAAAACATTGGGCTGCGTTGCCATTTAGCAACATATTCTGGCAAGATTGCATCTCCACCAACAAGCACAAGTCTCAGTTGGCTGTTGGAATCTAGGGCTTGTGTTTTGACCCACTCTTGAGTTAATTGTTGCCAATAGGCTGTTGGCAGATTAACAACAGTAAGTCCAAAATCAGAAATGATTTTTTGGAACTTTGTCGGAGTCCATACATCTGAGCCTCTCAGTACCAGAGTTGCACCAGCTATGAGTGTGGGAAATATCTGTTCTAATGAAGCATCGAAGTTAATTGAGGCAAACTGGAGTACCCGATCGCTCTTTTCAAGTGCGTAAGCTTGTTGAATAATACAACAGTGGTTGGCGATCGCGCCATGTGAGATCATCACCCCTTTGGGTCTGCCTGTAGAACCAGAGGTATAAATCACATAAGCCAAATTACTTGCCTGCACGCCAGCTCTCGCATTATCCCCACTTGACTGAGAAATCACTTGCCAGTCAGTATCTAAACAAACAACCTTCGCTTGATGTTGAGGTAAATTTTCTAGGAGTTGCTGTTGTGTCAGCAGCACTGGAACTTGAGCATCTTCCAGCATAAAGCTCAAGCGTTCTTGAGGATAATCTGGATCAAGTGGCAGGTATGCCCCACCCGCCTTGAGAATACCCAGTAGTCCTACTATCATTTCTAAAGATCGCTCGACACACAACCCCACCAGCACATCTGGTTTGACACCCAATGCGTGTAAGTAGTTTGCTAACTGGTTAGCCCGATGATTTAATTGCTGGTAAGTAAGTTGTTGATTTTCATATACAACGGCTACAGCATCCGGAGTGCGCTGAACTTGCTCCTCAAACAAATGATGGATGAACTTATTTAGTGGATAATCAACCTGAGTAGCGTTCCACTCAACAAGTAACTGTTGTTGTTCTACTGCTGTCAACAGTGGTAATTGGGAGATTTGCTGTTGGGGATTGGTCACAATGCCTTCCAGCAATGTCACAAAATGCCCGGCCATGCGCTCGATAGTGCTGGCATCAAACAAATCCGTGTTGTACTCCCACGCACCCACTAGACCGGTGTCAGTGTTCTGCATTGATAATGTCAGGTCAAACTTAGCCGTTGAGCCTTTTATAACCAATGGAATCACCGTTAACCCAGTCAACTCTATGGGGGACATGGGGGTATTTTGCAGAACAAACATGACCTGGAACAGTGGTGTATGGCTGAGGTCACGTTCTGGCTGTAATGCTTCCACCAGCATTTCAAAAGGCAAGTCCTGATGGGCGTAAGCATCCATCGCCATATCTCGAACACGACCCATTAACTCATAGAAACTCGGATTACCAGCCAAATTGGTACGCATGACCAAGCTATTGACAAAAAAGCCAATTAGCCCTTCAACCTCTAGGCGATCGCGGTTAGCAATTGGCGAACCCACCAAAATATCTGATTGTCCTGTGTAGCGATAAAGCAGGGTATCATAAGCTGCCAACAGAGTCATAAACAGCGTACAACCTTGCTCTTGGCTCAGTTTTACCAACTTCCGGGTTAACTCAACCGACAGCGCAAACTCCTGATATGCCCCAGAGAAAGTCTGCACCGATGGTCTAGGTCTGTCTGTGGGTAGGGACAACAAAGTAGGAGCATTTGCCAGTTGTTGCTGCCAGTAACTCAGTTGCTTTTGTAGTACATCTCCCTGCAACCAGTCTCTCTGCCAAATAGCAAAATCTGCATACTGAATCGCTAATGGTGTTAACGGTGACTGCCTATCTTGGGAATAAGCATCGTACAGGGCGGCTAGTTCTTGGACAAACACACCCATTGACCAACCATCAGAAACAATGTGGTGCATACACACAAATAAAGCGTGTTCTGTTTCTGATAACACTACTAATGTCACTCTGATTAATGGTTCATTGGCCAAATTGAAAGATATTTGCCCTTGTTGTTGCGCCAAGTCCTGTAAAACACGTTCTTGTTCAGTTGTAGGTAAATGCTGCAAATCAACAACTGATATTACTCCCAGTCCCCAATCCCCAGTCCCCAGTCCCCGAATCACTTGAGTCGCTTTTTCATCAACCGTGACAAAATTGGTGCGTAAAGCTTCATGACGATGAATAATTTCTTGTAAGCTTTGGAGCAAAGCTGCTTGATTGAGAGTTCCCGCTAAACGCAAAGCTACAGGAATATTGTAGGAGGGGCTATTCGGCTCAAACTGGTCTAAAAACCATAAACGCTGTTGAGCATAAGACAGTGGCAAGTCTGTATTCTTGGTTCTGGGGACAATTGGCTGTGCAGACAATTCTAAGTCATGTTGTTGTAACTGCTCAAGCGATCGCGCCAATTCGCTGATTTTTGCACTGGCAAACAACTCACGCAAAGGGAGTTCTACTTTAAAAACGTTGCGGATACGTGAAATGAGTTGCGTTGCTAGTAGGGAATGTCCCCCAAGATCAAAGAAGTTATCATGAATGCCTACTTTCTCTACTTTCAGTACTTGCGCCCAAATTTGGGCTAACAGTTCTTCTGTTGGGTTCCGTGGGGCAACATATTTGTCTGTGATTTCGTTGTCTAAATCCGGTGCGGGTAAGGCGCGACGGTCTACTTTACCGCTAGGCGTTAGAGGTAAGGCATCCAACATCACAAAAGCGCTGGGAACCATGTAATCTGGTAACTTGGCTTTGAGAAATTGCCGCAGTTCGCTCATTGTGGTTGGAGAATCCTGATGTGCTACCACATAAGCCACTAGGCGTTTATCACCGGGGGTATCTTCACGGGGAATGATACAAGCGGCTTGCACATCCCTATATTGACTTAATGCTGCTTCAATTTCCCCTAACTCAATCCGGAAGCCTCGTATTTTTACTTGATTGTCAATACGCCCAAGGTATTCAATATTGCCATCTGGCAAGTAGCGGGCTAAATCTCCAGTTTTATATAACCTGCTTCCTTGTCCCTGCTCAAAAGGATTGGGGATAAATTTTTCCTGGGTCAACTCAGGGCGTTTGAGGTAGCCTCTGGCTAGAGAAACACCACCAATGTACAACTCTCCCGGCACACCGATAGGTACAGGCTGTAAATAATTATCTAAGATATAGATTTTTGTATTAGTAATTGGCTTACCAATTGGGGGAAGTAACGGCCAAGTTTCCACTGAATTATCTAACGTAAAATTAGTGGCTACATGAGTTTCCGATGGCCCATAGTTATTGTGTAATGTACAGTGATTTAATTGACTGAACCATTGAGCGATCGCTGGAGTAATCTGTAACTGTTCCCCAGCTGTGATGATTTCCCGCAGGTGACTATTGACTAATCCACTATCCACAGCGACTTCAGCTAATTGCTGTAACGCCACAAAAGGAAGGAACAATCTGGCCACAGCTTTTTCTTGAATCAAACCCAACAAAGCCAAGGCATCACGGCGTAATTCCTCTGTAATTAACAACAACGTCCCACCAGAACACCAAGTAGAAAAGATTTCTTGGAAGGAGACATCAAAGCTAATAGGTGCAAATTGCAGGGTTTTTGCCCCATGAGAAATTGTTGTATTTTGCCGTTGCCATAAAATTAAGTTGCACAAGGAAAGCTGATTCATGGCTACACCCTTGGGCTTACCTGTAGAACCAGAGGTATAAATTACATACCCTAAGTTATCTGCTTGTACATCTGTGATGGGATTTTCCTGACTGGAGTGAGAAATTAATTGCCAGTCAGTATCTAAACAAACAAGCTGTGCTTGATAAGTTGTAGGTGATTTTTCCCCCTGCTCCCCTGCCTTTTCGTAGGACGGTAGTCTGTCGAGGAGTAGCTGCTGCGTGAGTAGCACTGAAACTTGAGCATCTTCTAACATAAAACTCAAGCGTTCAGTGGGATACTCTGGGTCTAGTGGCAGATATGCCCCACCTGCTTTGAGAATCCCTAATAGCCCCATAACCATTTCTAAGGAACGCTCGACACACAACCCTACTAATACATCGGGTTTAACGCCTAAAGACTTCAAGTAGTTCGCCAACTGGTTAGCACGGCTATTTAATTGGGAGTAAGTCAGTTGTTGATTGCCAAACTCCACCGCTACAGCATCGGGTGTACGCTGCACCTGTTCCTCAAATAACTGAGGGATAGATTGATGAGGGGGATAATTGACCTGAGTATTGTTCCACTCTACTAACAACTGCTGTTGTTCAACTTGTGTCAGCAAGGGTAATTGGGAAATTTGTTGCTGTGGGTTGGCAACTACACCTGCAAGTAAGGTGACAAAATGACTCCCTATCCGTTCTATGGTGCTGGAGTCAAACAAGTCTGTGTTGTATTGCCATATAGCTAATAGCCCAGAGGAAGTATTTTTAATAAATAAAGTCAAATCAAACTTAGCCGTTGTCCTTTGTGTCCCTAATGGACTCAGGGTAAGCCCAGTCAGTTCTGCCTCAGATGTTGGCGCATTTTCTAGGACAAACATCACCTGAAACAGTGGTGTATGGCTGAGGTCTCGTTGTGGCTGCAATGCCTTAACCAACTCTTCAAAGGGCAAATCTGGATGAGTGTAAGCTTGCAGCGTCACCCGTCGCACTCGACTCAGCAACTCCTGAAAACTGGGATTGCCAGATAAATCAGTACGTAGCACTAAAGTATTGACAAAAAAGCCAATTAACCCTTCTAGTTCCAGGCGATCGCGGTTAGCAAGAGGCGTACCCACCACAATGTCATCTTGTCCTGTGTAGCGATAAAGCAAGGTGGCATAGGCTGTAAACAGCGTCATGAATAGGGTAGCTCCCTCTTGCCTACTGAATTGGGTTAGGGCTTGACTTAATTCATTTGATAATTGCACATAGTGAATTGCACCCCGATAAGTTTGAATGGCTGGTCTTGGTCTGTCTGTGGGTAACTCTATTAAGTTGGGAGCATTTTTGAGTTGTTGCTTCCAGTAGTCAAGTTGGGTTTGCAGTACTCCGGTTTGTAAAAATTGCCGTTGCCAAATAGCAAAGTCAGCATACTGAATTGGTAACTCAGGCAAATTTGGGGATGAACTATTACATAATGCTGAGTAAATTGTTGCTAACTCGCCCATTAATACGCCCATTGACCAACCATCAAAAATAATGTGATGTATTGTGATTAGTAAAGCGTGTTCCACCTCTGTAAGTTTAATCACAGAAGCTCGAATTAAAGGAGAATTAACCAGGCCAAAGGGGTGATTAGCTTCTTGTGAAGCTAATTTTTGGCAAGCAATTTCTCTTTCATTTACAGGTAAATGAGTTAAATCTACTATTGGCACACTTAAGGTTAAACTATCAGCAATTACCTGGACTGGTTGCTCATTGATGGTGGGGAAGTTAGTACGCAATACTTCGTGGCGAGCGACAACTATATTGAGGCTTTGTTCTAGTGCCACAATGTTCAACTGACCATGAAGTTTTACAGCAATTTGTTCATTGTAGAAAGGGTTATTTGGTTCCAACTGGTTTAATAACCAAAGTTGTTCTTGGGCAAAAGAAAGAGGTAAGTGCTGAGGACGTTCGGTTTTGATTAAGGATAAATCTTTGTTGGTGTTAGTAGTTTTATCGTGCAGTAACGAAATAATTTCTGCTTTATTTTTGGCTAATAAATCACGAGTTTCTATGGTTAATACTCCCTTGGGAGCATTAGCGCGCAACTGTTCACCTTCAACCCACAACTTCACACCCTGTTTATTTAAATCAAACACCAATTTTTCAATATTCACAGCAACATTACCTCCACTCCAGCTAATTCGTAATTTAAAATTATTTTTTACTCAAATTGCTATTTCTTCTCGATCAAATGCGCCCAAATTAGTATCTATTTCCAGCGTTTTT
Source organism: Nostoc parmelioides FACHB-3921 (assembly GCF_014696625.1). Classification (GTDB taxonomy): domain Bacteria; phylum Cyanobacteriota; class Cyanobacteriia; order Cyanobacteriales; family Nostocaceae; genus Trichormus; species Trichormus parmelioides. The sequence goes on from NZ_JACJQL010000040.1 coordinate 31,536, forward strand.
CCTAACTTCGGCGCTATTTCCGCTATCGTGGGGGATGCAAACAAACTTGCCACATTTAAGCGAAGAGCAAAAGTATTGCGTAGTCTTGAGAGAATTTGAACAGCTATGAGGGAATCTCCTCCTAGTTCAAAAAAATCGTCATGGATTCCCACCTGATTAATTCCCAATAATTCTTGCCAAATATCGGCAATTTTTTGTTCAATTTCATCACGGGGAGCTATATATGAATTGGCTAAATTAGGTCTGGAATGTAGATTAGATAATTTTTCTGGCTGCAAACTATCCGGCTTTGTTGGTAATGAAATATCTGATTTAGTCTTAGTCTGTTTCTGCCCAGATTTGGCACTAAATGCAGTTGATACAGCAGCTTGAGCCATAATAATCTGATGCTCAAATGCTTCAGTTTCAGGAAACGCAGCAACTTGAACAAAATCTTGGTCTTGTAGTGCTGCAAACCACTGTTCTTTGATAATAAAAGGCTGACCAGGGTCGCGTCTTTGATCATCTAAAGGTTTCAATAGCAAACCCCAACTAATATCAAAATCGATTTTAGGTTGAGTTATTTCCCATACTAAAAGGAAACCCCCAGGAGCTAATAAAGAGCGTACATGATGTAGGGTTTGATCAATGTTCTGAGTTGCATGGATAACATTAGTAGCTATGATGACATCAAAGCTATACTGCTCAAATCCTTGCTCAATTGGGGGCTTGTCTATATCTAATAAGCGATATTCAACAAATGGATATTCCTGAAACTTTTGTTGGGCTTGAGTCAAAAAGCCGCTACCAATATCAGTAAAAGTATAGTTGGTTTGTTGAGGCGGCAACAAAGGTAATAATGCTTGTGTAGATACACCAGTAACCGCACCAATTTCTAGAACTCTCAGATGAACGGATGATGGTAAAGATTTGACTATCTGTTCTAAGCTTGAGCGCAAGATAGAGTTGTAGTAATTAATTAAAGGAGATTCTGAATATGAACCTTTGTTTTCTTTTTGGTAAACCAGTTCATTGAAAATCTCTAATGGCTCTTGTTCACCAGTGACAATAGCAGCTAAATTTTCTCCACATTTCTGCACTAAATCTAAATCTACTAAAGATGAAGCAGCAAACCTCGCTTTAACTTCTGCTAAATGTTCATTAATATAATTTTGTGAACATGGCACTAACCCAGTAAATAAACCATCCTGTTGTTGTAATTGACCTTGTTCTATTAATATTTGCAACCATCTAGAAAACAATTGTTGATAGCGGGGAGAAATATGATATTTCTCCCACAAATTATCCAAAGAATACTTTTCTTGGGGATGATGGAAAGCGCCTAATTGTCTAAGTGCAGCGTTGATGTAAGCTGTACATAAATGTCCTAACCATTGTTTGTTTTCTTGATAGGTAGACTCGTTAAGTTCTGCATTTCTCACACTAGCTTGCTTCTGACCTGCTTGTGTCAGCAAACTCCACAATTGTGATGTTGGTGGTAAGGTTTGCAATTGTCCCCAGACTGCCTTTTGTGGGGTGTCAATCCAATAACGTTGTCGCTCAAAGGGATAGGTAGGTAAGGGAAGACGATAATATTCATCTTGACTATAAAATCCCCACCAATCTACCTTGACTCCAGCCAACCAGAGTTGACCAAATGTGTTGAATAAAACCCGAATATCGGATTGCTTTTCTCGTGGATGGCGTATTGAGGTTAAGACTGTTTGTGTGGCTACTTTACTGGGATGTCTTTTCACTAACGTAGTTAGTGTGTGTCCTGGCCCTACCTCTAATAAGACTTGCTTAGGTGTTGCTAATAATTTTTCTACACCTTGGGCAAACAGCACTGTAGAACGCAGATGTTGAGCGTAATACTCAGGGTTGGTGGCTTGGGTGACTGTAATCCAAGTGCCAGTCAGATTGGAGATATAAGGAAGTTTGGGAGGATTTAAGGTGACTTGTTGGACTCGCTCTGCAAATGCCTCTAAGATGGGTTCCATCATGTGAGAGTGGAAGGCATGGGATGTATGCAGAAGACGACATTCAATTCCTTGAGCAGCTAGCTGATTTTGTAGAGTATTTATAGCTGCTATGGAACCAGAAACTACACATTGCGATCGCACATTAATCGCCGCAACAGCAAGTTCTGTACCTAACAGAGATTGTACCTGATCGGCGGGTAAAGGAATAGAAAGCATTGCCCCAGTGGGGAGTTGCTGCATCATCTTTCCCCGTGCTGCTACCAAAGATAAGGCATCTTCTAGGGAAAAAACCTCTGCTAAGGTTGCGGCTACATACTCGCCAATACTGTGACCGATGGCAGCCTGTGGTTTTACTCCCCATGACTGCCATAATTGAGCTAAGGCGTACTCAATGACAAAAATAGCAGGTTGAGCAATTCCTGTTTGTTCCAATTGCTTTGATGCTGCATCAATCTTGTCGTCACTGGGATAAATAATGTCACGCAAATCTAATTCCAGCAAGGGTTTAAGAAACTCCGAACAATAATCAACTTGTTCTTTAAATACTGCCTCAGTTTCATAAATCTCCCGCCCCATGTTCACATACTGAGAACCTTGACCAGGAAACATAAAGACCACAGGCCGTTCTGTAATCTCTGTATAGTTAGTAAATACTTGTTTTGACTCTAGACCTTTAACAGCATCTTCTAAATCTTGACAAATCAACATCCGTCGATAATTAAAACCCCGGCGACCACTATTGAGGGTATAAGCCACATCCCCCAAGTTAACTTCCGGATGCTCTTTTAAATAAGTAATTAAATTACCCGTCGCCTTCTCCAACGCACTCGCCGTCTTAGCCGAGAGTACCAACAAGTGTAAAGAAGGTTCAATTACATCTTTATAATTTTGAATTTTGAATTTTGAATTTTGAATTTCTGCTGGTGCTTCTTCCAAAATCACATGAGCATTAGTACCCCCCATGCCAAAGGAACTAACACCAGCACGGCGAGGAAAATTATTTGTTTCCCATTCCTTGAGGGTTGTATTCACATAAAAAGGACTGTTGGCAAAATCGATTTTGGGGTTAGGTGTCTCAAAGTGCAAACTAGGAGGCAGCATTTTATGTTGCAGGGCTAATACAGTTTTAATCAAACCTGCCACACCTGCGGCTGTATCTAAATGTCCTAAGTTGGTTTTGAGGGAACCAATAGCACAAAAACCTTTTTTATCGGTAGTTTGATTAAAAGCTTGAGTTAAAGCAGCAATTTCAATGGGGTCGCCTAAAGGTGTAGCTGTACCATGAGCTTCGATGTAGGAAATGGTTTCCGCATCTACACCAGCGATAGCTTGAGCCTCACCAATGACTGCGGCTTGTCCACTTACACTAGGTGCTGTGTAGCCAACTTTTACCGCCCCATCATTATTAATAGCTGAACCTTTAATAATTGCACAGATGTGGTCGCGATCGCTGATTGCGTCCTTTAATCTTTTCAAAACCACAATCCCCGCACCACTACCGGCAATTGTTCCTTGTGCTTGAGCATCAAAAGCGCGGCAATGTCCATCAGGGGAAAGAATCATGCCTTCTTGATGCAAATAACCTATTTTTTGAGGAACACTGAGAGTTACACCACCCGCTAAAGCCATGTCACACTCACCATTGAGGAGACTTTGACAAGCTATATGAATAGCCACTAAAGAAGTAGAACAGGCTGTCTGTACATTGACGGCGGGGCCAGTCAAATTAAGCTTATATGCAGCTCGTGTAGGTAAAAAATCTTTATCGTTGGAGAATCCTAATTGGATAGGGTCAATTGTTGCTAGTAATTGATGATGAGGATAGAGGTTATTGAGAAAATACCTATTCATCCCCACACCACCATAAACTCCGATTAAACCATGATAAGTTTGTGGGTCATAACCAGCCGTTTCTACAGCTTCCCAAGCTAATTCTAAAAATAGGCGTTGTTGTGGATCTATTAACTCAGCTTCTTTGGCACTATAAGCAAAGAAATTAGCATCAAACAATTCAATATCTGATAGTACACTACCAGCTTTGACATAATTAGGGTTATTTAATAAATCTGGAGAAACGCCATAATTGAGCAATTCTTCATCTGTAAACCAGGAAATAGACTCTACGCCATCTCGTAAGTTCTGCCAAAATGATGCAATATCTTTCGCGCCCGGAAATCTACCTGCTACAGCAATAATGGCGATTTCCGAATTATTTAATTCGTGATTGTCATACCCTGAATCTATGGTCATATAACAGTTCCTAAGCAAGTGAAGTACAGATGAGATTGATTGTTTTTAAACGCGGCAAAAAGTTCTGAAGGAGGGTTAGCCCGACCTAGAAAACTTTTCAAGGCAGAGGGGCGCGGAGATTGGTAAATGCGATGTTTTATCTTTTTCTCTGAGCGCGATGTTGTTGTCTGGATTGTAATTGTCTGTTCTTTAAGTCTTTGATTTCGCTATGGGATTGAGGGCGAGAATTATTTTGTTGTGTAACTGTATTTTTTTTGTGAATATTATTTAAATGTTGGCTTAAGCTGTGTACCGTCGGGTAATTAAACATATCAATTATTGATAGTTCTAAGCCAAATTCTTCTTGTAATTGCTGGTTAATTTTTACCAGTAGTAACGAATGACCTCCTAGCTCGAAGAAGTTATTGTAAATACCTACCTTTTCTACTCCTAATACTTGCTGCCAAATCCCTGCAATAATCCTTTCTAGTTCTGTATTTGGCGTGACATAATCTGATAGTTCTTGATGTAAATTTGGGTTAGGCAAAGCACGGCGGTCTACTTTACCATTAGGTGTTAAAGGTAAGGATGGCAATATAACAAAAGTAGCCGGAACCATATACCCAGGCAGTTTATCGGCAAGGAACTGACGCATTTCTCCTGTTGTGAGTGTCACGTCTTTTTGCGGCACTACATAAGCGACTAAAATCTTATTCCCTGGGGTTTCTTCACGAGCAATGACGCAACATATCTGCACATCATCATGTTGGCTCAAAACGGTTTCGATTTCTCCTAATTCAATGCGGAAGCCCCGAATTTTTACTTGATGATCAATGCGTCCTAAGTATTCAATCTTACCGTTTGGTAAATAACGCGCCAAATCCCCAGTTTTATATAATTTTGACTTTTCAAAAGGATGAGGAATAAACTTTTCCTGGGTGAGTTCTGGACGGTTGAGATAGCCTCTGGCTAGTCCCACACCACCAATATGTAACTCTCCTGGTACACCTACAGGCACTGGTTGTAAATTTTCATCTAATATGTAAATTTGTGTATTAGCGATCGCACGACCAATAGATATTTTCTCGTTATTATGGCATTGTGCGTTCGCCTTCGGCGTGGCTTTGCCAATCGTGGCACAAACGGTAGCTTCCGTTGGCCCGTAGGCGTTGAAAAAGTTTCTGCCAACCGACCATTGCCTAATTAATTCAGCAGCACAAGCCTCTCCAGCGACGATGATTGTTTGCAGTTCTGGCAATTCCGACACGGGCATAACGGCTAAAGCCGATGGTGGTAGGGTGACGAGGGTAATAGAATAATCACGCAATCGCTCAATTAAGGGCTTCCCTGGTAATAGAGCGTCTTTTGTTGCCAGATACAACCTCCCACCTGACATTAAAGCCATGACAATTTCCCAAATAGCAGCATCAAAACTGAAGGAAGCAAACTGGAGGACGCGACTATCTGGAGTCAAGCCAAAAGTTTGTATCTGAGCTTGAGCTAAGTTGCACAGTCCTTTATGCTCAACCATGACACCCTTCGGTCTACCTGTTGAACCAGAGGTGTATATCAAATTCGCTAAATGACAGGCTTTGACTCCACTAGTTGGGTTATCTTGACTGTTTTGGGCAATTTGTTCCCAGGTTTCATCTAAACAAACAAGTTTTGCTTGATATTGAGGCAACCTCTCGATTAAATGTTGTTGAGTCACCAACACAAAAACCTGAGCATCTTCTAACATCAAGCTCAAGCGTTCAGGGGGATACTCTGGGTCAAGTGGCAAATATGCCCCACCCGCTTTGAGAATCCCCAACAGTCCAACCACCATCTCTAAAGAACGTTCTACACAAATACCCACCAGCACATCTGGTTTTACACCCAATGAGCGCAGGTAATGAGCCAACTGGTTAGCACGACAATTTAATTGCTGATAAGTCAGTTGTTCATTGCCAAACACCACAGCAACAGCATCGGGAGTACGTTCTACCTGCTCCTCAAACAACTGATGGATACATTTATCAGAGGGATAATCTGCTTGAGTATTGTTCCATTCCACAAGTAACTGCTGTTGTTCAACAGTTGCCAGGATTGGCAATTGTGAAATTGGCTGTTGGGGGTTAGCAATCACACCTTCCAGCAAGGTGACAAAATGACCAGTCATGCGCTCAATGGTACTAGCATCAAACAAATCAGTGTTATATTCCCAGACTCCCACCAGTCCAGAGGCAGTATTCTGCATAATTAAAGTTAAATCAAATTTGGTGGTAGTACTTTTTACCTTGATGAGACTTGCTGTTATCCCAGTTAACTCCAGTTGAGAAGCAGGCGCATTTTGGAGAACAAACATCACCTGAAACAGTGGTGTATGGCTAAGATTTCGTTCTGGCTGTAATGCTTCCACCAGCATTTCAAAAGGTACATTCTGATGGGCATAAGCTCCTAAAGCCACTTCTCGGACACGAGTCAGCAATTCACTAAAACTGGGATTGCCTGCCAAATTAGAACGTAAAACTAAGGTATTGACAAAAAAGCCAATTAGCCCTTCTATCTCAGAGCGATCGCGGTTAGCAATTGGTGTCCCCACCAAAATATCTGATTGTCCGGTGTAGCGATAAAGTAAGGTATCGTAAGCTGCCAACAGCGTCATAAACAGAGTACAACCTCGCTCTTGGCTGAGTTTGACCAATCTATCAGTTAACTCCCCGGAGAGTACAAACTCTTGATATGCCCCAGCGAAAGTCTGCACAGCAGGTCTAGGTCGGTCTGTAGGCAGAGATAACAAACTTGGTGCATTTGCCAGTTGTTGTTGCCAGTAACTCAGTTGCCTTTGTAATACATCGCCTTGCAACCAGCCCCTCTGCCAAATGGCAAAATCTGCGTACTGAATCAGCAGAGGCGTTAAAGATGGGGATTGACCTTGAGAATAAGTATCATACAGCGCTGCTAGTTCTTGAAAAAACACACCTATAGACCAGCCATCAAAAACAATGTGATGTATACAAACTAATAGAGCGTGTTCCGTCTCGGACAGTAAAACTAATGCAGCCCTGACCAATAATTGTTTTGCCAGTTCAAAAGGTTTTTGTGCTTGTTGTTGCGCCAAGACTTGTAAAGCACTTTCTTGTTCAGTTGTAGATAAATCCTGCAAATCCACCACTGATACTATTCCCAATCCCCAGTCCCTAGTCCCCAATTCCCAATCCCCAGTCCCCAATTCCCTGATTACTTGAATTGGTTGTCCGCCAACTGTCAGGAAATTAGTACGCAAGGCTTCGTGACGACCAATAATTTCTTGTAAGCTTTGTTCTAAAGCAGTTCGATTCAAGGTTCCAGCCAGACGCAAAGCTATCGGTATGTTGTAGAAAGAGCTATTGGGGTTTAACTTGTCTAAAAACCATAGCCTTGTTTGGGCATAAGACAGGGGTAACTCCGTATTTCTTGTCCTTGGTAAGATGGCTGATGCTGTTAGCTCTAAGTCTTGTCGTTGCAACTGTTGAATATTTGCCGACAACTCCGCAACCGTTGGTGCAGCAAATAAACTCCGCAATGGTAGTTCTATGTTCCAGCTGGTACGTATGCGGGAAATCAGTTGGGTTGCCAGTAAGGAATGTCCCCCAAGTTCAAAGAAGTTATCATGTATTCCCACTTGCTCTAATTTCAGCACTTGCGCCCAAATCCCTGCGAGCATTTCTTCGGTTGGGTTCCGTGGAGCAGCATATTTGTCTGATAATTGGCTGTGTAAATCAGGGGCGGGTAAAGCACGGCGGTCTAGTTTACCGTTGGGGGAAAGGGGTAGAGCATCCAAGATAACTATGGCACTTGGCATCATATACTCTGGTAATTTTTCCTTGAGGAAGTCCCGTACTTCCCTCACCGAAAGTATCTGCTGTTTTTCTGGTACAACGTAAGCAACTAGGCGTTTATTTCCAGGTGTATCTTCACGGACAACTACACAAGATGCTTGCACATCCCCATATTGGCTCAGTACTGCTTCCACCTCACCCAACTCAATGCGGAAACCGCGAATTTTCACTTGATTATCAATGCGTCCTAAAGATTCGATGTTACCGTCAGGTAAATAACGTGCTAAGTCTCCGGTTTTATATAATTTTTTCCCTCCTACTTTCTCAAAAGGATGAGGAATAAATTTCTCCTGGGTTAACTCATGACGGTTAAAGTAGCCTTGGGCTAAAAGCACACCAGCAATATACACTTCTCCTGGTACACCAATGGGTACAGGTTGTAAGAACTTGTCCAGAATATAGATTTGTGCGTTGGCAATAGGGCGACCAATGGGAGGAAGCACAGGCCAAGTCTCTACTGCATCACTCAAAGTAAAACTGGTGGCTAAATGGCTTTCTGATGGCCCGTATTGATTGTGCAATGTACAATCAGTTAATTTATGGAACCACTGAGAAATGGCAGGGGTAATCTGTAACTGTTCTCCAGCCGTAATGATTTCCCGCAAATGAGTATTAACACATCCATTACTAACGGCAACTTCCGCCAGTTGCTGTAAGCCCACAAAGGGGAGGAAAATTCTTTCTATGGCTTTTTCTTGGAGAAAGTCTAACAAAGCTGATGTATCTCTGCGTAGTTCCTCTGTAATTAAGAACAATGTGCCGCCAGAACACCAAGTAGTGAATATTTCTTGGAAAGAGACATCAAAGCTAATGGAAGCAAATTGCAGGGTTTTAGCTCCACGGGCAATTTTCAAATTATCCTGATGCCACAGGATATGATTGCCCAGGGCAAGCTGATTCATCGCTATACCCTTGGGTTGACCTGTAGAACCAGAAGTATAAATTAAATAAGCTAAGTTATGGGTTTGTACGTCACAAATCAGATTTTCCCGACTGTTGTGAGTAATCAGTTGAGCATCGGTATCCAGACAAATCAGCTTGGCTTGATGCTGGGGTAATCTGTTAACGAGTGACTGCTGTGTTAACAAAACTGAAACTTGAGCATCTTCTAAAATAAAACTCAAACGCTCAGTGGGATACTCTGGGTCAAGGGGTACATAAGCAGCACCAGCTTTGAGAATCCCCAATAGTCCAATGACCATCTCCAAAGAACGTTCTACACAAAGCCCCACCAGGACATCTGCTTTCACACCCAAAGATTGCAAGTAATGGGCTAATTGGTTAGCACGACCATTCAATTGCTGATAAGTGAGTTGTTGATTTTCCCATTCCACAGCCACAGCGTTAGGTGTACGCTCTACCTGTTCCTCAAATAATTGATAGATGCACTTATCTAATGGATAATCCACTTGAGTATCGTTCCACTCCACCAGTAACTTTTGTTGTTCTGGTGGTGTTAGCAGTGGTAATTGTGCGATTGGCTGTTCTGGGTTAGCAACAATACCTGTCAGCAAAGTCACAAAATGAACAGTCATTCGCTCAATGGTACTAGCATCAAACAAATCAGTGTTGTATTCCCATAGCCCTATCAATCCAGAAGCTGTGTTCTGCATGATTAAGGTTAAATCAAACCTAGCGTTTGCCCCTTTCATGGGGAATGGACTGACAGTTAGCCCAGTTAATTCTACTTGTGATGTAGGGGCATTCTGCAAGACAAACATCACTTGAAACAGTGGTGTATGACTCAAATCGCGTTCTGGCTGTAATGCTTCTACCAACATTTCAAAAGGTAAATGTTGATGAGAGTATGCCTCCATTGCCATTTCCCGGACACGAGTCAGCAACTCACAAAAACTAGGATTCCCTGCCAAATTAGAACGCATGACTAAAGTATTGACAAAAAAGCCAATTAACCCTTCTATCTCAGAGCGATCGCGGTTAGCAATTGGCGAACCCACCAAAATATCTTCTTGTCCTGTGTAGCGATAAAGCAGAGTATCAAAGGCTGCTAACAGGGTCATAAACAGGGTACAACCATGCTCTTGGCTCAGTTTTGTCAGTTCATTAGTTAGCTGCCGTGACAGTGCAAACTCTTGATATGCGCCGTTGTCAGTTTGTACTGCTGGTCTTGGTCGGTCAGTTGGTAAGGACAGTAAAGCTGGTGCGTCTTTTAGTTGTTGTTCCCAGTAACTCAGTTGCCTTTGTAATACATCCCCTTGCAACCATTGTCTTTGCCAAGTGGCGAAATCTGCGTACTGGACAGGTAGTGGTGCTAAAGGTGTTCGCGTAGCGTCTTGCAGAGAAGTTTGACCATGAGAATAAGCATTATATAGTGCGGCTAATTCTTGGATAAACACACCTATCGACCAACCGTCAGAGACAATATGGTGCATACACAGCAACAAAACCTGTTCTGTCTTGGACAAGACAACTAACGTCACCCTGATTAATGCTTGTGTTGCCAAGTCAAACGGTTGAATAGCTTGCTGTTTGGCTAATTGCTGTGCGGTGATTTCCTTTTCATTTGTGGATAAGTGCTGCAAATCAACAACTGATACTATCCCCAATCCCCAATCCCCATTACCCAGTCCCCTAATAACCTGCATTGGTTGTCCATCAACTGCGATGAAGTTGCAGCGTAAGGCTTCGTGACGATGAATAATTTCTTGTAAGCTTTGTTCTAAGGCAGATATATTCAGTGTTCCGACTAGACGCAACGCTGTAGGAATGTTGTAAAAGGCGCTGTTCGGGTTGAACTGGTCTAAAAACCACAAACGCTGTTGAGCAAAAGACAGTGGTAATTCTGCATTGTTTACCCTTGGGACAATGGGTGCTGTAGAAACTTCCAAGTCTTGTTGCTGTAATTGCCCAATTGATGGCGCTAATTCGGCAACTGTGGCATTTGCAAACAACTCACGCAATGGTAGTTCCACTTTGAAGACATTACGGATGCGTGAAACTAGTTGCGTTGCCAGTAGGGAGTGTCCCCCCAGTTCAAAGAAGTTATCATGTATGCCTACTTGCTCAACTTTCAGCACTTGCGCCCAGATTTGTGCCAGCATCTCCTCAGTTGGTGTACGTGGGGCTACATATTTTTCGAGTTGTGTGCTATCTAAGTCTGGTTTCGGCAAAGCGCGACGGTCTAATTTACCGTTGGGAGTCAGAGGTAGATACTCCAGCAATACAAAAGCACTGGGAACCATGTACTCTGGTACCTTTGCCTTGATAAATTGTCGCAGTTCGTTGATTGTGGGTGTACAGTCTGGATGTGCTACTACGTAGGCAACTAAGCGTTTATCACCGACATGATCTTCGCGGACAATGACACAAGCTGCTTGCACATCGCTATGTTGGTTTAGTGTTGCTTCAATTTCGCCCAACTCAATGCGGAAACCACGTATTTTTACTTGGCTATCAATACGTCCTAAGTATTCAATATTGCCATCAGGCAGATATCGAGCTAAGTCTCCTGTTTTGTAAAGGCGAGAATCGGGGTCAGCGCTAAAGGGGTTAGAAATGAATTTCTCTTGTGTCAATTGTGGGCGGTTAAGGTAGCCTTGTGCTAACCCCAAACCACCAATATGTAGTTCTCCAGCTACGCCTATAGGAACTGGTTGTAAGAACGAATCTAAAATATAGATTTGTGTGTTGGCGATGGGTTGCCCAATAGGCACTGTTCTCAGATGAGTATCTGGTTTACATTGCCAGTAAGTAACATCAATTGCCGCTTCTGTAGGCCCGTAGAGATTATGCAGTTCGCAGTCTAGGCGAGCAAAAAAGCGTTCTTGGAGTTCTAAAGGCAGAGCTTCGCCACTACAAATAACTCGTTTTAAACTACTGCAACTTTCTAAATTTTGTTCTTCTAAGAAAACCTGGAGCATAGAAGGAACAAAATGTAGTGTAGTAACCTGCTCCTGTGAAATCAAGTTGACCAAGTAAGCACTATCTTTATGTCCACCGGGTTTAGCCACAACTAAACGCGCTCCAGTCATTAACGGCCAGAAGAACTCCCAAACTGACACATCAAAGCTAAAAGGGGTTTTCTGTAAAATGCAGTCGGCTGGTGTTAATTGATAAGCTTGCTGCATCCACAATAGACGATTGCAAATGCCTAAGTGGGTGTTCATGGCTCCTTTGGGTTTGCCCGTAGAACCAGAAGTATAAATCACATAAGCCAAGTTACTGTACTGCACACCAGCAATGGGATTTTCTTGGCTCGATAGAGCGATAGATTGCCAGTCAGTATCTAAACAGACAATTTGTCCTGGATGTTCAGGCAACTTTTTGAGGAGTTGTTGTTGTGTTAGCAGTAATGGAGCTTGAGCATCTTCTAGCATGAAAGTCAAGCGGTCTTGAGGATAATCTGGGTCGAGTGGCAAATATGCCCCACCTGCCTTGAGAATCCCCAATAGTCCTACCACCATCTCTAAAGAACGTTCTACACAAATCCCCACCAACACATCTGGTTTTACACCCAGTGAGCGCAAGTGATGAGCCAATTGATTAGCACGATTGTTTAACTGCTGATAAGTCAGCTTTTGCCCTTCAAAAAAAACTGCGATCGCATCTGGGGTACGTTCAACTTGCTCTTCAAACAACTGATAGATAAACTTATCCTGGGGATAATCTACTTGAGTGTTGTTCCATTCCACCAACAGTTGATGATGTTCTGCTGGACTCAAAATTGGTAATTCTGCAATTGGCGCTTTGGGATTGGCAACAATTGCTTGTAATAAAGTTTGAAAATGTTGGGCTATGCGAGCAATTGTAGCCCCATCAAATAAATCAGTACTGTAAGACCATACACCCTCTAAACCTCCTGAAACTTCCCAATAGTCTACTTCCAGGTCAAATTTGACTGTTTCATCTATGGGTAGGGAGATGTTCTCAATAGTTACACCAGGTAAATTCCAAGTCTCCTGTGAGGCATTCTGGAGGGAAAACATCACCTGTACCAGGGGATTACGGCTCAAATCTCGCTCTGGCTGGAGCTTTTCCACCAACACATCAAAGGGTAAATCCTGGTGGGTGTATGCTGACAATGTTGTTTGTCGCACTTGTGCCAAGAAATCGGCAAAGCTGGGATTCCCAGACAGATCACCCCTTAACGCTAAGGTGTTGGCAAAAAACCCCATTAACTGCTTGACTTGGGGATTGTTGCGGTTGGCAATGGGAGAGCCAACAACAATATCTGATTGACCAGTATAACGATGAAGTAATACTAAAAAAGCAGCCAGTAGAGTCATAAACAGTGTTGTCTCTGACTCTTGGCTCAACTGCTTGAGGCTTTGTGTGAGGTTGCTATCTAGTTGAAAACGCTCAACTGCACCCCGGAAGGTCTGAACTGGTGGTCTTGGTTTATCAGTGGGCAGTTCTAGTACCCCAGGAACACCTGCTAATTGTTTTTGCCAGTAAACTAGTTGCTGATCCAGAACTTCGCCTGTCAGCCATTGGCGTTGCCAAAAAGCAAAGTCAGCATATTGGATGGGTAATTCTGGTAGTGGGTTGGGTAATCCTTGAGTGAAAGCTGTATATAGCTGTGATAACTCACTAAAAAAGATGTTTAAAGACCAGCCATCATAGATGATGTGGTGCATCTTCAACAGCAGTATATACTCCTGGTGACTCAGTTGCAGTAGAGTGAGTTGTACTAATGGGCCCACAACTAAATCGAAGGGCTGGGATGCTTGAGAATTAGCTATTTGCCGAATTTTGTCAGTTTGTTCCTCATCTGACAACCCTTGCAAATCATACACTGGCAAAGCTAAAGCAGTCGGGGCAGCAATTACCTGGACGGGTTTGCCATCTACTGCGGGAAAGGTTGTTCTTAATATTTCGTGGCGGCGAACAAGTTCATTCAAGCTTTGCTCTAATGCAACTACATTCAGCGACCCATTTAGTCGCTGAATCAGGAGCATATTATAAGAACGACTGTCGGGGGAGAGCTGGTGCAGAAACCAGAGGCGCTGCTGTGCAGAAGATAGGGGCAGATCACCATCCCGTGACGCTGGTTGAATCGAAGACTGATGAGCCGCTTTCACCTGCTTTGCTTGCTGTAAAAATAGAATAATTTCTGTTTTACGAGCAGCTATTTCCTGACGCATGGTGGGAGTTAATACCCCTTCAGGTGCATGACAACGCAAGCGAACCTCTTCTAGAGGCGCTCCGCTAACGCCATCAATTTCTATTTCAATTTTCAAGCTTGTCAGGTGACGAACGAATTCAACAGTGCTGTTAGTCATTCTTAAAACTCCACTACCTCGCTACTGACTTCTTTATTTGATAAATTTTGTGTGACTAAATTCACTACTTCTATATAGGCTGCTATCCCAGCTACGGTGGGAGACTCAAACATAATCTGTATAGATAAATCCAATCCAAAGGTTGAGTTGATCTGTGACAGGACTTGGGTAGCGAGTAGGGAATGACCACCAAGCTCGAAGAAGTTGTCTTTAACGCCAATGGTTTCCACGCCCAAGACTTCACTCCAGATTTGTGCCAGTTGAGCTTCAATGGGAGTCCGGGGTAAAACAGTACCAGTTGACAGATTTCTAGTGGCTATATCAGGTTGTGGTAGGGCGCGACGGTCTACCTTGCCATTGGGTGTCAAGGGTAAGGTATGGAGGAGAACAAAAGCTTGCGGCACCATGTAATTTGGTAGCTTTTGTTGGATAAATTCGCGTACTTGCGGCACTAGCTTCTGGTTATCATGAGTGTAGTCATCAAGAACAGGAACTAAATAAGCGACTAGACGTTTATCACCAGGGGAGTCCTCCCTTACTACCACAACACTTTCCTTTAATAAGGGGTGTTGACTCAAAACGGTTTCGATTTCTCCCAATTCGATGCGAAAACCGCGAATTTTTACCTGATGGTCTATCCGACCCAGAAATTCAATATTGCCATCACTCTGGTAACGTGCTTTATCTCCCGTTTTGTAGAGACATGAATGGGAATCAGAACTAAAGACGTTGGGAATAAATTTCTGTTGTGTTAACTCTGGTCGGTTGAGATATTCTCTGGCTAAACCATCACCCCCGATGTAAATTTCTCCTGGTACACCAACGCCCACTGGTTGCAGTTGGGAATCTAGCAAGTAAATTTGCGTGTTGGCAATTGGTCGCCCGATAGGAATGGTTGTAGCATCTGGGGGAACATTCTGTACTAAGTACCAAGAAGTAAATGTGGTATTCTCTGTGGGGCCATAGACATGGAGTAGTTGCTGGGGCGCACCATTATTTAGTACTTCTCTGACCCATTTGACATCAACAGCCTCCCCACCAAATAAAAGATAGCGTAGTGAATTGAAAGCAGAGGGAATTTCCTGAGCAATTTGATTGAATAAGGCAGTTGTTAAGAATAATACGCTGATACCTTGCGATCGCACAAAGGCTGCGAACTGTTTGGGGGAAAGTGCCAAATCCTTGCTCACTCCTAACAACCGCGCGCCATTAAGTAAGGCTCCCCAAATTTCAAAGGTTGCAGCGTCGAAGGCGCAATTCGCCGCTTGAGCAATGACATCTGTTGGTTTGATGTCGATGTAGTTTGTGTTGATCACCAAGCGGTTTACTGCTTTGTGGTCAACAGCAACTCCTTTGGGTGTCCCTGTTGAACCTGAAGTATAGATGACATAAGCGAGATGATCGGCTGTGACTTCCACCGTGGGGTTTTGCTGACTCTCTAAAGCGATCGCCTCTAGTACGGTATCAGTATCAATGCAGACAATGCACCCTTGATGTTGGGGCAGAGTTTCAACTAGTTTCTGTGTTGTCAACAGCACTGATAGCTGTGTGTCTTCGATAATGAAAGCCAAACGCTCTTGAGGATATTCTGTATCCAAAGGTACATAAGCCCCGCCTGCCTTGAGAATTGCCAACAGCCCAACAATCATAGAGACAGAACGTTCAACACAAATACCCACCAACACACCTGGTTTTACACCCAGTTTTTGCAAATAATGTGCTAATTGATTTGCCTGTATATTCAACTGGTGATATGTGAGTTGTTGTTCTCCATATACTACAGCGATCGCATCAGGAGTTTTTTCGGCTTGGGCTGCAAATAAATGATGGATACATTGATGACGGGGATAATCAGTATCAGTGTTGTTCCACTCTATTAATAATTGCTGTTTCTCCTGTGCTGTAAGTAGGGGTAATTGGTTGACTGATTGTTGTAGGTTAGTGACAATATTTGCCAACAAATTCTGGAAATGTTTCATCATGCGGGCGATCGTTGCCCCATCAAATAAATCACTACTGTAATAGCAAATACCCTCAAGACCTTGGGGAACTTCCCAGAAGTGAACTTCTAGATCACACCGCACTGCATCAAGCTCCCAAGGCATTTCCTCGACCTTCAAATTGAGTAGATCCCAAGGATTGCTAGGGGCGTTCTGAAGCGCAAACATCACTTGTACCAGTGGGTTACGATCTAGACTTCGCTCAAGGTGTAACTCTTCGATTAACATCTCAAAGGGCAAATCTTGATTCTCATAAGCGTCTTGAGTAACCTGTTTTACCTGCTCTAGTAAGGTATTAAATGTCTTTTTTGGGGACAGATCAAATCTCAATGCCAAAGTATTGACAAAAAGTCCAATTAACCCTTCAATTTCTTGGCAGTTACGATTGGCAATGGGAGAACCGACAACAAGATCCCTTTGCCCACTGTAGCGAAACAGCAACACAACAAAACCCGCCAGCAGCGTCATAAACAACGTGCTTCCTGAACCTTGGCTGAGTTTCTGGAGTTGTTGCGTCAGCTTACCATCTATTTGAAATCTTTCTATACCCCCTCGAAAAGTCTGTATAGCCGGGCGGGGACGGTCTGTAGGTAGTTCTAATACAGGTGGCGCTCCTGCTAACTGCTGTTTCCAGTAGCTTAACTGATGCTCTAATGTCTGATTTGTTAGGTGCTGGCGTTGCCATAAGCTAAAGTCTGCATACTGCACAGGTAACTCTGGCAATACCACCGAATCCCCCTTGACAATAGCTCGATAATAGGCAGAAAGTTCGTTTATGAAAACACCTTTTGACCAACCATCAGCAGCAATATGGTGAATAGCAAACAATAGTGCATACTCATCTTGAGAAACTCTCCAAAGCATCACCCGCAATACAGGATCATTCGCCAAATCAAATGATTTGCAGGCTTCTTTTATTGCCAGATGCTCGACTTGCTTCCAGGGATGTTCCACATTTTTTAGATCCACTACTGGCAATGCTAAAGTTATTTTGGGGTCTATTACTTGTACTGGTTTGTTATCTTTGATTTCAAAGCGAGTACGCAGAACTTCATGACGCTGCACTATCTCCCCGATAGCTTGTTCCAAAGCTTTGATGTTGAGATTTCCCTCCAGCCGTACAGCAAAAGCTATTGTATAAGCACCACTTTCACCTTCCAATTGATGCAGAAACCACATCCTTTCTTGACTAAAAGATAAAGGTAAATGGTGATGACGCTCAGTCAGTAAAATAGGCTCAAGGGCTATTTTTTTGGCATTAATCGCTGGTTGAAGACAATTAAAAATTTCTTTCTTGCGCTTGATTAATTCCTGCCTGATGTTTGGAGTCATCCCTCCCTGGGGAGCGCGATAACGTAGTTGGTCATCTTCAATCCAAATTTTTATACCTAGATTGTTTAATGAGGATATAAATTCAAATACTGTCATTTTATCCATGACTTTTACAATATTAATAATAGAACTTACTATTCATTAATTGGCATTTAATAAAGCATGATTTATCTATAGAAATATGCAGATCATTTACCATCACTTTATAAATAACCCTCCTCATATTCTTCTGATATGTTGTCAATGGGCGTATATTCATTTTTCATGAAGATTTCTAGAATTTCTATATTACTAGCCAACTCAGCTACAGTAGGAAATTTAAATAAACTCTGTAAAGAAAAATCAATAAAGAAAGTATCCCGTAACCGAGAAATTACTTGCGTTCCCAACAAGGAATTTCCGCCCAGTTCAAAGAAGTTATCATGAATACTAAATACTGCTCTTCCCAAGACTTGTTCCCAAATATCAGCAACTTGCTGCTCTAACTTATTGCGGGGTGCTACAAAAGTTCCTACTCCCTGATCAATAAATTGCCGAATTAATTTGGTTTTATCAATTACACCACTCTCAGTTAAGGGTATTTCTTTCAGCTTGATTAAGCTACAAGTGCAGGAATTACCAAAGCGGTCTTCCATATTCAATTCTAGTAATTTACAAATATCCTCACTACTGTGAGTAGTAAAATAAGCAGATAATTTTTGTAGATTAAAAACTTGAGATTGCCAACGTTGAATGTTTGGTTTGCTCCCATCCAACCCTATTAATAAATGTGTTTGCTGCTGTTGTAAGCTGGCAAGCATAGAAGATATTGCTTGAGCGGGAGACATCACATAAAACCCTTTAGCGCGGGTCAAATTCTTTAGCTGATATCCCTGGCTCATGCCTATTTCATTCCACATACTCCAACTCAAACAATAGCTTGTTAATTCACTGTGTGAGTTTTGGTAATGAGAAAAGCCGTCCAGAAAACTATTAGCAGCAGCATAAGCCCCCGCAGCAGTACTGCCAAAAAAACCGTTTACCGAAGAAAAGTTGATAAAAATGCTGCCTTGATTATCTTTGACCAATTGATGTAGTGTCCAAGTACCAAACACTTTAGGACGTAGTGTTGCTGCTAAGTTCTCCTGAGTTGCTTCTAGTATCATTTGCTCATGGGAAGTTCCAGCTAAATGAAGCACTCCATCAAGATTTTTACCCCAATGGGATTGAGCTTTTTCAACTATTATTTGCAACTGTTTTAAATCACATATATCAACAGCTTCGTAAATTACTTCTCCCCCAAGCTGTGTTATTTCTTGGTAAGCTTTTTGACGTTGTGTAAGAACATCTTCTTGTTCTTGACCAATTAAAGTAGTTCTGCCAACTAACAGGAGCCGAGCTTGGTAATGTTTGAGTAAATAACTGGCAATTTCAACTCCTATACCACCCAATCCTCCAGTTATTAAATAAGTGCCTCCTTGCTTGAAGACAATAGGAGATTTAGGTTTGCTGGTAAAATCTATTTTTTCTAGGCGAGGCATCAAACGTTGCCCATGTCTATAAGCCACCTCTCGCTCTTTTGAGAAAACCTGCATTTCTTGTAATAGATGAGTTCCATTTTTCTCAACTTCAGCGAATGGTAAATCTATATGGCGACAGTTTAACCAAGGTAATTCTTGAGGAATGGTTTTCAGTAGACCTAAGACTGGTGATTTTTCATAAGCTATGGGGTCATCTGAGGAAATAGACTGAACAGAAGAGGATATAAATAGTAATTGAATAGAATTATCAATAACCCGAACTTTTGCTAAAGCTTGAGTCAGGAACAATAAACTATATATTCCCTTTTCTTGTGCTTGTTCGAGAGCATCAATACCTTTGATTTCACCAAGATATTGGTCATAATTCCATAAATGAAGAATCTGCCCGATGATAATATTATCGGTTGCTAGAGATTGGAGTAATAATTGATAATCTTTGGCTTGTCCTGGGGTAATTGTGTAGTGTGAGCGATTGATTTTGCGGAAATCTTCCCCTGGTGAAACTGTTATATATTGCAGGTTACGCTCTGATAATCTCTGACATAAATATGTACCCAGACCAAAAGCATCTAGAAATACTATGGTGTAATTAATAAGGGTTGAAGAAGAATTAAAAATAGGGGGATTTTTAGGCTGCCATACTTGACGGTAGAACCAATTAGGAATGGTATTGGCGTTACCGAGTAATATATCAACGTGTTTAATAACTGATTTAAATTCACCTGTATTGAAGCGCCGACTCAGTTGCGATCGCTGAATTTTTCCAATGGCAGTTTTAGGAATAGCTTCTGGTTCTACTGGCAGCAAATAATCCGGGTTTATGCCCACTTTATTGACAACGGAGGTGCGAATTTCCTTGAGCAGAGTTAATAAACTAGTGTCATCAACGATCGCCGTATGGAAGAAGATCGCTAGTTTATCAGTATTAATTCCTGGTTGTCTAACAGCACAAGCAGCTGTATAAGAAACTTCTACTCCTTTAATTTCCTCAACTGCGGCCTCGATTTCGTGGCAATAGTAATTTAGCCCATTAATGATAATTACATCTTTCTGTCGTCCAGTAATAGTTAAACGCCCTTGATGGAGAAATCCTAAATCTCCGGTGTTAAACCAACCATCAAGAGTAAAAACTTCTTGGTTGGCCTGTGGATTTTGATAGTAACCAGAAGTCACAGATGCACCTTGAACCTGTAAACGCCCAATCGTACCTTCTGTAACTATTTGTTCATTTTCATCAACAATCCGCAGTGAAGCCCCAGCAATTGGCAGCCCCAATTCTACAAATAAACTGTCATCTGATGAAGATTCTAGAGAAAAACTATCAGAGTATGTAATCCCAGAAGAAGTTTCGCTCATCCCAAAGGCTGGATGAATCGCATTCGTTGGTAAACCATAAGGGCGCAGCAGTTTTAAGAAATTCCTGGCTATCTTGGTAACGATGGGTTCTCCTGCGTTGATCACAAAACCCATAGATGATAAATCCCAGTGCTTTTGCTGAATATCGTTCGCACGATACTGGAGGTCGCTAAAGGCATCGCATATCAACGAAAAGGCAAAGTTAGGGGCCCAACTAATTGTGGCTTGATGTTTGTCAATTAAATCCAGCCACAAAAGCGGGTTCTGCACAATCAAGTTAGTAGGTACATGGATTTGTTGGCAACCTAAACTCACAGCCATAATACTGAGAGAAACCAGCGCACCGACGTGATCCAGAGGCATCCAATTTAAAACACTTTCCTGGATGGAGAAATGACCCATTAAAATTAAGCCAGTTGTCATGCTCAATAAATTATGCTGATTGAGCATCACACACTTGGGTATACCAGTGCTGCCAGAAGTCAAGAACAAAATCGCTAAATCCTCTGGCTGACTTTGATGCAGATTTAAATCCGGTTCACACTCACGCAACTGATCAATAATTGCAAATTGAAAGTTTTCTAATTTTAAAAGCTTAGATAAGTCATCAATTTTGGGGGCTAAAGCAGCATTTGTTAGTACAAGCGGCTTATCCAAAATCTGCCAAGTGTTTTGCAGTTTGCTGGCAATACTATTAGCTAATTCGTAGGTTGGGGCGATGGATATGGGTACTGGAACGAAGCCACCAAGCACGCAAGCCCAAAAACCACAAATGAAATCTTGATTATCTTCTAGTTGAAAAATTACTTTATCTTGGGGCTTAAGTCCTAGCTTTCTTAATCCAGATAGAATCCGTTGAGCATCTTGCCATACTTCCCGATATGATTGGAATTTTTCACTACCATCCGGTTGAATATAAATAATATTTTTAGTCGAATTTTGAGCAGCTTTTTGTAATAATTCTTTTAAAGTTTTAGGAGCATTTTCGGGCTGTGGCAGAGGTTCTCCTTGACTAATAGCTAAATTTTTTGATGAAAATATCTCCTTGTTTTCTACTTCCTGTTTAGGTATGGTTGCTTGTACATTTTGCTGACTATCTTCAGAGGCGATCGCCTCAGTCTCACCTAGCAAATCTTGCAAATGCACACGAGGAATATTTGTCACCAATGGTTCAGCCACCACTGCAACACGTTCAATCGCTGACAATGACTCTAGTTGCTTCTCTGCACGACGTATTAAGTCAGAGTCAATAACTTCTAAACGAGCTAGAGTAACTTCATCTACCTGACCTGTATTTGTTAGGGGTATAGTGGAGATTGTGACTATGGCTTTAGGTATTAATTCGCTAGGTAGAGTTGCTTGTAGGTGAGACAATAATTGTTCTGGTGCAAACAAACCTGATGGAACTATATAAGCAACTAATTCTGATTCTAGATTTTTTGTTTTTTTCTCTATAACTACACAATCATCAACAGTTAAACTCGAAAGAATCGCAGTTTCTATGTCTCTATATGTCAAAGTTTTATTGTTTTGACTGTTTATGTTTTGACTATAATTATCTAGCTGCATGAGCTTTTATATCCTTATTAAACTCGATTGTTTATAAGTTAAAAATTCTTCTTAATAAGAAAGCATGATTTTTATTTATTATTCTTAAATTATTCAGTAGAAAGATATTCTCAGCTTTATCAATGAAATGCAATAGCATTTAAGACAGTTAAGATAGTCAATCAAATATTTAAGTGGACAGTTAACATAATTGAATAGACAGTTAAGACAGTTAAGAAAATCACTTGACTGGCGCAAAGGTAATCTTTGTTGCTTATAGTAAAGTTTGTGCGGGTGTCGTTTAACGCCTTCATTCTTCCTCTAGGTCAGTTTCTAGTTCTTATGCAACCTCGGCAAAGCGTTACTGAAATTTTTTCGACTTTCGTGCAATTTGATGCCGATCGCTTCAGTGGTTGGGCGACGGAATCACGATTGCGTCGTAGTATCCTTAGTTGTCTGAAGCACACGCCAAAGGAAACTTCGGAATATTTTTGGGCTTTGTATTGGTATAAGTTTTGGCAAGTTCCGGAAACTCAACCTCTGGCGAAGCAACATCTAACTGCTTATCTGCAAGAACCTTGTTATTGGATATCCCAAAAAACAGCCGCTAGTTTTGTCAGTACCCAATACAGGTTATCGGACTGTTTCCAAGTAGCGATCGCCCAAGTTGATCGAGTCCTCAAAGGTTTCGATCCCAGTCAAAGCAGTACCCTGAAAAACTACGCTAGTCTGATTTTTGGTAGTACAATCCGCGAAACTTTACGCCAACGTCAAGAAGTCGATATCTGTACTGATTGGGGTCTGTTACGCAAAATTAGCCAGAAGCGTTTAGATGAGTCCCTAAAAAATGCGGGTTTATCGTCAACGGAAATTACCGCTTATATCCTCGCCTGGAATTGCTTTAAAACTTTGTATCTCCCCACCAAAGCGGCTAACTCTCGCCAACTGTCCCGACCAGATGATGCTACTTGGGATGCGATCGCCAAAGCTTATAATTCCCAAAGTAACCAACCCGCTAACCCCCAAGATATCGAAAAGTGGTTGTTAAATGCAGCAAAAGCAGCCCGTAAGTATCTTTATCCCACCCCAGATTCTCTCAATGTCTCCAAAGGTGCGGATGATTCATTTGAGTTGCTAGATAATCTCCCAGGAACAGAACAGCCATCCCTAATTCAGGAAATTATTGCCCAAGAAGAAGAACAAGCCAGAAATTCTCAACAAACAGAAATTTATCAAGTTTTAGTTGAAGCGATCGCCCAACTTGACGCGCAACTACAACAAATACTGCAATTGTACTACCAGCAAAAACTCAATCAAGATGGCATTGCTCAACAATTAGACATCAAACAGTACACTGTTTCCCGGCGATTAACCAAAGCCAAGGAAACTCTACTGCGGTCTGTAGCTGGCTGGAGTCAAGACGTACTGCATATTTCCCTGACTTCAGACATACTCAAAGCTATGAGTACATTAATAGAAGACTGGTTACAGAATTACTACAATGTCTCCAACGCATAAAAAATGCTAAAACAGTCGAAAATTAACTATTAATAAAGAATTGGAGATTTTCACGTCTGTTCGGGAAACAGCAATTTTCCCAGCTTGCCCCAAACCCAGCCAAAGAAATCCCCGGAGTAAACCTTATGACTGCTAACCCCACCGTATTCACCTTTGCTGACTCGACAGACCTGATTTTAGAAATCCCTGACTCCACAACAGCAAATATTGACAGCCAGTTATTTTCTCATCCTTACTCACGTTATCAAGCTTATCTCAACGAACTTTGCCTGAAAGCAGTCTTGCCGTGGTTACAGGAAGACTTTTCCACACAGACAAAGGTGTGGCCATCAACCATAACTCTAGCCAGTCTTTGGGAACTAGTGAACGGAACCGCAGTCACAATTGACGGCAAGAGATTTATTTTGGTTCCCAGTGAAAATATTGATCACAGCGAATTACGTGTACAGCAAGAATGGGTAGATTTACCAACTTGGGCTGGGGATTATTATTTAGCTGTGCAAGTATATGGGGAATATGTAAAAGTCTGGGGCTATTGTACCCACGCACAACTGAAGCATCAAGGGAAATATGATCCAGGCGATCGCACCTATTCGTTAGACATAACTGATATTGTTAACGATATGAGCGTCTTAGCTGTAGCGCGGGATTTATGCCCTGATGAAATTACCCGCAACACCCTAGCTGCATTACCAACCCTAACCCCAGAACAAGCTCAAAATCTCATCACCCGTTTAAGCAATCCAGAAATCATTAACCCCAGGCTAGCCATCCCTTTTCAACTATGGGGCGCATTAATTGAACATGGCGGTTGGCGACAAAGCTTATATGAACGTCGTTTGGGACTACCGGAACAAAGATCAGTGCTGGAATGGTTACAAAGTGGTGTGTCTCAAGTAGCACAGACTATGGGTTGGGGACGCTTGAATTTACAATTAAGTGCGGCTGGGGCTAAAAGTGCAGAAGATAGACAAACAGGTGTCACCCTATCACGTCGATTAACCATTGCTGGTCAACTATACGAACTGTTGATTACACCACAAGGTGAACCAGACGCACCTTATTGGCGTTTTGAATTACGGAATGCAGCCGTAGGCGCAGTTATTCCCGGTGGCTTTAAACTCCGACTCCTCACAGAAGACCTACAGTCATTTCCCAACAATGAAGACATGGCCACAAATGCCGTAGAACAACTCTACGTTGAAGTTGCCCTAGAGGCTGGAGAAGGCATAGTATGGGAAATTGAGCCGCTACCGGAAAATTATGACCGAGAAATTCTCAAATTTTAAGCTGTTTCGGGGCTTTTTTTATTGATAATGTGGATAAGCATTCTTTCTCAATCCACATGAGATAAAAAACCATGAGATTACAACACAACAAACAAATGCGGGTCTGGGCGATGTTGTGTCATTTCTCAGCTTTAGTGGCGTGGTTACTTTTATTTTCTGTAGTATTTCTAGGCGTTCCTTTATTTTTACCATTAAATATTTTGATCCCCTTCCTAGTCTGGAAGTCTAGAAAAGTCAAATATCCCTGGGTTGATTTTCAAGGTAAAGAATCGTTAAATTTTCAGATTTCTTTGACGTTCTATATCGTCTTTGTTATAGCCATATCATTACTATTAGTTTTAGCTAGTTGTAGCGTTGCAGTCACTACTAATGGTGAAATAAATCAAGTTAGTACAGTTTTAGACAGTTTATTATTGATTTGGATGTATTTCACCGTAGCCTTATTATTAATGCAACTATTTTTAGTAACTTTTGCCGCCACAAAAGCTTACAACGGTGAACATTATCGCTATCCTTTTACAGTGCGCGTTTTAAGGTAAGTCGCAGGGATTGGGGACAAAAAAGTCAGAAGTCAAAAGTTAAAAGATGTTTTCTTTTGCCTTGGATTGGGGATTGGGGACATAATACCAATTTGAAAAAGAATGCAACAAATAAACCATTTGTAGAGACGCGATTCATCGCGTCTTCACCCAATCATGTGTTGCAATCATTAATTCAATTGGGATGAAATATCGTTCCCCAGCCTCCACTTGTCATTATTTACACATCCCCTGCGGAAGTGTAAATTTCCCAAAAGCGTTAATCTAAGATTCCGTTGCTAGATAAAATCTGGCTCACAAGAAATCCCAGGGGAAGATTGTGGGCTAGCGCTGGGAGAGATTTATGTCCTTTGTACCTTTACATATTCATAGTGATTACAGCCTGCTGGATGGGGCTAGTCAGCTACCTGAGTTGATTGATCAAGCGATCGCCTTGGGTATGAAAGCGATCGCTGTTACCGATCACGGTGTCATGTATGGTGCGATCGAACTACTGAAAATTTGCCGCAGTAAGAATATTAAGCCCATCATTGGCAACGAAATGTATATCCTTAACGGCGATCTGGCAAAACAAGAACGTGGTCGCCCTAAATATCATCAAGTTGTTTTAGCTAAAAATACTAAAGGTTACAAAAACTTAGTCAAATTAACTACAATCTCTCACCTCCAAGGTGTGCAAGGTAAAGGTATTTTTTCTCGACCTTGTATTAATAAAGATTTGCTCAAAGAGTATCATGAGGGCTTAATTGTCACCAGTGCTTGTTTAGGTGGAGAAATTCCCCAAGCAATTCTTAGCAACAGACCAGATGCAGCGCGGAAAGTTGCCAAGTGGTATAAAGATGTTTTTGGTGATGATTTTTATTTAGAAATTCAAGACCACGGTTCACAAGAAGACCGTATTGTCAACGTAGAAATTATTAAAATTGCCCGTGAGTTAGAGATTAAATTTGTTGCTACCAATGATTCCCATTACATTTCTTGCTTTGATGTAGAAGCACACGACGCATTGCTATGTATTCAAACTGGCAAGCTAATTAGTGAAGATAAGCGAATGCGGTATAGCGGCACAGAATATCTCAAATCTGGCGAAGAGATGAAGTTGCTATTCCGCGACCATTTAACCGATGATGTAATTGCAGAGGCGATCGCCACCACAGAAGAAGTTGCTGATAAAGTCGAGCCTTACCATATTATGGGTGAGCCTCGTATTCCCAACTACCCAATTCCTTCAGGTCATACCCCTGATACTTATGTCGAAGAAGTTGCATGGCAAGGACTGTTAGACAAACTCAATCGTAAATCCCGCAACGAAGTCGAGCCAGTCTACAGAGAAAGGCTAGAATATGAACTCAAAATGTTGCAACAAATGGGATTCTCCAGCTACTTTTTAGTAGTGTGGGACTATATCAAATTTGCTAGAGATAATAATATCCCTGTGGGGCCTGGTCGGGGTTCGGCGGCTGGTTCCTTAGTTGCGTACACAATGGGAATTACCAACATTGATCCGGTACATCATGGGTTACTCTTCGAGCGATTTTTGAACCCAGAACGTAAATCAATGCCTGATATCGATACAGATTTCTGTATTGAACAACGGGATAAAGTAATTGAATATGTAACAGATAAATATGGAAAAGAAAGAGTCGCGCAAATCATTACTTTTAACCGTCTAACTTCCAAAGCAGTGTTAAAAGATGTCGCCAGAGTGTTAAACATTCCCTACGGGGAATCTGACAAAATGGCAAAATTAATTCCTGTAGTCCGGGGTAAACCCACCAAACTGAAGGTGATGATTTCCGATGCTACCCCGGAACCAGAGTTCAAAGAAAAATATGATAACGACCCCAGAGTTCGCCATTGGTTGGATATGGCGATGCGAATTGAAGGAACTAACAAAACCTTTGGTGTTCACGCCGCCGGTGTAGTCATTTCTGCTGATCCATTAGATGAAATTGTCCCACTGCAAAAAAATAATGACGGGTCTGTAATTACTCAATATTTCATGGAAGACCTGGAATCAATGGGTTTGTTAAAAATGGACTTTTTAGGGTTAAAAAACCTAACGATGATTCAGAAAACCATTGATTTAATTGAAGAAAAACACGGCTTTAGAATCGATCCTTACGAAATTACTAGTCAAGAACGTAAGGCACAGAAAATATTAGCTAAAGGTGAATATAAAACTCTGCCAAAAGATGTACAAAAGACTTATGAATTATTGGAATCCGGTGAATTAGAAGGCATATTTCAATTAGAATCTTCAGGGATGAAACAGATAGTAAGAGATTTGAAGCCTTCTAATATTGAAGATATTTCTTCTATCTTGGCACTTTACCGACCAGGCCCCTTAGATGCTGGATTAATTCCTAAGTTTATTAACCGTAAACATGGGCGGGAAAATATAGATTATGAAAGCCAAGTTTTAGAACCAATCTTAAATGAAACCTATGGAATCATGGTCTATCAAGAGCAAATCATGAAAATTGCTCAAGATATGGCTGGTTATACCTTAGGACAAGCCGACTTGCTGCGCCGTGCGATGGGTAAAAAGAAAGTTTCGGAGATGCAGAAGCAGCAAGAAAAATTTATTGATGGTTCAACTAAAAATGGTGTCAAGAAGCAAGTAGCTGAAAAGCTATTTGAGGATATGTTGAAATTCGCAGAATATTGTTTAAGTTATGATACAGAAGTTTTAACAGTTGAATATGGATTTGTACCCATTGGCGAGATTGTAGAGAAAGGTATTGAGTGTAGTGTATTTAGCATTAATAATAATGGTATTGTTTACACCCAACCCATTGCTCAATGGCATCATCGCGGTAAACAAGAAGTATTTGAATATTGTCTTGAAGATGGGTCAATTATTAGGGCAACAAAAGACCATAAGTTCATGACTCAAGACGGGCAAATGTTGCCGATTGATGAAATATTTGAACAAGAGTTAGACTTGTTGCAAGTGAAGGGTTTACCGGAGTAATTTATCTATTATGTATTCAGAACCCCGACTTTTTAAAAAAGTCGGGGTTCTTTATGGCCTAAAATAATGCGCTGAGAACTACCACCAAATACGATTTCCGTTTTCATCCATTCTAGCTTGACGAATTACATCAGAAATTTCTTCGGCATCTTTGACGTGATGTAATGCTTTTTGTTCGCCATTAGGTTCGTCAACAACAAAGTAGGTAGGCACTTTAATATGATCACCTGTAATGTCTGGTGCATCTACAGCCACCTGCTTGGCTTTCTCTTCGATTGATTGGGGTTCGTCGGCAATTCTATCTCCTGGGTTTGCGGTTAAGTTTCTTTCTTTGGCAGTTGGTTCCTCGCGGGAATGCCAATCTTTACTTACAGGTTGTTTAATTTCTTTTGGTTGATTATTTTGATTTTCTGGTTTTTCGTTAGTCATGGCTATTTCAAGATTAAAATCTTTTTTGTTTACTAACACACTCTAAAAAATCAAATGTTAATTGAGTTCCTTCCCTAGTGAGAGTTTTCTATTTTGGTAAAAATTACATATCTAAGGATATATCTCAGCCTATACATTTAGATGTAACCTCAGACGTGGGAAACAGAAGCAAAAGATATATTTATTTCTTTAGTTCAAAAGGCGTATATTTTCCACCCAAGGCTTCTACAATAGCGCGTGTGTTTGCCTCCATCATTTTGATATAGGAATCGCCATTACTTCCTTTAGCACCAATGGAATCAGAGTAGAGTTGATTTGGTGCTAGTTTTATCCCTGCTTCTTCGGCAACAGTTCTAATTAAAGTGGGATTAATTGTAGTTTCGGCAAAAATTGCAGGTACACCGATCTTTTTAATCGAGTCTACTAATCTTTTAACTGTTTGGGCGCTTGGCTGTTCTTCAGTGCTAATGCCAATTAAAGTACCAGCGATCGCCAGACCATAAGCTCGTCCATAATATTGGAAAGCATCGTGGGTTGTTATCAGTTTGCGTTTATCAGGCGGAATTGTCTGTATCTGCTGATTAATCCAGCTATGCAACTGTTTTAATTCATCTGTAAGCTGTGATGCCCTCTGAGTATATTTTTCTCTATCTTCAGGGGATAACTCAATTAAAGCATCTCGAATAGCATTAACCATAGCCACAGCATTTTCTGCACTCCCCCAAACATGAGGATCTGGCACTACTTCACCTTTACCTTTATCTAACTGCAAAGGTTTGACAACTTCCCCCACTGCTAACTTTATGGCTTTACTACCCGCAGCATTCATTAACTTAATCAACCCTGGTTCTAAGTTGTAGCCGTTGTACAAAATCAAGTCAGCTTGTTCTAAAACTCTGCTGTCGGCTGGTACTGGTTCGTAAACATGAGGATCTGTCCCTGGCTTTAATATTCCGGTTAATTGAATTTCTTCTCCCCCAACTTCCTGTGCTAAATCAGCAATGATGGTACTAGTTGCTACTACTTGCGGCTTACCATCTGCGTCCGCAGGAGTACGGCTGGAGTTGACTGAGGCACATCCACCTATCAAAAGTCCCACAAATACGACTAATACAGATTGCCAGCAAAATCTGGCTTTTGAGTGAGTGATTGCATTCATCAGACTGTTATAGTTATTTTCATATTTTTCTCATTTTTTAAGTTACATTATTTTCATAATCTTTTCATTTTTTACGTCTCGGAAATGACACCATGCAAATTGCGAACTTTTCCTTAGCAACTAATTCCATGCGGGAACCAGTGGATACCTCAACAGCAACAGCAGCAATTAATATCTCCCATCTAGGGGTACACTACCGTACGCAAGAAGCCTTGCGGGATGTTAACTGTATTGTCAAACCGGGACGACTGACAGGAATATTTGGCCCTAACGGCGCTGGTAAAAGCACCCTCATGAAAGCAATGTTAGGCTTGGTTCCCGTTAGCAGTGGTAGGGTACTATACCAGAACAAACCCCTCATGCAGCAATTGGGGAAAGTTGCTTACGTTCCCCAACGTAGCCAAATTGACTGGACTTATCCCGCCACAGTTTGGGATGTAGTGATGATGGGACGGGTAAAGAAAACAGGTTGGTTACGTAGTTTCTCGGCTGTGAGTCGCCAAGTTGCCAAGAATGCCTTAGAACGAGTGGGAATGCTGGATTATTGCGATCGCCCCATAGGACAATTATCAGGGGGACAACAACAACGGGTGTTCTTAGCGAGGGCTTTGGCACAACAAGCAGACATATTCTGTTTTGATGAACCCTTGGTAGGTATTGATCAAAAAACCCAAACAGTCATTTTTGAGGTTTTCCACGAATTAGCTGCGGCTAACAAAATTGTGTTGGTAGTTAACCACGACTTAGGCGAATCTATCAGCCATTTTGATGATTTAGTATTACTCAACCGTGAATTAATCGCCACAGGTTCCCGTCAACAAGTACTTACAGACGATAACTTGCAGCAAGCTTATGGCGGTAAAGTCATCTACTTCTCGGATGCAGCTTGAACAAGGGTTTAGGGGTGTGAGGGTATAGGGGTATAGGGGTTTGAAACCCTTACACTTAGTATCAACAGAAAATCTGGTTGCCTAAGTCCCATAACTCATAACAACGTACAACAACTAATACCAATTCAATTAATGATGGCAACACATCCTTGGGTGAAGACGCGATAAATCGCGTCTCTACAGATGGTTTATTTGTCGCATTCTGTTTTCAAATTGGTATAACAACTGACTATTGACAATGGACTAATGACCACTGACTAATGACTAAATATCCATGTTAGAAGCTTTAATTGAGCCATTGCAATATGGCTTTATGCAGCGATCGCTTGTGATTGCTATTTTAGTAGGTTTGTTGTGTGCGGTTGTGGGTAGTTACTTGATGGTGCAAAGATTGGCACTTTTGGGTGACGCTATCAGTCACTCGGTTTTACCAGGACTAGCGATCGCTTTCATGGTGGGCGCTAACATATTTGTGGGCGCATTTATTGCTGGGGTTTTGAGTACGATAGCGATCGCTTGGATTAGGACGCGATCGCCCATCAAAGAAGATGCTGCAATGGGTATCGTATTTTCAGCATTCTTCGCCTTGGGTATTACCCTCATTACCGTTGTTCAAAAAGATAATAAAATCGACCTCAATCACTTTTTATTTGGTAATATCCTTGGCGTTACTGTTGATGAGGTACGTGATACCGCCATTATCGCCGCTATCGTTTTAACAGTCGTAATTTTATTATATAAAGAACTGTTATTTTACACCTTCGATCCTTTAGGCGCTCAAGCCGCAGGCTTACCAGTAAATCGCTTAAACTTTGGTTTAATGCTACTGATTGCCTTAACAATAGTCGCCAGTATGAAAGCAGTAGGCGTAATTTTAGTACTATCACTGTTAATTACACCAGGAGCAACCGCTTATCTATTAGTGAAACGTTTGCACCAAGTCATGATCTTAGGCGCAGGGATAGGCGTTTTTTCGAGTATTAGCGGTATGTACCTGAGTTACTTTTATAATTTACCCTCCGGCCCGGCGATCGTTTTAGTAGTTTCAGGACTATTTCTATTAGCATTATTATTCAGTCCCAAACACGGAATTTTAATATCAACCTCATATCAAAAATGAATCAATTCAAAATCCAAAATTCAAAATAAATTACCAATTACCAATTCTCTCCACCTTCTCACACTTGCCTGCAACTCCCCTGACAACCAACCATCAAACTGCGGATACACAGGCAAACGTGGCATCAAATCCCAACCCGCAGGCTGTAAAACTTCTCTCAATTCCTCCGCCTGAAGATGAGGATAATCAGGATTAACTTCATCTTTCGGCCCAATTCCCCCTAAATCTCTCGCACCCGCTTCTACACAAGCCAGTAACCATCGCTCATCTTTAACTAAATTTGGCGGAATTTGAATTGTAATATCTAATGGTAAAATCTGGCGTGCTTTAGCAATAACTTCTGGTAAATGATGGGGATTAAAAGCTGGCGCGTTAAATGTCTGCTGATTTCCTGGGCTGTGGGGTTGTAAAATAACTTCCTGAATATGATGGTAACGCTGATGTAATTTCGATATGGCTTCTAGTGTCTCCCAGCAATCATCATTAGTTTCCCCAATCCCCAAGAGTAACCCTGTTGTAAAAGGAATTTGCAACTCTCCCGCCCACTCTAATTGTTGTAACCTTAATTCCGGTAACTTACTTGGTGCATGGCGATGGACTGTTTCTAACAATTTTGGTGTTAATTGTTCCAGCATTAAACCCATTGAAACATTAACGGTTTTTAATTCCTGCATCTCTGCAAAACTCAAAGGCCCAGCATTGGTATGTGGGAGAAAACCCGATGTTAACGCTAGTTTACATAAATCATAGATTCTCTGGAACCATGCTTGACGCTTTGGTGAATGGGGGTGTACTTCTCCACTAAGGATAAGAATTTCACAGACTTGCTCATTTTGTAGCCGCTTGAAGATATCTTCTGCTGCTGATAGGGTCATCCACGAACTTTCGCCTGGGTCGGTGCGAAAGTTGCAGTAGGTACAGCGATTGAAACACTCATAGGTAGGGACAATTGTATATGCAGGACTATAAGTGGCGATACCTTTGGTCTGCTTTCCTACGGAAGGCTGTGTGGACAATAAGGCATAAGTAGATTTGGCAACTATCATAAAACAGATTTTCCTGAAGAAATGTAACCATTTTTTGAGGCGGATTCAGCGAAACTCATTTTTCTCTACGCTCGAAATTATTGTAAACACTGGTTTTCAGCATTAGTGACCACGCATTGTAAAGTTTTTTTCTCAAAACACTTTACAAAACGAAATAATTACTGTTAATGTATGTAACAGGTGGAAACGCCTAAAACATACATACAACCAACGTAATCATAAAAACATGACCGCAACCTTACAACAGCGCAAAAGCGCCAACGTATGGGAACAGTTCTGCGAGTGGATTACCAGCACCAACAACCGCCTATACATCGGTTG
>NZ_JACJQL010000041.1 GCF_014696625.1 Nostoc parmelioides FACHB-3921
CCTCTGGGTATGATTCTATTCTTTTTAAGGGGCTTGTCATTATTAATACTCGCTTTTCTAGCTCCTCTGTTTATTTTCCTATAAAATTTATTTTAAAGATAGGTCTATTAAATCAACAACTATTAAAGAGGGAATGGGCAACAGTCAACAGGGAACAGCAAATAAAACAAAAGAGTATTTAGACCGCACCTGAAACTGTTAATGCTTAGTTGCAGGGGTCTTTTGTTTCCTTCTTTAATGAAGAGTCTTAACTATGATAATTGCTTGACTATCTAGTAATATACGTGATTTTTTCTAAAAAAATACAACGCGCTACATAACGTTACGTTTTGACACTTTTCTATCACTTTCAGCAGAGAATAAAACCAATTCGCAATTCGCAATTCGCAATTCATTCAGCCATCCACAAGGGGCGAGGTTTTGAACCTATCTTTTTCCGATAAACTAGAGGGTTTACCTTTGTATTCTTGAATATATCTCAAGCTATTCCTTAAGTAGTAAGCCATAAGAAATAGATTTTAGGATGATTTATTTCTATTTATAAATGTTGAACATTGATTAATTGAATGGCGATCGCATTGCTTTTAGGAACAATGTTTGCATAACACAAAGAGTAAACTGTTGACGGTTAACCGTTAACTGTCAACTGTCAACCTGAGTGCGTAAGTTCTATAATTACCCATTACCCAAGCTACTGTTGTGTAAAAAATGCCTCCAATTGGTCTTTCAACCAGCCGTACAACTCATACCAAACAAACCAACATCCCTAAGTTGTGGTTAATTCTGGTGGGAGTAAATCAATATCAGGACGAACACCTACCTAACCTGAATTACTCAGCCATAGATTGTCAGGGTTTATCTGAGGCTTTAACTGAAGCAGCCACTCAATTTACCCAAAAAGTTGTCAACATATATCACGATTTTGCACCACAATCACCATCTTTAGCAAATGTCTATCATAGCCTACGAGATATAACGTCTCATGTATCACCAATTGATACGATTTTATTTTATTTTTCTGGTCATGGAATTGTAGATCCCACGACACAGGAAGTGTTTTTGTGTTTAGCAGATACACAAAAATCAAACTTGCCAAATACAGGTTTAGCTTTACAAGAAATATTGCAAATTTTGGGTAATAGTGGGGTACAGAATCAGCTAGTGTGGTTAGATGCTTGTCATAGTGGGGGGATGTCTCTTAGGGGAGTAACGCTGCAATTAGTTGAGTTATTACAACAAAGCGCGGCTAAGAGTAAAGGTTTTTATGCTTTACTTTCTTGTGACAATAACCAGCAATCTTGGGAATTTCCTGAATTAGGGCATGGGGTATTTACATATTATTTGATGCGGGGTTTGCAAGGTGAAGCGGTAGATAGTCAAGGCTTGATTTATTTGGATGGCTTATATCGTTACGTATATCACCAAACCCTGCAATATATTGATAAAACGAATCAACAATTACGGCTAATTAATCAGCAGAAACGGGGGAAGGGTGACACGCAACTTTATAACGAATATCCCTTGCAAACTCCTAAAAGAATTGTGGAGGGAGTGGGGGAATTAATTTTAGGGAAAAGATTGGAGAAAAACGCCCCAGGGGTGCATCGTGGTCTGGGGATGGTGGTGGAGGGGTTATCAAATAGTAAAATTACCTTAGATATTAGTAAACTTCTGGGTAGTACTGGAGATTTTGCGGTTGAGTATTTGCCAGCTACTAAAACATCGGCTGAGGATATTAAAGCAGCGATCGCTCGTCATTGGCAACAACCCCAAGCAGAACTAACTTTGTTATATCTGCGGGGACGCATTGAGGAAAGCGAAGCTGGGGAATGGCTACGATTGGGAGAGGATATCTGCATCAAACGTTCCTGGTTAAAACAACAGTTACGCCAATGCACTAGCCAACAGGTAATTATCTTGGATTGTCCGCTAGGGACTGCATCGTTAGGGGATTGGATAGAAGACTTACAAATTGAATCTCATCATGGACAATGTTTAATTGCTTGCGCCTCACCTCCAGAAGCACCAGAAAACTTTGCCCAAAAATTCCTCGATACCTTGACTGCATCTGCTCAAGGAGATGGTTTATCTGCGGCTGGGGCGATCGCTCAATTACAATTATCTTTAGCGGATAGTAAAACCCCTCTCTATGTCTGGCTATCAGGAACCCAGGGAATTATCGAAATTCTGACTAACAACACACACAAAAGCCAACGGACAAGCGGTTTGGATTTAGGGGTGTGTCCTTACATGGGTTTAAATGCTTTTGCGGAAGCAGACGCAGCTTATTTTTACGGGAGAGAAAATGTCACCCAGCAGTTAATTCATCATCTGCGGGATAACTCATTTTTAGCTGTTATCGGTGCTTCTGGTAGCGGTAAGTCTTCCGTAGTGCAAGCTGGACTTATTCCCCAACTGCGACAGGGGAAACACATCCCCAATAGTGAACAGTGGGGGATAAAAACTATCCGTCCTGGTGTCAATCCTGTGGAGGCTTTAGCTAGGAAGTTGGGGGAATGGGGAGAAACCCATCTTGTGATTGAGGGAATTTTACATCAAGGAGTAGAAAGTTTTGTTTACTGGCTGCGTAGCCTTCCCCAGGGGGTGACGGTGTTGGTAATAGACCAGTTTGAGGAATTATTTACCCTTGCGCCATCACCAGATAGGGAGTTATTTCTAGAATTGTTGTTGGGGGCTGTACAGTATGCAGGCGATCGCTTTAAATTAATTATTACTTTAAGGGCTGATTTTATTGCTCCTTGTTTGGAAGTACCAGCTTTAGCTGACGCTTTACAGGTAGCTAGTGTGTTAGTTCCCCCAAAACTGAGTTTGGATGATTATCGGCGGGTGATTCTCAACCCAGCACAGCAGGTAGGGTTGCAGGTGGAAGGGGAACTGGTGGAAGTGCTGTTACGGGAGTTAAATCAATCCGTGGGGGATTTACCTTTACTGGAATTTGTTTTAGAACAGTTATGGCAACAACGAACGGCTGGTAAATTAACTCTACAAAGCTATCAAGAACAACTAGGGGGAATTAAAGGAGCATTAGAGCGATCGTGTCAAGGGGTTTATGAAAGTTTACCACCACAATTACAAGAATGTGCCAAGTGGATTTTCCTTTCATTAACTCAGTTAGGGGAAGGTACAGAAGATACCAGAAGACGCATATATAAGTCAGATTTAATAGTTAAAAAATATCCGGTTGGGTTAGTAGAACAAACTCTCAATGCTTTGACTACTGCCAAATTAGTAGTAATCAACCTAGAAGCAGACATAGAAGCACAAGGTAAAAGTTCCTCCCCTGCCTCCCCTGCCTCCCCTGCTTCCCCTGCCTCCCCTGCCTCCCCCACTCCCTCTGTGACAGTAGAGGTCGCCCACGAAATTTTAATACGTCATTGGTCAACTTTGCGCTGGTGGTTAGAAGAAAACCGCGATCGCCTGCGTAAACAAAGGCAAATTAATCATGCTTGTCAGTTGTGGCAACAAAGCGGCAAACAAGCAGACTTTTTATTACAAGGTGCTAGGTTGGCGGAAGCCGAAGATATTTATATTCACTGGATTGATGAACTAGGGGCGGATGTGCAAGAATTTATAGGCGCTTGTTTAGCAGAACGCAAGCATCAACAATTACAAGCAAAAAATCGCCTCAAACAAGCACAAAGGGCTGTAGTCGCCTTGAGTGTTTTAGGTATTGCATCTGTCAGTTTTGGGGGTTTAGCTTATTGGCAAGGTAGGGAAGCCCAATTTAGGGAAATTGCAGCGTTAAATTCCTCATCCCAGGCAAATTTGTTATCTCATCAACAATTAGCAGCACTTATCGCCAGCCTCAAAGCTGCACAACAGGTTAATCATGCAATAGCAGTTCCCAACAATCTCAAATTAGCAACTGTCACTACCTTACAACAAGCCCTGTTGGGGATGCAGGAACGTAACAGGCTAGAAGGACATAAAGACGGCGTAATTAGTATTAGCATCAGTCGGGATGGTCAAATTATCGCCTCTGGTGGCTTAGATAAGACTATTAAACTTTGGAGTCGAGACGGTCGGTTATTCAGAACTCTCAACGGACACGAAGACGCTGTTTATAGTGTAAGTTTTTCTCCCGATGGTCAGACTATTGCTTCCGGGGGGAGTGACAAAACCATTAAACTTTGGCAAACCAAGGATGGAACATTACTCAAAACCATCAAAGGTCATGAGCAAACAGTCAATAATGTTAAGTTTAGTCCCGATGGTAAAACTCTCGCCTCTGCCAGTAGTGATCACAGCATCAAGTTGTGGGATACTACATCTGGTCAACTCTTAATGACTCTCAATGGTCATAGTGCTGGAGTTATCAGCGTGCGTTTCAGTCCTGATGGTCAGACCATCGCTTCCGCTAGCGAAGATAAAACCGTTAAACTGTGGCATCGCCAAGATGGGAAATTATTAAAAACCCTCAATGGACATCAAGATTGGGTAAATAGCCTGAGTTTTAGCCCTGATGGTAAAACTCTCGCTTCTGCTAGTGCGGACAAAACCATCAAACTGTGGCGTATCGCTGATGGTAAATTGGTCAAAACCCTAAAAGGTCACAATGATTCAGTCTGGGATGTTAATTTTAGCTCAGATGGTAAAGCGATCGCCTCTGCTAGTAGAGATAATACTATCAAACTGTGGAACCGTCACGGCATTGAACTAGAAACTTTTACAGGTCATAGCGGTGGTGTTTATGCTGTGAATTTCCTGCCTGATGGTAAAACTCTCGCTTCCGCTAGTTTAGACAACACCATCAGACTTTGGCAGCGTCCCTTAATATCTCCCTTGGAAGTTCTCGCCGGCAATAGCGGTGTTTATGCAGTCAGTTTCAGCCCTGACGGTAGTATCATTGCTACAGCCGGTGCAGATGGCAAGATTCAACTTTGGCACAGTCAAGACGGTAGTTTACTAAAAACTCTACCAGGGAACAAAGCAATTTATGGTCTTAGTTTTACACCCCAAGGTGATTTAATAGCTAGCGCCAACGCCGATAAAACTGTGAAGACTTGGCGTGTTAGAGATGGTCAGCTTTTAAAAACACTCATAGGACATGACAACGAAGTCAACAAAGTAAATTTTAGCCCAGATGGTAAAACCCTTGTTTCCGCCAGTCGAGACAACACAGTTAAACTTTGGAATGTGAGCGATGGTAAATTAAAACAAACCCTCAAAGGTCATACAGAGGAAGTATTTTGGGTCAGTTTTAGCCCCGATGGTAAAACTGTCGCCTCTGCTAGTGCGGACAAAACTATCCGACTCTGGGACAGTATTAGCGGCAAGTTAATTAAAAGTTTTCCAGCCCATAATGACTTAGTATACAGCGTCAACTTTAGTCCTGACGGTAGTATGCTTGCTTCAACCAGCGCCGACAAAACCGTCAAACTCTGGAGGACTTACGACGGTCATTTACTGCATACTTTCTCAGGTCATAGTAATGTAGTTTATAGTATTAGCTTCTCTCCCGATGGTCGCTACATTGCATCAGCCAGCGAAGATAAAACAGTAAAAATTTGGCAAATCAACGGTCATCTGTTAACCACCCTACCCCAGCATCAAGCCGGAGTCATGAGTGCAATTTTCAGCCCAGATGGTAAAACTCTCATCTCCGGTAGTTTAGACACTACCACCAAAATTTGGCGTTTTGATAACAAGCAAGCCCAAACTTCCAACATGAATACTCTAGTCATGTCTGCTTGCAACTGGTTACAGGATTACCTCAACACCAATCCCAATGTTACGCCCAACGAACGAAAACTCTGTCCTAGTTAAGCAAAGAACCTAACCCCCAACCCCTTCCCTACAAGGGAAGGGGAGTAAGATGTAGGTTGGGTGGAGGAACGGAACCCAACATTCTCAAGACTTTGTTGGGTTCCGCTATCGCTCCACCCAACCTACCATTCTCTTAACTTTACACTTCCATGCAAACTAGTTAACGTGAATAAATTCGTAAGAACTTTACTCCCCTCTCCGCGTCGGAGAGGGGCTGGGGGAGAGGTCAAACACGTTAATATTGAGTTTTAAATTTGGTATTTTGAACACCCTCTAGTTTAGATTCCTCTAAAAGAGTAGGTGATAAGTGAAGAAATTGCCCTTGTATTGCATTAATTCCGTCTTCAGCACCCTTTGGCCCTCTTGGTCTAGGACGTTCCCGTAATCCTGACGGATTAATTATAGTTGTTTCTTGTACGGCTTCAATTTCATGACCACCGGGGCCACGGGGTCTAGGTCTTGATACTTCATCTACACCAGTGCTTTGTATCTGGGCAATGTAACTAGCATCTAGTCTCTGAATCTGGGAAGCGTTATAATTATTGCCTGCCAAGGTAGGCAAAGCGGTGAGTAATATAGTTGGTAATGCGATCGCTACACTATAAATTTGACTATTCATCATTAACCTACGTTTTTTGTTAAATAATTATTCGTAGCCAAATCACCGGAAATCACACATAAAAAACAAGCTACAGCCATATCTGTGTAGATATTGCATTGTGATTGTTAACTACAAACTCAACTCACAGCATTCCTGATTTCCAGAAAAAATTCCCTACATTATCCCAATAGATGTGACTTGTGTTTTTTATGCACAAAAACTAGTAACTACTAATAAGGGCTGTTGACGGTTGACGGTTAACAGCCTTCACGATTGATTATGCAACTTAAAAGCAGAATAGCTTATTACTCCATAATGTTATATCTGTGTGCTAGTGAACTCACTGAAAAAACTCGCGTTGGTCACGAAACTAAGTTGATTGGTCACGAAACTAAGTTGATTCGCCACGAAACTAAGTTGATTGGTCACGAAACTAAGTTGATTTGCCACGAAATTAAGTTGATTCGCCACGAAACTAAGTTGATTCGCCACGAAATTAAGTTGATTCGTCACGAAACTAAGTTGATTCGTCACGAAACTAAGTTGATTGTGGACGATAATCTCCGACAGACAGCCTCTTACACTCCGCGCCCCTCCGCGCTTACCTCCGCGACCCTCCGCGTTAAAAATCCCCAAAAATCTAAATTTCCCGCTTAAATTACGGGAATATACACACTAGCCATGTGTTAATAAAAGATATGCCGATAATAAAATAGTACATGGAACCATTAACTACTGCGGCGATCGCCATTGGCACAGTCCTAGCCACCAAAGCCTTAGAAAGAACCGGGGAAATAATCGGTGAAACTCTCTGGGATAAAACTAGTGAGTTTCTCGTCACCTTAAGAAAACACTCTCCCCAAACTGTAGTCGCTATTGAAAAAGCGCCAGACGAACCCCTAGATTATGGTAAAGCTGTAATTGATGTAGAAACAGCAACTCAAGCGCACCCAGAAGTTAAGCAAGCTGTAGAGGAATTAGCCGCAGCAGCGAAAGCAGAACCTAATCCCAAGTTTGCGGAAATTCTAGCAACGCCTAACTTAGAAAAACTGGCAGACAAAATTGGTATGGTAGTTATGCCAGGTGGGACGGGAAATATTCAAAATATGTCGTTTTAAAGTTATTTTTTGACCTAGCCCCCCCTTCCCTACAAAAGAAGGGGGAAATAAATTCAAAGCCTCTCTCCGTTTCGGGGCTACGGTGTACACACAAGTCTAATAAGCTTATCCCGTATCGTTCTGATCCCCCCTAACCCCCCTTAAAAAGGGGGGAACCCTCTTAAAGTCCCCCTTTTTAAGGGGGATTTAGGGGGATCGAACCACATAATGCACCCAGCAAAAGATGTGTGTACACCGTAGCCGTTTCGGGGAGAGGTTTGGAGAGGAGTTTTACAAACTTTATAAACAGCAAGATGTGATGATGTATGCCTGATTACTCTGGGAAAGTTGCTAACAAAATTGGTGCTTATGCTGCCCCAGGTGGTCAAGTTAACATTGATACTCTAATTATTAAAGGGCAGAAACAGCTTACCCCCACAAAATATATTCCTCGTGGTTCCGTTCATTTCGTCGGTCGAGAACAGGAACTCACACTGCTGCATGAAGATTTGCAGCGTGGTAATTATGTGGCAATATCAGGGATGGGAGGCATAGGCAAAACCGAATTAGCCACCCAATACGCCAGACGATATCAAGCTAATTATGATGGTGTTGCTTGGTTTAATGATAGAGCCAACAATCTCGCCGCCGGAATTTTGGAGTATTTTATCGGTCTTGGTTTAGAGATTTCCCAAGAACTAGGGGGAAAACTATTAACCCTCAAGGAACAAATCGCTTGGTGTTGGCTGCAATATGCTGAATCTTCTTTACCCATATTAATTATTTTTGATGATGTCACCGACCTAGCCAATTTGCGGGAAGTTATCCCCACTGATAACCGTTTTCGCGTTTTAGTGACTACTCGCCTGCGGAATTTAGAACCAAATTTTATTCAAGATATTCCCTTAGATGTTCTTTCCCCAGAAAAAGAACCAGACAAAGCATTAGAACTGTTAAAAAGACTGTTGGGAAACACAGACAGGCGAGTTGATAATCAACCAGTCTTTGCAAGGGAAATATGTAAATCTTTGGAATATTTGCCTTTGGGAATAGAGTTAGTGGGGGCTTATTTGCGACAAGACCCGGATTTGTTTCTAGATGTTATGTTAGAGCAATTGCAAGAGCGCAAATTAACCGAAGCAGCCTTACAAAACCGGGAAACTCTCACCTCAACGCAATTGGGAGTGAAAGCCGCCTTTGCTTTAACATGGTCAGAACTTGACCCAATAGCACAACAGCTAGGCAGATTTTTGAGTTTATTTTCTCCTCAGTCTATTCTGTGGGATTTGGTGGTGTGGGTGGCGACTGATGGAGGTGAGGAGGAAAATCAGGAAGCAGCTACACAGTTAACTTGGTCAGCAGAGGAATTAAACGAGGCAAAAAAGGAACTCTACAGACGTAACTTGCTACAACTGGTAGAAGACAGCCAAGGATATTATCAAATTTATACTCTAGTGCGGTGGTTCTTGCAAGAACAATTAACCGATGCTGGCGAGATGAAAGCGGTTTTAGAAACCACCTTTGCTTCGGCGATGATAGCTGTAGCTCAAAGTCTTCCCCAATCACCCACCTCTGAAGATATCGAAAGCATCCAAGATGTTGTTCCCCATATTGAAGACTTGGGACATCGGTTAATTGACGACGTTAACCAAGCAGGTGAGGAACCGATAAATTCCCCAGCATCAGTTCCCAATGATGAAGTTGCTTGGGTATTTGTGGGCGTAGCTAGATTTTATGAAGGACAAGGACTATATCAATTAGCAGAAGTTTGGTATGAGGGATGCGTCAATGTTTGCCAAACTATATTTCTAGGCGACCATCCCCATGTGGCTAGTAGCTTGAACAATTTAGCTGCACTTTACGATAACCAAGGCAGGTATGGAGAAGCCGAACCCCTGTATATTGATGCCTTAGCCATGACAAAGCGCCTGTTTGTCGGCGACCATCCCGATGTGGCTACTAGCTTGAACAATTTAGCTGGACTTTACAAAAGCCAAGGCAGGTATGGAGAAGCCGAACCCCTGTACATTGATGCCTTAACTATGAGAAAGCGCCTGTTTGTCGGCGACCATCCCGGTGTGGCTACTAGCTTGAACAATTTAGCTGCACTTTACGATAACCAAGGCAGGTATGGAGAAGCCGAACCCCTTTACATTGATGCCTTAGTCATGACAAAGCGCCTGTTTGTCGGCGACCATCCCGATGTGGCTACTAGCTTGAACAATTTAGCTCTACTTTACAATAGCCAAGGCAGGTATGGAGAAGCCGAACCCCTGTACATTGATGCCTTAGCCATGAGAAAGCGCCTGTTTGTCGGTGACCATCCCAATGTGGCTAATAGCTTGAACAATTTAGCTCTACTTTACAATAGCCAAGGCAGGTATGGAGAAGCCGAACCCCTGTACATTGATGCCTTAGCCATGAGAAAGTGCCTGTTTGTCGGCGACCATCCTCATGTGGCTACTGGCTTGAACAATTTAGCTGCACTTTACGATAACCAAGGCAGGTATGGAGAAGCCGAACCCCTGTACATTGATGCCTTAGCCATGACAAAGCGCCTGTTTGTCGGCGACCATCCCGATGTGGCTAATAGCTTGAACAATTTAGCTCTACTTTACAAAAGCCAAGGCAGGTATGGAGAAGCCGAACCCCTGTACTTGGAAGCTTTGCAGATGTGTCAACGGGTGTTAGGGGTTAATCATCCCACTACGGTGACAGTTCAAGAAAATTTGGCAATTCTGCAACGCCAGTTAACTCCCGTTGCTACTTGGCAACGGCGATTAAGTCGAGTTTTACAATTATTGTTGAGAATATTCTTTTTACCATTTTACTGGTTACGGCGATCGCTAAATCGTCATTAATTGGGTAGGTTTGGTGGGGTGCGTCAGTATGAATAATTGCTGAGTATAGTTAGGTTCTATCGCACTGACACACCCTACATCTTGGATATTTTTGGATCTGGAAGTCCCTTAAATCGCGTTGCGATGTGATCGCTTTGCCATATTGTAGGCGATCGCGCGCAACACCATCGTTGTTTTGCTGCAATTGAATGTGAAATACTGCCAAGCGATGGGAATGTTAACCTAGTTTATGTAAAAACAAAATATCGAGGAACAAACCTTGGTAACTATCACTGATATCGGTACACTAATTACCAGAGATC
Organism: Nostoc parmelioides FACHB-3921; assembly: GCF_014696625.1. Lineage (GTDB taxonomy): Bacteria > Cyanobacteriota > Cyanobacteriia > Cyanobacteriales > Nostocaceae > Trichormus > Trichormus parmelioides. The sequence goes on from NZ_JACJQL010000041.1 coordinate 10,649, forward strand.
CTAACTTCCGTGGAGGTTGTCCTATTATTGCCGGAACAGGTACATCTGTGCGTCGAATTGCAGCTTTATATAAGCAAGGTTATAACGCCGAAGAAATTGCTGCTGACAAAAACCATTTGACCATAGCGCAGGTCTATGCAGCGATCACTTACTATCACGCTAACCGGGAAGAAATTGATACAGATTTGGCAGAAGAACAAGCAGAGTATGAAAGACTAGCTGCACTACATAAAGCTGCAACTTAAAAATGAGTATTATTCGTTTATATTTAATTGAAATACCAAAGTTATGGGCAATATTAATGTTTCCTTGCCTGAGTCAATGAAAGCCTTTGTTGAAGAACAGGTAACTCAAGGTGGCTACGGTTCTGTTAGCGAATACCTACAAGAGTTAATCAGTCAAGACCAAAAACGCAAAACACAAGTACATATAGAAGAACTGTTAATTGCAGGTCTTGAAAGTGGAGAAGCAATAGAAGTTAATGATGAATGGTGGGAGCAAAAACGCACACACCTAATGAATCAGATATATGAAGAAAAATAATGACAAAACGGATAGTCATTACACCCAAAGCAAGTCTAGATATTGATGACTATTTTGCTTACATTGCTCAAGAAAACTCCGACAAGGCTTTTTTGTTTTTTGACTCTGTAAGAGAAACTTTTGCACAGTTAGCAAGAATGCCTAGTATGGGTAGTCCTTATCCTCTAGAGAATCTTCGTTTACAAGGGTTACGTAAATGGGCTGTCAAAGGATTTAAAAGGTATCTAATTTTTTATTTTGAGCAAGATGAGAGCATTCAAATTATACGCATTCTTTATGCAGGGCAAGATATAGAAAGAATTTTAGAGCAAGAATGATATTGGTTAGGGATCTACAAAAGATGCAGAGACCCGATTTTTTGAAAAAGTCGGGTCTCTATAATCCTTAAATCTGCAACAAACCCTCTGGATTCACCGATAAAAGCGATCGCCTCTGCAAACCTTCCCGGTGTAAAATCTCATTGGCTGCGATTAAACCACTACTGACGGCGCGTTCCATTAAGCCGCAGGGGAAGGGCATTTTTACCCAATCACCAGCAAACAATAGGTTAGAAATATTTGTACTGGTTTCTGGACGTTCTCCATAACTATTTGGTGGATAACCAGAAAAGTTATGTTGATTCACTAATTCCCGATGCAGGAGTTTTGCTTGTTTCAACTGGGGGACTATCTCATATAGTTCGTTTTCAAAGGTAGTTAACAAAGCTTCCTGGGTGGGAAATTCTTTTTCTTTGTAACAGTAGGCGTGTAACTCTACTACACTACCGCCAGTTTTTTGTGACCAATCAATAAATTGTTGCTGAATGCGGTGATATAAGGTGATGCTGTCGGTTAATTGATAGCCAGATAAGGAAGTAAAGTTACTTTGTTCCCACTCAAAATCTTGGTCAAACCAGAAACGACACACAGCAAAAGGATCAGCGATACTCAAGTTTTCTACTTGCGATCGCACTGTTTGATCTACATCACCACTAATATGCTTAAATAATTGCTGTACTCCAGGTACATCGGTAGCAAACACGTAATAATCTGCGGTGATTGTCTCTGGTAACGGTGCATCATTAGTTGTAGCTAGCAGTTGCAATTCATCATTTTGTTTTTGTACAACTTGCAACTTTTGTAAATCCCGCTTGGCTGGCCCCTTCAACACTTTACCATCAGCCGCAAACTCAGCCCCATGACAAGGGCAACGGTATTTACCATCTGTGGATTTTTTCACAGTACAACCTTGATGGGTACAAGTTAAAGAAATTGCTGTATCGCTACCAGATTCTACAGCAAATACTTCATCAGCCGCACCAAAATACTCTGTTTTTTCTTCAGTAATCACTGAGTTACGTTTTACCCAAAAAGGTACATTATTCTGATTACTGCCAACATAATATTTCAAACCTTGAATTTTACCATCCTTGGCGATAATTTCACTCACCGTTGCATCAGTAAGAATTGTCCCACTATTTGTTTTCACACTCTTGGCGATGGGTTGGACTAAACTTGTCCCCATATCATCTTTCGTACCATTAAAAGCTAGTCCCTCTGGATTGCCAAAAAAGTAAAAATGGAAGAACTGCATTAATTCTCCCACACTCATCGTGTCTGGTGCGTTCAAGCTAGACTTAGCAAATGGGAGAAAATACAAATCATATAAACCTTGGGGAAATTCTGTTTTTACCCAATCAGCCACGGATATATTATCAAAACGTTGATAATTCTTTTCTCGCTGAAAACCTGTGATAGCTTGAAATACTTGTAGGTGTTTAATCTTAGTTAAATTAATTCCCCATTGGAAGCGATTAGGAGAGGCGATCGCTAAGTCTACAATATTCCAAGGAAATGCTGAATGACTGGGACGAAAAACCTCTGGTTTGTATTGATCTCCTCGATAAACAACTGAATAAAAGTTTAACGATTGGAAATTATCATTTATTCCCAGTTCTGCAACTATACTTTTCAAATTATAGTACTGAGGAAAAAAGCCATGAAAGCCGTGTTCCATCATGAAGGTTTCGCCCACGGCTTCTATTTGCCAGCTAGCAATTTTACCACCGAGTTGGGGTGATTTTTCTATCAGTGTGACTGTAAACCCCCGTTGACTCAATTCATACGCACAAGCTAAACCCGCTAAACCACCCCCGATAACTATGACACTTTTTGCTTGATTCAGTAACCGTGGCAAACTCAAGGTATCTTTTTGAAATACCGTTGGCTTAGGCTTAGTAAACCGAGAGTATCCTGTTACTCCTGCAACTGCACCAACACCAAACACCTTTAAAAGGGTGCGACGGGATATATTAGTAGACTCTGGCAAATTAGATAATAAACTCATTGGTGATAAAATTAACTCTTCACAATGAAATACTGACGTAAATCTATAACTTTAAGCTCATCCCATCCCTAAAAGGGTATGGGATTTCACGTTGACGGTTGACGGTTGACAGTTAACAGTCATCAGTCAGCAGTTAACGGTGGCGATCAAGAAAATTGTCAATGATTTGACGTAAAAAGTGTAATAAATTACATTTGCTTACGATAATGCTGTATGTAGATTTGTTAGCATATATGTATCAAAATAAAAAAGCAACCCCTTGCATTAATACCAATGAGTAAATGTTTTGATAGTGTCATTTTGTAAGTGATTAGTAGCTTTCCTACTGTAACTTTCTGTTATATAGGCACTTTTCTATAGTTGTTGCAGTCAAGACTAATAAATATGAATTATCTAGACTGAAACTCATGAAAAACTGGGCGCAATTAACAAATATTGCTAAAATATTCAGCCCAATACTCCTTTTAGGAACAATTACCGCTACAGCACAAGCACAATCAGCGCCAGGTGCTTTGTTTTCGCCTAATGTCAATCTTCAAGTGCAGCGCATTAGTGGAGTTTGTCCGCCAACAGTGGGATTATGGTGGATTATCTTACCTTATGAGGGTGGTGCAGAACATACAGTCGTGGCTGATATCAGGGCTTTTGCAGATAACACGCGGTTAGTTGCGTCTGATAATCAGCAGTTTGTAGAATTTGTTTCCCCTCTACGCAGCAACTACGCTTCTTGTGTAGGTCAAGCAAGCAGTCAGGAATATGTTTTCTACAATGTAGAGTTTAAAAATAAGAAAGCCTATTTTCGTGTAGATTTGCGAAATATTAATACACCAGGACGGTTAATTATTGATAAAACTGTAGCTGGTTTTCGTCCTTATGTGCGGTGGGCGATCGCCGACTAAATTTTGATATCGCCGTAATTAGGTTTCTTAATTTTGAATTTTGAATTTTGAATTGGTATTACCCCTTACCAGACTTCATTTTGGGATAAGCAATTCGTTTATGATGAAACTGTTGCCAAACTTCTACAAAGATTTCGGCAATTTGTGACATTTCTTCTCGCGTTAAACCTGAATCAATGAGTTGATTGTCTTGCCATCTAGCGCGGAGAATATTATTGAGTACCGTTAATGCTTGTTCAGTATTTACATCCTTGAGCGATCGCAGTGCGGCTTCACAAGCATCAGCCAACATCACTATTCCCGTTTCCCGCGATTGAGGAATTGGGCCGTCGTAGCGAAAATCGGCTTCCTTGAGGACAATGCTAGGATCTATTTGTGCCATCTGTTCTGCTTGATGATGAAAATAGGCAATCAACATCGTCCCTTGATGTTCGGGGATAAAGGCTTGAATTGCTGTCGGTAAAAGATGTCTGCGCGCCATTACCAAGCCTTCACTGACGTGCTTTTTAATAATTTCTGCACTCTTCCACGGGTCTTTGATTTCCGTTTCGTGTTTATTTGGCCCCCCCATTTGGTTTTCAATAAAACCCAGGGGGTCGTGCATTTTGCCAATATCGTGATACAAAGTCCCAGCCCTCACCAATTCCACATTACATCCCAGGTGTTTCGCCGCAGCTTCCGCCAGGGTCGCCACAAATAGGGTGTGTTGAAATGTTCCTGGTGTTTCCGTCGCTAACCGTTTTAATAAAGGTCGATTAGGATTTGCTAATTCTGCCAAGCGAATGGGGGTAACTAAATCAAATAGCTTTTCTAAATAAGGACTTAAACCCAAAGCCACAACACTCCAAGCCAGTCCCGATAAAGTAAATAACCCTGCTTCTTGGAGGATGAGATACCAGGAGGAGCCAAAAGCCGCACCAATCAGGACTTTCATTAGTAAGTAAACGCCACCTTGGGTAATAGCGATCGCCCCACCCAAAAGGGCTAATTCCTCACGCGATCGCAATCTGTGGGCGATGTAACTACCTAAAATTCCCCCAGCCGCACCAGCTACTAGTCCAATAGTGCTAATTTCCATACTCATGGGCAGTATGAACAAAAGTAAGCCGATAACTGTCATACTCAATTCACGGCCATAGAAGCTACCCAACAGCAAACCGACAGCGCCCCAAGTCGTATAGGACACACCCATTGCCAGGACTCCTGGCGTACTCAAGGTCAGTAACAAAACTAACAGGCGATCGCGTTGTCTGAGTGGGCATTTACTCCTTGTTTCGACTAGGACAAATATACAAACTCCCCCAGTCACCAAACCGCCTAATTTCAGCAAAGCTAACCAGTTATTTTCGCGGCTAATCAGTTCATAATGCTCTAATACCTCAAAATCCCACTCAGTAATTTCTTTCCCTTTCTTGACAATAACTGCACCTTGTTTCACCTCAACCATCACAGGTGCAACCACAGATGCAGCTTTTTGAGCGTGTTCTCTGGTTTGTTCCTCATCTTTCTTCAGATTCGGTTCCAGTACAGCCAACAATAATTTAGTCGCTAAAGATTCCGCACTTTTGGGGACAAAAGCTTGCACTTGCAAAGTTACAGCATTTTGTAAAACACTCTGGGGCAAACCCGCAGGAATACCTTGGGCTAAAATCCGTTCTGCACCTTGGCGGATGCCCTTTTGTGTTTGAGTCCATTCATAGTCTGACAATTCCAGAAGAACAGTTTCGTGATAAATTGTCTGTGTTGTAATTGTATCTACGTGTAGAATTTGCACACTAGCTTGGGCGTAAGCTTCCCTTGCTTGAGTAATTTGATTTATCAGTCTGGGTAAATTTTGATTGGCAGTGGTCATCCGCAAAGTTGCTAATTCTGCCAACGCTTGCACAAACTGAGTGTTCGTAGAGACTTCAGGATTTTGTGTTTTTGGGGAAGATATACTTTCTTTTGGTTGACCAGCGTCAATAGAAATACCTTGAACTTGACTTTCCTGACCGAGGGAAACTGTTGGAGGGGGAAATAATAAAGAAGTTTGTGTTTCCGTATTCGGCAAATTCTGGGAATTTTCTTGTTTACGCAGGCTGCGAGTACTGGGTTTTTCTAAGAACAATCCCAACCTTTTTTGACCCGTATTTTCTAAAGCCACCAGCATCATTTGCCATTCTGCATCAGAACAAGAGCGCAGGTAATGCTGGCTAGATAAGGACAGGACTGAAGTATCATAAAAAGGGAAAGAACCAGCCGATATGCGAATTTCATTACCCTGATCCAGCATTTTCTCTAGGTTTTGGCCGATTTGTGCTGTAGTTTTGCCATCGACCATTAACACTGGTGTTAAACTTTTACGAGCTGCTTTGCGTTCAATTTCAGTTCGTTTTTTATCTTCAATACTAGCGGTACGAGGTGCTTTAATCGTTTGGGGTGCAACCGTCCCTATTTTCAGCTTTGGTTGATTATATAACTTATGACCAATTACCCCCGTAAGAGAGACAATAGCGATCGCCAAAACAACGGATGAACGCTGTTCATGCACCCAGCCCAGATTTACTGCATCTACCCAACTTTTCTTATTTAACGATTTTGCCATTTTTTGCTAGGTCTCTCAGGCTCAAAAGCTGATGCAACGAGCTTTTTCCCATGTGGCGTTGCATAAATGCGGGATGAATTGGGACTTTTGTACAAATATGAGTAGATAGAGAGTTATTGAATTAATCTAACGCCCTCGAATAATGTGAGGCGCTGCATAAACAGAAAATGGAACCGATTGATTAGGCATGATAAACCCTGACTCTGGAAACTCTCTGGAATTTAGGGGAAAATTATACACTCCTGACCACACGGCAGCAAGAGCATCGGCCAATTCTAGCATCTGCCAGAGGTTGGTTGCTTCGTTGGCTGCTGAGTTAGTTGGTAAAAGTGAAGTCTGCCAATTAGCAGGAATACCTACGGTGCTGTTGTAACCTCCAGACAAAACACCAGTAATAGCTGTTATTGTTTGTGAGTGCATAGATTCTATTTGCAAGCTACGCAAAACTGAGAAACGAAAGTCTTCCAAGGTGCTGAGAAAACAATAAAATGCCACAGCAGTAGCATGAGAAAGTTTTTCTTCTCTACTCAACTCAGCTTTTAGTCTTTCTAAACCAGCGTGTTCTGCTAAAAGTTTGTGTATTATTAATAATTTTTGTGGAAGTAATGTCTCGGTTTCTCCAATAAAAGAGATTATTTGCGGGATTATGGTGCGGATGTGCAGCTTTTCTGTTAGTGATTGAGCGATCGCATACCCTATTGCTAGTGTACTATCACGAACAACTGAAGCATTATCCCAGACATTTGACACCCGTACCAAATTTTGATGCAGTTTTACAGGATTTTCATGGAAAAAAAGTGCTACTGGGATTGTGGCAAAAATTAAGTTTGTTTTAATATCTAAAGTTGCAGTCGAAGCAATAAATTCTTTTTGATAATGTACTAGCCACTCATCTACATCCAGTTTTCCTAGCTTAATTAAACTTTCAGCGCCAGGAATAATAGTTTTAGCAAAGTTGGAGAAACTTTCCCTATTATTACCTACCCCACCCTTAGCCAAATTTTCCCCTAATATTCCTCCAACAAAAGCACCCCTAAACCTACTAACCAACGAGTAGCGCATAATCTTCAAAAGTTGAAAGCAAGTTATTCTACCTTTTCACTTTTAACTTTTTAACAGGAAAACTGCTGAGTTGAGAGTAAATGAATCAATTCAAAATATCCTACAGGAAGCTAAAGCTACAAAATTCAAAATAAAAACTGATTAAGGAAAATTAAATTATTCAGTTTGGAGCGCGAAGATAATAGATAGACTCTTTCTCCCCCTGCTTCCCCTGCTTCCCCTGCTCTCAATCTCATCCCCTCAAATGCGCCACTAGCCCCTGCAAGCCCAATAAATAGCTTTGTACACCAAAACCACTAATCTGACCAATAACTACGGGGGCGATGTAGGAATGATGGCGGAAATCTTCTCTACGATAGATATTACTGAGATGGACTTCTACTGTAGGTAAATTTACAGCAGCGATCGCATCTCGTAAAGCTACGCTGGTATGGGTATAAGCTCCTGCGTTAATCAAAATTCCGTGATGTTTCCCCAACGCCTCATGAATAGCATCTACTAACACGCCTTCATGGTTGGACTGTAGGGGAAACGCTTGCGCCTGTAACTTGAGGGCTGCTTCTGCCAATAAGCTATTAATCTCAGCCAAAGTTGTGGAGCCATAAACTCCTGGTTCTCTTTTCCCCAGCAAATTTAGGTTTGGCCCATGCAGCACCAAAATACTTAGAGGTTGCAATGTCAAGTTTCGTACCTTCAGGCTTTTAGCGACGACGTGAGCGACGATGCTCCCCCCCGCCGGTGGCGATCGTTGACAGGAATCGGAATCATCTCCGGTTCCGGCTCGGCTTCTGGCCCTAGTAAGGACTCAATGAGCTTACGTGCCAATTCTTTCAGCTTTTCCAGTACCTTTTCTATATAGTCCATTAAACTGACCGCTCCTGAGATACTACCTCAATTTTGACTAACAGCTACGCAGAAACTGGCGTAATTTTGCACCTCTGGCCTACAACCGGACTGATACACAATTATGTATTGCAGTCGCAGGCTAATTTTAAAATTTTCGTGTTGTTATCTCTCTTACTTTTTAGAGTATCACATTAGCAACCTATCGGACTGTATTTAAGGATGGTCATTGGTCAATAGTCATTAGTCCATAGTCATTAGTCCATAGTCCATAGTCGAAAATATTGGACTGTTGACTGTTGACTGTTGACCGTTGACCGTTGACTCTTGACTATTAACCTTACGCCCCCTTCTTTTTCGTAGCAGCGCTGGATGATTTCGCCGTTGATTTAGATTTAGTCGTAGTGGTTTTACTTGTTTTGCGTGTGGTTTTAGAAGTAGAAACTTTAGCAGATAGCAATTCTAGAGCCGTAGCTAATGTTACATCTTCGACTGATGTCCCTTCAGGAAGACCTACATTGGTCTTACCATGTTTAATATAAGGGCCGTAGGGGCCGTCGTAGATATTTATGGGGGCATCATCCTCTGGGTGTGTACCTAATTCCCGTAAAGCAGCCTTTGATTTACTACTAGTAGAACCACGGGTCTTTTTCGGTTCCGATATCAACTCCAGCGCTCTTTCTAAAGAAATTGTTAAAACATCATCACTCGCTTTGAGAGAACGGTAGTCTTTCCCTTCTTTGCCTTGGTCGTGGACGACGTAAGGGCCAAAACGTCCTAGACTGGCTTGAATTTTCCCGCCAGTACCAGGATGGGTTCCCAAGGTTCGGGGTAGTGATAACAAGCCAATAGCTGTCTCTAGGGAGATATTTTCTGGGGTAACGCCCTTGGGTAGAGAAGCTTGTTTGGGTTTGGGATTCTCATCAGACTTATCACCCAACTGGACATAAGGCCCGTAAGCGCCGATTTTCACATAAATTGGTTCGCCGGTTTCGGGATGGCGGCCTAGTTGGTCTGGGCCGACGGTTTTTTGCCGCAGGATGATTTCCACCTGTTTGGGGTCGAGGTCGGCGGGTGTTAAATCTTTGGGAATTGAGGCGGTAACTACACCGTCACCGTTTTCCACTTCGATATAAGGCCCATATTTACCAATACGGACTTTAGCATCTAAGTTTTCTAGTTCTACAGTTCTGGCTTTACCTGCATCAATTTGGCTTTCCCGTTCTCTCACCAGAGTTTCCAAACCTTGATCCCCTAGATAAAATTTCTTTAAGTAGGGTAGCCACTGAGCTTCACCTTCAGCAATATCATCCAAGGTTTGCTCCATTTTGGAGGTAAAGCTGGGATCAACGATATCAGGGAAATGTTTTTCCAACAAATCGGTGACTGCGAAGGCGGTAAAGGTGGGGATGAGGGCGTTATTCACCAATTGGGAGTAACCCTTATCGATAATTGTGCCAATGATGCTGGCGTAGGTACTAGGGCGACCAATGCCTTCACTTTCTAGTGTTTTGACTAGGGTCGCTTCAGTGTATCTGGCTGGGGGTTGGGTTTCGTGACCAACTGCTTCGATATTTTTACAGTCTGGATGATCCCCGACTTTTAGACTGGGTAAGATTACCTCTTGGTCTTCCAAGGCGGCTTCTGGGTCATCAGAACCTTCAACATAGGCGCGTAAATATCCGGGGAAGTCAATGCGCTTACCGGAAGCACGGAAACCAGCGTCTTCTACTTGCAACTGTACGGTAATTTGGGTTTGGCGGGAGTCAGCCATTTGACAGGCGACGGTACGCTTCCAAATCAAATCATAGAGGGCAAGTTCTCGACCACCTAAGCCGGTTTCTTGGGGCGTGCGGAAGGTGCTACCAGCCGGACGAATGGCTTCGTGGGCTTCTTGTGCGCCTTTGGATTTGGTGGTGTATTGGCGGGGCTGGGGGCTGAGATATTGTTTGCCGTATAGTTGTTCTACACAATTGCGAGCAGCTGCGATCGCCTGTTCTGACAAATGCACCGAATCTGTACGCATATAGGTAATATACCCTTGCTCGTACAAATTTTGGGCAATCCGCATCGTGTCCCGTGCTGAAAGGCGCAGTTTCCGGTTAGATTCCTGCTGTAATGTCGAAGTGGTAAAGGGTGGCGCGGGTTTGCGCGTCACTGGGCGTTCTTCTACCTCTGAGACATTCCAGGTTTTACCAGTCAGCCGTTCTTGGAGAGCAACTGCTTCTGTTTCACTCAGCAGCACCACATTACGCCCGGCGGTAATTCTGCCGGTAGACGCATCAAAATCGCTCCCAGTTGCCACTTTCGTGCCTGCAAGGGTGATTAACTGGGCAGTAAATGGGCTTTTAGTTTGCTCCAAATACGCCTTTAAATCCCAGTATGTACCTTCATGGAAAGCCCGGCGTTGGCGTTCTTTGGTTACCAACAGTCGCACCGCCACAGACTGTACCCGTCCCGCAGATAGTCCCCAAGCAATTTTTTTCCACAGCAGAGGGGAGAGGGTATAGCCCACTAAGCGATCCAAAATCCGCCGTGTTTCCTGGGCGCGGACTAGCTGTTCATCGATGTTACGGCAGTCCTTCAAAGCTTTTTTGATGGCTTCTTGGGTAATCTCATGAAACACCATCCGCTTTGTCGGCACTTTGGGCTTAAGTAACTGGTATAAATGCCAACTTATACTTTCCCCTTCTCGGTCTTCGTCAGTTGCCAGAATCAGTTCATCAGCATCTTTCAGCGCTTCTTTGAGCTGGGTGACAACTTTCTTTTTGTCTTTGGGGACAACATACACTGGTTCAAAGTCCGCGTCCACATTTACCCCAAGCTGCGCCCATGCTTCCCCTTTGACAGTGGCGGGAATTTCACTAGCTGACTGGGGTAGGTCACGCACATGACCCATCGACGCTTCTACCCGATAGTCTTTTGGCAGGTAGTTACGAATGGTACGAGCTTTGGTTGGAGATTCGACAATGACGAGAGTTGACATGGAATTTCAAAAAAAAGAATAGCTGTGAAGCTAAACAGTTAAATTGAGTTAACTTCGATGAAATGTCAAGATGAAACGTCACAATTGCTTTAGATTGAGCCTCATCAAGATTGTCTGTTGGGTTGAAAATCCTTCAAACTGCGGGTTTAGTCCTTTCTAGAGCATATGTTAGAAGAATGCTGCTGGAAATTCCAGCTATTTCCATCTTTAACTTATCAAAGGCAAATTGGCGACTAGAGTTTTCAATATACCCCGTGAGTTTAGTACAACGATACCTTAGGTTTGGGCAGGAGGCAGGGGAGTAGAGAGGGGAAACTCTTGTTTGAGAACTCAGCAGTCCCCCGTCCCCAATGCAAAGGCACCTAAGGTTAACGCTGAGGTACACGGAGCAGGTTTAATCAAGATAATTCGTTTCATCAGTGGTTATGTAATAAATCAAAATTTAAATATTTTCTTTAGGAACGGATTGGTTACGTTCGTATCTGCCAATAACCACGAGCGGTTGAATTAGATGATAGATATTTGGGCAGAATATACCCTTGTGTAGATTGACAACCCCATTGATGTTGAGCCAATCTACTTAATTAAAATCACTTGCCCCACTACATGATTCATCCATGTTTTGCGGGTTTCACCCCAGATAATATTAGCCTGCGAGGCTATCTCCTGGACAACCAGAGGAACTGATCCAGAGACTTTCTTTGTAGAAACTTAATTTCTAGATAGTCAAAAAGTTTTGTATTTTACCATACATTAAAACAAAAATCTCAATACATACTTTACTAATCATGAAGATGTGATAAAATATAATTAGAGAAGTTAAGTTCGGTGATACGTATCTTGTTTTTAGTAATAATCTCAAGCGGCTCTCCGGATAAACATCTCTGCATCAATGGATTCTGGAGAGTTTCATGTCAATATACGTAGGGAATCTGTCCTACAGCGTCACACAAGACGACCTTACTAAAGTATTTTCCGAGTACGGTTCAGTCACACGCGTTCAGTTACCCACAGATAGAGAAACGGGACGTGTTCGCGGTTTTGGTTTCGTAGAAATGGAATCATCAACCGCAGAAGATGCAGCCATTCAAGCCCTTGATGGCGCAGAATGGATGGGGCGTGTACTTAAAGTTAATAAAGCTCGTCCACGGGAAGAGAAAGGCGCTCGTTCCGGTGGGGGTGGTTGGTCAAGAAACAATGGTGGTTACTAATGCCAATATTATTTCTTGAGAAGATTTAGTATTTCTTAAAAGCAAATCATCCCATAATCAGCAGATTAGTGATTCACTGATCTGCTTTTTTGTAAAATTTATGATGTCAATTCAAAATTCACTCATAGCCTACGGCTACTCTGCGGAGAACTCGTAGAGTAGTATGCGCCAAAAAAATTCAAAATATAGCTGTTGACAGTTGACAGAATTGAAATTCTTGTGTTGTCAGGATTTTATCTTGGCTTGATGTCCTAATCTATCTGGCTACGGCTATAGCTTTAAATGAGTTTGCTCAGGAGAAAATCAAGACTCTTAAACAACGACTGCTCACACTCAGGTGGATAATCGAAAGACTTGAGATGCTTTAGTCTAACCGTCAGTTCGCCATCCCAATTTCTCACGGTGCAACCGAAGTCATTGACTGCGGTGACAATAGTCTAGCATTCGCTTTTACCTCGCAGATTAAGATTGTCTTTGGCTAAGATTTGGCAATTACTTCAAATTAGCTTTTTTTTGTTGTGGAGAAAATCTCATTTTAGCAGCATAACCAAATCCTATACCCATCAAAATCCCTAACATTGTTGTAGGTTCGGGAACGGGAGTAAGTTCGACATTATCCACAAGTAAGGCTGAATTAACTGTGGTATCCCCCACATCAACCACACCAAATCCTAAAGTATAAGTTCCGGCTGTAGTGAAGTTATAAGTATAAGGTTGATATCCAGTTTCTTCAGCTAAACGAGAAAAAGAGAAGGTAGTTAAGGAATTAGTGTTAGCTAGTTGAGTAACACCAGTAATACTAAAAAAAGCAAAGTCATTGTAAGTTGGATCTGCTGGCACTTGATTTGTAAGGAAATTCCAGGAAAAAGTCAATTTATCTCCAGCATTGACAGTAATAACTTGCTTGATAGCAGAACCTTCCTCTGCTTCTAAACTTGTTAAGCTACCTGAAGATAACCCTAAGAAAGTTTCTAAAGCAGCGCTATTAATTCCTGTTGTATCTGCGAGTGTTTCTAGAACAGCTTGGTAAGTTCCATTGATAGGTGTTACACCAAATTCTTCAGCAGTTTCAACTGTAGGAGTTATACCCACATTTATATCAGTTGAACCGACGGTTTCCCAGTTGCTAAAATTACCTGTTTCAAAGCTGCCATTATTAATGGATATCGCGTGGACTTTTTCTTGATTAGTTATCAGAAAAGCAGTGGCAATGACCAGTGCTAAACTTGACCATTTCAACATATATTTCTTGTCCCTTTTTTGCTAATTTTACAGTTATTCAGTCCGAGAAATTGTCAAGATTGCACTAAGAAATCATTGGCTTCTAAAGTGGCATTGAGGTTAGCAAATATTCCTCCGTTACCTAATCCAGAAGTTGCTCCATTTTGGTTATATAGCAAGTTTTGTGTTGTTTGGTTATAGATAATTTTGGCATTGCTAATACCAGCAGTAGCAATTTCATCTACTGAGGCGACATTAATTATGGCAAATTCACTAGCTAATAAGCTGCTATTGACTGCACTTGTTAATGCTGTAAAGGAAGCTTTACTCAAAGCAATTTTATCTATTCCTTTACTGAAGTCGGTAATGGTATCGGTACCAAAGGCGGTATTGGTGAAGGCTGCTCCACTACCAAACAGGAATGTATCTGCACCTTCTCCACCAGTGAGGCTATCATTACCCGCGCCACCGACTAAGGTATCATTACCGTCACCACCAATCAGGGTATCATTGCCTGCTAAACCTTTGAGGATGTTGTTACCACTGTTGCCGGTGATGCTGTTATCTAATTCGTTGCCTGTACCGTTAATGTTGGCTGTGCCAGTTAAGATGAGATTTTCGACATTGGCAATGAGGGTGTGGCTGACTGAGGATTTGACTGTATCTATGCCTTGTCCTGCCGATTCTACTACCACATCACGGATGCTATCAACGATGTAGGTGTCGTTACCATCACCACCAACTAGGCGATCGCTTCCTGCACCACCATCAATTACATCATCACCATTTGTACCGTTGACGGTTTCATTACCAGATGTGCCGTTGATAAAGTTGAGGACGTTAAGAGTGAAGGTATCACTGACGCTGGCTGCTGCTGTATCGGTGACGGTGACGATGATATTGTATGTGCCGGATGCCGTATCTGTTGGTGTGCCGCTAAATGTGCGGGTTGTGGTATCGAAGGTGAGCCAATCTGGTAAATTTCCACCATTTTCTAGGCTGACAGTGTAGCTGAGGATATCCCCTGCATCTGTGTCAACAAAGGTAGTTTCTGGGATGGTGAAGCTAAAGTTGGTATTTTCAGTGGCGGTTTGGTCAGCGATCGCCACAGCCAAAGTAGGGGCATTATTAGTATCAGTGTCGGCAACTGTCAGGATGAAGATATCACTGATGCTGTCTTCAGAATTATCCCTGGCAGTAACTTTGATGTTCAGTGTACCGACATCGGTATCCGCAGGTGTACCGCTAAATGTGCGGGTTGCTGCATCAAAGGTGAGCCAAGTTGGTAACTCATCACCATCTTCTAAGGTGGCGAAGTAGGTGAGGATATCGCCTGCGTCAATGTCATTAAAGGTGTTGGCGGGGAATGTGAAGTTGAAGAGAGTGTCTTTGGTAGCTGTTTGATCAGCAAGTGCATTCTCTAAAACTGGTGCATCATTAATTGAGTTGACCGTGATGTTGAATGTCTCGTCAACAAACTGACTACCTGCTGTACCCCGGATGGTAATCTCTGCTGTACCTGATTGATTGCCTTGATAATCTAGGGTGAGTTGGTTATTGACAATCGTAGCTGTGACTATGCCTGTGTTGCTGTTGGCAAAGATGGATGTAGCGATCGCATCGCCATCTACATCACTGAAGACGTTGGTTAAGTCAATTACCGTGTTGTCTGCATCTTCATCAAGGTTGATGTCGGCGATCGCATTTTGAATTACAGGCGCATCATCAACTGGGTTAACGGTGACAGTGAAGATATCATCAATGAATTTTCCGTTAGCTGTACCACGTAGGGTAATTTCTGCTGTACCTGATTGATTGGCTTGGTAGTCGAGGGTGAGTTGGTTATTGACAATTGTGGCAGTGACTAAACCTGTGTTGCTATTGGCAAAGATGGATGTAGCGATCGCATCGCCATCTACATCACTGAAGACGTTGGTTAAGTCAATTACAGTGTTGTCTGCATCTTCATCAGCATTGACATCGGCGATCGCATTTTGAATTACAGGCGCATCATCAACGGAGTTAACGGTGACAGTGAAGATATCATCAATGAATTTTCCGTTAGCTGTACCACGTAGGGTAATTTCTGCTGTACCTGATTGATTGGCTTGGTAGTCGAGGGTGAGTTGGTTATTGACAATCGTAGCTGTGACTAAGCCTGTGTTGCTGTTGGCAAAAATGGATGTAGCGATCGCATCTCCATCTGCGTCACTGAAGACGTTGGTTAAGTCAATTACCGTGTTGTCTGCATCTTCATTAACCGTGATATCGACAATGGGGATAGTGACTGTGGGAGGCTGATCTTGGGCAATCTGTTGATTACCAAAGTCAATACCGCTAGCAGTTTGTCCAGAAGACAAGGCGACGGTATGAACAAAACTCAGGGAATTTGTGGCTGTACCAGAACCGTTATTTTGATTATTGTTGGGGTCAACGGGATCTGGATTAGGGGCGCTAGTGCTGAGGGTAA
Organism: Nostoc parmelioides FACHB-3921; assembly: GCF_014696625.1. Classification (GTDB taxonomy): domain Bacteria; phylum Cyanobacteriota; class Cyanobacteriia; order Cyanobacteriales; family Nostocaceae; genus Trichormus; species Trichormus parmelioides. The sequence continues at coordinate 26,793 of NZ_JACJQL010000041.1, forward strand.
GAATAGCTTCAGCCAAGGCTAAGGCGTTAATTCGAGAATAGGTAGCCCCTGTATTGGCGACGTTATCATTTTCGTCATCGCCATCAATAATCAGGTCACCTGTTGTATCTAACAGGGTACGGAACTCAGTCAGAGTCAGTTCTCGTCCCAAGTGGGTTTGGGCGATTTGTTGTGCTAGGGTAGCAATACCTGCAATGAAGGGTGCAGCTTGCGATGTGCCGCCCATTGCAATGGTTCCGCCTGTAGCATTCGCGCCTGTAATCAAAATACCAGGAGCAAAGACATCTAGGAGTGGATGACGTTGAGAGAAACTAGCGATGCGATCTGCCTCGGTGCTGTAGTCTACTGCTCCATTGCTGAAAGTACCAGAACCGAAATCATTTGCCCAAACAGCACCAACAGAAATGGTATTGGGGTCGATCGCTGGATAAGCTAGTCCAGGGGTACTGTTGAAGGTGTAGAAACTGTTACCTGCCGCCGCCGAGATGATAATGTTTTGGGAAGCGATCGCTGCTAATTCATCCCCAATGCCATAACGAGCGTTGGTTGTCGTCCAGTTTTTACCATCTCCTAAAGAAAGGTTGACAGAGGCAATATTATATGATATTGCATTGTTATTTACCCACTGCAAGGCTCTTTCTAAGTTAGTAAAAGAACCAGAACCGTTGTCTTGGAATACTTTGAGGACAATCAGATTAGCATCAGGGGCGACAGCACTGGCGATGCTGGCAACGTGAGAACCGTGATTGTTTTTGTCGCTGGCGTTGCCGTCGTTGTTACCGAAGTCGTACTGGTAAACGATTTTATCGGCAATGCCATCATTATTAACATCAGTACCGAATAAGGGATGATTCAGGTCAATACCAGTATCAATGATGACTGTAGCGTAACCCTGTCCTTTGATGTTGGCAAAGCGAGAGTCTGCCCATAAGTCATGCAGGTTGATTAAGTCAGTGGCGGTAGTTTGACCAGAATTTTGTAGGGAAGAAGAAGCAATATTTTGAGCGGCAGCAGTGATGTTTTGAGGTTGCTCATCATCAAGAATAGTCACAGTGGCAATGCCTTGATTGCCAATTGATGCACCACCTGTGGGATTTGTCAACTTAATTGTAAAGTTTTCATTGCCTTCAACTTTACCATCGTTGCGGATGCGAATCGCATTAGGATTATTCAGCAGAGCATTTTCCACAGAAATGAGTTTGTTAGTCTCATTTTCCGCAAAAGTGATGGTGAAGGAAACATTGTTAAAGTCATTAGTGACGGCGGTGGGGCCGCATCCACATCCTTGAGCTGTACCATCAATCAAGGTCAGCGTAGCAGTGACAGAGCCAGTTGTATTACCTGTGCGAGTTACCCAAATTTCCGTGACTGCCCTACCGTCTTCTGTAACTGTGTAGTTAACGGCATTAAAGTTCAGCTGCACATCCCCACCTGAAGACGAAACCAGATCCAGAGAGGGAATAACTAGGGGAATATCTGCTGCGGTGGTAGTGATGTTGAAAGCAGGATAGGTTTGTTGCCATCCTTGCTGCATGACTTCAGCAACAGTGTAAATACCAGGGCGCAGGTTAATGAAACTGTAGTTGCCGTTAGCATCGGTGGTAACGGAGGTTTCCCCATTATCGAGTTGCCCGTTAGTGTTGGTGTCGAGGTAAATTGTCCAGTTAGCTAAACCGAGTTCCCCCGCATCTTTAACGCCATCACCATCCAGGTCATGCCATTTTTGACCAGTGATGCTAGCGAATTGATACAATCCAGCATCCACAGTCAAGTTAGCATTATCACCGTTGGCACTAAAGACATCGGTGATGCCAGTTGTCAAATTGGCATCGCTATCTACAGCGTCATTTGTGCCGCTATTTTGCGGGCTAAAAATGTAGCCATTAGTAGCTACAAATTCGACAAAGTAATCTCCAGGCGTGACATCAGCAAAGGTGTATAAACCATCTGCGTTGGTGGTAGTGCTGGCGATCGCTGCTGTTGTACCATTGGTATAAAGTCTGACAGTAACACCCGCTAATCCCGGTTCGTTAGTCTCTTGAATACCGTTAGCATTGAGATCCACCCAGACAAAATCACCGATAGTAGTTGTGCCGCCTGCTATTCGTGTAGTGGCATCGGCATTTGTGGGTACAGCTTCTTGATTACCTGCGTTGTCAGTAGCAACAGCGTAGAAAGCGTAAGTACTACCAGGTTGTCCTATATAAGTCGCTTCAGTCAGGGTTGTATTTTCTAACCAAGAAGTGAATTCACCTCCATTTTCGGAAACATAGATGGTGAAACCTGCCAAAGCAGAGCCGTTGCTCTCATCGCTACCAGACCAGCGTACTAGAAACTCTGGGGTTTCGCTAATCTCAGGCAAGGATGCCACGCTACTAGTTGGGATACCAACATCAATGGTGTTGAAAATTGGTGGTGTGTCGATGGGTGCTTCTGTATCAAAAACAATTTGGGCAGCAGCATCAATTACATCACCTGTCTCGATTGTCCGTTTGGTGCGGACGGTATAACTAACAAAACCTTCACCTGCGCCATCGGCATTATTGACTGGCAAGAAACCTGCCTGAGCATCGAGGGGGGCTTCACCAGTAGCAGGGTCAACACTGGCAATCCGCCAAGTAGCTAATCCGGTGATCACATCAATAGCAACAGAGACATCGACGTAGATGCCGTAGTCTTCAGTTAAGTCGATGCGATCGCTAAAGAAAGGCCGATTTCCTGGCAATTCAAAGCGCAGATCGCCCCAGCCAAAGTCATCAACGCGGAAGGTGCGGAAGTCGAGGTCGGGATCAAGTTGCTGTGTAATTACCACTACTTGAGCTGGGGCGGAAGCATCAGCCGCGTTTTCAAAGCGGATTGTGTAGGGCAAAGCAGCTTGAGCATTGATCCAATTTTCTGCCCCGAATCCTTTTGGACCGAGTATGTCGTTAGGGTCTCTGGGAACGACAACTGGGGGATCATAATCGTCATCATCATCACAATCAGGATCGCCTTCTTTACACTCACAACATTCTTCAGGGGGTGTCGGTAAGGTGAAACTAGATGGTGTAAAGGTGGCTGAATCGCCGTTGACATTCAGAGTCCCGCTTGATTGAATAGCTGCTTGTTCTGGATTAAAGGCGATCGCTGTTGACCAGCCATTGTCATAAATGCTATAGAAGACCGTGGCATTAACTCTTTCAAGATTGGAGTCAGTATCTTCACTCCAATAAACTACCGTTTTGCCATTGATTTGACCAATGGTGGCTTTGTCGATAATTTCGCCTGTGACAATTGTTTGGGCTGTACTCCAACTCGTACCATCCCAGAAACTTGCCTTCAAGTTTTCAATGTCAGCTATGATGTGACTCCAAACCAACAGCACTTGACCATTAGCACCCAGTCCCAAGGTGGGAGTTTCGTCGGAACCGACGGCGGGATTAATTGCCACAGGACTAGACCAAGCATTGTTCGTATAGACAGAGTAAACAACATCTGTTTCTGTAATTGCAGCTACATACTCTGCTTCCGTAGAAGTGGGAGTAATATTGCTGCCATCTGCCATTGACCAGACAACTAGAGGATTGCCATTACCATCGAAGGTAATCACCGGATTGTTACTGAGATTTAAACTGTCTGGGATTTGGACTGGGGCGTTCCACTGAGTTCCATTTAAGGTAGAAACGAAAATTGCACTACCTTTTTGTGCGCTGGTGGGATCGAACTCCTTCGCCCAAGCCATCATCATTTCGCCGTTGGGGCCTGTGGCGATGGATGGCGGTTCATCAGCATACAAATCACTGGCGACATTGGCTAATACACTGGCGTTATTATCATCAAAGTAAGTGTTGCCTGTGCCTACGACTGAAGCGGGATCGTAAAGGAACTCTATACTTACATCGGCTGGGAGTCCGCTATCATCAGTTCCATCAGCGAAAGGCAGTAAATCAGTTGAGTTGGGACCCAATAAAGTCGGAGTGTAAACATAGCGGAAAAGGAACCCGGAGGGAGTACGAAAATCAATGCCTAGTTGTCCGTAAACTTCTTTAAGGCTGGGATTTGGTAAAATATCGCCTTTAGCACCGACATTGCCGTAAGCTTTGGCTTCATATTTCAGGAGTTTGGCTTTACCGTAGAGTCCAACCCGTGCATCATAAGTGATTGCTCCTGTGTCCGGCCAACGATATTCTATTGGTGGTGCTGAAGGTTTTGTCCATTGGACATTGCCACCCAATTGTACTAGGACACTGACTCCTAAATTAGCTTCAAATATGCCCAGTTGCCTCAAAGCTACGAGAAGGAGTGTCGCTGGTAAACCAATCGCAGGATTGGGAATGCGAGATACTAATTCTTCTATTTGCATCTCGTAGTCAGCACCAATGCCGACATTAAACCCTAAAGAAGCTTTCTTAAATTCGTAGTAACAATTATCTTCTGTGCCTTTAGCTGTCCACTCACCTTTGTAGTAAAGTTGCCCTTGCGCTTTGGTTTTTTTGGCAAACCGACTAGAAAATTCAATTTGAGCTGTGCCATCTGCTTGCAGTCTCAATTCACAAGCAACGTCATAACTGCCATTAGCTCTTAGCTCAGTCTTAAATTGGGCTAATTTTTGCAGGAATGCCCATTTTGGCGTGCCGTCAAATTTCCACCCCAGAGAGAAGGTTTGCGCGCCGGGACTAGCATCTAAGGTAGTCAGCAAATCCTCTAGGCTTAATGGTGATGTCCAGCTTAAGGATTGAGAGTCAACGTCAAATAGGTTGTAGTAGAGGTCGGTATCATCCTGAATACTGTCGTCAGATTTTTGGTAAACAACTAATCCCTGACCTTGATTGGTAACGACTACAGTGGGTCGAGAATCAGCGATCGCATCATTGGTAATGGCTACAGGTTCAGACCATTGGTAGCCGCCTGCTTGTTGCGGACGCGCGATCGCATAATAAATTTCTGATTGATTGAGATCATCTCCATTCGACCAACTCAGAATTAAGCCTGAGCCAGAACCATCAATGAGATTATTCGCTGCCTGCACGCTAAAGTCTTTACTGTTTGCTCCAGGAATTGGGGCAGCATCAATCCAGTCTGTACCATCGAAATAAGCGTGCCAAATTTCTCCATTGCGAGACCAGAACAGGTGCGGAGTTCCTGAACCATCTGTAATAAATGATGGTTTGGTGTCTTGTGCTGTCTCTGGCTCTATCTGTTCTTGCAAAGCGTAAACTTGGACACCATTTAAATCAGTGGATGGACTGATTGTATAAATTGGTGCATTCTGATCAGCGATACCATCTTGATTATTGTCAAAGGCGATGTTGTTGTTATCAGCAAACAAATCTGTCGCAATTGCTAACTGATATTCACCTGCGTCTAAACCATTAATACTAAAGTTACCCTGAGCATCGGTAACCGTTGAGCCACCAAGAATCAATTCGCCATTTACCAGTTGATACGCTGCTATCTGAACTCCTGTAAAAGCTTCGCCTGTGGCTGAATTCAACAGTTGACCGGAGAAAATCGATGTCGGTAAGATATTCGGATCGTCTTGATACAGGCGGCTAAATAACTCTTGGACATCCTGAATGGGTTCACCATCTGGGGAATAGCGGACTGATAGTTGATTGATGAATTGGACATAGTCACCCCAAGTTTCCCCAATGCGCGGCTGGATTCTGCTGAAGAAAGTATTCCACTCACCCACAGAAATATCTTCAGGACGGGCGGAAGCTCTTACTAAATCCCAGTTAGCTGTTGCTAAACTGTCAGCCGCGATCGCTCTGACATTAAAGTTAATGGGATTGGTCGAGCTTTGGAAGTAAACGGGAATATTGCCTAATTCGCCTGGATGTAAACTATTGGTAAAGCCTTCGCTAGTACCGAGTAGTTGCAGTACCCCAGAGTTGCTGAAATCATCAAAACTTAATCCTACAGGGGTATTTGTGGCACTTTCTAACAAGATTAAAGGTGCGATGCTATCAGCACCGCCATTGTTACCATAGTTAATGTTAAACAGATAGTTGCGACCGGGACGAACTGAGTCTGGTCCATCAATCTGCACGTTGATGTTAGCTGCATTATCGGCAATTACTGTTAGTGAGTCGTTGAGCAGGACTGTTTGGTTATTGCCTTTAGTGGCTTGCAGATCGTAGAGTCCCAGGAGTTGCTCATCGAGATTGAAGGTGACGTAAGCGCGACTAGAATTTTCTAGGAGGAATTGACGTGCTGCTATGGAATTGCCTGCTGCATCAATTAAGTTAAAAACTGTGTCTTGACTAAATTGCGCCCCTTGAATATCCAAGGTGACTAAGCCTGTATTGCCTACTTGATTATTTCTAATCGCTGTGATGGAGAAGGGAATTTCTTCGGCAGTAATGGTGTATGTTGGTGAACTTGTAACTGTATCCCCATAAGCTAATACATAATAAGTTCCTGTTTGCTCAATTGGGATGAGAATTTCGGGGTCGGTGGTGAAAGGTTCTGGGGTTGTCAAGTCAAATTGACCCCGACTAGGCATCACTCCCCGACGGACATAAAGTTCGTTAAAGCTCTGATCGTCTTGACTATCCAAGCGGAGGCGAATTGTTTGCCCGGCCGTAGCATTGAAGCGATAGTAAATCGATTGCCCTTGGGAGAGGGTATCGGTGTCTGCTACTCCCAAGGTGAGAACTTCTGCATCAATCACTACTTGATTAACAGAAACACCAGTGTTGTTGGTTTGATTAACTTCTGGTACTTGGTTGCGGATATCACTCCGCACGATCGCATAGTAGTTCCCCGGTGTGATTCCTGGGAGGGCGGCTTGTAACACGCCACTGTAACTAGCACCACCAGCCACATCGCCACTATGGAAGACTTGTCCAACTAGGGTATCGCCGATATCCCATTGGCTATCAGCAGAGATGTAAACTGAATCGTACCAACTACCGATTGCGGCATCTGTGCCTTGGTTGGTGATGGTGTAACCTATGCTGATGGACTCACCGGGAATACCATTGGCAGGTACGGTAATCTGAGTGACAACTAAATCTGAGGGTGGTGGCAGAATGACTTCCAGGGAGAAGGCATCAAAGCCAATATTATTGGACTCACCACTGCGCTCGTAAATTTGGTTACTGCCATCAGTGACCGCGAATACATAGAAGCGTCCCGTTAAACCTCGCGGTAAGTTAAAGGATGTGGTTTTAGTGTAGGATGCTCCGCTACCCAAGCTATTGTGATCTGTGTAACCAAGGAAGATATCGCTGTTACGGTCAAATATTTGGTCGCGGGAGAGGTAAAAGCCATCATACCAACTGCCAGTGGTGGCTGCACCGTTGTTAGATACCGTCCAAGTCAAACTGAAGAGTTGTCCAGCGATCGCACTGATGGGTGCATCCACTGACTGGATGACGAAATCGGGTACAGAGCTAAGGTTAATTGTAGTGGCTGTGGTCGCAGCCAGAGAATTGTTATTTTCTCCTGCACCTTCGATCACGCGGTTATCGCTATCTGCCTGCACGATGACGTAATATGTACCATTCAGGTCTATGGGCAGGTTAAAGTTTCTAGAACCAATATACTCGCCTGCGGCATTTAACGCCCCGGAGTGGAAGACTGCTCCCAAGTTGATGTCGTTACCACTCAATGCGGAGTCAGTAGATAAATAGACTTGATCGTACCAGTAATTACTATTAGTGTTACCTAGTCCAAAGTTTTTGACTGTCCAATTGATGGTAATTGTCGCACCCGATTGGGCAGTTGTCGGTACGGTAATTTGGGTAACTGTTAAGTCAGGGGTTTGGCGGTTAATGGTCAGGGGTTTGGCCGCACCAGTATTATTATTTTCGTTGCTGGCTTCATAAACGTTGTTAGCAGCATCTGTGACGACGTACAGTTGGTAATCCCCAACTAAACTAAAGGGGAGCGTCACAAATTCGTCACGGCTGTAGGTTTCCTCTGGATTTAAGATGCCTGTGCGGTTGAATTCACCCAAGATGATATCGTCTGCATCACCTAATACAGCGTCGGTTGATGCAACTATCCGGTCTGTCCAAGTGGTGATGATGCTATCTCCGAGTCCTTGGTTCTTCACCGTCCATTGTACGCGCAGGGTTTTACTTGCTTCGCCAGTTGCAGGTGCGGTAGTGGTAGTGACGACTAAATCAGCAGGACGGGAAACAATTTGCACCTGATTGTCACTGCTGAGAGTATTGTTGTTGTTATTCAGTTCAAAGACTTGATCGCCGCTATCTGTGGTGACGAAGACGTAATAGTTTCCTGTGAGTGTGTTGCTGAGGGTAAAGTTGGCTACGCCGTCATATCCTTGATCGGGTTCTAAAATTCCGTAGTGGTTGACACTTCCTAAACGAATGTCGGTGGTGGTATTGAGCTGATTGTCTAGGGAGAGATAAAAGGTATCTGTCCAAAAAGAGGTGTTAGCGGGTGTTTCCGTCGCTCCAAAATTGGTGACGCGGTAATTAATAATTAAATTGCCACCGGCACGGGCGTTATTTGGTAAGGCAATGGTTTCGATTTCTAAATCTGGTGGTGGTGTGAGGGTAATATTTGTGGCGATCGCATCATAACCAACGTTGTTGCCTTCAAAGGCGTTTTCGTAAACTTGGTTGTAATGGTCGGTACGGACAAACAAGTAATAATTACCACTCACACCAATGGGTAAATTAACTGTAGCGGAAGCATCGTAGCTGCTATCGGCACTCAGACTGCCATTGTGTAAGACTTCACCCAGGAAGCGATCGCCTGCATCTAAGGTTTCATCAGCAGACATGAAAATGCGATCGTACCAAGCGTTTTCTAAAGTGCGTCCTGTCCCCTCATTGGTAATTGTCCAACTTAAGGTCATGGGTTGCCCAGAAAATGCTCCCGATGGTGCATTTACCGTTGTCACCTGTAAATCTGGTGGTGGTGTCAAGTCGATATCTGTGGGACCGCCAAACCCAAAGTTATCCCCTTCGTTGCCAACTTCTGTAGCTTGGTTGTAGTAATCTGTCCTGACGAGGAAGTAATAGTTAGCATCAATGCCACGAGGTAAGGTGACAGTTAAACTATTGGAGTAACTTTCGCCAACATTTAAGTAGCTGGGATTAGATGCCAAACCTAAGAAAACATCAGTATCGTCAAAGGTGTTATCTAAAGAGAGGTAAATAGCATCGTACCAAATCGCTGCATTAGTCGCTCCATTCCCCGTATTGGTAACAGTCCACTGCACTACGGTATCTTGACTAGAGAAAGCGGTTGTGGGTACGGTAACGCTACTGACCTTGAGATTAGGAACTGGAGAGAGTTGGATTGTGAGATTTTGGTCGTCTGTGGTGGCGTTATTCGACTCGTTTTGCGTCCCTTCAGCAATATTGCCGTAATAATCTGTAGTGACAACAACTTTGTAATTTCCAGTCAAATCCAGGGGTATATTAATTGATTGCGATCGCTCTAAGGATGCTCCGGCGGCGATGCTACCAGTAAAGCTAAAGTAGCCTAAATCCCTGACAAATGCCCCATTACTCGCATTCACTAAATAAAGTCTATCCCACCAAGTTCCTTCTGCTGTGGCTGTACCTTGGTTTGTGACTGTCCAAGTAATATCTATGGGTTGTCCTGATAAAGATTCTACGGGGGCAGTAATATTACTGACTACTAAATCGGGGGCATTGAGACTAATCTCGACAATGCGAGTATTGTTGGTGTTATTAGTCTCCCCTTGGTTTTGTGAACCGTCGGCAACGAAGATGAGATAACGGTTGCCTGTAGCAAAATTCGGTAGGTTAATGTTGCGGGTGATGGTATAGCTACCGTTTGCTGCTAACGGTGTTTGGGCAGAAATAAATTCTTGCGTAACATAGGTATCGCTGTTGGCATCAAAAACTTGATCGTTAGACAGGTAAATATAGTCAAACCAGTCGGCTGATGCTGAAGTTGTGCCTTGGTTTTGGACTGTCCAAGAAACTTCTATACTCTTACCTACTGTGCCGATTGTAGGTGCAGAGGCATTAGAGACAATTAAATCAGGCGCACTTAAGTTAATCCCAACGGCACGGACATTATTATTTTCGTTGGTTTCCCCTTGATAATTATCCCGGTCTGCAACAAAGAGTAAAAACTGATTACCGGGGGTAAAATTAGGTAAGGCGACGTTCTTACTAATGGTGTAACTTGCACCTGCTGCTAAGGGTGTTTGGGTAGAGATGTATTCTGAGGTGACTTGAACATCGTTATTATCTAAGGTTTCATTACTGGAGAGATAAACGCGATCGTACCAATCTCTGGTGGCTGTACCTGTACCTTGGTTGGTGACTGTCCAAGTTAATTCTACAGTTTCCCCTAAAACTGCTGCTGTGGGGGCATTTGTGGACGCAACTTGTAGATCGGCAGCAGAAATATTGATTGCAACAGCCCGGACGTTATTGGTTTCGTCCGTTTCTCCTTGGAGATTATTCACGGAATAGCCATCATAGTAATATCTATCCGTGATAAACAGCAAATAGCGATCGCCTGTGGCAGTACTGGGTAGAGTAACATTCAAACTGGCACTGTAAGTCCCGTTAGCTGCTAAAGGAGTATTACTGCCTGCCCAACGATTGGTGAGATATTGATCACTATTATCAAAAATTTGGTCTGTGGAGATAAAAACGGAGTCGTACCAATCTGCATTTGCTGCTACCGTTCCCTGATTCGTGACATCCCAAGACACACTAAAGCTTGCACCAACTGTCACTGATTCTGGTGCTGAGGCGTTACTGACAATTAAATCCGGTGCATCAACACGGAGAGCGACAGCGCGATCATTATTACTATTGTTGGTTTCTCCTTGATTTCCTGAACCATCAGCACGGAAAATCAGATAACCATTACCAACAATGTTTGTTTGATTTGGTAGAGTAATAGTCTGAGTTTGGGTATAGCTTCCCCCTGCGGCTAAGGGTGTTTGAGAGGCTGCGGAGATTGTAGTAATAAATGTGTCAGAGGCATCATAAGTGTCATTACTTGACCAATAAATATAATCACTCCAGTCAGCAGGTGCAGCCACGTCCCCTTGATTAGTTACTGTCCAAGAAACACTAACATTTCCGCCTAATGCACCTGATTCTGGTGCCGTTGCTTGAGAGACGATTAAATCTGGTGTACCTATAGTGATTTGAACGGCGCGATTGTTATTATTTTCGTTGGTTTCACCTTGAGCATTGTTACCATCGGCACGGAAGATTAAGTAATAATTGCCGGCAGCGATATTGGGTAAGGTGATACTGGGGCTAATTGTGTAAGTTCCGCCGGCTGCTAATGGTGTTTGTGTGGTGATGGATTGGGAGGTGATGAAAGTGTCATTACCATTGCCAAAGATATTGTCAGTGGAAAGATAAACATAATCAAACCAATCCGCAGGTGCAGCCACCGTTCCTTGGTTTTTCACAGTCCAGGAGACATTAATTGCGCCGTTAACTATTCCTGTACTTGGTGCGGTTGCTTCTGAGACGATTAAATCCGGCGCACTAAAACTAATGGGACGAACGTAAATGTTATCTGCTTCGTTTGTTTCGCCCTGATAGTTGTTACTGTAGTAATATAGGTAGTCTGTGGCGAATATTAGGTAGCGATCGCCAAGGGCAACATTATTAGGGATGATAATATTGCGAGTATCTGTATAACTTGTTCCAGATGCAAGGGGACTTTTATCACTTTGATAGAAAGTGCTGATTATTAGGTCTCCACTATCTAAGGTTTGATCATTGGAAACATAAATTGAATCATACCAATCGGCGTTAGCTGGGACTGAACCATTATTGAGAACTGTCCAAGTAACTGAGACTGATTCCCCTAAAATAGCAGTACTAGGAGCAGTAGCATTAGAAATGGTTAAATTAGGAGCAGCAATATCAATGGCACGGACAGAAACATTATCGTTTTCGTTCGTTTCTCCTTGATAGTTATAGTTATCTGTTTTTAATAGTAAATATCCGCTTCCTATCGCTTGACCTGGTAAATTTACAGTCTGATTTACCGTATATGTTTCGTTTGCTTCTAGTGGCAACCCATAGAAACTATATATATATGACTCTGTAATATAAACATCATCACTATCGCCGAAAATTTGGTTTTTCGAGAATACTAATCTATCGTACCAATAAGTACTTCCCGTAGTTACTGAACCGTCATTTTTAACTGTCCAAGAAACATTAACACTTTGTCCCGCTATTGCTGTACTGGGTGGTGTGAAATTGGTAACAACTAAATTAGGAGCAGCAATATCAATGGCATGAACATACACATTATCGTTTTCGTTCGTTTCGCCTTGATAGTTATAGTTATCTGTTTTAAATAATAAATATCCGTTACCTATTGCTTGTCCTGATAAATTGAAGGTTCTGTTGACTGTATAAGTTTCATTCGCTTCTAATGGTAAACCATAGAAACTGTATATATATTCTTCAGTTAAATAAACATCATCACTATCCCCAAAAATTTGGTTTTTCGAGAATACTACTCGGTCATACCAAATGGAACTTTCTGTAGTTACTGAACTGTCATTTTTAACTGTCCAAGTAAGATTAATACTTTGTCCGGCTACAGCAGTTGTGGGTGCTGTGACATTCGTAATGGTTAAATTTGGTGCAGCAACATTAATTGCTTGGACATAAATATTATCAGTTTCGTCAGTTTCTCCTTGATAGTTATAGTTATCTGTTTTATAAAGTAAATATCCACTTCCTGCTGTTTGTCCTGATAATGTGATGCTAGTATTCACTGTGTAGGTTTCATTCACATCTAAGGGCAAACCGTACTGACTGTATATATACTGTTCATTCAGATAAATATCATCACTATCACCAAAGATTTGGTTTCGGGAGAAGACTACCCTATCATACCAATAAGAAATTCCTGTAGTTGCAGTACCATTATTGGTCACAGTCCAGGACAAATTAATACTCTGCCCTACTGTAGCTGTCGTGGGTATTGGAGTAGCATTGGTAATGACTAAATTAGGTGCATCTCCGCCAATCTCAATGGGAACGCTATAAACATTATCAGTTTCATCGCTTTCTGGCTGATAGTTATAGTTATCTGCCACAAAAAGTAAATAACGACTTCCCAATCCCAGATAACTAGGAATCGTTAAATCTATTGTTTGAGTATAGTTTGACCCTGTAATTAAATTATCAAAGTAATAGTTATTAGTCAGAAAAATATCAGATTCATCTAACGTTGTATCTTCAGATAAATAGATCGCATCATACCACCCTTCTAAAGTGGCATAATTACCATTATTTTCCACTGTCCAAGATACAGAAATGGTATCGTAAGCTTCAGGGTTGGAATTAGAGACAAAAGCATTACTGATGGTTAAGTTGGAAAGTCCTAATGTTTCCCAAATGAATGAGTAAGTATTGTCATTTTCTGAAGGAATCCATTGTAGATAATAAGTGCCATCACTGGGTAAGTTAGTATTAAACTCCTGTACATAGGGACTACTTTGTAGTGACTCTAATGAGTTAACTAAATTTCCTGCTGCATCATAAATATTTAGCGTCACAGGGTTTTCGGAATTACCAATTTCATAGGTAAGTCTCAACCGTTCTTCCCCTGGATTCACCGCTATTTGATACCAATCTTCATCAGTCAAGAGGAGATCAGTAAAATAATTTCCGGCTTGGCTGCTGATATCTGTAGCAGTTTCTAGTGTATCGTTATCTTCAAACTCATCAGTGATGCTACTGATTGCCTGTGTCTCCCAAGATAGATCGTAAGTATTACTAATCTGGTTAGTATTGGGATCGCTAAAGGGAGAGTTAATCTTTAAATAATAGTCTCCTGGTGCAAGAATTGTTTTAATTTCTCGCCGGAAATTATCTATAGTACCAAATCGATAAGCGGCTGAAGATATGAACGTACCATCGGAGTTATAAACTTCTAAATCTATGTAGCGGGAGTTAGTGGGAAAGGTAATAAAAGCAGAGAAATATTGTGCTGAAGCATCGACGGTGACTTTATACCAATCTTCATTGTCTGCATAGGAAATGCCTTCACCATCAATACTACTTAATAAAACCCCAGGCGATGTAGTTAAATCATAAGCAGTTGCTAAAGTATCATTCTCTTCATAATTATCATCGGAGGATGATTCTAATAGCAGATTTTGGTTGATGGTGTAAGTATTAGTCATCTTCTGTTTAGTGGCTGTGGTTGGGATGTTGTTGGAGAAGGGTTAAATAGTAGTTGCGATCGCTGCTCAAAAACTAACGACTGTAGATTCAAAGTCACAGGTATATTGACTTAAGAAACTGCCATTTGCATAAGCGCAGGAATAATGGCTGGCTGGTTCGCTAGATTCCTGTATATTCAAAAGTCTGGATTCAAAACAGAGTTATAGTAATAGCTAGTTCTTGATTTTCTAAAGCTTTGTTCATTAATTTTTATCGTTTTATATTGCTTGAAGTCCTAAATTAATTTGCAATAAAGGTTTTTAGGCTGCATTGACATATCTAAAGGTCATGCCAACTGATAAATTTAGCTAAGAATCAACATAAACACCCATAAAATAAATAGTGGCTTTTTCTGGTTAAAAACCCATTAAAAACTAATTAAAATTTGTAACTAAATTCAGCGCAAATTTAGTTACAAACAGATTCAAAGCCACGAATTATTTGACTCGATTTGCAATGAGGAAAATGATCATAAAGCCTTGAATTCTGTTGCGTTTTTTTAAATTCATACAAATACAGCTATCCTTTTAACCTGAGATTAAAAGCAAGCCGTAGTGAGTAACGTGGTTAATGTCAATAACAACTAACGTAGGGGAACAATAAATCAGCACAGCACTATGTCTACAAACATTTCTCAAAAAGAAAACTTATGTTTTGTGCGCGTATAAATACGCAAGAGCAATTAATTTTACATTATTGTGTAAAAATTTGCTTATACATTACTGTTACAGCTTTTACAAGCTGATTTTTTTGAATTTAGCCGAGTGCATTCAAAACTATTGCAATAATATAATGGGTGCATAAGTACAATCAATACATAGAATTATCAGAATATTTTATGTTAAAAAATGTAGCCTTATTAACTTCAAGATCAAGAAATATGTAGTTCAAGAAAGTGAGATTTTAAAAGTTTTTTTGTGTACAAATAATTTTGTACGCGTATTGAAAAAAACTTGCTCTTGTGTATGGATTGATTGAAACTAGAAAATAAAAATAAGCTATTCTGCTTTTAAGTTGCATAATCTATCGTGAGGGCTGTTGACCGTTGACCGTTAACAGCCTTTGTTAGTAGTTATGCAATTTATGCGCGCATTAGCTTAGTTGAAATATTTTTGTTGCTAATTCCACAGAAAACTTGATCAATATTCGATATCAACATGAAAGCAAGGGCTATTTTTAAATAGCCCTTGAGCAACATTGATCAAAAATTGGACTGGAAATTATTCAGCGATCGCAGCAGGAAATAGCAGCGTCTCAGTTGTTGCTGTATTGACGGAATAGCTTTGATTATCCAAAAACTTACTATTAACAAGTTCTTTGAGTGTTTCTACATCAGTTTGCCATTTGTCAATCTCTGCACCTATAGCCGCCAACTTTGCTGCTGGTTCTTCTTGGGTAATTGCACGATTGAAGTTCGCCGAAAACAAAATTGCTGGCTTAGTAGTTTGGTCTGGATACTGTAATTGCGCTTCATTAATATCCAGATATAGCCGTGTTTCATCTAAGTTGTAAACTAACCGCACAGAAGCTTCCGCAGGCGCAGAACCAAAATCTTGCCATGCTCCAGCCTGGAGGAGTTTACTAAATGTGTAATTGCGTGCGCTCAAGTTTTTCGGCTCGTAAGGCGCAATTCCTCGTAAGTTAATTCCCACACCCTGGTAGTTCACCTGTTTGACTGTCTGAATATATTTATGTGCGATCGCCCCAATTTGGACATCGCTCGCTTCCTTATTGGCGATCGCCTCTGCAAAAATCACTCTATTGACCTCTGCAACTATGCTCACACCATTCTGGTAAACAACCTGAGCCGCAGTGTTAGTTAAAACTGGTGGTCTCGCTAATTCCCAGTCACTAGGGACAATCCCCGTGTACTTGAGAAAATCTGCGGTCACAATGCTGGGGTTTTGCTGTCTAACGGCGATCGCAATTAACAGTTCTTGAACTTGAAAATTTCCAATCATAATTGCACTGATTTATATACGTGAAAATAAAAGTCAATGTAATCTTACGCTCCATGATACGAGAATACACTGATGTATCTATCTTGAGGAATAAATTTTTTATAAAGATTGTGTAAAAACTAATGAATATACTCAAACCTATGATTATTTTCGAGAAAGTACGAGGTTTACAAACTCCACAACTCCCTCTGTTACTACCTTACTTTGGACTTGTGTGTACACTATAGATGCTTGCGGGAGAATATCTTGTAAGTCGTCTACAAGCAAGCTATTACATGAAAACTTACGACTGGATTGTGGTTGGTGGGGGAATTACGGGTGCTGTACTCGCCTACGAATTGGTGAAAACAGGCTTTAGTGTACTGCTATTAGAAAAAGACGCTGTAGCCCAGAATGCTACTCGCTACAGTTATGGCGGACTTGCCTATTGGTCGGGGAGTACACCATTAACAAGACAATTATGCCAGGAGGCGCGCGATCGCTACAACATTCTTCCTCAAGAGTTAGATGCTGATATTGAATTGCAAGAATTGGATTTATTATTAACAATTCCTGCTGACAATGACCCAGAAGTTACAGCAGAGTTGTATGCTCAGTGTGCAGTACCGCCTCGTTTGTTGAGTATACCAGAAGCTTGTGAGTTAGAACCACTGCTGAACCCAGGAGCGATCGCAGGTGCGTTAACTGTTAAACATGGTCATATTCATCCCCAAAAAACCGCACAAGCTTACATTCAAGCCTTTTTGCGTGCTGGGGGTGAGATGCAGATAGGTGAAGTGTTGCAAGTAAGCTCAGGTGGCGTTAAGACGACTACTGTGACTTATCACAGTGCTAATGTAGTCGTTTGCGCTGGTGGACTCAGCCGACGGTTATTAAAATCCGCAGGTGTTCCCATTAAAGTATATTTTACCCATGCAGAAATAATTGAAACTCCCCCTGTTGATTTGCGATTAAATACTTTAGTAATGCCAGCTAATTTACAAAGATTTAAATTAGAAGCTGCATCTACTCAAGTTGATGAATTATGGAATAAACCCGGTAATCAACTAGCACCACCTATATTAGATGCGGGTGCAATTCAGTTTTTAGATGGGAGTTTACGCTTGGGACAAATTAGTCGTGTGCTGGCAGATGTGGATGCTTATATCAACCATGAAGAAAGTGAGGATTGGTTACGACAAAGTATTAGTCATGTTTTACCCAGATTGGGTAATTTACCAGGAAATTGGCATCATTGTTTAGTTGCATTTAGTAGTAATAGTTTACCTGTAATTGGTGCAATTCCCGAATTATCAGGCGTGCATATTTTTTCTGGTTTCAGCAATCCTTTAGTTTTGATACCACCCTTAGCACAGCGCTTTGCTCAATTTTTATCTGGTACAGGAGATGATATTATTCCCCAATTTTCTGATTTTTTAATTTTGACTGGGAGTTAATTTTATTTCTGGAAGTTTTACCTCAATTGTATCTGAAGCAATTAGCTCTTGAGCTTCTTGTAAAAGCTGTTGCTGTTCCTGTTGAATTTCTTCCAGGCGATGAGCAATATCTATTAATCTTTGCTGTTTATCTTGAGCAAAAACTTCAGTGCTTGTCACTGGCAAGGCTTTTGCATAGTCTATTATGTGATGATTGCTTATTTTTTGCATAGCAAAGCCACCAACTTTAATTAAAGATAAAATAACAAATTGAATTAAAGCCTGAATAAATTTTAATGGTACTTGCATAATTGACCAGCTAGCTGTCTCAATCAAGCGCATTATTGCTTTGATAATGCTCCAAATAAAAGCTATGGCAAATAGTAAAATTACTAAACTGATAATTGGGTGATTGGTTGCCCAACCTAATATCTGCACTAATCGCCAAAATGTAGGGTGTTGTACTAGCCAATCATTAACAGAAGCATCAATGGCTGTTTTGACCGCCACAGATGTTGTACTCTTAATTTGCTCTGCTGTTTGCCAGCTTTGTCCTAGAGTTGTTGTAACGGCATCAATAGCTTTGTCAGTGGTTGTATTAGTCGTTTCTTGTAAAGATTGCCCAAGTTTTTGTGCTGAGTCGGTTAAAGAGCTAACGCTTTGGTCAACATAACCCTTTGCGGTGTGCCAATGTTGTAGTAAACCTTCAGATAAATTTATTTCTACTGGGGATGACATAAAACATCTTACAGAGGTTGGAATCGAACTCGCAACCCATCTTGAGGTTGATTGGTAGGGACTAGTACCGCATCTAAACTTTGATTGGGCAAGATTTCCCAATGATAGCTACGCAAAAGATGGGCTGCAACAATCTTCATTTCCATTTTGGCAAAAGCTATGCCAATGCAAACCCTTGGCCCACCCCCAAACCCAATTAAGCTGAAGGGATATTTTTTGTGTTCTTGGCGCTGGGGGCTAAAACGGTCTGGATCAAAACGCTCCGGTTCAGGGTAAATTTCTTCTAAGCGGTGAGTCATCAAAATTGAATACAAAAGTTGCCAACCAGCCGGCACATGAAAGCCATTAAATTCAAAGTCTTTAATTACACCACGAAACCCCCCACCCACAGGTTGATGACATCTTTCAACCTCCAGCAAAACCTGCTCTAAATAAGGCATTTGTCCCAATTGTTCTAAGTTTAAATTACCTTGGCTGGCAAGTTGGAGTTGTTCTTCTCTAGCACGTTGATATACTTCTGGGTGACGGGCTAACTCTAAACATAACCATGTCAACATAGAAGTTGTGGTTTCATGTCCAGCAAATAGTAATAACACTGCTTGGGCAATTATTTCTTTCTCACTTAAACTATTGCCATCTTCATCTTGAGCTTGTACTAACAAGCTGAGAGCATCTTTGGTCGGGTTTTGCTGGCGTTGTCGGACAACTTGAGTTAAATATTCTAAAATTTGATTACGCGCTGCTAAAGCTTTGCCAAATTTTGTCAATGGTAAGGGCAAAGGATTAATAGTAAATAGTCCATTGGTTAGGGTTGTAAATAATTTGCTCAGGTTGACACATTCTTCACCAGGACTAGTTCCTAATAATAATTGGCTGGCAATATCAAAGGTTAATTGCTTAAATTCTCCAAACCAAGTAAACTCTTTTTTTTCTTCCCATTTTTTCAGATAGCTGTGTGTAATGTTTTCCATTGTAGACACATAATTAGCTAATGCTGGCCCGTGCAAAGCAGGCATCATCAAACGGCGATTTCTGCGGTGTTCTTCTCCATCTTGTAAAAACAGTGATTCCCCAAGCAATACTTTAAAAGTTTCAGGCCATCCCTCACGCCAAGAAAAACTTTCCATCTGGCTAGAAAGAACAAACTCCAAAGCCTGTGGCCCTATCATTACTACTGTTGGTCTACCAATAAGATGGGTTTTAAATATAGAACCATAGCGTTGATACCGTTTTTCAATAAAGTTTTTATCAGTAACAAAAGCCAGGGTTTCACCTATTATCGGTAGACCGTAGCTTCCGGGAGGAACTTGAGGATTTTTCATAAATTAAAATATTTTAAAACACCCAATAAAAGATGAGTCGGCAACTCGAAAATCAAGGGTATAGGGGTATAGGGGTTGAAAACCTTTACGCCCTCACACCCGGTCTCTACCAAAAATCTGGGTGCGTAAGTCCTCAAAATATTTCAAGACACCGCTCATCTCTAATTACCAGTGAAAATCACCGGCTATCATTCTGCATCGATTCAAAACACGAAATCTAAGAATAAGAGCCTTTTTTTGGATTTACCACCTATTCATTGAATAAGTCTAAATCAGTAACAGCGCCCACACTACTAGAAGCTACCAACTTGGCATATTTTGCGAGTATGCCTTTAGTGTAGCGAGGGGGACGGGGTTGCCAGTTGGCACGACGACGGGTTAATTCTTCGTCTGATATGTTCAACTGCAAAGAACGCGCATGGGCATCAATTGTGATACTATCACCTTCTTCCACCAAAGCGATCGCTCCACCAACGGCTGCTTCTGGTGCAACGTGTCCCACAACCATACCGTAAGTACCACCGGAGAAGCGTCCATCGGTAATTAATCCCACTGAATCACCTAAACCTGCACCGATAATCGCTGAGGTGGGGGCTAACATTTCCCGCATACCGGGGCCGCCTTTGGGGCCTTCGTAGCGGATGACAATCACGTCACCGGCTTTAATCTTACCTGCCAAAATTGCATCTAAACAGTCTTCTTCTGATTCAAATACCTTGGCTGGCCCGGTAATCACAGGGTTTTTCACGCCTGTAATTTTGGCGACTGCGCCTTCTGTTGCCAGATTACCTTTGAGTATAGCCAAGTGACCTTGGGCATACATTGGTTTATTCCAAGGACGAATCACGTCTTGGTCGGGGGATGGTTCTTCTGGGATATCTGCTAAAACTTCGGCAATGGTTTTACCTGTGATGGTGATACAGTCGCCGTGGAGTAAACCATGCACGAGTAACATTTTCATGACTTGGGGTATACCGCCAGCCTTGTGCAGGTCTGTGGCGACATATCTACCGCTTGGTTTCAAGTCGCACAAAACGGGGACGCGACCACGAATAGTTTCAAAGTCGTCTAGATTTAACTCTACACCAGCTGCACGGGCGATCGCTAGAAAATGTAACACGGCATTGGTAGAACCACCCACTGCCATAATTACAGATATGGCATTTTCTATGGATTTACGGGTAATAATCTGCCTGGGTAATAGTTGATGACGAATTGCTTCTACTAATACCTTGGCTGATTCTTCAGTACTATCAGCTTTTTCGTCATCTTCTGCCGCCATTGTAGACGAATAGGGCAAACTCATCCCCAGAGCTTCAAAGGCGGAGGACATGGTATTTGCTGTGTACATCCCACCGCAGGAACCTGCACCAGGACAAGCATTACGTTCTACTGCTAATAGTTCATTTTCGTCAATTTTGCCGGCGCTGTACTCACCAACCGCTTCAAAAGAACTAACAACAGTTAAGTCTTTGCCGTTGTAGTGTCCGGGTTTAATCGTGCCACCGTAAACAAAGATAGCAGGGATATTTATCCGGGCGATCGCAATCATTGCCCCTGGCATATTTTTATCACAGCCACCGATGGCAATTACCCCATCTAAACTTTGCCCATTACAAACTGTTTCAATGGAATCAGCAATTACTTCTCGTGATACCAGGGAATATTTCATCCCTTCGGTTCCCATCGAAATCCCATCACTAATCGTAATTGTACCGAATATTTGTGGCTTGGCTCCAGCACGATTTATACCAGCTTCTGCCCTTTGTGCTAGTTGATTTATCCCCATATTACAAGGGGTAATCGTGCTGTAACCATTGGCAACACCGACAATGGCTTTGGTAAAATCTGCATCCTGAAAACCAACAGCCCGCAGCATTGCTCTGTTAGGCGATCGCTGCACCCCTTGTGTGATAGCCTTGCTTCTAAGATTCTCCGACATCGTTTTTCCTTCAGTGCCTTCATCGCTTTTGTAGCGATTGTATTACCTGTATTTTCTCATGCAGATGATGTACTAATTTGCATTCATCTTGAGAGAAAATTCATCTACTTACCATCACCCAATAGTCTAGATGGAAAATTTTATTGGTGATGACTTGTCACTTAGATACACATATACCTCTATTTGTCAACAGAAAAATCGTAAATTGTATAATAATTCAAATAACAACATTAAATTTACGATTCAACAGCATTATAGATAAATCTAGTACCTAGTACCGTCTTCACGTCAGGAAAATTTAAATACAGAGATAAAATACTTGTATCCGGTAGCTGATTTCACAGAGAAAAATATTTAAGAATTCATGAAGAATATCTACTGACTCTATGTATACTTAAGCAGATACAGTTAATGTTTTAAAAGAATCTTCTACCACCTGAATTCTAATACATGAGTATCAATAAAACTCAGTCATTGTTGCCAGTACCCGCAGGTAATTTACAAGTTCCTGAGTTTCCACCTAGTGATTCGGGTGTGACTGGTCAACCCATCCAATTTTCTCTCATCATTCCTACTTATAAAGAGAGCGGGAATATTAGGAATGTCGTTGAGAGATTAAGCCAGATACTGGATGAGTTTATACCAGGAGATTATGAACTGATTGTAGTAGATGACGATAGCCCAGATGGTACTTGGGAAGTAGCCCTATCTTTGACGGCAGAATATCCACAGTTACGAGTAATGCGACGGCAGGAAGAAAGAGGACTATCTACAGCCGTAATTCGTGGATGGCAGGTAGCTAGAGGTAGTATTTTGGGGGTAATTGATGGAGATTTACAGCATCCACCCCATGTATTGCTGGAACTTTTGCGGAAAATCCATAGGGGTGCAGATTTAGCCGTAGCTAGTCGTCACGTAGATGGGGGTGGTGTAAGTAGCTGGAGTTTTATCAGACGTTTTTTGTCTCGTGGAGCGCAATTATTAGGACTAGTAATTCTACCTAGTGTATTGGGTAGGGTTTCCGACCCCATGAGTGGTTACTTTATGGTGCGGCGCAACTGTATTACTAATGCCACCTTTAATCCGGTAGGGTATAAAATCTTATTAGAAGTGATTGGGCGAGGTCAAGTAGACGAAATTGCCGAAGCGGGTTATGTATTCTGTGAACGCCAAGAAGGTGAGAGCAAAGTTACTTGGAAGCAGTATGTAGATTACATCCACCATTTAATTCGCTTGCGAGTCTCCACCGGCAGGCTACAAAGAATTCATCAAAGCTTTCCCTTTGATAAATTCATCCGTTTTGGTTTGGTAGGGTTGAGTGGTGTATTTGTAGATATGGTGATACTGTACCTATTAAGTGACCCATCAACATTAGCCTGGCCACTGACCCGCAGTAAAATTATTGCCTCAGAAATAGCAATTTTTAACAATTTTCTCTGGAATGATGCCTGGACATTTGCAGATGTATCCATGCAGCAACAGCATTGGCATCAACGTGTGAAGCGATTTTTAAAATTCAATATTGTTTGTTTGGCCGGGGTAGTGCTGAATGTACTGATATTGAATATTATCTTTAATTATCTCATTCCTAACCGCTATATTGCCAACTTGATTGCGATCGCCATAGCCACTGTTTGGAACTTCTGGGTAAACTTGCGCCTCAGTTGGCGCGTAACTCAAGTCAAATAAGTAGAATGTGCTGTGATTAAATCATCCAGGCCGCTTGAAAAAATTCTTGTTCGCAAAGCATGGCGTAGCGATAAGTTGAATTGGTTAAGGTATTAGCAGTAGCGTAGTTTTCTAGTAAACTGTCTAATTGTTGTACTAATGGTAGAAAATCAGCACTACTGTAAGTCCGAATCCAATCAGCGTATTGATGATTAGGAATACCATTCTTGGCTAACTGTTCTCCCAAAAAAGCATACAGACGCATACAAGGAGCCATGGCCGCAGCAGTTAAACCTACATCTCCACCCCAAGCAGTAGCCAACAAAAAATCGGTATAGCGACGGGTGGCTACTCCTGGTTGCACAGAATGTAAATCAATTCCCCATTGGACTGCGTAGCTTTCATGTAGACGCATCTCTGCCAATACACCACCAGCTAAATTGTGAAACCTAGTAAAACCTATCCAGTCTGGTGATTTAGCCGCAGCAATACTGTAAGCACGAGCGAAGGCTTCTAAGAAAAAAGCATCCTGCCCTACATAATAAGCAAATTTCTGCTTCTCCAGGCTACCATTACCAATACCTTGAACAAAGGGATGCTCTAGACAAGCTGCGGCTAAATCTTGATTTGCTATCCAAAGTTGATTTGAGAGAGTCAAGTTGCTTCCCTCCAATTCAAAATTATGTCTAATGTGAATTAATATCTTACAATTCCGTAGAAATTTGTAGGGGCGGGTTCACCGGAATCATCGTTAATTGTTTATGATATTTGATTGACCCGCCCTTACCAAGTCTTATTAGCTCCAAGCATAGGCGATTTTTTGGATATAGCAGGTTTCCCTAATTCACATCAGGCGTAAATTCAAAATTAAGCATTCAAAATGGTAGGAATTGTAGCAATACTGAACCTAGACTGCCTAAAAAGTCGAAAAAACTGGGTTTACCGGCACTTACTTTTTCTGTGTATGGTGTTTGTAATTCTTTGATGAAAGCTTGAGCTGTTTGTATTCCTGTAGCGTTATCTTGAGATGTAAAGAGCTTTTCGGCGGTTTGGGCATCTTGGGTAGCACCTTGACGGTCAAGTAGCTGGTATCGAGCAATACCACGGGCTAAATATGCACCAGCGTATTCTGGTTTAGATGCGATCGCCTGGTTAAAATAATTAATAGCCTGTTGTTGATTGCCTTTTTGTGCCTCTGCTACACCCAAAGCATAAAATTCGTCTGGTGTCGCAATTTGCAATGGTATCCCTAACGCACCTTGAAAGTTAGTTCCCTGCAAATATGCACCAGTAAATTCGGCATTACTTAAAAATGTACTTCTTAAATCAGCACCGGCTAAATTTGCTCCACCAAGTTTGGCTTCACTCAAGTTCACTCCAAATAAACCTGCACCACTTAAGTTTGCACCACGCAAATCAGCACCACTCAAGTTTGCCCGGCTCAGATTTGCACCCGCAAGGTTAGCGCCGCTTAAATTGGCTCCAGTTAAGTCAGCCATTACTAAACCAGCACCACTTAAGTTACAGTTTTGACATTGCTTAGTTGCCAACAACTGTCTAATATGTTCTTGATTTGCGGCTTGGGCAATATTGGTCAAACTAATTGTAGTTATAAAAGTAGTAGCAATAAAAATTAGGTTTCTCATCGTCGATTTCAGAGTTTTTCTACTCAGTACTCAACCGCTTATAATATGAGTCACTTGAGCAGTTTGCCCTCCGTATAGACCGATATAAAGCAAGTAGTTATCCGAGAGTTGAGTTAATATATAGCCCGAACCAAAAGTTGGTAATCACTGCGTATCATGTTGTTTAGAACTACCCCAACCCATCATTAAATAAAGTGAGGGGTTGTTTACTATAGTGCCACTACTTATTATCACAGCAGCGTGCAGGTAATACTTGCCCAAAGTGTTGGTAATCTGTCAAATACTTTTCTAATAAAGCAAATTGAGGCAAATTCAGGCTGTAATAAATCCAGCGTCCTTGTTGACGGGAGTTAACTAAACTAGCTTCTTTGAGAGTTTTAAGGTGAAAAGACAGTTTTGATTGACTTACCCCCAAAGCTTCGCACAAGTCACAGACACACAATTCTCGCTGACGGAGTAATTCCAATACATTAATCCTAATAGGATCGGAAAGAGCATGGAACCCAGCAGCGATGAAATGAGGAACGGTAGCAGTGGGGGTTTGCATGAATGAAAGTCAATAAAGGGCTGCTATTTCTATTCTGGCGTAGAAACGAGAGCTTCTGGACGATAACGGATGCCAGCTTGCTTAATTCGGTCTAAGGCTTCACCTAAGCGATCGCAATCTGCAATTAAGCTTATCCGCACATATCCCTCCCCGGCAACCCCAAAGGCATTACCAGGGGTGACGACAACGCCTGTTTGTTGCAACAAGTTGAGAGCAAAATCTGTCGAACCCATACCCACAGGACATTTCACCCACAGATACATGGTAGCTTTGGTTTTGGGAACATCCCAGCCGAGTTCGCCTAATCCTTGGATGAGGAAATCCCGACGGGTGCGGTAGCGTTGTTGTACTTCGTGCAGATAAATATCTGGTAGTTGTAAGGCTGTTTCGGCGGCTGTTTGCAAGGCGGCGAAAATGCCATAATCCAGGTTGGTTTTGAGTGTCCGCAAGCCTTGAATTACATGACGATTTCCCACAACAAAACCCACACGCCAACCAGCCATATTGTAGGTTTTCGATAAGGTGTGGAACTCCACGCCGATATCTTTCGCCCCAGGAATTTCTAGCAAGCTGGTGGGTTGATAACCATCAAAGGCTAACTCGGCATAACACAAATCATGCACCAAGAGAATTTCGTATTTGCGGGCAAATGCCACAATTTCCTCGAAAAATTCACGGGGTGCAGTCGCGCCTGTGGGGTTGCTGGGATAGTTAAAGTATAAGATTTTGGCTTTTCTGGCAACTTCTTCAGGAATGGCGGTTAAATCAATTAACCAGTCATTCTCAGGTTTAAGAATTAAGCTGTGGACTGTACCCCCAGCGATTATTGGGCCACGAAAATGGGCGGGGTAGGCGGGGGAAGGAACCAGCACCACATCGCCAGGGTTCACATAGGCGATCGCTAAATGGGATAATCCTTCTTTAGAACCGAGTAGGGGTAAGGCTTCACTATCGGGGTCTAGTACAACCCCATAGCGGCGATTGTACCAGTTAGTAATGGCACGGCGGAAACTTGCTGTACCTTCAAAGGGGGGGTAACCGTGATTGGCTGGGTCTTGCAAAGCTTGGATAGCCGCATCTACCACTGGTTGTGGTGTCGCGCCATCAGGATTTCCCATCCCCAAATCTATTAAATCAATTCCTTGCTCCCGTGCCTTAGCTTTCAGCTCGTCAAGACGGGCAAATACATAAGGTGGTAGTTGCTGTATCCTATCTGCTGGCGTAATCCAATCGAAACTCATTCCTCAACCTCGTCACTTATTCCCCTGGTGGAGACACGATGAACTGAGTCTCTACTATCTGTTGGTGCAGTGGTAGAAACCATCGCTGCCATTAACTGTTCCAACGCAACTTTGAATGGTAGGCGATGAATGTCAGATTGAGGTGTTAAAGCGATTTCGGCGGCTGTTTGTAACTCGCCTAAGGTAATATTACCCAACCCCAAATCTCCTAATTTTTGTGGCAGTCCAATCTCTGCATAAAACTTTAATAGTTGTTGTCGTGAGGCGGTGGCTAGTTGGTTGCCTTGCACCATTTCTTCCAGGCGCAGTTGCACCAAAATCCCATAGGCGACTTTTTCACCGTGGATGCTACTGTGTCCGGCAATGTGGGTTAAACCATTATGAACTGCATGGGCGGCTACTGTACGGCACTGGGCCCCACCTAGTCCACCGATGACACCAGCAAGTAAAACTGTGGCATCCACAACTTCCCGCCAAGCTTCACTACCTGGTTGTTGTAAAGCAATTGCCGACTTTTGGAATAAAATATCGCGTAAAACTCGCGCTTGTTGGACTGCGGAGATAATTAAAGTTTGTTCTAGATGCCCACTACTAACGGAAGCTTCGTACCATTTAGCGATCGCATCCCCAATCCCTGCCACTAGTGTATGTTGTGGTGCTGTTTGAATCAAGTCGTAGTCAAGTATCAGTAAGTCGGGACAGCGAGATAAAGCCACATCGTAAAGAAACGCCCCGTCCTCAGAATATACATTGGATAGCGCCGTCCAAGCGGCACAGGTAGCGGCTGAGGTGGGAATTGTGGCTACGGGTAAATCTAACTGATGGGCAACTAACTTCGCTGTGTCTAAAGCTTTACCCCCACCAATCCCAATAATGACATCGGCTTTATGTTCTTTGGCTGCTTTCCTCAAGGCTTTTAGGCTAGCTTCCGCACAATCTGCACCGTAGGAGGCTTGGGCAACGTGCAGATTCTGGGCTTCTAAAATTGGTTGCAGATTCTCTTGGCTGATAGCAACGGTGCTATTGCCTGCCACAATTAAAGGACGACTGCCCAACTTGGCAATTTCTGTAGCGGCTACCTGCAATATATTACAGCCACGGATGACTTTTGCCGGGGCAACCGCCAGGGTAATGAATGAACTAGCAGTTTGAGTAGACAAGGTTTGATTAGATAATTGATTAGGCATATACTCTAGTTTGCCAAAAACCTTGATATATCTTCATAAAATTTAGACTAATTAGAATTCATATCGGTTTCCCCAAAGAAGGGAAATGCTTGTCAGAACATAATTAGCGGGGTT
The DNA here is from genome assembly GCF_014696625.1 of Nostoc parmelioides FACHB-3921. GTDB lineage: Bacteria > Cyanobacteriota > Cyanobacteriia > Cyanobacteriales > Nostocaceae > Trichormus > Trichormus parmelioides. The sequence continues at coordinate 54,739 of NZ_JACJQL010000041.1, forward strand.
GCCTGAAATTAAATATTGCCCATTATCCTTAAATTCTGAACTACCAAACTTTTGAATAAACATATAGTTATTAACAATACCACTGTCAGAATACTCAGCCAAAGTATTGTTATTCATATCACCGCATGGATGAGGAAATAGAATTTACACTTTTCATCATCCATGAATGACTGGTTGATTAAATTTAGGTAAATAATATCTTAATCTAAAAATAACAAAAATTGTATATGAAAATACAAAAAACTTATACACTCGCTATATGTGGTGAAAAAACATAATACTTGCTGTTTGCGGGGCGTTCAGCCTGTGCTGAGTTTAACTCAGCACTCCTGATCTTAAGCTTTTGCGGGTGGCAATTGAGCAAATTTCTCTGGATATATTTCCACAGATATCTGAGTATCTTCTCGACTAGCGAGCGATCGCTTAACTTCTCCCAGGTAAAGTGGTACTGTTAGCCCTGGTTCTGGGTGAATCAGAGTACGAGCGCGAATTGTCACCTTGTCATCATTTCTGCCACCAGAACGCCCAAAAGAATTGAGATTGCTGGCTACTTGTAATAAAGTTGCTTCTACTTCCGCAGGGGAAATTTTGGGAGATAGGGAGATCACTGCTTGGTTTGAGCCATTATCGTAAACTAGAGTGTACTTGACAGCCCCAGGAATAACAGTACGACTCAAAGGAACTATTGAAAGTCCAAATAAACCAGCAGTTAGCACCAACATAAAGCCAGTCGTACCCACTAGCCGAAAGCGGATGCCCCATTTGAATAGGAACGCTAATATTGCCAAAACTGCAAATACCACAGTGGCAATACCAGACCATTGAGTATATTTCAGAAATTCAGCCGTTGTGAGCATACAGATTGGCTACTTAGGTGTTTTTAGTTGATCACGGACACACCTATTTTACTGGAGTAGTGCATGGAGCAGGGAATAATGCTTGATAAGAGGCAGGGGGCAGGGGGAGAGGTAAGAACCAAGACGGCGATGCAGAAGCTCCTCTGCTTTTTCATACACGACTCGTGAGAGGCTTTAATATATAAAGCAATAGTTTAGAAATCTTAATAATAATGACTTTAAAGACTCAACCGCTAGCAGCGACGGCGATCGCTAATTTTGATAAACTGGTGTGGACTTGGCGTAATTACAAAATTCAGTACACAGTCATGGGTACTGGACAGCCATTAGTCCTAGTTCACGGTTTTGGTGCTTCTATCGGACATTGGCGCAAGAACATTCCCGTTTTGGCAAATGCTGGCTACCAAGTCTTTGCAATTGATTTATTGGGTTTTGGCGGTTCTGACAAAGCGGCAATTGATTACAGTGTAGATGTTTGGGTAGAACTGCTAAAAGACTTTTGGACAGCCCATATTCAACAACCAGCCGTATTTGTCGGTAATTCCATTGGCGCACTTTTAAGCCTGATAGTATTGGCAAAACATCCAGAGATTACATCTGGTGGCGTTTTAATCAACTCAGCAGGTGGTTTAAGCCATCGCCCCCATGAACTAAACCCACCACTACGGATTGTGATGGCCACATTTAATCGAGTAGTGCGATCGCCCATTACAGGCAAATTTGTCTTTAACCGTATCAGACAAAAATCCCAAATTCGCCGCACACTCTACCAAGTTTACCGCGATCGTACAGCCGTCACTGATGAGTTAGTTGATTTACTTTACACCCCATCCTGCGACCCTGGAGCGCAGCAAGTTTTCGCCTCCATCCTCACAGCACCTCCTGGCCCCACACCAGAGGAACTATTACCCCAAGTAGAACGTCCTTTACTGGTAATTTGGGGCGCTGACGACCCGTGGACACCAATTACAGGGGCGAAGATTTACGAGCAAGCCCAGGATAATGGTAAAGACATAACAATTATTCCTATCCCTGGTGCTGGTCATTGTCCCCACGATGAAGTTCCCAACGTCGTCAATGCCCAGATTATTGATTGGCTTGCACGGAGGAAATAGGGACTCTTAGAGACAGGGACGCAGGGGGGAAATAATAACTAATTAATGATGCCCTCTTTTTAACTCATCATTCCATAGGAAGATTAAGGCAGAATGGCAGGTAACAATCTGGGTGAGTATTTATAATTTTTTGATTGCACCTTGACAAAATCAAACTCAGGTGGTGTGTATGGAGCTTGATGCGTTTAATAAAGGAGCAATTCCCTTAATCAATCATCCAGATTGTTCTGCTTTAGGTTATCAAGTTATTCGAGAACTGGGACGAAACCAAGAAGAAGGTCGCATCACTTATTTAGCTCATCATCATTCTAAGCAACAGGTAGTAATTAAAGAATTCAGTTTTGCTCATACTTATACTGACTGGTTTGGTTTTACAGCTTATGAAAGTGAAGCGCAAATCTTACAAAAACTAAATCATCCCCGCATACCCCGCTATCTGGATTCTTTTGCAACGCAGACAGCTTTCTATTTAGTACAGGAATATAAACACGCTCTACCATTAAGCTCAAAACGCAGCTTCCAAGCAGAAGAAATTAAACAAATAGCTGTGTCAATTTTAGAAATTTTGGTGTATTTACAGCAACGAATTGATCCAATTATTCATCGGGATATCAAACCAGAAAATATTTTAGTTGATGACCAACTGAATGCTTACTTAGTAGATTTTGGTTTAGCGAGGGTACAGGATACAAAAATAGCTCTCACCAGCTTACTAACAGGGACACCAGGCTTTATACCACCAGAGGAACAATTAGGCTATTCTTTGTCTTTGGCTTCGGACTTATACAGTTTAGGGGCGACACTAGTTTGTTTACTTGCTAATATCCGTTCTGTCGATATTGGTAAGTTAATTAACAATAAGGGTTATTTTGATTTCCAGAAACTAGATTCTCCAATCGATTTACGCTTCCGCTCTTGGTTAATGGGCATGGTGGAACCAAAGTGGCAGTATCGCTATACTAATGCCGCAGATGCTTTGGCAGCACTCCAGCCCATTCAAGTCACTGGTAATGCCACAGCTATGGAAATATTAGCCACGGTCATCAAGTTGAAATATCAAACTACTGTTTTGTGTTTAGCAATAATTGGGGTGCTAGCAGTCGCCGGGGCTACTTTGATACTGTCTCAACAAGGTGGATCTGCCCAACAGTTACAAGAGGCAAGGAAATCAGAAGTTTTGTAATTAGAGACGGGATTAATCGCGTCTGTACAATTGTCTTATCCTGCCCTGCTTCCCCTAGCCGCTAGTATCTACCACTGGGCAGAAGTAAAATATCTACAATTTCCCCGACAGTCAAACCCCAACCCGCCAAAACAGTTAAAATCCAAAACGAATCTATTTTTTTGAAGCCGGCAAAACGCATTTCTAAATCAGCTAAAAGAGTGGTTGCTATGGGAATAAGAAATAAACTCAATAACATTGACCAAGTTGCAACTAAAGCAATAGATGCACTTAAAACTATAACTACTACTAAAGTTCGAGAACCAAAAGAAACTATGCTTTCTAACCAAGAAATACTCTTGCGGACTACAGCTATAGCAATAGTGGCAATAAAAGCTCCGACTAACCAAACAATGTGATGCGCGGCAAGATACCACCCCAAGAGGGCATAAGCTAACCAAAGTAGTACTAGTGGCATCACAGGAATTTTTTGAAAATATCCTATATTCATAGTTTCTATGCTGATGAAGAATGCTGAGTTGAAAGCGCTAAGTTAAAAGACTACTCATCTTTGTGTGGGGAACGCTACGTGAACACAGAGAATACCAATAAGGGTATCGTCAAGGTTGGGGTAGTTACATAAGTACGAAGGTACCAAGTAATTCTTACTCTGTTCAGAAATCTGTACTTTGCACTGAGTATGGTAAAAATAATGTTAGTCTTTTATCATATATTAATAGAACTAAATTGATATATTACTAACTCAAATGAGTAATTTGTTAAAAAAACATATTATAACTTTAGATAAATTCAAAATAGTAGTTTTAATTTAATAAAAAATAATAGTTATTTACAAAGAATATATTAATTCTCAACTTCTAGCATTTTGATAGCTGACTTTAACCAGTCAATATAAGTTTCCTCACGACGCACGATTAATTCCACCATTAGCCTATGGATTAATTGCTCACGAATCCCCAATTCATCTTCAACAGGCGGAAAATTTATGGCTTCACAACTACTGATTTTTTCATAGTGAGCTGCTAGCTGCTGTTGTAGTAGACTAGCGATCGCCTCATTCGATAACTGAGCTGCAAAAAATAATTGTACAAGTAAAGGTTCTCTGAATATAGGCAAGGGCTGGGGGGATTGCAACCACCGTACAAACTCGGTTTTGCCCATTTCTGTGAGACTATAGACTTTACGGTTGGGGCGATCGCGCTGAATCTCAACATGGCAATTAATCCAACCCTGCTCAAACAGCTTATCGAGCGTCTTGTAAATCTGCCCTTGATCGGCTGGCCATAAGTGAGCAATACATTGATCGAAACAATTTGTCTTGAGGTCGTAACCTGTCATATCTTCTTTTTGTAGGAAACCGAGGATTATATAAGCCAAGGACATAGACGGTTTTCCGAAAATAAAGTAGTAAATACTGTCTTTGATAGCTCCTATATTGATTATGCTAATATATGAATATTCATATATAAAAAACAAATGCCAAAACGAAAGCATTCTCAACAATAATATTTACTTTGTTGATTGCAGACAAAGAGTTTGCGCTATATTTTCGGAAATTACAGACCACAAATCCGTCATACACAAAGCATAATTGAATGGATGACTAATTTCCTGATATGGCATTTAACAAAGTAGTTTGATGAGAAGCGTTTGTGATGCCAGCCTGAACAGAAATTTCAGCTATTAAAGAATATCGTAATGGGAGGATCGATTCCATTGACTTCTAACACGCTTTTACAACGTATAAATCAACATCAGCACCTCAAGAATTTACGAAACAAATTACTCAAGCTACATAAGGTTTTGCTAGATAAAGAACGCATTACCTATGAACAAGTGAGTGGCAGAATATCAAGTGGAGAATTTTTGCAACTTGTAATTAGCCACGAGCAGTTTGCTTGGTTACATAGTATTTCCGAGGTGATTGTTCAAATTGATGAAATCCTCACAGCAGATGAACCCATATCGCCAGATAACGTCAAAAACTTGATTGTCGATATCCGTACTTTACTCTCGCCGTCAGAAGAGGGAAATACATTTGCTAGAAAATACTACACTGCACTGCAAGGTGAACCTAGTGTGGTTCTAGCACACGCAGAAGTTTCACAACTGCTTGCATTTGCTTGAAAAAATATAAGCAGTCACTAGACATTTGATGATAGGTAGGGTTCATACTTGATTTTTGAGATACAAGTAAGCATTGTCTTAGAAAACCATCATCAGGAAAGCGGTGGCTGTTCTCCACGTTAGATTGAAGAACCTGAAAGGATGCAAAAATAAAAAAGCACTGTGAGATATTTCACGGTGCTTTTCTCTATCTACAGGAAGAATACATTAGAGTACTCTGCTGTGTAGGATATTCACGACTAAACATTTAAAGCGTCTCAGCTAAAGCAATAGTCATATAAGTGAGGAAAATTTCAATTGTTCAGAGCAAGAAAGCGAGTGGTCTGATATTGATGACTCCATGCTTCGCCATAAGTCAAGAATTTTCATGTTCCTGATGATTATTAGTATGTCTGTCGGTTTCTAGAAGTCGTGACATAAACACATCCGGTTTTCTACTCACAACTGAGACAACTTTATCAATGGCAACTACTTCGCTGACTTTAACAATCATTTCCCACAAAGTATCTTCCTCCGTGTCTTTGTTGTGAGTTCTATGTTTAAAGCACAACAAATCATCCCAAATCCCAATAATGGTTGCGTAATACCATTTATCTCGTATCAGTATCCAGATTTCTTTCTCTAGGTAAGTTTGTAGGATAGATTTCACAATTAGTGCAGTAGTTGTAAAACGATGTGCTAAATACTATGTGGGTATGAAACGCTTGCACAATCGTAAAAATGCGTAACTTGCAGGATACTTTACTAACAGTAATACGGAAGAACAGCTATTCATAATCTTGAGTAACCGTTACATACTTAGGATTGAAAATGTTACTTTATTTCTTTGTTAAATACTGTTACTTAGGAAATGAAAGTTTTATAAATAATTAAAAAATTCCTCTGGAACTAGTCTAAGTTCACCAGATTTAAAGCGGTTAATATCTATCCACATTGCCCTATGTTTGTGATGCTCAGATTCATAAAATACTAAGCTCTCTAACTGATAAAACTTGGGATCAGCGAAATCGCATTGATAAAGCTGAATAATTTCATGTCCCTTTCTAGCATTAAATGTAAATAGGTTTTCCATACAACCCAGATAGCGAATATTGGTTAATTCTGCCTGAATTTCCTCTTGAAATTCCCTTTTTAACGCTGCTAGACTGGTTTCGCCGAAGTCCACACCACCACCTAAAGCACGATAAAAAGTTGATTGCTTTACGGGGTCGTAGCCTTCAGAAACAAAAATGCGTTTACCATCTCGAACCAATCCTAAGACTATTACCCGAATTTCGCCATGTTTAGTCATTTTTAGATTAATTATCGTAAATAGAGTGAGGGCGACTGTCACTATCTTCGACCGGCCAATTTTCATTCTCGCCGCCGATGTAAAATTCTTCAATAGTGACGTATTCTTCACTTAGTTGAGTGAGAGCATTGATTAAAATATCAATAGCGATCGCATCACTAGTTCCCAAATCAAACCAACACCGCGCCCATTGTCCTTCATACTCAAACTCACCCATATTGTGCATCAGCGCTAATAGGCTTTTGTCATAACCCTGGGAATCATAATTAAGATAACTTAAATCAACCCCAGTTTCTTGTACCTGGAGATTTTCGGCATTAAATGCACCCAACTTCCCTAGATAAAACCAGGAATTAAAGACTTCTTCTACATACTGCTTTTCTCTTTGAGAAGGGATGGTACTAAATTTTAGCCACATCCACACATCAAATTGATCAAATTCACGAAACTGAATGTGCATTTTTCTGTAAATTAAACTCACTGCAAATAAGCATATCAGGGGATTGGGGATTGGGATTAACAATTCAAAATACCCTACGGGAAGGCAAGCCTACAAAATTCAAAATTCAAAATTAAAGACAGTTGGAGTCGGGGATTTAGCGAGAAACGCGGTCTTGGGCTTTGCCCAAGTGGAGCGATTTCTCAAGACAAACCCCAACTCAACTGATACTACGTGTAGACGTAGGAGTCTTAAACCCTTGAATTTACGATAAACAATCTCTATGTGTGCTAACTAAGTACACAATTTGTAAGTTCGTAGCAACTCCTCTTAAGAAAACTCAGCGTACCTCCCTTTGGGTTCACCAGTCGCCTGCGGAGGGAAACCCTCCCGCAGCGCTGGTTCACCGCGCTTAACCTTGCGTACCTCTGCATTTAAAAACACTATGATTTTAAACAAGGCTGTACTAAGTCAACAAGATAAACTAAAGTCATCTTTTTTTTTGCATCTTCCCTTAACCCAACAATCGATATGTCACAATTATTCCCTGGAGAAGTCTTTGCTAATACTGCTGATTTTGACACCGGGATTCGCCAATTATTACCTCGCTATGATGAAATGCTGGAGGTAATCAGTCGTTGTCTGCCTTTGACAAGTCATCGCATTTTAGACTTAGGCTGCGGTACAGGCGAACTTAGTCTCAAAATACTCCAACGCTGTCCCAATGCTCAAGTCATTGCTTTGGATTATTCACCCCGAATGCTGGAATTTGCCCAAAATAAAATCGTCGCATCTGGGTATAAAGAACGTTGGACTGGTTTACAAGCCGACTTTGGCGACTGGGCTATCCATCCTGAGACGTTGAATATTGGTAATGAGTTTGATGCTTGTGTATCATCTCTAGCAATTCACCACCTCTATGATGAAATGAAGTTACAGCTATTTCAGCGTATCGCTGCTAGTCTGACACCAAATGGTTGTTTCTGGAATGCAGACCCCACCTTACCAGAATCACCAACCCTTGCAGAAATTTACCAAGCAGCGCGAGAAGAATGGGTAAGTGAACAGGGAAGCAATTTTACAGAAGTCCGCGCTAAGGTTGGCAATAGTAGCCCCCAAGGATACTCCAATCCAGACCAACTCGCTACTTTAGATACCCATTTGCAAATGCTAAGAAAGTCTGGGTTCATGACGGTAGCAGTACCTTGGAAATATTATGGTTTAGCCGTTTTTGGTGGTTGGGTGAAGTAGAGTTAGTACTGAGTCATGAGTTAAAATTCCAGCGAAGAAAGGCCATAACTGGTTTAGCGTGGGCTTATATAGTAAGCCCCTTGATTATTATGCGCGTACTTCATTTGTATGAATGGTAAAGGTAAATTTTTTGTATCCTTGATGCTATCTACTCAGCAAATTACCTATTAAACTTGTTTGGATATAGTTATCGAGTTAACAGGTAATACAAATTTTGCATCAAAAATGAATAAATATCTAATCAATCGTCTACTAGTTGCTATCCCTACACTAATTGCTATTAGTCTGGTTATATTTACTATTTTGGCATTAGCTCCCGGTGATCCAATGGGTGAATTTGCCCTTAATCCTTCCATCACAGCAGAGGTGCGGGAAAATATCAAAAAGTCTTTAGGATTAGACCAACCAATTCATATTCGTTATATCAAGTGGGTGATAGCTTTTGTGCGTGGGGATATGGGCTATTCCTTCACCAGTCGTAGTCCTGTAATGAATTTAATCCTGCAACGTCTACCGACAACATTATGGGTAGTTGGTGCTGCTTATTTAATAGGTGCAATTCTGGCTATTCCTTTAGGTGTGATTTCTGCCCTCAAGCGCCATACAGTTATTGATCATGTTTTAACTACTTTAGTATTTTTTGGATTTTCTTTGCCAACGTTCTTCACCGGTTTACTATTTATTATTATCTTTAGTATTCAATTAAAATGGTTGCCGTTTATTTATAACAGTACATTACAAGTAAAAGATTGGCAGAGTTTTATCGCCCAAATCCAACAATCCATTATGCCAATTTCTGTATTAGCTCTTTGGCAAACGGCTATGCTCATGCGCTTTGTGCGTTCAGAAATTTTGGAAAATATCCACCAAGATTATGTCCGGACGGCTTATGCGAAAGGATTATCCAAATTTGTAGTGATTCGACGGCATATTTTACGAAATGCCTTAATTCCTGTAGTCACATTAATAGCATTGGATATTCCTAGTGTGTTTACAGGTGCTTTGGTCACAGAAAAAGTTTTTCGTGTTCCTGGTATCGGAGCTTTATTAATTGACTCTATTTATAAAAATGATACGCCAGTGGTGATGGCAATTACCTTTATATATGCAATTTTAATTGTGATTTTTAACCTAGTTGCCGATATTCTCTATGGTTTCTTAGATCCTCGCGTTAAATATACGAAATAATTTATGTTAAAACGTTTGCTAAATCGCACTTCCACAATACCCGAAGTACCAATTACAAGTATGATTGCTGGGCAAGAAAGCCTCACTCAAGAAGCATGGCGAAAATTTCGCAGTAATCGTCAGGCTATGTTGGGTGCTGTGGTATTACTGATTATTGTTTTGAGTGTGGTGTTTGGGCCTTTGATTTACTCCATCCGTGAGAGGTTAAAGTAATTGCACATTTGTCAAGAGGGTGCAGGAAAAGGGGATAGATCCAGCTTGAAGACTGGTTTTCGTAGGGCTTTGACTACGCCTAAATCTTG
>NZ_JACJQL010000042.1 GCF_014696625.1 Nostoc parmelioides FACHB-3921
GCAGTGGTCCCACTCTGACTCCATCCCGAACTCAGTTGTGAAACGCTGCTATGGCTACGATAGTCTAGGGGTTGCCCTATGCCACAATCGCTCGGTGCCAGGTTCTATTCTTCATCAAAAACCCCCTTCTAATCTACTTGAAGGGGGTTTTTGCTGAAGGGGTGACAGATTTTTCTGTTCTCCCAAATCGCTACATCCTTTTTTCGATAACAATCCTTATCATTTGATAGATCTTGTTGAAAATACCTGACCTATCTCTTTTTACCCCAAAACGGTCACAATCTCCTATTTACTCGGATTCAGAAGCTTTGTCACCCCGTCAGGGGTTTTTGTTTTGTATTATGTGTGATTTGCTATTGATAGCGACGTAACTTGTATTGAGTATTCAACTGAATATTACAGTTCGCAGAAATAGGATTATAGCTACAGGTATAAGAACCTAGTAGGTCTTTTTGATAATTAAATACTCGGACGTTGTAACCGTCTCTTCTTGCAGTACTACCCAGGCGATTTACAAAATCATAACGTTCTAAATAGTCTAACAAGCTCCAAATTTGCTGATTGACGATTAAATCTACTCGTCCAGCTTCATTTTTAGTAGCTGGATATGCTATCCAATTATCTAACAGCTTGTTTTCGGAGTTTTCTTTTGACCACCATAAGCTCGGAGTGGTTAATCCTGATAAGTTAATAGTGTTGGCTGTAATTACGGAGTCTTTTGGTTGAGTTAGTAAATCTAGATCCAACGGTGCGTCAGAAGGTAGGGGTACAAATGTGGTTTGCGCCAGTGATGATGAAATCGGAAAAATGGAAATGGTACTCAGAGTTATGGTTAGTAATAATGGCAATTTGTGTCTAAGCATAACTTAAATTAGAGGTCTGGAGACTATATACCTAGAGATCGTAACTTTTTAACATGGAAATCAGACTTTGATTAACCTTTGTGCTTTCTTAAATTATAATTTGGGCGATCGCTACCTCCCACTCACCACCCTAACTGGCGATCACAATCTTCAATAGAGAATTATTAAAATTATCTGAAAGGAATATATTCAATTACATTTATCCATTCATCAATCTCTGAAGCCTTGGTATTTATTAACCAATCTGTTTATTAACCAATCTGTCTGACCTGGAAAGTGCTGTCAAAATTTATCGTCAAAGTTTTCGCATTGAAGCTATGTTCAAAGATTGTAAAACAGGTGGTTACCATCTGGAAGGTTCTACAGATAGCCCTGATAGACTTGTGCGTTTAATTTTCTTAATTGCTTTAGCCTTAACAATATGCTGTGATGACTCGTATCATGTTACGTCATCTTGTTGTCTTAAAGATTTACTTTATAAATAGTCTCTAATAGGGTGGATAGCCGAAATCATCTTCATCAGGATAAATGTAAGAGCTAGAAACCCCAGCCATCGCCATTTTCGGAGTTTCTGTTCTGACAGGTTCCTTGCCAAAATCTTTGTAATCTTCAAATGTTTTACAAATAATTGCAGATTCGGGTGCGTCGGAAGCTATTAGGTAATTAGTCAGATTAGCAATTGATGGATGCTCATAATCTACGGTTGAAGCCACCAAAACCGTATTTGGTTCAATGCCTCTTTCTTCACACTCAATAATCGGGCAGAAAATACCGTGAGCATGGAACAACGGCCCTTTCGGCGTGATTGGTTGCTTGCGGTATAAAGCATAAGCTCTTTCTATCTCCGCCACAAAACCACTAACTACTTTGCCTTGTTGAAATTCACAATAAGTTTTGCTAAAACTTGCCCCGGCTGCACCATTCAAGGTTAATTGCAGTGGTGACTCATGCAGAAACTTTTTATTTTCACCAACCAAGAAAATTAGATAACGCGTAAAGGTCTTAAATTTCAGTTTATCTGCCAAAAACGCATCATAATTTTCTTTCAACGTTCCCAATTTGATACCAGTCTCTCTGTCTTTAACAGACAAAGGCCCTCGCCGCACTATCACTATTCGGGGAGTAGCACTAATGAAAACTGTTTCGATACCGGAACTAAATTCATGTTCCACCTTTTGCCAATTTTCATCTGGCTGAAAGCCGACAGCTTGAGCATTATCCAGCTTAATCGCTAAACCGTGATGCTGAATACCATCTGTGCCATACCGAGGATTAATCATCTGACACCAAGGGAGGACTTGAGAAGGGGGTGCATTAAATTTCTCGTCCTCAAAGTCGAACTTAGCAGATGCTTTCATCGTTTTAGGCTATGGGGTGTTTTTCTGGGGAACTTAGTCGGCACAATACCGGCATATAAAGGCAGTTAAAGAAACCAACCTATTGCTTTTCCAGATTAAGACAGAATCAATCTATGTTGCAATCCCTGTTTTGTTTTTTAACAACAACTTCATCTCAGCTTTCACCGTATTTTCCCCAGTTAACACCTAATTTTCCCAAAAACCGCCTAAACCCTTAATTTTTTATGAAGTTGGCGGTAGTGACTCCGGTGGTGCTTCTGCGGGGGGAGCGAGTACCGCATCAGGGGCAATTTCTTCCACAGGAATTGGTTCTTTCTCTTCAGCCTCAGGATGTGTTTGAGCTGCTTCCACCAATTCAGGGGCTGGGGGATTGGGTGGAATCACTTCTGGGACAATTTCCGTGGTGGAGTCAGTATCAGTAGACAATACTGCTGCTGGTGGTTCTGTAGTAGTTGTTGGGGATGAAGTCTCTTTAGTGGTAACGGTCTCCTCAGTAGGTTTTTCCGTTTTATCAACAATTTCAACAGATGGTTTTGGAGTAGTTTGTACTGGAGCAGTTGTAACTTTTTTATTACCAGTCTGTTGTACTTTATTTTTCAAACCACTAAAAGTGCTACCAATATCTTGTTGTAACTGGGCAATTTTTTCTTGAAGAGAAAACTTAGCAGCTTGTTCTTGGATAGTTGACTGTACTGCCTCAGGACTTGGTACTGTGGTTTGTTGTGCTAGGGGAGTCACCTGGCGACGCAATGAAAGAGTTTGCCAGCCAAACCAAACTAGGAGTGCCACACTAGCCACATGACCCAATAAGAGACCTCCAGAAATTTTTGGTGCAAAAATCCACAAAACTAGGGCATAAAAAAGCCCTACTCCACTCCAAATAAAATCATTCTTACGGTGGATTTCGGGAAAAAAGAAAGCTGCAATGTAGATTGCTAAACTACCAAGGCCAACCACCAAGGCTAGGACATTTGCCAGCATTTTTTGGTTACTCCTTTTATGAGGGATTGGATATTGGGGACTGGGGATTGGGAAGCGGGGATTAGGGATGGAAAATATGTCTCACTTTCTTCTCTCGTTTCCTAGTACCCAGCACCTAGTCCCCAATCCCTAGCCCCCAATTTCGCAAATTTTACAAGTTAATTGTTGATTTGGATACAAATTAAAACTATTTATCTGTGTTACTAGTGAGCTTTTATTCTTTAAATTAACTCTTAATGTCTTCTTTAGGGGAGAAGAGAAAAACTCAGTCTACCCTTAAAGATGAAAGAACCTGCAAGAGTTAGCCAAACATAGTTTATGACACTACAAAGCTTTGGTGTGATTGGTTTAGCCGTTATGGGCGAGAATATCGCTCTAAACGTGGAGCGTAATGGCTTCCCAATTGCAGTTTATAACCGTTCCAGAGAAAAAACCGATGCTTTCATGGCACAGCGTGCTGGTGGACGCAACGTTAAAGCTGCTTTTACCCTGGAAGAGTTTGTCGCCGCACTAGAACGTCCCCGCAAGATTCTGGTGATGGTGCAAGCTGGTAAACCAGTGGATGCAGTAATTCAGCAGCTCAAACCTCTACTAGATGAAGGCGATATCATCATCGACGGTGGCAACTCTTGGTTTGAAGATACCCAAAGACGGACTCAAGAACTAGAACCAGCAGGCTTACGCTTCCTGGGGATGGGTGTCAGTGGTGGTGAAGAAGGCGCACTGAATGGCCCTTCACTGATGCCCGGTGGTACACAAAGTTCTTACGAGTATCTGTCCCCCATTTTCAACAAAATTGCTGCTCAAGTTGATGACGGCCCTTGTGTAACTTATGTTGGCCCTGGTGGTTCCGGTCACTACGTCAAAATGGTACACAACGGTATTGAGTATGGCGATATGCAGTTAATTGCAGAAGCCTACGACTTGCTGAAAACTGCCGGTGGGCTGAATGCTCAACAGCTACATGAAGTATTCGCCCAATGGAATACTACCGACGAACTCAATTCCTTTTTGATTGAGATTACAGCCAATATCTTCCCCTACGTTGACCCAGAGACCAAATTACCCTTGGTTGATTTGATTGTTGACGCAGCTGGTCAAAAGGGAACTGGACGCTGGACAGTACAAACTGCTTTGGAATTGGGTGTTTCTATCCCCACCATTACAGCAGCCGTAAATGCTCGGATTATCTCTTCCATCCGAGATGAGCGGATTGCTGCATCTAAGCAGTTGACAGGCCCCAGTGGTAAATATGACGGCGATACCAAGGAGTTTATCAACAAAGTCCGGGATGCACTTTACTGCTCCAAGATTTGTTCTTATGCTCAAGGGATGGCGCTGTTATCCACAGCCTCAGCCACATTTAATTGGAATTTGAATCTGAGTGAAATGGCGCGGATTTGGAAAGGTGGTTGTATTATTCGCGCTGGCTTCTTGAATAAGATTAAGAAGGCATTTAACGAAAATCCCGCATTACCCAACTTGCTACTCGCTCCTGAATTTAAGCAAACAATTCTCGACAGACAAGCAGCTTGGCGGGAAGTAATCATCACAGCTGCCAAACTCGGTATCCCTGTACCCGCATTTAGCGCATCCTTGGATTATTTTGACAGCTATCGCCGCGATCGCCTACCTCAAAACCTCACCCAGGCACAACGCGACTACTTCGGCGCACACACCTACTTGCGTACCGATAAAGCTGGCGCTTTCCACACAGAATGGGTTCCCATCGCTGAAGCGAAGAAATAAGCTGGTAATTCTCTAAATTCTGAACTTAATTTATTAGTGACTCTAAAATTTAGAGTCACTTTTTTATCAAGTTAAGTCCACTCGTACAGTCACCCAAGAAAACTTGGTTAATTTGGATTAACCTACGGAACATACATACACAAGCATTTTTCTATCCAAGAATTAAGGCTTTGACCCTCTTTCTTCGCTTTGATGGCGATGGTTTTATGTAATTCAGGGTTAATTCTGAGCATGAGTTTTCCTGAAAAGGGTTTTTCAGGTTCTTCACCACGTTCTTGACAAAATTCTAAATAATCATCTACTGAATCATGAAAAGCTTGCTTTAGCTCTTTCACGCTGTCACCCTGAAATGTAATCACATCTCGAAGGTTGATTATTTCCCCATGAAAAATCTCAGCTTCATCGTCAAATTCCACAATGGCTTCATACCCTTTATATTTCATTGTCACTAAGTCCTCCCGTATCCAAGTCCTCCTTAACCCCAGACTCTGTTAAGAAGCGACGCATAGACTTAACAGCACCTTTATCGGTTTCTTTTTCCGGGTGTGGTCTGTGAAAAGTCGCCTTGACACCATTAAGAGCTATTCTCACTCTTGACCCCCTTCCTTCTGACACTTCCGCACCAAGGGCAATTAGCATAGACTCAATATCACTCCAAGGAATATTGGATCTAACGGGATTTTCAAAAATGTCATCCAGTGTTTTTTGATGTTTACTGTTAAGTCCCATTATATAGTATCATTTATTGATACTATTATCCATCGTACTGGTGACATTTTGCCAGATGTTAGCCGTTATTATTACCAAGATATTTAGCTTTTAATTCTTCTAGCTCTAAATCAATTGCGCTCTTAGCAGAATTATTATTAGTTGCAGGTTGTGGCTGTATATTTTGCGGTTTCGATTTTCCTCCAGGCAAAAATTGCGTTTTCAATTCCTCTAATTCCAAATCAATTTGACTCTGGGTTTTTGACACAGGTTTTGGAGGAGGCGTTTGTGGGGCTTGATGACTCGATTTTGCTGGTGTATTTGCTACTGGTGAATGTTGATTTAAATCTTTTAAAACTTCCTCTACAGTTTGATAGCGTCTTGCGGGAACGCTTTCTGTCATTTTGTTGATAATTTTAGCTAGATAATTACTAACTGGTGGTTTTATATATTGCTGCCATACCCAAGTATCATTGTTGGTGTCATAGGAATCAAAAGGCGATCGCCCAGTCAACAAATTAATACAAGTCACGCCTAAACTATAGATATCACTGGCAAATATAGCCCTACCCCGCATTTGCTCTGGTGCAACATATTCAGGACTACCAATACTTGTCCCAGTGTGATTTAAGGCTGTATTAGTAGCAGATTTAGAAGCACCAAAATCTACTACAACTAATTTGTTATCACTATTACGTAAGATAATATTTTCTGGCTTAATATCCCGATGAATCACCTGTCTGTAATGACAAAATTGCAGTACAGGTAACAGGTCATTTAATAGTTGAATAGTCCGCGTTTCACTGAAAACACCGTTATGTGCTAGTTCCTGCGCCAAGTTTAACCCATCAATAAATTCTTGTACCAAGTATTGGCGATCGTCTTGGGTAAAGTATGCTAAAAGTTCGGGAATTTGCGGATGCTTACCCAATTCGTCTAACTGTATGGCTTCTTGAGTAAATAACTCCACCGCTTTTTGGACTGTGTTAGTACCTTGAGCTTGGGGATAAAATTGCTTAATGACACAGCGAGGTTTGGAGGGTTTATCTTCATCCACTGCTAAGAAAGTTCTGCCAAAACCACCTTGTCCGATGGGTTTGATAGCCCGATACCGTTCTTTTAGGAGTAGCTTAGAACCACAACTCAGGCAAAATTTCACATCATGAGGATTTTCAGGCTTGGGACAACGGGGGTTAAGACAGTAGCTCATTGGTGGGATGGCGTTCACATCGCTCTTACTGTCTTTATTTTGCCTTGTGCTAGCCCAGAGTGGTTATATTCCTTATCTCAACACTCTATTGAGCCGATGTGACCAGATTGTGTAATAATAAGCCGATCGCTAGAGTAATAAGTTACCGACTGTGCAATCAACGGATAATATCAACGACCTGGCAGCAGCCTTACAACAGCCTGCGGATCTCACTTTTGAACTGCCCGATCCCGAAGATGAACAGATTCCAGAGTCAGACTTCCAACAGCAGTTGGATGTAGCTTGGCAGGTATGCGATCGCTTTGATTTGCAAACCGAAATCTGGCGGGGAAGAATCTTAAGAGCAATCCGCGACAGAGAAAAGAAAGGTGGCGACGGGCGTGGTACAGGCTTTCTCAATTGGCTGAAGGAACGAGAAATAAGTAAGAGTCAAGCATACGCCTGGATTCAACTAGCAAACAGTGCTGACACCCTTTTAGAAGAGGGCAAACTTGAACCAAGTGCAGTTAATAATTTTAGTAAACGGGCTTTTGTGGAAACCTCCAAAGCCTCCCCAGAAGTGCAACAAATGGTTAGTGAAGCCGCCAGCAAAGGCGATCGCATCACTAGGCGCGAAGTCCGTCAACTCACTGACGAATGGACGGCAATGTCGTCAGATTTATTACCAGAACCAGTTAAGGTAAAAGCCGCAGAAAATTCCCTTCCTCCGCGCTACATTGCCCCTTTGGTGAAGGAAATGGAAAAACTGCCAGAATCACACCAAAAATTCATTCAGCGAGAAATAGCTGCGAATCCCGATGTGGACACTCTCAAACAAGCCACAACAGAGGCGCGTCAATTAGGCAAATATCTCAAATCTGCTGCCCAAGTCCAAGCTTTAACAGAGAATGATGTAGATATTGAAACAGCCCTAGAAGAAGCTCAAAGAGTCGGCTGTTTGAGTGTAGCGGCTGATTTAGTCAATCAAGCATCCCAAATAGAACAAACCATTGCCAAGTTATATATGACTTGGAAACGTATCAGTAATTTAGCAGATAGATTATATGTAGATACTGGCGCAAGTACACCCAACTTGCGATCGCTCCTCAGTTGCATAGAACCATTAGGTGGTGAAGTCATGGAAGTGCAACTCAGTGGCGCGACTGAACACACAGTCCGTTTGCAAATTCAGGAAACGAATTAGACGCGATTAATTGCGTCCGTACTTGTTAGAGATGTGATTAATCGCGTCTTTCCCTAATACAGCGCAAGCTGACGAATGTAGGGTTGGGGTGTGAGGAGTTACAGTAGGTGCTTGCGCCACTAGTACTACATTACCGTCGCGATCTATTTGCCAGCCTTGCGCTTCTAAAATCTGGGGAGGAGCGCTCAAATTAACCTGTTGTGTTTGTTGTTCAGGAATACTATGAACACTATTGTCTATCTCTGTCGGTAATGCAGTCCATCCTACTAACACAGCATCATCAATCAGTGTATCAATGGGGCTAGGTACCATTCCTCCGCGTCCTGTAGAGACAAACGAACTTCTTTGTGAACTTCGATGAGGACTACAACTAGCAGCAATTTTCTCAGAAGCATCAATGAGATTTCTCGGCAATTCTACTAACCCTTTACTGGGGTCAGCATCTGGTGTATTAATTTGTACAATGCCATTGAATGAAGGGCTTTGCTGAGAAAAAGCTGTAATGTCGCTGGTTGGCAATTGGTTAGGATTGAGTAGGTTTGGGTCTTCAGTGTTTAATAGCCTAACTAAGTCTGAGCGATCGCGCTGTATAAACCCAAAAATTTTCTTGGCGTTGATGGTGATCTTACCACCAATGCCAGAGAAGGCATTAGCCGTAATATCATTATTGCCTAAGGGTGCAGTAAACACAAAGCCATTAGGTGCATTGATTGTGATATTACCGCCATTTCCCGGAGCGTTGGATGTGCCTGCACTAGTCGAAATCAAACTGTTACGGCGCATCTGTAGCGAGTCTTGCACCAGTAAATTTATATCACCACCCTGACCTGACCTAGTATTAGAAGTGATTTGTCCTTGATTGTCTAGCAATATAGACTTAGCTGTTATATTTAATTGTCCTGGTGTTCCTGAGTTGGCTGGATTGTTGAATGCTCCCACATTTACAATTAATTGCCCACCGTCGCGGACAATTAATTTCCCTGTGGTGATATTAACTGTTCCTGCATTTTGAGCATTTCTAGTCCCCGCAGACAAGAAGCTAGAAAAAAGTGTTTTCACATTTCCTGCTATCTCTACTGACTCCGAAGCGTTGACTATGATATTTCCGCCTTTTCCTTCAGCTGGTATCACGGGTGAATTATTAGTCCTCAACAATCCACTAGACTCTGCTGTTACAACGCCTCCATTGAGGATACGCAACTTCCCAGTAGTGATTTTAATGTCACTTGCTCTGCCTTGACCTGCACTGATGCCAATTAATCCAGTAATTGTACTTGACAAATTATCACTCTCAATAATGTCTACAGATTCGGAGGCATTGATCAGTAAATTTCCAGAACTTCCCCGACTGATGGTAGAAGTAGCTATCTGTGCGCCATTCTGAACAATTAACTTTCTTGCATTAATCGTTATATCTTTACCATTGGCGCTACCAGTCGTGATACTTCTCAAGCGCACACTTTCACCACTGAGTTCTACGGAGTTACCCTGTAGACGAATCTCACCGCCATTATTACCAGTAGTATCTATCTGAGATGGTAACTGTGTACCATTAGCCCCTTGGCGAATTCTCAATTGAATGTTGCGAAATTCTTGCACGCCTTGATACCCTATTAACCAACCTTGGTTGATTGGATTCAAGGTCACTAGACTATTGGGAGCAACACTTCCTAGTTCAATTTTTCCTGATGGTACCGTTAAGTTGCCGCCTTCTAGTGTTATGTTGCCGCCCACAAAGGCCAATGTATTACCATTTGGGACTTGTAGACCAACAAATCTACCACTTGTATTCCGTGCTTGAGATTGATTTTTTATAGGATTTGCCGTTGCGCCAAATTGTAACCCACTAGGAATACTAATTGTCAGCACAGATGTGTTTTGAGGATTGATGGTACTAAATTGAGTACCATCGGCAAAATTCAGACTATTTGCCGTACTTGCTAAAAAGGAAGCGCGAATATTTAATGCAGCATTAGCACCAAAAATAATTCCATTGGGATTGATCAGCAACAGGTTGGCTGTGCTATCAGATTTGATTATGCCATCAATACTAGAAATAGAACTACCAGTTACTCGGCTAATGATGTTTTGGACACTACCGATTGTTTTAAACTCAGCCGTATAGTTTTCTGGCACAGAAAAATCCTGAAAACTATGGAACAAATTACGTCTATCAGCAGATAAGGTTCCACCTTCGATAATTATGTTGTTTTCTTGTTTTGTGACTCTGGAGTTTTCAGGTAGAGTACTATCTTGTGTAATTTGGGCGATCGCAGTGTTTACAGATAAACTTATTAAACTACTGACTGCAACCCCTAAACCTTTAACCCACATCCCAAAAGTATTCATACCAGCTACACCCCACAGAAACAATCCCGGTTGACAATTGATGGCAACATTAAACCAACATCAATTATGGCTGATGAGGATGTTTCTTAAATATAAATTTGTGTTGATAACACTCTCGTCACGCTGAAAGATCGTTAATTTTCCAGAGAGTTTCGATAATATATGATAAGAATAATTTATTTTTTTAAATAAAAATAATATTGGAGACAATAAAATTCTCTTGCCTCCATTGAGACTACATCAATATGCAGCCAATTTTTATTTATCCACAAGGGCAGCGAACAAAATCTTGTTTTTCTTCTGACCAGCAAATACAACAATCACCATTATTTTGTGTAACAAAATTAGCCGTATCCATTAAATTTGCAGTCTTTGCTGTAATTTTATTGCTATCAAGGATAAACTGAATTTTAACAGCGTCTTCTCCTGAGATCTGACAATTTTTGAAAATCTCCGTTAGCCTAGAACTTTTCAATAATGCCAGTAATTCCTCCTGAATTAATACTTGCAAATCCGCTAATGTTTGTGAGTCAGAAACTGATGTTTTTAATGTGGAAGAATCCATAAATTTTGTGTGTTGCTAAATGGGTAGATGTAGGACTAAATTTTTTCACTAATAAGTTTAAGACCAGCTTTATTGCAAGATTTTCATCGAAGGCGGCTATACCTCCCACCCATTGAAGGGAGTGGGAGGTATAGCCGCCCTACCACCGTTAACTGCTGACTGATGACTATTAACCGTCAATGGTCAACGTGAAGTTCCATCCCCTTCTAGGGGTGGAATGAGCTTAAATCTAACGGCTAAGAACTTTAAAACCCATTAGAAGAATCAGTTCGCATAAAGCAATGACAACTCTTAGCTAATTATTTATTGATCAGGTGGGGATGAATTATGCAATCAGTAACAAAAGTTTATATTCTCTAGGCAGTTGCTCAAGGATATAACTGAGATGATTATGCGATCGCTCATACCACTCATACTAGATTTAGATTTCTCTCAAGCCCACCAAAACCATGATCAAGTGTGCAATAACCGCACTACTTGCATTTTTAAACATCAAGTATAAATCCTATATTTCAATTCTTTATACCCGTTGTAGCAATTCCCCGGATAAACTGACGCTGACCGATGAGAAATAGCACCATCACCGGTACGGTTGCAATAGTAACAGCCGCCATCATCAAAGGCCAATTATTGGTGAATTGCTCTTGAAATTCTGCCAATGCTAGTTGCACAGTTCTTAATTCCGGCCTTGTAGTAAACACCAAAGGTTTAAATAAATCATTCCATTCGGCGATAAAGGTGAACAGAAACAGCGTTACCAAGGCGGGACGAGCAAGAGGTAACATTACCTGCCACAAAATTTGTAGTCGGTTTGCCCCGTCGATAGTTGCGGCTTCTTCCAACTCTACGGGAATTGTCTGGAAATATTGACGCAAGAGGAAAATGCCAAAACCATTAACAGCAGTTGGTAAAATTAGCGCTCCGTAAGTATTAATCAAGTGTCCCCACTTCAACACCAAAAAGATGGGAATCACTAATAATTGAAAGGGGATGATCAAAGTTGCTAAAACAATCAAAAGTAGTGTTTGCTTCCCTCGGAATTTCAGCCTTGCCAGGGCGTAACCAGCTAAGGCAGAAGTCACAATCTGAAATGCCGTCACTGCGATCGCTACCAAGGTAGAATTAGCGAATGCCAACAAGAACTTACCTCGTTGCCAAGCGTCGCGGTAATTAGCTAATGACCAATTATTTTTGGGCAAAAGTTCTAAATTTGAACCTGGAGGTGCAAAAGAAGTGAGAAAAACCACAAACAGTGGCAACAACACAATAAATGCCCCCAACAGTAGCGCTGCTAGACTCCAAAAATCAGCAGATTTCCAATTCCAGTTTAGTTTGGTCATGAGTTAGATCGCCAAGCACTTGTTTCTTTGGTAATACAGTATCGAACTCAGCAACCGCTAATCTATAACATAGGCAATTGTTAAGTAAAATTAAACCACAGTGAGCATTACCTTAAATTCATAGGGTAAATTAAAGTCTGGTATCAAATAATTCAGGTTTACAGGAGTAAACATATCATGCAGCAGGTTGCAGCCGATTTAGAAATTGATTTCAAGAGCGAAAAATATAAAGATGCCTATAGTCGCATAAATGCGATCGTGATTGAAGGGGAACAAGAAGCATATGAGAATTACATTCAACTAGCCCAACTGCTGCCAGACGACAAAGAAGACCTCATTCGCCTCTCGAAAATGGAAAGCCGTCACAAAAAAGGATTTGAAGCTTGTGGACGGAACCTGCAAGTATCCCCAGACATGGAATTTGCTAAAGAATTTTTTGCTGGACTACACGGCAATTTCCAAAAAGCGGCGGCTGAAGGTAAAATTGTTACCTGTCTATTGATTCAGTCTTTGATTATTGAATGTTTTGCGATCGCTGCATACAACATCTACATTCCCGTTGCTGACGATTTTGCCCGTAAAATCACCGAGGGTGTAGTCAAAGATGAATATAGCCATCTTAACTTCGGCGAAGTTTGGTTACAGAAAAATTTCGCTCAATCAAAAGCAGAACTAGAAGAAGCTAATCGTCATAATCTTCCCATAGTCTGGAAAATGCTCAATCAAGTCGCGGATGATGCCGCAGTCTTAGCTATGGAAAAAGAAGCCCTAGTCGAAGATTTTATGATTCAGTACGGTGAAGCGTTAAGTAATATTGGCTTCACAACCAGAGATATTATGCGAATGTCAGCTTACGGACTCACAGCAGCTTAAGTAGTTCTGATTCCTGATTAAAGTAAGACTGCCAGTTATTATCGGTTTCAGACTGGTGATGGGTAATAGGTAATGGGTAAAAGTTTATTCCCAATTATCAATTACCAATTACCCATGATCAAACTCATCACTCAGGACTCAGCATTCATCACGCTTTGTATAGTATTTTTAAGAGTTAAGTATTATCTCTTATCCACATATCCCACGCATTCGCCAAGGCACAAGCCTAAATATATCACTCCATGTTTGGTCTAATTGGACATCTGACAAGTTTAGAACACGCTCAAGCGGTAGCTCAAGAACTGGGATACCCAGAATACGCCGACCAAGGGCTAGATTTTTGGTGCAGCGCTCCACCGCAAATAGTTGACCACATTAAAGTTACTAGCATTACTGGTGAAATAATTGAAGGGAAGTATGTAGAATCTTGCTTTTTACCGGAGATGCTAGCCAGTCGTCGGATTAAAGCCGCAACCCGCAAAGTCCTCAATGCTATGGCTCATGCTCAAAAGAATGGCATTGATATCACAGCCTTGGGTGGTTTCTCTTCGATTATTTTTGAAAACTTTAAATTGGAGCAGTTTAGCCAAGTTCGTAATGTCACACTAGAGTTTGAACGCTTCACTACAGGCAACACTCACACAGCGTATATTATCTGTCGGCAGGTAGAACAAGCATCTCAACAACTCGGTATTGAACTCTCTCAAGCAACAGTAGCTATATGTGGGGCTACTGGTGATATTGGTAGTGCAGTTACTCGCTGGCTGGATGCTAAAACAGACGTAAAAGAACTGCTGTTAATCGCCCGTAATCAAGAACGTCTCCAAGAGTTGCAAAGCGAGTTGGGACGCGGTAAGATCATGAGCCTGGATGAAGCACTGCCCCAAGCTGATATTGTAGTCTGGGTAGCCAGTATGCCTAAAGGCGTGGAAATTAATCCTCAAGTTTTGAAGCAACCCTGTTTGCTGATTGATGGGGGTTATCCGAAAAACTTAGGTACAAAAGTTCAGTATCCTGGTGTTTATGTACTGAACGGCGGTATCGTCGAGCATTCTCTGGATATTGACTGGAAAATCATGAAAATAGTCAATATGGATGTACCTGCACGCCAATTATTTGCTTGTTTTGCGGAATCTATGCTCTTGGAATTTGAGAAGTTGTACACGAACTTTTCTTGGGGGCGCAATCAGATTACCGTAGACAAAATGGAGCAGATTGGTCAAGCATCAGTGAAACATGGGTTTAGACCACTGCTGGTTTAGAGGCTGGGAACTGGGGACTGGGGATGAGGAAGAAAAATACACCCTAGTCACAAAATTGTACCCAATCCCCAATACCCAATTCCTAATACCCAACACCCAATCCCTAATACCTAATCCCTAACTATGGCTACAACTGAGCGCAAACCACTACTGTTAGATTTTGAAAAGCCACTAGCAGAACTGGCAAACCGGATTGATCAAATTCGGCAACTGGCAGAGGAGAATGGCGTAGATGTGTCTGGTGAGATTCGCAAGCTAGAAACACGCGCTATGCAACTGCGTGAGGAAATCTTTAGCACTCTGTCCCCCTCTCAACGGCTACAAGTAGCACGTCATCCCCGCCGTCCTAGTACCCTCGATTACATTCAGGCCATCAGTGATGAATGGATGGAGTTACATGGCGATCGCTGTGGTGGTGATGATCCGGCTTTAATTGGTGGTGTGGCGCGTTTGGGTGGTAAACCTGTGGTGATGTTGGGTCATCAAAAAGGACGAGATACCAAAGATAATATTGCTCGTAATTTCGGGATGGCGACTCCAGGCGGCTATCGCAAAGCCATGCGCCTGATGGAACACGCCAACAAATTTAGTATGCCGATTTTGACATTTATCGATACTCCCGGTGCTTTACCTACGGTGGTAGCCGAACGCCAAGGTGCAGGGGAAGCGATCGCCTACAATTTGCGCGAGATGTTTTCTTTGGATGTGCCAATTATCTGCACTGTTATCGGTGAAGGTGGTTCTGGTGGTGCTTTGGGTATTGGTGTAGGCGATCGCCTATTAATGTTTGAACACTCCGTCTATACTGTAGCCACCCCCGAAGCCTGTGCGGCAATTCTTTGGAAAGATGCTAGCAAGTCTCCCCAAGCAGCCGTCGCTCTGAAAATCGTCTCCCATGACCTGAAAAATTTGGGCATTATTGACCAGATATTACCTGAACCCACAGGTGGCGCTCATTCTGACCCCTTAACAGCTGCTACAACCTTAAAACAAGCCCTGTTAGATAATTTGGATGGACTAGACCGCTTAACATCACAAGAACGCCGCCAACTGCGTTATGAGAAATTCCGCAAAATTGGTGTATTTACAGAAGTTGCACATTAACAAACGCGCTTAATTGATTTATTACCCAAAACCAGTGTTATAATTACCTGTGGCTACTTAAAGATTTTTAACAATCTCATCAGCCATAGGTATTTATATCTAAATAGCCATTAATTTTAGATCGGTGGCTGTGTCAAAGTATTTGCTAATTAACTGTAGTGACATGGGCTAGTCTTTAAACTAGCGTTTGTTATTTTTGTGTAAACTGGAATTGCATAGAACACTAATTATAGCAAATAATCATAGCATTTGTCAGGGAATATCATCGAAATTTAAGGTTAATTTAATCTATTTGACTCTAAAAGTTTCGATAATTGGGTGACAAGGGCTTGCAAAACTGCCAAAAAATTGGGAGAAAGCATGAGTTTGGAGCAGAAACGACGCGCTCTGATTACTGGGGCAAGTAGTGGAATTGGCAAAGCAACGGCATTAGCCTTTGCAAAAGCGGGAATAGATGTGGCGTTGGTGAGCCGTTCTGGTGATAAATTAACACCTGTAGTAGAAGCAGCAAAACAAACTGGAGTAGTAGCCAAAGCGTATACTGTAGACTTAGCAGACGTATCGCAAGTAGAGGCGAAAATCCAAGCGATCGCTATTGACTTTGGAGACATAGATATTCTTGTAAATAATGCGGGTGTAGCATATACAGCTACCTTGAGTGAAACCCCCTTAGCAGACTGGCAACAAGTAATTAACTTGAACCTGACCAGTGTATTTGAATGTATTAAAGGAATTTTGCCAACAATGCGCGATCGGCATACAGGCACAATCATCAATGTGTCTTCGATTGCAGCTAAACAATCTTTTCCGCACTGGGGAGTTTACAGCGTCAGTAAAGCAGGATTAATGGCACTTTCTCAAACTTTGGCACAAGAAGAACGTGTCCACGGTATTCGGGTAACTGCAATTTGTCCTGGGGCTGTGAATACTGGACTTTGGGATACAGAGACTGTCAAAGCTGACTTTGACCGTTCCAAAATGCTCACCCCAGAAATTGTGGCTCAGTCAATTCTCTACGCTGCCTTATTACCACCACAAGCAGTAATTGATGAATTGACACTCATGCCCAGCGCAGGTGCGCTGTAATCCGTAATTCGTAAATTCGTAATTCGTAATAGCCTACAGCTAGGCTTGCACTAATCCAGAGAAAGCTAACTCCTACGTAGTTTGTAGGATTATTTTGAATTCTGAATTTTGAATTCCCCTTACGGGGTTAACCATTGAACAAACCATAACCAAGACTGAAATTATGACTATTGCTAGTTCCAACGGTTCTAATCGCTCTCAATCACCCCTAATTACCGATTTGGCAGAAGCTATTAATACCAGACCTGACCGCAACACCCATAATGGCCGAGAACCAGAATTGCACCAACCTTCAGAAGAAGATATGGAATCAATGATGGGTGCAGTTAGGTCAATATTAGTGGGTGTCGGAGAAGACCCAGAAAGAGAAGGTCTATTGAAAACACCAAAGCGCGTAGCAGAGGCGATGCGATTCCTGACCAGTGGCTATAACCAATCTTTAGAAGAATTACTCAACGGTGCTGTCTTTGATGAAGGTCATAACGAGATGGTACTAGTGCGAGATATCAACTTCTTTAGCTTATGCGAACACCATATGTTACCCTTCATGGGCAGAGCGCACGTTGCTTATATTCCTAACCAGAAGGTAGTAGGACTAAGTAAGCTAGCCCGCATTGTCGAGATGTATTCCCGACGCTTGCAAGTACAAGAAAGGCTGACTCGCCAAATTGCTGAAGCTGTGCAGACCATTTTAGAACCCCAAGGTGTGGCGGTTGTGATGGAAGCTAGCCATATGTGCATGGTGATGCGTGGTGTACAAAAACCAGGCTCTTGGACTGTAACTAGTGCCATGTTAGGCGTATTCCAAGAAGAACAAAAAACTAGAGAAGAATTCTTTAACTTGATTCGTCATCAACCAGCGTTCTTTTAGGGAATAGGGGATGGGGAATGGGGAATAGGGAATGGGGAATGGGTAATAACTTATTCCCCTGTTTTTTCCTACCACTCCCTACTGGCGTGTCTAGACTAAAATGTTGCATTATGCTTCTCTTGTGGGATTGGCTTCTAGCCCGTCCGGTGCAGGCAAGATGCCTACACTACAAAAACTTCTTTTATGCACTATTTCAGACTAGACACGCCACTAGTTCCCAATTTTTCAAATAGTAGTGCAACTTTATCTAAATCTTTGTCCCCTGGTTTAACTTCGACACCGCTAGATAAATCAATACCATCAGGATTCAGTTGGCTTAAAGCTTCTAAAATATTGTCTGGTGTCAGTCCCCCGGCTAGTAACCAAGGGCAACTTGGGCGAAATTTTTGTAACATCTCCCAATCTAAAGTTTGACCAGTCCCACCCAATTGCTGGGGATGATAGGCATCAAGTAATAAAGTATTTATATATTGAGTGTAAATAACTGCTTGCTCCAGATGCTCAAAACTGCGAACTCGCAAAGCCTTCAGAATTTCTACTTGGGGAAGCGATTGACGTAATTGGTCGCAAAACTCTGGAGTTTCGTCACCATGTAACTGCACACCAGTTAAGCCAGAATCAACAACTGTCTGCTTAATTTCTGCAATACTGCTATTGGCGAAAACGCCGATTTTATCAATATTTTCTGGTAAGGGTGTCACAGCAGCCCGAATTTGTGCGGCTGTAACGTAACGCGGTGAAGAACGTACACATATAAATCCTAGCGCTGTTGCACCCAAAGAGGCGATCGCTACTGACTGTTGTGGTTGAGTGATGCCGCAAATTTTCACACGCATAAGAATTTCCAATATTGGGAACTAAAAAAAGTCGAATTTTGATCGATTAAGTTCGGTTGTGTCCTAACTAACTCTATAATTTTCTAGGTCTAGATTAACTTTGCCCTAGATATTTAGGAGACAAAAGCTTGATTTCATCAACCTTATTAGCAGTAGCTGCAACTGTACCTGCAACCCCTGAGTGGTCGCCAACCGTAGGCATTATCATTAGTGCTAGCAGTGTAGTAGCTCTTTTGTTCGCTCTCAAAGTTGAATATCCCCAAGTCGGCCCTAAATTCCCTGGGCTACCTATCAGTGTTCCCACCTTTATCGGTGCAATGGCTTTTGGTCATGTTCTTGGTATTGGTATAGTCTTGGGGTTGACTAATATTGGTCGTCTGTAGAATTGGATATCGCTAAGACTAGAAATTTTTGGTCTTAACGAATTCAAGTTTACAAATAATTTCCGTTCTTTCTCCAGCGATGAAACTTGCCATTTGGGTGCAGTTAGCTTTTGCATCATTACCCCAACTTAAGAAGGAGAGTTGAACCTTTCTTCTGAGAGAGGATTCTGCGGCTTCACCAAGCGGAGTATTGATGTTGCTGTTAACTAATCAGCTAAATCAATTTATTCATGCAGGAGAAAGAACTATGCTCTCATCAATCCTACTAGCAGCTCAAGCCACCGTACCCAACACAGGTACAACCTGGAACTGGAATGGCACACCTATTATCATCGCTAGTTGTCTATTAGTACTTTTAATTGCTGGCAGGTCAATTCGCTACCCTCATGTGGGGCCAAAGATGCCTTTGCCTTTCCCTTCAATTTTCAATAATCCCAGCGTTCCCACATTTTTGGCGGCTATGAGTTTTGGTCATATTATTGGCGTTGCTGCCGTGTTGGGATTGACTAACCTTGGTGTTATTTAGTTAATTTGTCTGCAATCCTGCCCTCTTCTCTCAGACTAAGGTCTATGGGAACACCAGAAAATGAATTATCCGAAATTGATCGTTTGGTAAGGTGCGTCAGTGCATTTTGTGTGTAGGCCATAACTGCTTGGGAGAGAGACTGATAATTCTCGCCCATCTGAAAATGTTGGCAGAGAAAGATAACGGTTATGATAAGTTTTCCTTGATTTAAATAAAGAATACGTAAAAATACGGTAATTAATCTTTAGTTAACCTAAATTTATATTTGCCTTAACCTTAGACTAATAAATTTTCCGATGTATCTGTAACTGACAATTTACTGAATTTCCTCTGAAAACTTCCGACTAATTTAGTCTACTCAGTAATGAGCCATCAAACTCCGCCAGCCCTAATTTTAGGCTTGTGGGGAAGTTTTCATGCTACGAATTTGCGGTACGAAATCAACAAATCAGGCATCAGTTATTATATCGAAACCATGACTATCCAAAAGCTTATCGCCATAATAGCTCCATCTTTTATTCTTTTAGGAGCAATATTGGCTCCAGCAGAGGCAACTACTCTCAAACCGATAGGTACTTATAGTACAGGTCTATTTGAGCAGGGTGGCGCAGAAATTCCAGCTTACGACCCTGTAAGTCAACGGCTATTCGTAATTAATGGCGGAACTAGTAGTATTGATGTCATCAGTATTAGTGATCCGACTAAACCCTCATTCCTGTTTAATATCGGGATTCAAAACTATGGTAGAGGGGTTAATAGCGTCGCTTTTAAGAATGGCTTACTGGCCGCAGCTGTTGAAGATTTTACGCCCCAAAATCCTGGTAAGGCTGTATTTTTTGATGTTAATGGCAACTTAATCAATTCCGTTAATGTTGGAGCATTACCAGATATGCTCACTTTTACGCCAGATGGCAAACGTGTCTTAGTAGCCAATGAAGGTGAGCCGAATACCAACTATACAGTTGACCCCGAAGGCTCAATTAGTATTATTGATATAGCTGACTTCAGTGTCGTCAATGCTGGTTTTAGTCAGTTCAATAGTCAAATCAATCAGTTACGGGCAGATGGAGTGAGAATTTTTGGCCCTAACGCTACAGTTGCTCAAGATTTAGAACCAGAGTATATAACTGTTTCCCCTGATTCTACTAAGGCTTGGATATCGTTGCAAGAAAATAATGCGATCGCCACCTTAGACCTAATTAAGAATGAGATTATTAATATCAGCCCCTTAGGCTTTAAGGATCATAGCCTGCCAGGTAATGGTTTTGATGCTAGCGATCGCGACAATGCCATTAATATTGCCAATTGGCCTGTATTGGGAATGTATCAACCCGATGGTATAGCTTCCTATACCGTTAATGGCAAAACTTATATTGTCACCGCTAACGAAGGCGACGCACGGGATTACGATGGTTTTGGGGAACAAGTGCGCCTGGGTAATAATCAGTATGTCCTTGACCCTACAGCATTTCCTAATGCTAATGTTTTAAAAAACAATGCTAATTTAGGTCGCCTCAATGTCACCACGGCTTTAGGCGATGAAAACAAAAATGGTTCGTTTGAAAAGATTTACTCCTATGGTGCGCGCTCTTTCTCCATCTGGGAATCGGATCAGGCTACTGGTAAGCTCAAGTTAGTGTTTGATAGTGGCGACCAATTTGAACAAATTATTGCCCAACGTCTACCAGCGTTTTTCAACTCTAATAATACTGAGAATAGTTTTGATACCCGTAGTGATGACAAGGGGCCGGAACCAGAAGACGTAAAGATTGCCAAAATTAATGGTCGCTTTTACGCCTTTGTTGGCTTGGAACGGGTAGGAGGCGTGATGGTATATGACATTACTAATCCAGCCAAACCCGTTTTTGTAGACTATGCTAACAATCGTGATTTTACAGTTCCGCTACAAAGTCCAGGTGGAACGACAAACCCAGCAGCCGGAGACTCAGGGCCAGAAGGCTTACTATTTATCTCAGCTACCGATAGTCCCAATCAGAAGCCTTTGTTAATTACCGCCAATGAAATCAGTGGAACAACTACCATCTACTCTTTTGATATAGAAACAGTCCCTGAACCCGGAACTATGCTTGCTTTAGGTGCAGTTGTTTCAACTACCATCCTGAGAGTAAAGCGCAGACGCTAAGTCAAATTTCTTTGGTCATGGCTAACTAACGCCTTGTGCAACTTTCTCTAGAACATAACCACCAACCCCTTCCCTTGTAGGGGAAGGGGAATAATAGTTTAACGTGAGTTCGATGACCTCTCCCCAAACCCCTCTCCGACGCGGAGAGGGGCTTAAATATCCTGAAAGCTCAGGGAAAAATTAGGATTTTGAAGCCTCTCTCCTTGCAGGGGAGAGGTTTGGAGAGGGGTTTTTTAAATTCATCGAACTCACGTTAATTTCAGGAGTCATTAGTCCAAAGCAATAGAAGAATAACCATTGACTAATCACTACTGAACTATTCTCTTTTCTATATATTGACCTATCATTAATTGCTCACCAGCACGAGAAATAATAGTTTGTCTGGTGCGATATTTGTTACCTATTAACTTTAATTCTTCCTCAAATACTGAACCATTGTATTCGGTTCGCAAACATAGGGTTTTGGGGTTAGGAAAATTATACTGGGCTGTAACTGGTTTAGAAGTGGCAAAACCGCGATCGCGGTACAAGATGTTTCCTAAAGCACCAAATAGTGTGGAACCTTCAGACTCACTCCTATTCTTGAGAACATCTGTACTGCACCATGTAACCTCTGCACCACAGATCAAAAAAACTGACTCAGCTAACTTATGTATCTGAGCCAGTTTTTGTAATTCATCGCAACCTTGTTCCAAAAATCGGATAGTAATCATACTCACCATCTCCTTGGTTTCTCCATCAGGGAGAGTGTAATAACGCCTTTGTGAACGCCACTCACCAACTGACTCTCGAAAAAACTCGATGATTTGGGATTCATCAACTGTGCGTGCAAGTTTTGACAGTGATTTCACTCGTGATTGTCCTCACCTAAATGGCATAAATAACTGATTTTGCCTATATAATATATCGTAGCTAAAAGCAATTTCTGTTCAGAAAAGTTAATATATTCTCGAAATCTTCCAGAATTGCCTATGACATTGCTAGTATTATTGCTAATATTTGTGTATATTTAGTAAAGCTAAATATTTGCACTTGATGATTTTTAGGGAAAAAAGCTAAGGACTAATTTTAGTTTCTTCAAGTTCCCTAACTAGAATACTTTTCATGCCAACATAAAAAATTAATACACCTTACATAGCCAAATCAAATATCAAACACAATCCTGCAATTGCGTAAATAGAGTAGTAGCGAAATTTGTTTTGACTTTATCTCGTAAAAGTAGCAACGTTTGACACAAAAAGTTCTGGGAAAAACTTGGTCTATTCTCAATATTATTTTTCAGCTAGCACCACATATACATGATTGCTAGGTAAAACAGGCTGTTATTGTCAAAACTTTCACAAACAAGGAAACAAACCATAAATGATTTTCAACCAAAATCCACAGCAAAAATCATGAAACAGCAAACTTACCCAGCGACAAGCCAGTTAATCAAAACGAAATTACAATTTAGTAGCGGAATTTCTACCCACAGACAGATATTTCCTGGCTGGCAATGTGCAAAACACGCCTTATTTGCTGCTTGTTTGTTGAGTATTGGTGTGCTAACAGCAAGTTGTGGTTCCCTACCCAAGGAAACAGCCGAAGCCCAATCTCAGCAACGTAGAGGCGGAGAAAGAGGCGGGTTAGCGCCTGTAGATGTGGCGATCGCCCGTAGAGAAAGACTAGAGACACAACCAGAGTATACAGGTACTACCACACCATTCCGGACAATATCACTGCGATCGCAGGTAGAAGCCAGACTCTTAGCTTTGAACTTAGATGTAGGTGACACAGTTAAACGAGGGCAGAACGTCGGACAACTGGATGACATCATATTATCCACCGACCTCAAGCAAGCAGAAGCCGAACTCGCAGCTTTGGAATCAGAAGTAGCTAGAGCCACAACCCAGGTCAGTAATGCCCGCGCCCAAGTGGAAAGAGCAAGACTCGAAGTGGTACAAGCTGAGGCAGATGCCCAACGTCAAGAGAGATTATTTAAAGAAGGCGCTATATCAGAGCAAGCCGCCGAGCAAGCACGCACAGAAGCAAAAACAGCTACTCAAGCACTCCGTGCAGCTACTGAGCAAGTGCGAACCGAAGAACAAGCCGTTGCTGCTGCCAAAGGTAGAGTATTTGCCCAAAAAGCCGTAGTTGCCCAAACAAAAGAACGTCGCTCATATACTCGCCTCACATCGCCCCTTAACGGCGTTATCACCGAGAGGGTCACAGAGCCTGGTAATCTTTTACAAGCTGGAGGAGAAGTTTTAAAAATTGCTGACCTGAGCCGAATTAAAGTTGTAGTACAAGTCTCCGAATTAGAACTAGGACAAATTCAAGTCGGACAATCTGTACAAGTACGCTTAGATGCTTTCCCCGACCAAACAATTATCGGTAGAGTCGCCCGCATTTCCCCCACCGCCGATGCTACAGCTCGTTTAATACCAGTAGAAGTAGTAATTCCTAACAGTCAAGGCAACATCGGTAGTGGATTGCTAGCAAGAGTTAATTTTGCCAGTCAGACTCCAGAACGAGTGGTAGTGTCACAAACAGCCATTCAAAGGGAAGGCAGAAACCAGGAATCCTCCCCAACAACCCCAAGACAATCACAAAATCAAAACGGCACACTGTACGTAGTTACAGATAGCCAAGGCAAGCCAACTGTCACAGCCCGTACAGTCACTTTAGGAAAAAGTGCTGATGGCAAAGTAGAAATTTTATCTGGCTTACAACCTGGAGAGCAGTACGTCGCACGTAGTGGTAGACCCTTAAAAGATGGGGAAAATGTACGTCTTTCAATTCTTTCAGAGCGAAACCCTGCGAGGAATTAAAAATTCAAAGTAAAGATTTAGGTTGGGAATTTTTAATTTTGCGGAAAGTTGCGGTGCAGGGGTTCCCCCCGTTGAGCAAACTTTCCAAGACGAATTTTGAATTGGAGCGCAGCGACTCATGCAGCAAGTAAATAAAAGTGGCGGATTTAGTATTAGTACCGTATCAATTCGCCAACATATCGGTACACTTATGCTCACCTTAGCAGTTATGGTGCTGGGTGTATTTTTCATTATCAAGTTGCCTGTAGATTTATTACCCTCAATTACCTATCCCCGCATTGGTGTACGCATAGAAGCACCTGGAGTTTCCCCGGAGGTAGCAATTGATGAAGTGACTAGACCTTTGGAAGAAGCCTTCTCGGCAACAGAAGGTGTGGTACAGATTTTTTCTCAAACTCGTGAGGGACAAGTCAGTTTGGATTTGTTCTTTCAACCAGGAGGTAATATTGACCAAGCTCTCAATGATGCTACTGCGGCTTTCAACAGAGCGAGAAACGGCTTACCAGACACAATTGAAGAACCGCGTCTGTTCAAAATCGATCCTTCCCAGTTACCAGTATATGAATTCGCCTTAACATCCCCCTCCTTAGAAGGGCTAGATTTACGAGTGTTTGCAGAAGAAGAACTAGCCCGCGAATTGGGTGTTGTTCCTGGAGTAGCTGGGGTAGACGTATCGGGCGGAGTGCAAGAAGAAGTTAGAGTTAATATTGATTTAGATCGCTTGCAAGCTTTGGGTGTAGGTTTAAATGATGTTCTAGATGAACTCAGAAACCGCAACGTTGATATTTCTGGTGGTCGGATTTTAGGACAAAATTCCGAACCTTTAACCCGTACTGTTGGACGCTTTCAAAGCGCCGACGAACTCAGAAATTTGTCCTTTGAAGTCTCCTCAACTGCTTCCTCAAATCCCAGTCAACAGTCAACAGTCAACAGTCAACCATCAACCATTAACAACCGCCGCGTTTATCTCCGGGACTTTGCCCAAATTATAGATGGTTCAGAACAACAACGGATATATGTCTCACTCAACGGTGAGCCGGCAGTCAAAGTCAGTGTTCAAAAGCAACCAGATGCTAACACTATTAATGTTGTTGATGCTGTAAAAAAACGTTTAGAAGAACTGCGACAATCTAGCGTAGTTCCCGAAGGTACCGTGATTACACCTACCTTAGATGAATCGAGATTTATCCGTAACTCTATCTCCAATGTTACCAGTTCTGGATTGATAGGAACAGCATTAGCGGCGATCGCCGTCCTTCTCTTCCTTGGTTCCTTACGACAGACCTTTATCATCGTTATCGCCATCCCTCTAGCCACCCTAGCCGCCATCATCTTGATGGGGTTATTTGGTTTATCCATCAACGTCTTTAGTTTAGGTGGTTTAGCCTTGGGTGTGGGTATAGTCGTAGATAACTCCATCGTCATGTTGGAGAGCATTGCCGAAGGCGTGGGCATGACTCCTGGTAAAGATAGTAAAAGCAGGCTCAGTCACAAGCAACTAATTGCTCAAGCAGAAACCAGCAGCCAAGAAGTTGAATCCGCTCTAATTGCTTCTACGAGTACCAACTTAGTGGCAGTGTTGCCGTTTCTACTTATTGGTGGTTTTATAGCCTTATTATTTAACGAACTAATTCTCACCATCACCTTTTCTGTTGCCGCTTCCATCGTCATTGCTGTAACAGTTGTGCCAATGCTTGCTTCTCGTTTATTAGGCTGGAAATTTTCCAGTGGCTTGAGCAACTTTTGGCCATTACGGAAATTCAATGCGCGTTTTGAAGCAGCTACGCGAGGATATGGTAGATTTTTAGCTGGTATATTACGCTGGCGATTAGTCACAGTAGCGATCGCTATTCTCCTGTTTGGTGGTGGTAGTTTATGGATGGCTCCCCAAATTCCCCAACAAATCCTCCCCCGTATCAGTACAGGACAAGCCAGCTTATTCGCTCAGTTCCCACCCGGCACGCCTTTAGAGACTAATAGCAAAGTCATGAGCGCGGTGGATGAAATTATTCGGCAACAGCCAGAAACAGAATATACTTTCACCACTGCTGGTGGTGCTTTATTTGGCACTAATACCAATGCTAACCCCTTACGAGGTACCAGCACCATCACCCTCAAACCAGGCACAGATGTAGATACTTATGTCGAACGAGTTACCCAAGAATTAAATAAACTAAATTTAGCAGGTATTCGTTTACGCTTGGCTCCTGGTCAAGTACGGGGTTTAATTACCAATAACTCCCCTGTACGCAATGCCGACGTTGATGTGATTCTCCAGGGTACTAATGCAGACACATTACAACAAGCCAGCCGTCAGGTACTAGCAGCCTTAGAAGAACAAGCCACCCAAGTGAGATTTCGTCCCGATGCTGATGAACGACAACCAGAAATTCAAATCTTGCCCGACTGGGAAAGAGTTTCTGCACTGGGATTAACAACCAGAGATATCGGAGACACAATTCAGACTGCCCTAGAAGGCAGCGTACCCACACAACTGCAACGGGGCAACCGCTTGGTAGATGTGCGAGTACAGTTAAATGAGTCAGCAGTGCAAACAGGTTCTCAATTAGAAAGACTACCTTTATTTGTTGGTAACAATCGTCAAGTTCGCCTCAGTGATGTCGCCAGAATCGTCGAAGCCCAAGCGCCAGGAGAGATTCAGCGTATTAACCAACGCCAAGTTATCATATTTGCCGGGAATTTAACTGAAGGAGCTAGTCTAAGTCGCGCCATCGAACAGGTAAATAACGTCATTAGTAACCTAGAATTACCAGAAGGCGTAAGCGTTTTACCAAGCGCCGCCGCAGAATCCAATCGGCAACTACAAAGTTCACTGCAACTATTAGGCGGATTAGCTAGCTTTCTCGTTTTCGTCGTCATGGCAGTGCAGTACAATTCCCTCATTGACCCGCTAGTAATTATGTTTACCATTCCCCTAGCACTAGCCGGCGGGATTTTTGGACTTTACATTACCAATACTGCAATTGGTGCAACCGTCATCGTCGGTGCAGTTCTACTAGTAGGTATTGTCGTCAATAACGCCATCATCATGGTGGAATTGGCAAATCAAATCCGCGATCGCGACAAAGTTGACCGCCGCACCGCTATTTTGCAAGCTGCACCCCAGCGCTTACGTCCCATATTAATGACCACCATTACTACTGTCTTGGGGATGTTTCCCCTAGCATTAGGAATCGGTGAAGGCTCAGAATTTCTACAACCATTAGGCGTAGTAGTGTTTTCCGGTTTATCCTTAGCAACATTACTCACACTATTTATCATCCCCTGCTTTTACACCTTACTCCATGATTTATTGAGTGGAGCTTGGAGTAAGCCAGTGTTTATTTGGTGGCGGATGTGGAAGAAAAGGTTTACCAAAGCCTGATCCATGATTATTGGTAGGGGTAACTACATAAGCTCTAGATACTTAGAAAAGTGGACATTTTTACATAGGGATGTTTTTTCATCATGACAACTTTAAATTTGCTCCACCTTTCTTTGATAAGCTGATCGGAAGCAATCGTTCATGCGGCAGCCCGACGAAATAACTTGCTTCTATCTAAAGATATGATGAATCCAAGCCAATTACCCCCCATTTACTTTTACATCCCAGACGGAGATTGGCGTGCCACCATGCCCACGAATCCCGATGTGTACTGGAAAGAGTTTGGTGGGGTAGTTACCCCTACTGTGTATGGCTGGACAGTGCAAACTTATTTACGTCTTAAGCACGCAGGATTTCCTTGTGAATTAGTCAGTAAAATTCCTGATGAAGGTATTCTCATCGCGTATCGGCGTTCCGTACCAGAAGAATTTAAACCCGGTGCAAAAGTTTTGTTTGTGTGTCTCAAATCAGAGCAAAACCCACATCCTTATGCACAGATCCATGTAGTAGGAAATATTAAAGAAACTGCTCCTCAAGTGGATATCCAAGGTTATCGATATTATATGCCCCATTGGCCGCAACCAGGATTGATTCCACGGGACACAGCACGTGGCGATCGCTTTGAAACGGCAGCTTTCTTTGGGGAACTACGTAATTTGGCACCAGAACTACAGGATGCTGCTTTTGCCCAGCAACTTGAGAAATTAGGTTTATCATGGCAGATTCTAGACAGAACACAACGCGATCGCTGGAATGACTTCAGTGCAGTCGATGTGATTATTGCGGTCAGAAAGTTTGGTCATGCTTCCGATTATGCGTGGAAACCTGCATTAAAACTATACAACGCTTGGCACGCTGGTGTGCCGGCGATTCTGGGTCAAGACTCTGCATTTCGTAATGAGCGCCGCAGCGAACTAGACTATCTGGAAGTAGGTTCTGTAGAAGAAGTGATTACTAACCTGAAGCAGTTGAAAGATGATGTAGAACTCCGGCAGGCTATTGTGACGAATGGTAATCTACGCGCTCAAGAGAGTAGTGTGGCATACTTAACGCAACGGTGGCAAAATTTTATGACAGAAATTGCTGTTCCTGCTTATTGGCGCTGGCTGGAATCTTCCACCTTACAACAGCAAATATTCATGATGAATCGTTATAGCGATTTTAAGTTGAAAAAGTGGCGATCGCAAGTACGAAAATGGCGTGGTTCCGTCACTACTCCCATGAAAACTCTACTGATGGGTATGCACCGCTAGACAAAATATTTTAGCCACATCTCAAAAATAGCCTTGAGATTTGTACCATGCCACCGTATCTTTCAACGTATCTCTCAAGGGGCGGAAAGTTGCGCCCAAATCTCGTTCGGCTTTGGCTGAACTTAACTTGGCTTTTTCCAATAAAGTCTGGATACCAGCTAATGGCATGGGATTTACTCCGCCGGTCACACCTGTTAACTTTTCCAAAAACCAAGCGATCGCGATCGCTATCCCATCAGGAATTTCTATTCTAGGTGCTTTGACCCCGGAAATCGCTTCCAGTTCTAAGGCAATATCTTTCATGGTTGTTAGTGGCCCCGCTACGATGTAACGCCCACCTCTTTCACCTTTTTCGGCAGCTTTTACCATAACCGCCGCCACATCCCGTACATCAGTCAATGCAGCACCACCATTAATTATCCCAGGCAGTTTACCCGCCAATAGGTCTAACACCAGTTGACCCGCAGAAGTTGGTGCAGCATCTCCAGGCCCCATCATCCAACCAGGTAGAATCATCACTACGTCTATTTGGCTGGTGTTGAGAAAGCGGTAAATTTCCTGTTCTGCCAAAACCTTTGTTTTGAAATAGAGATTCTGTTCCGCAAATTTATTGTAAGGTGCGGTTTCCGTGGCTGCCTGATGTGGATCAGTTTGGATTACCCCACTGGATGAGGTAAACGCCACCTTTGCTACCCCCTGGGTCTCTGCTGCTTGCAGAAGTTCCATCGTGGCATCTACATTAATACGCTTCATCTTCTGCCAGTCACTACCCGGTTGGTAATACTCCCGGAAAAAAGCTGCCGTGTGAAACACCACATCTACTCCCTTTAATGCCTGAGTAAAGGCAGGTACATCTTCAATATCACCCTGAATAAATTCAATGCCACTATCTCCCAGGAAACGTTTGGCTTTATCAAGAGAACGAACCAAACCTTTTACTTGCCATCCCTGGGATACAAGCGCTCGGCAAAGATTACTACCCAGCAGACCTGTTGCTCCAGTCACAAAAGCTATTTTGCCGCTCATGATCTTTATTCCTGTTGATCTTATAGCTTGTAAACCCAGTCTGAACATTGCTAGTGTGAGTTATTACTCACATCATATCTTGCAGTATATGAGCAAAGACTCACATCGTCAATCCCCAGGTAATGAACAAGTGAAATCATCAGTTTTAAAAGATGATAATCTTCAGAAAAGCCGACGCAAACCCTCAGGCGATCGCGGGCGGCAAAGGCGTGATTTAATCCTTGATACGGCTGCCGATTTACTAGCAGAGGGAGGGACTGAAGCTATCAATACCAATGCCTTAGCCGATCGCGCCAATATTTCAATTGGGTCAGTATATCAGTACTTCTCCAATAAGGAGTCCATCCTCACGGCCTTAGGGGAGCGATATATGCAGCAATTAAGCAGGAATACAATAGCGGCTTTACAGCAGGATGTCTCAGGTCTAGATTTTGTAGCGATGGTTGATCGAGTAATTGACCCCATGATTGCCTTTGAGCGCCAGCATCCCGCTTTTAGACATTTAAACGCCGGTCAAGAAGGGGAAGGTATCCTAGCTGAAGGAGCCAAACGAGTCGATCAAGAAATACTAGCAACCATCTATGATTTACTACTGAGAGTTTGCCCTCATCTCCATCCTACTCAGGGTTGGCAAATTGCACGGGTGACAAAAGCCCTTTACAAAGGTATGAGCTATTTAATCCAGCAAGAAAAAGAGATTAAAAACGCCGGTGGAGATATTAACGACATGATTGCTGATATGAAGCGGATGATGGTGACTTACTTAGCAGACCAGTTGGGACAATTAACTGTGGGATAGAGACAAGCGATCGCCCAATCACAATACCCATAATCCGACTGTCGCAAATTAGTTAAAGATTCTCTACTGGTGTTGAGCGTCAGATTGTACTTTAACTTAAGATAACGATGTTGATTAAGTCAAAATCAGTGGACTGAAACATAGCGATCGATTTATGATAGATGATCGTGAGTTTTTTAAACAAACAGACCATGAGCGCTCAAGAAATTATCCGCTCCATAGAAGCGGAACAACTAAAATCTAACCTGCCCGAAATTTACATCGGTGATACCGTCAGAGTCGGTGTGAAGATTAAAGAAGGTGATAAATATCGTGTGCAGCCCTATGAAGGCGTTGTCATCGCCAGACGCAACGGTGGTATTAACGAAACAATTACCGTCCGCCGCGTCTTCCAAGGCGTTGGTGTAGAACGGGTATTCCTGCTGCACTCCCCCCGGATTGACAACATCAAAGTACTACGCCGTGGTAAAGTAAGACGTGCTAAACTTTATTATCTGCGTGGTCGCGTAGGTAAAGCTACCCGCATCAAGCAACGGTTCGACCGTTCTCTATAATTTTTGTTCAGGGTATGGGAGAAATCTCAATTAATCGGCGGCATCTGCCGCTAGTTAACTCGACAAAACTATGGTAGGATGGTAATCTAGTTACGTTAAACTAAAAAAGTTTGACACAAACTAAAATCAAGCCAGCTTGTGCGCTCTTAGTTCAGTTGGTAGAACGCAGGTCTCCAAAACCTGATGTCGGGGGTTCAAGTCCTCCAGGGCGCGCTCGAAAGTAAAAAACACAGCCCGAACCAGTGGTACAACTGCTAAAATAGCAGGAAGTGCTATTGATTTCGGGTGTAGTTGTTTTATACTTGCAGCTTTTTTGCTTCCAGTTAATTTTGATGGAATTGAAGCTGTCAACCTGGATGAAAATTAGCAGAGTTATAGCTGTATTGAGTAAAGACGGGGGATAAACGACCGTGGCCAAAAAAAATGAAGCAGAAATCGCAGAGACTTCTGGTGGGTTTAACTTTACCAACTTCTTCCAAGGAACAAAAGAAGAATTAGAGAAAGTAGTTTGGCCCAGTCGCAAGCAACTAATAAGTGAATCAGCAGCCGTGTTGCTTATGGTGACACTCTCCGCTTCCTTAATCTACTTAGTCGATGGATTGTTTGCTTGGGTAGCAAAGCAGGTATTCTGATGACTTCTGCGACAGACGAACCAACAAACTCGGCGTTGCAGTCAGAGGAAACAGCAGAAACAGCACTTACAGAAGCACGCTGGTATGCAGTACAAGTAGCCTCAGGCTGCGAAAAGCGGGTAAAAACAAATTTAGAGCAGCGCATTCAAACTTTTGATGTGGCGGAAAAAATTGTCCAGGTAGAAATTCCCCACACACCAGCAGTCAAAATCCGTAAGGATGGCAGCCGTCAACACACAGAAGAGAAAGTATTTCCTGGCTATGTGTTAGTGCGGATGGTGATGGATGATGATACCTGGCAGGTGGTACGTAATACATCCCATGTAATTAACTTTGTGGGAGCAGAACAAAAACGTGGTACAGGCAAAGGTCGCGGTCACGTTAAACCACTACCCCTAAGCCACTCAGAAGTAGAACGTATCTTTAAACAAACCACAGAACAAGAGCCAATTGTCAAAATTGACATGGCTAGTGGTGATAAGATAATTGTGCTTTCTGGCCCATTCAAGGACTTTGAAGGTGAGGTGATTGAAGTTAGTCCAGAACGGAGTAAACTAAAAGCCTTGCTATCGATCTTCGGGCGAGACACACCAGTAGAACTGGAATTTAATCAGGTAGAAAAACAGAGCTAAATAAAAAATGGCGAAGAAAGTAGTAGCGGTCATTAAGTTGGCCCTGAATGCTGGAAAAGCCAACCCAGCACCCCCAGTTGGCCCCGCCTTGGGTCAACATGGTGTTAATATCATGATGTTCTGCAAAGAGTACAACGCCAAAACAGCCGACCAAGCTGGTATGGTGATTCCTGTAGAAATATCGGTTTATGAAGACCGGAGTTTCACATTTGTACTCAAAACTCCACCAGCATCTGTATTAATCCGTAAAGCAGCGAAAATTGAAAGAGGTTCCAACGAACCGAATAAAAAGAAAGTTGGCTCAATTACCACAGCACAACTGCGGGAAATTGCTCAAACTAAACTGCCTGACCTCAACGCCAACGACATAGATGCGGCAATGAAGATTGTGGCAGGAACCGCCAAAAATATGGGTGTTACAGTCACCGATTAGTTGAAAATTCCGAGTTAATAGTGATGGGTATAGTGATTAGCACTGATTACTCAAAACTTACCACTCATAACTAAAATTTATCGGGGGAGAAGCCAAGCTTCGTAACCGACCCCAGGAGATAACAATGACAAAGAAAATATCACGGCGCTTGCGGGAGTTGCAAGCAAAAGTTGAAGATAGAGAATACGGGCCTTTAGATGCTCTAAGCTTGTTGAAAGAGACAGCTACAGCAAAATTTGCCGAAGCTGCGGAAGCGCATATCCGCTTAGGTATTGATCCAAAATATACAGACCAACAATTACGGACTACAGTTGCACTACCCAAAGGTACAGGGCAAATTGTGCGAGTAGCCGTAATCGCTCGTGGGGAAAAAGTTACAGAAGCCTCCAACGCTGGTGCTGATGTATTTGGTTCCGAAGAACTAATTGACGAAATCCAAAAAGGCCGCATGGATTTTGACAAGTTGATTGCCACACCAGATGTCATGCCACAGGTAGCAAAACTTGGTAAGATGTTAGGCCCTCGTGGTTTAATGCCTTCGCCAAAAGGTGGTACGGTGACATTTGACATAGCAAGT
The DNA here is from genome assembly GCF_014696625.1 of Nostoc parmelioides FACHB-3921. GTDB lineage: Bacteria > Cyanobacteriota > Cyanobacteriia > Cyanobacteriales > Nostocaceae > Trichormus > Trichormus parmelioides. Next base: position 33,492 of record NZ_JACJQL010000042.1, read on the forward strand.
GCGATCGCTGAATTCAAAGCAGGTAAACTAGAATTCCGGGCTGACCGTACAGGCATTGTTCATGTTATGTTTGGTAAGGCATCCTTCTCGCCAGAAGATTTGTTGGTAAACCTGAAGGCGTTGCAAGAGACGATTGACCGTAACCGTCCTTCGGGAGCCAAAGGTCGCTACTGGCGCACATTTTATGTATCTGCCACAATGGGGCCATCTATTAGAGTCGATATTAACGCTCTGAGAGATTATAAACTGACTGAAGCTGCATAATCGAGGTCATGGGTGATGGGTAATAGGTAATGGATACAATACTATTACCAACGACTAATAACCAAAACTAAATATGCAAAGCCGGAGACAGCAGGTGCTAACAGCTTAAATACCCTGCCGAGGTAAAAGCTCTCTTACTCAATGTGACGTGAAAAATAATGCGTCGCTTTAGTAATCAGAGTCTTGAGACTAAACCCCGGCTGAGATAGTCGGGGTTTATTGTTGTACCCTGGTCAGAAAAAATCATCAAAAGAGAAATCGACGATTATTTTGAGGAGGTGAAACCGACATGGGTAGAACGTTAGAAAACAAAAAGGAAATCGTAGCTGACCTCAAAGAAACTTTGGGTGAGTCTACTTTGGCACTGGTAATTGAATACCAAGGGCTGACAGTTGCTGAAATTACCGACTTACGGAAACGCCTACGTCCTAGTGGTACTGTCTGCAAAGTAACTAAAAATACTTTGATGGGTATTGCCATTCAAGATGATGAAAAATGGCAGCCTTTGTCGGAATTGCTCAAAGGTTCTTCAGCATTTTTGCTAGTTAAAGAAGATTTTTCTTCTGCGATTAAAGCATACCAAGAGTTCCAAAAAGTTACCAAGAAGACAGAACTTCGCGGTGGCGTAATGGAAGGGCGCTTGCTCAAAGAACCAGATGTCAAAGCTTTAGGAGACTTGCCATCCAAGGAACAACTCATGGGTCAAATTGCTGGAGCTATCAACGCTTTGGCTACCAAGATTGCTGTGGGTATCAACGAAGTTCCTGGTGGCTTGGCGCGCGCTTTGCAAGCTGTCGCTGACAAAGAAAATGGCGGCGATGATAGCGCTGCCTAATTAGTAGTTAGCTGTTGTTAGCAGTTAATAAAAATGACAACTGACAACGAACAACTGACAACGAACAAATAACTAAATCAACATTACGGGAGTTATATCAATGTCTGCTGCAACCGATCAAATTTTAGAACAATTGAAATCTCTGTCTTTGTTAGAAGCTGCTGAGTTAGTTAAGCAAATTGAAGAAGCTTTTGGCGTAAGTGCTGCTGCTCCAGCTGGTGGAATGATGATGATGGCTGCTCCTGGTGCTGCTGCTGCTGCTGAACCAGTAGAAGAGCAAACCGAGTTTGATGTTGTTCTCGAATCCGTTCCTGCTGATAAGAAGATTGCAGTTCTGAAGATTGTCCGCGAAATCACTGGTCTAGGCTTGAAAGAAGCTAAAGACTTAGTAGAAGCTGCACCTAAAGCAGTTAAGGAAGCGATCGCTAAAGATGCTGCTGAAGATGCTAAGAAGCGGATTGAAGAAGCCGGCGGTAAGGTAACAATCAAGTAATTAAGCCATCAGGCATCAATTGCTTAAATACTCTTACTATAAAAAAAGGAGTCGAATTCGACTCCTTTTTTGTGTTTATTTCTGGTTGGTTGCTATTGATTGTCTGCATCTGATTTGGAAGTATTACTAAATAACCAGGGAAGTAGATTAGCAATTGTAGCTGCACCAAAGGAAAACAGAGCAATAATGGCATCGCGGGGTAAAACGCCATCTAACCAACTACCTCGGATTCTGGAAACAGGAAAATCTTTATCTAGCCCGATTTGAATTTGTTTAGTTGTACCAGAAAAACGGGCTTCTATGCCCTTTTTTTCGGGAATTATTTGTAAATTGCGGATTAGTTGAATATTGAGTGGCTGATTGGGGTTTTCTCCCATGAGAAACTGATCATCTTTAATTTCTTTTTCTTGTTCGGCCATGCGGATTTTACCTTCGATAATGGTGGAAACTTCTAACTCGTCTCTGAGGTCGCCGCCATTTCTATCTACACGAATAAATCTCACATCTTTAGTGGCTATTTTCCCCCTAAACCACTGTTCTGATTCAGGTTTTGGAGGCTGGGATAGGGTAATGTAAACGTTGGTATTTTGTTTAAGTTCTAGCTGGAATTCTTTATTATTTGGGTTGACAATAAACTCTAATTGTGTTGTTTCGTCTTGTTGTTTGGGTAAATTTAAACTAGGTATTTTATAACCTTCTAAGATAACTTTGATTGGTTGTCCACCTAAATATATTTTTAATGTATTGGAACTGGTTTGATTTATTTGAGAATTAGGTAGTAGAGAAAAAGCTAGTTGCTGACGATAAAAGTCGTAATTGAGTCCAGTTACTTTGGTTTGGGGTTGGATTCGCAGTTCCTCTAGGGTGATTTCGCTGGTTACATCGGCGTTGGCTGGGGTAATAATTAATTTACTTTCTCTGTCTGTAAGCTGGATTTGTAAGGAGTTTAATTGATTCAGTTGCGGTAAGGATTGACTTTGAAAATTACCTGTAAAAGTTAGTGTTTGAATGCCTTGATTTTCTAGTTCTTTAATATATTTAATATTGCCGATAAATAATTTAGGTAGCTCACCATTATAGGTAAAACTCATTTCTTGAAAAATGAGATTGCCTTCAAATATGTGTGTTCCTGGTAAAATGGCGGCTAGGGTAACAAAGCTAAAAGCTGAAAGCAGGAGTAACCCAAGAATAAAAGATTTACTCTTAGGTAGATAGGGTTTAAGTTTTTGTAAGTATGGGCGAATCTTTTGAGTATGGTTACGAAGAAAACCCACTAATTTAGTGAGGTCAATTTTACTAATAATTTTTAGGATGGCGTTGATGAAATGGGGGGATTTGTGTCTGGCTTTTTGCCTAGATGCCATGTTTTATTTCAACCAATTGGGATTATGTTCAAATACAATTCGTCGTTCAATTCTATCGCTTGGTTCATTTCTGCGTTCTATATTAGCAACATAGTGTAGTTCATAGCGTCCGGGTGGGGCGTTGCGTCCATCCCAGGTGAAGATGATTTCACCGCTATCGGCGTTGGGGCGGGATTGGTTGTGGATGGTTTTTTTGTCTGGGGAGATGATTTTAACGCTGGTAAACCTGACTCTATCCTGGGAATAAAAGACAAATTCATAATTACCGGAAGTTTGCCCTAAAACGACGGGAACATAAACATTTTGAGAACCAAGGCTATAGGTTGCTACGGCGCGGAGTTTGTTGGCTGGGATTTTTGCTTCTCTGAGGACGTAGGTATCCCAGCTAAAGCGGAAATTTGCGCCATTGTTAGACAATAGTAAGTCATCTAATTGATAGTGATAAGTATCGCCCAATGATTTCACTGTGACTTGGGGATTGTTACCGCCGGTGATGCGGGGAACTTGTAATGTTAGGGTTTTGTCGAAGCGGGTGAGGTTGCGGGTAGCGATGGAAATTAGGCTCAAACTATTACCGCTTAGGAGTTCGCGTTTGATACCTTCGCAACGGTTGGGTGGGTTGCGGCGAATATATTCGGTAGAACGGGAATTTCCGGTTGGGCAGGAAGCAGCAGCAGGGAGATGGTTAAAGCTGAGGATGAATAGGCTGGCAAATACAAATATGATGTATAGCTGACTTTGAAAACCCCTCTCCAAACCTCTCCCCTGCCAGGAGAGAGGCTTTGATTTTTGTGTCCCTTCCTGACAAGGGAAGTGTTTGGGGGAAGGGTTTGAGAGAAAGTTAGACATGGCTTTGGCAAGAATAATTTTATAATTCATGGTTGGTTTAAATTAATATTCCAGGTGGATAGGAGTTTTTTAACTTCGGATATGGGGTAGGCGAAATTTCGCGTTTCACCTTTTTGACGGGCATAGACGATGCCTACAAGCCGATTTTGGGAATCAAGTACAGGACTGCCGGAGTAACCAGGTTGGAGTACTGTTGATATTTCTAGTTCTTGGTTTTTATTGCTGCTAATTTTTCCTTTTTCTCTAGACCATGATTTATCTTCACCTCGTTTAGCAGAATGACCGATAATTTGAATGGGCATGACGGGGGTGATGGGGGTTGCAGAGATGGGTAGAGGTTGGATATCTTCTGGCAGCTTACCGCTAATTTCTAAAACGGCTAGATCAAGTCCATCTTTATTAGTCATTTTGAATAGTTTGGCATCTCGCCGCATTCGCACACGGTCTGATGGTGGGGAACTGAAAAATTCTACCTGTATATTTTTACCCTGTTCTCTGCCATCAAAAATTACATGACGATTGGTGAGGATTAATGTGCGATTGGCTTCTCGGTGAATGACTACACCAGTACCAATCTCTGTTCCCTGACGTTCGCTGTTTGAAAACTCCGCAGTGATGAGTACCACAGCACGCTTAATGGGTAAAGTTGGGTCATTTTTGGGCAACCATTGCTGATCGCTTTCTACCCTGGCTAGTTTATTTTGTTGTTCAGTCCATAATCGCCGTGCTTCTCTATTGTTGTTACTGGCATAGACAAAATCGGGGTCAATTCCTTCTGACTTGTCAAAATGTTCTATGGCTTTTTGAAGCTTCCCTTGTTGTTGGAATGCCAGACCCAGACCATTGTAAGCAAGAGTATAATCGCTAGCTGGTGGGCCAGGAGTGTCTGGTAATGTTAGGGCTTTTTGGTAGGCGGCAACTGCTTGGTCTAATTTCTTCTGGCCTCTCAGGGCATTACCGAGATTGTAGTAGGCGATGGCATATTTAGGGTTGAGTTCGATGGCTTTTTGGTAGGCGGCAACTGCTTGGTCTAATTTCTGCTGGTCACTCAGGGCAACACCGAGATTGTTGTAAGCACCAGCATATTTAGGGTCAAGTTCGATGGCTTTTTGGTAGGCGGCAACTGCTTGGTCTAATTTCTTCTGGCCTCTCAGGGCATTGCCGAGATTGTAGTAGGCGATGGCATATTTAGGGTTGAGTTCGATGGCTTTTTGGTAGGCGGCAACTGCTTGTTCTATTTTCTGTTGGTCGTATAGGGCGTTGCCGAGATTGTAGTAGGCAATGGCATATTTAGGGTTGAGTTCGATGGCTTTTTTGTAGGCGGCAACTGCTTGTTCTATTTTCTGTTGGTCGTATAGGGCGTTGCCGAGATTGTTGTAAGCAATGGCATATTTAGGGTTGAGTTCGATGGCTTTTTGGTAGGCGACAACTGCTTGTTCTATTTTCTGTTGGTCGTATAGGGCGTTGCCGAGATTGTTGTAAGCAATGGCATATTTAGGGTTGAGTTCGATGGCTTTTTGGTAGGCGGCAACTGCTTGTTCTATTTTCTGTTGGTCGTATAGGGCGTTGCCGAGATTGTTGTAAACAATGGCATATTTAGGGTTGAGTTCGATGGCTTTTTGGTAGGCGACAACTGCTTGTTCTATTTTCTGTTGGTCGTATAGGGCGTTGCCGAGATTGTTGTAAGCAGTGGCATATTTAGGGTTGAGTTCGATGGCTTTTTGGTAGGCGACAACTGCTTGTTCTATTTTCTGTTGGTCGTATAGGGCGTTGCCGAGATTGTAGTAGGCAATGGCAAATTTAGGGTCAAGTTCGATGGCTTTTTGGTAAGCGGTAACTGCTTGGTCTAATTTCTTCTTGTCACTCAGGACATTGCCGAGACCATTGTAAGCGATCGCTAAGTTAGGGTTAATTTGCAACGCTTTCTTGTGCTGTGCGATCGCCTCCTCTGGTTTCCCTTGAGCATTTAGCACATTACCTATACCAACATAAGCTTCTGCATCACTAGGATTGAGTTGTAAGGCTTTCTGGTGTGCTGCTAAGGCTTCCTCTAATTTTCCCTGTCGCCGCAAGGCATTACCTAAATTGTTATGAGCTTTGCCATTATTGGGTTCAAGTTGCAGAACTTGCCGCCAAATTATCTCGGCTTGGGAGTTATTCCATAATGTTTCTGCTGCTTCGCCTTGTTTAAATAGCTGTTCAATTGTGTTTTGAGCAAATACAAGCTGGGGTGTCGTAGTTAGAGATGAAATTAATAATAAATTAGTAAATATACGGTAGCGCATAAGAATGCTGATGCTTTTTCAGATTCTACCAATATTTACGTAAAGGTTGCCATAAGACGGATGAGTGTTTGATACTCGTGGGCGAGTGTTTGATACTCGTGGGCGAGTGTTTGATACTCGTGGGCGAGTGTTTGATACTCGTGGGCGAGTGTTTGATACTCGTGGGTGAGTGTTTGATACTCGTGGGTGAGTGTTTGATACTCGTGGGTGAGTGTTTGATACTCATGGGCGAGTGTTTGATACTCGTGGGTGAGTGGTTGATATTCGTGGGTGAGTGTTTGATACTCGTGAGTGAGTGTTTGATATTCGTGGGCGAGTGGTTGATATTCGTGGGCGAGTGTTTGATGGTGGTTTGCAGTTGAGTCAAATACAGACCTAACCCCCAGCCCCTTCCCTTGCAGGGAAGGGGAGTAAGAATCAAAGCTTTTCTCTTTGTAGGCTACGGTGTACACACAAGTTTGATCGACTTTGCCTTATAACGTTTTGATCCCCCCTAACCCCCCTTAAAAAGGGGGGAAACTTCTTAAAGTCCCCCTTTTTAAGGGGGATTTAGGGGGATCGAACCACATTTTGCACCCAGCCAAAAGATGTGTGTACATCGTAGCCTGGGAGAAGAGATGAGAGAGTTGATGAAAGATAAAAGCGATCGCCTAAAATGATCTTCATTAGGCGATCGCTCTTTAATAGATAAGTTGCGCCTGCGGTATAACACAGCTTACCTGACAGAAAACGCTTCACTGAATCGGCGGGTTACTGGTTCCATAATGAAGGTCAAAATTGACTTTTTCCGAGTGACAATTTCACCACTTGCAGCCATTCCTGGTGTAAATGTCACATTTTGACCGCGAACGCTGACAAAGTGCTGATTTAATTTAATTCTGGTGGGGAAAACTAAGCCTAATTCTTTGTCTACGGTGGCGTTAGGACTGACTTGTGCAACTTCACCCTCAATTGTGCCGAATTCTTGGAAGGGGAAAGTTGCCATTTTTACTTTAGCTCTCATTCCTTTGCGAATAAATCCAATATCACGGTTGAGAACTTTCACTTCTAAGAGCATCTCTTCGCCTTCGGGCAAGATTGATAATAACTCCTCGCCTGATTGTACTGGCCCTTTGGTGGCTTTGATTTTATAAATTGTGCCAGCAACAGGAGCTTTGATAGTTTCACCGTCTGTTTGTTTTTTGGCTTGCTCTAATTGTCCAGCAACGTTGGTTAGTTCTTCTTTGCGCTTGTTCATTTCGGTCAGGATTTCACTTTGGCGCTCTGATACTACCCGTTGTGCTTGATTACGAGCCGCTTGATAGGCTTGTTCGGCTTGGCGAATTTCTTGTTCTTGTGCAGAAATATCTTTTTCTAAAGAAGTAACTTTATCTTCAGCCTCTGTTAAGCGATTTTGGGCGTTGATGACTTCATCTTGGGATCTAGTGATATCTGTTTGGGCGCGAGTTAATCTTTCTCTGGCTTCTAGGTAATCAACTCGCGGAACAGCCCCAGGAGTTATCAAAGTGCGTAAGTTTTTCTCTCTACTTTGAGCAATTTCCAGGTTTTCTTCTACTTTGCTGCTGATGCTTTTAGCATTAAACAGGTTCGTTTTGGCATTAGCAACACTAGTTCTAGCATTGACTAAATTATCTTGTAACCGAATGAGACGAACTCTGGCTTGGTCAATGAGCGATCGCTGACGGCTGGCTTCGGCTTCGGCTGCGGCTTGGCGTGCTTGGTAGTCGCGGAGGCGAGATTTTAAAAGTTCATCTTGGATTGGTGTACCAGTGCTTTGTCCACCCATGCGTTCTGCTTGCAAACGCTGGATATCTTGTTGAATCAGTTTAGTTGATTGGGCTAGTCTGGTGACATCAGTTTGTTTGAGGTCTGGGTCGCGTTGAATTAAAACTTGGTCTTTAGTGACGCGATCGCCTTCTTTCACTTTAATGGCTTTGATTGTGCCATCACCAAGGGATGTTACAGGTCTGACCTGGGAGGAAGCGATTAATTCCCCTTGTGCAACGGCTACTTCATCTATTTCTGAGAGAGCAGCCCAGGCGATCGTCCCGAATACTACTAAACTAATGGTTCCTGCTAATAATCTAGTATAAAGTGGCGGTAATTCTTTAACCGCCTTACCCAGTTCATAAGATAGTTGGTCTTCTGGTCTAGCAAACTGTTGTTTTGTTTGACGAGCTTGAGGAGCGTTAGCTAATAGAGAATATTTCATAAAGTTTTTGATTGGGGATTTGTCATTAGTCAGTTGTCAGTGGTCAGTGGTTAGTATGCAGTTACAACCGACCACTAACAACCAACTTACTCAAACAGCTAAATAGCGCCTTAAGAAACTTTCCAAAGTTTCCAAGGGAAAGTTAAAGGTCTGCTCTAATTTAGCTATCTCATCTTTTCTACAGAAAAATTCATTGGACAGTAAGGTGCGGAAAGTTCCTAAAGCCTGTTGTGCTTCGGGATTAATTAAACCCAAGACACCCCGCAATCCATCAATGACCAATAATGGTGAGTTAACCACTATTGGTTCTTTCTTAAAGATATGACCGAAAATTTGGGGAATGTCCTCACGTAATAGAATCTCTGGCCCCCCGACGGAAAAGATTTGATTACGAGCGTCTGGAACGGTCACTGAATCCACTACTATCCTTGCTAAATCATCTGTACTCACAATAGAGATACGGTTTTTAGGGTCGCCAATTAGCAAATATAACCCTGTTTCCCGAAACCTTTCTGCTAAAGGTAGCAAGTTAGATGCTAATCCAGCCGGACGTAAAATGGTGTAGTTCAAGCCACTAGCCGCCAAATAATTTTCTACAGCTCGTTTGGCTTTAAATACGGGAGCATCTTCATACCCCCGTTCGGCTCCTAATACGGAAATAAAGACAAAGTGCTGCACTCCGTTAGCTTTCGCTTGGTCGATCAGTGCGATGTTAGCACGGTAGTCGAGGCTTAGTGCATCGTTATCAGAGCCGTGGGCGCTGATAATATATTGAACACCTTGGCAAGCTTTTTCTATATCTTGTTCGCGCCGCAAATCGCCAATAAAGATGTCGGCTCCTCGGTGTTCCAGTTCACCGTAACGCGAAGTAAGACGGACAAAACCTCGCACAGAATGATCGTGTTCGCGCAGGAGTCTTATCACTCTGCGGCCAATGTCTCCTGTTGCTCCAGTTACCAAAAACATAATGATTAGGGATTAGGGATTGGGGACTGGGGATTGGGGATAAGGGGTAATGGGGACTGGGGACTGGAGACTGGGGACTGGGGACTGGGGACTGGGGAAATTTTTCCCCCTGCTCCCTGCTCCCCTGCTCCCCTGCTCCCCTGCTCCCCCTGCTCCCTGCTCCCCCTGCTCCCCCTGCTCTCTTCTTTCACCAGTCCCCCAGTATCTAATCTAAAGTCTCAACTTTAAATTTCGACAATGACGGGAGTATGGTCGCTTGGTTGAGTTAATTTTCTGGGGGAGATATCAATAGTGCAACTTTTCGCCTGTGCATATAGTACTGGTGTGAGGTAGTGATGATCGATTCTCCAGCCTTGGTTACGGCGGAAAGAGGCGGCGCGGTAATCCCACCAACTAAAGTGTCCGCCTTCGGTGGTGAATTTGCGAAAAGCATCAGCAAAGCCTAGTTCTAAAACATCTTGTAAAGCTTGGCGCTCGGCTGGAGATGCCATGATGTGATTTTCAGCTTTGACTTTTTCGTGAATATCTTTGTCTTCTAAGGCAATATTAAAGTCACCGCAGATGCAGATGGCGGGTTGTAATAAGAGAAGCGATCGCAGATACTCTCTCAATACAGTTAACCAGCGTAGCTTATACTCATACTTTTCGCTGGCGATCGCTGAACCATTGGGAACATAGAGGTTGACAATCCGTACACCATCTATCACCCCTGTAATTACTCGTTTCTGCTCGTCCCATATCGGTTCTATATCTGGCAAAATCGGTGTGAATCCCGTGGTCACATCTGTAAGGGGTTGTTGGCTAATTAAAGCTACGCCATTGTAAGCTTTCTGCCCTGATATATATAAGTGATAGCCCAAACTTTCAAAAGGCGATCGTGGAAAATCATGATCTACAACCTTTGTCTCCTGCAAGCACAGAACATCAACGGGATTTTGTTTTAACCAATCCACAACTTGCTCTAGACGAGTGCGAATCGAGTTAACGTTCCAAGTAGCGATTTTCATTAGTTAGTTAACACTATGTAAATGAATAATGACTATGACATCGATTTTTTTTTATGATTATTTAATATTTATCAGATTCCTTTGTTTTTTTGTGTTTTCTTTCAAGAGAAGTCTTTTAGAATTGATCCCAAACTATATTTTTAGTAGTTTTCGCTACAAAACACTCCTTTTTGTCAGCTAGACTACAAAATATTTTACTTGTTTATGATTCTTCAGACAGATGAACTCGGAAAATATAAGCTATATTCTAAAAGTAGTTGCTTAGTGCTTATGATTTAGGGGTGAAAATACATTACATTCCGTAAATTGTGACAGTATGTTTAATCTAATATTCCCCTTGAAAGTGTTCATTAGGTTAATTTAAATGTCAAAACAGGAAGTAATAATTTTATTCCTCATAAAATGATGTAAGTCTGAATTGTGAGGAGCATCTTACCGACTGAACCGAAACAATTTATGAAAATCGCTCAAGTTGCCCCCTTATGGGAACGAGTTCCACCTCCAAGTTATGGAGGCATTGAACTAGTAGTAAGTCACTTGACAAACGAACTAGTTCATCGCGGTCATGAGGTAACATTATTCGCCTCTGGCGATTCTCAAACCTTGGCACATTTAGAAACAGTTTATCCGCGTGCATTACGCTTAGACAAAAATGTCCAAGATTATGCCGCTTATGAAACTTTAGAACTGAGCCAAGTCTATCAGAACGCGACGGAATTCGATATTATCCATTCTCATTTAGGGATTTCGGCTTTACCTTTAGCGAGTTTGGTAAAAACCCCTACAGTGCATACGCTGCATGGACATTTTACCAAGGATAACCAAAACGTCTTTAGTCATCATCATCAGCAACCATACGTTAGTATTAGCAACGCCCAGCGTCAAATTCATCTAAACTATATAAGAACCGTTTATAACGGTATTGAGCCAAAAGATTATCCGTTCATTGCTCAACCAAAAGAGCCGCCATATCTAGCATTTTTAGGACGCTTTTCTCCCGAAAAAGGCCCACATCAGGCGATCGCGATCGCCAAGCAGAGTGGTTGGCATTTAAAGATGGCCGGAAAAGTTGATACAGTAGATGCCAAGTTTTTTGAACAAGAGATTCTCCCTTATATAGATGGTCAGCAAATTGAATATTTAGGCGAAATTAACCATACAGAAAAAGCTGAACTACTAGGCAATGCTGCTGCTACTCTTTTTCCCATCAATTGGCCAGAACCTTTTGGTTTAGTGATGATTGAATCAATGGCAACTGGTACGCCAGTTATAGGGATGAATTTTGGTTCTGTACCTGAGGTGATCGACCAAGGTAAAACAGGTTTTATCTGCCAAAATTATGAAGAAATGATTCAGATGATACCTGCTACTTTGGAATTGAATCGTCGAGATTGTATAGAATCAGTAGTCAATAAATTTAGCGTTAGCCAAATGGTTGATGGGTATGAAGCCGTATATCAACAAATTATCAAAGACCGCGTTAACTTAAACGGTTATATCCACACAGCTAAAATCCGCTTTTAAACAACAACTTTTTTTAACATTTTCAACAACATTTTTCTTTTAGGAGGACATTGGTATGAGTCTGCGAGCCAATAATTGCCCATGTTGCGGTGGTTCTCTCCTCCGCCATGTCCGTCACGGGGAACTATATTGGTTCTGCCTGTCTTGCCGTCAAGAAGTCCCACTATTAACTAACAATAATCGTTTACCGAATGTAGATACTCGCAATAATGCAGGAGTTGTCCAGACAACGGTGAGCGTCGAATAGGGATTAGGGAGGGCAATTCATTCTGACTTACTGACTAGAGATTGGCAAAGTAATAATAAATTTTGTTCCCTTACCCAAAGTTGACAAGCACTTAATTTTTCCATTGTGCTTATCGACAATGATTTGCTGGGTGATGGCTAATCCTAGTCCAGTTCCCTTACCTACAGCCTTGGTTGTAAAAGATGGCTCAAAAATGCGGTCTTGCACCTCAGGAGCCATACCAAGAGCATTATCTTCAATGCAAATTGTCACAGCTGCTTGCTCCTGATCAACCGATGTAGTAATTGTAATTGTGTGAGGGTCAGAAGCCTTTATTTCCTGGTCTGAACAGTTCTGATGGAGATCATCAAAGGCATCAATAGCGTTAGCAATGATGTTCATGAATACCTGATTAAGTTGCCCAGGATAGCAAATAATTGCTGGTAAAGTACCATATTCTTTGATCACCTCGATTTTTGGGCGATCGCTTTGGTCTTTCAGTCGATGTTTCAATAACATTAAAGTACTATTCATACCTTCATGAATTTGAAACTCTACTTTAGATGAGATATCAGATCGGGCAAAAGTCCGCAGAGAAAGGCTGATATCCTTAAGCCGATCAATCCCTTGGTGCATCGACCCTAAGATTTTTGGTAAATCTTCTGCTAAATACTCTAAGTCAATTTCTTCAACTAGTTCTTCAATTTCCGGGTCTGAGTGTGATAATTTTTGCTGTTGGAGATGAACTAAACGAAGAATATCCTTGACATATTCCTCAATATGAGAGCAATTTCCACTAATAAAACCAATGGGGTTATTAATCTCATGACCTATACCGGCAACAAGTTGTCCCAGGGTGGACATTTTCTCACTTTGGATGAGTTGTATTTGGGTTTGCTTTAACTGTTGTAGAGATTGAGTTAATTCTGCTGTGCGTTCTTGGACTTTTTGTTCTAGGGTACGGGTGAGATGGGATATTTTTAGGTGTAATTTTAATCGAGCGATAACTTCTTCATGTTGGAAGGGTTTGGTAATATAGTCAACTGCACCAATTTCTAGTCCTTTGACTTTATCCGTAGCATCAGACAAAGCTGTCATGAAAATGACTGGGGTATTCTGAGTGATGGGATTGGCTTTCAATCTACGGCAAGTTTCAAACCCATCAATACCCGGCATCATAACATCAAGGAGAATCAAATCAGGATGAGCATATTCTGTTTGTTCTAGCGCCGACTCTCCATCCGTCGCCATGAGTGCTTTCCAACCACATCCCTGAACCGCTTCTGATAAAACTTTCAGATTATTGGGGTTGTCATCTACTAAAAGGACATATGTTGGCTGTACAAGAGGTTCGGTGATCATGGATGCGACTCCGTTATGAAGAATGATTTCAGGAACTGGCGAATTTTTGCGGTTTGGAAGTTGGTAGTGAGTTTAGTCAACTCAGTGGTGAAGGGAGCTAGCTGACTATTTTGCTGAATTAGCTCTCTAAGAATTGCCTCAATCGCTGGTATATCCCCCATCATGGCTAAATGATAGAGTTGTTGTAGAACATCCTGTGATGGCAAAACCAATTCAGTATGAGTCGTGTGTTCTGGTTGAGAAGATAAAGACAAAGATGCAGATGGGGCATAAATCCACTCGACATTGAGTAGCGATCGCAGCGCATTGAATAGTTCATCAATTTGTAAGGGTTTCGGCAAAAACGCTGTTGCTCCAGCTTGCAAACTCCGTTGGCGATTTTCCTCAAATACGCTGGCACTAGAGACAATGATGGGAATAGAACTAGTCTGTGGATTCTCTTGTAGCTGAACCATTAGCTCAAAGCCATCCATATTAGGCATAGCTAAATCAAGCAGAATCAAATCCGGATGATGTTCATTCACCATCTGTAGTCCCTGTTTGCCGTCCCTTGCTTCTAGGGTTTGACAGCCAATTTTTTGTAACAGACTGTTTAACATAGAACAGTGGTTGTCATCATCATCGACAATCAAAATTTGCGGTGTACTACCCTGAATACCAATGATTTTCTGGTGCGTTGGGGCGTAGGCCTGCCAATCATGGGAAATTGGCACCGGAAGTGACAAATCCAACCAGAAAATGCTTCCTTCACCCAGGCGACTCTGTACCTGAATTTGGCTACCCATTAATTCGGCAATTCTTTGACTGATGGCTAATCCTAAACCAGTACCTTCAGATTGCCGTCTGTAATCACCTACCTGCTCAAAAGCCAAGAAGATTTTCTCTAGTTGCTCCGGTGACATACCCACGCCTGTATCTTCAATCTGAAAACGAATATTGGCAAGCGAGGATGGCTGATGATCCTGATCTTGAGTGTCCAGTAACTCTACTTTAAAAGTCACTCCGCCGCTATCCGTAAATTTGATAGCATTGCCTAGTAAGTTGATCAACACTTGCCTGACGCGCTTTTCATCCACCTCTATGACTGTTGGTAGGCGATCGTCTATAGAGAATTTAAATGCAATCCCCTTTTGCGCTGCTCGGATACTACAAATCTCACTCACACCATGTAAAAAAGTTAGCAGATGTACATTAACCGCCACCAACTCTAATTTACGAGCTTCAATTTTTGACAAGTCAAGAATGTCATTAATCAGTAGCAAAAGATGTGAGCCGCATTGGTGAATAATGTTCACTCCCTCTAAGTCTTTTTCCTGCAAATTGGGTGATACCTCTAGCACTTGAGCAAAACCAAGGATGCCATTCAGTGGCGTGCGTAGTTCGTGGCTCATATTTGCCAGAAACTCACTTTTAGCTTGGTTAGCAGCGTCGGCAGCTTGCTTGGCTTCCAGTAATTCATGAGTCCGCTCTTGGACTTTTAACTCTAGGGTTTTGGAATAATCTAAAAGTTGGCTATTAGCAATTTCTAATTGCTGATTTGCTTCTTCCAACTTCTGCTGTTTATAGGCATTAGTTGTGGCAATCACGCTCATGATGAAAGCGGCTAGGGGGGGTGTAACTGGAATCAAAACACCATGCAGAAACATTCCATAGCCACCTCCCAGAAATGCCCCACTGATGGATGTGGTTGCCCAAAGAATTTTTCCGCCTGGAATCCGTCGTCCACTGCGTGCGCTAGCTAACAACCAACTACCACTAGAACCGATCACAGACCATAAAATAATCCAGCCTGCCATAGACCAGCCAGAAACACCACGCAGATTGGCTTTCCCTGTTCTTGCCCCCCGTACCAGTTGATGAGCAATATTGGCGTGGATCACAACACCTGGTGTAGGTTTTTGAGCAGAAATCAAAGAAGAGCTAAAAGGTGTACTAAAGAAATCGTTGGTACTGGCAGCAGTTGAACCGATAAAAACCATGCGATCGCGCATCAGTTTTGGAGGAATTTTCCCTGCTAACACATCGCGCATTGTAACTGTGCGAAAGGCGGCTTCTGAACCATACCAGTTAAGTAAAATTTGATAGCCGCCCAAATCAGCATCTGTATAACCCGCATTTAAATTTTCTAGTGGTAAGTGTATTTGCTTACCCAAGCGAAATTTCTGCTGTTTGGCATCAACTGATTCTAAGGTGATTTTTTCGGCTTCCAGGTACTTGAGTGCGACAACAGTTGCTAGTCCGGCTTTGATTTTGCCTTCTTCTTGGGTATCGATCGCAGTCAAGAGAGCGCGGCGCACATGGCGATCGCCATCCAATACTAAATCGGCTAATCCTACTTGGCCATTTTTTTCCAATTCAGGTGGCGGATTGACCCGCTCACCAGTGATTTTTTCAACTCCAATCAAATTAGGGGTGGTGCGAAAAACTTCCACGAGTTGTTCATGCCCTTTACCTTCCGGTAAATCCCGATAGAGGTCTAAGCCAATGGCACGGGGTTGTTGCGCTCGGATTTTCTCTAGTAACTCTGCCAGTGACCTATCTGGAATCGGCCATTTACCAACTGATTGGATATCCCGCTCATCAATTGTGACAACGATGATTTCATCGGCTATTGTATTGTGGGAACACCCCAGAAGGATATTTGCTTCACACGAACGCAGTCGCACCCATTCATCACGAAGTTTCCACTCAAGCAAATTGAAAATTCCCAACGATTGTCCGACAATAATCGTTAAGGCAACACTAGGCGTAATTATCAAGACACTACGAGTGTGCTGGATGAAAGCTTGGAATTTGCGCCACATAGTTCCGTCACACGCTTTAATTAAAATTGATGAGCATTGGGAATTAGGGATTGGGTTTGAGGAATAAATTTTTCTGGTTCCCAATCCCTAATCTTGATTAATTAGCAGACGCTAATAACGGAGCTTTAACAATCTCCTTCAAGCTAACTGAAGAAAGGAGTTCTTCCCATTGCTTGAGGATAGTTGCATTATTGGGTTGAGATGTGTGCAAGGTAGCCAGTGTTTCTACACAGTCATACCAAACGCCAGATTTACCGAAAGCAGTTGCCAACTTCAAAGCATCCTTCTGCTGCATTGCTGTTGCCAGTTCAGCAGTGGGTTGGATGCGCTGAATCCAACCATCAACGTAAGGTGTACTAGGATTGAGTTTTCCATCCACCTTCAGTGCCAAGAACCACTGGTAGTTTTTGCCTACAGCTAGAGCTGGTGCATCTGCTGGTAATTTGACTCCCATGACCCCAGTTTTCCCAGCAACAGGAATGGTTGTTTGATACTGCGTATTGCCAGCTTCATCCTTGAGACTAAAGACAGCTTCTTCTGCGTTAGTAGCTGGTAAATACACCATAATGGTGGGACGCTCAGATACAGTTGTGCCGTAGAAGCTTTGGGGTAACAGTGCAATTAGGGCTGCTGGGCCTGCCGCTCCCACCGTTGAAGGATTCAAGTAGTAAGTACCAACACGAGAAGCTCCTCCACTGGTCTCTTGAGGTGCGCCTTTGTCAGAGGCGGGAGTAAAGAGATTACCTCTGGAAGCTCCTCCAGTTGCTTGTCTGGGAGCGGCATTGCGAGAGTTAGGAGTAAAGAGATTACCTCTGGAAGCTCCTCCAGTTGCGTGCCTGGGAGCGGTATTGCGAGAGTTAGGTGTAAAAAGATTACCCCTGGAAGCTCCTCCAGTTGCTTGTCTAGGAGCGGTATTGCGAGAGTTAGGTGTAAAAAGATTACCCCTGGAAGCTCCTCCAGTTGCTTGTCTAGGAGCGCCACTATCAATTGGTGGGGTAAAGGTAACACCGTAGGCACTATTCCACATACCGCTAGTCATTAGAGCAATCAAGCTCAATGTACTAGCTAAATATCCAAGTCTCATGATTCTGTCCCTTGTTTGATAAAAGGCAATTTAATACTAGGTAGATTTATTCTGATTGCGGGAAGAAGCTTGTAAGATATCTTTCAGCTACTAATCAAAGTGAAAAATAGCTGATACCAGTATAAACTAACTCTGGCTGGCTTTAGGTAAAAGATATTGCAAAGATTTTAATTATTCTAAGTATTAACACTTATTTAAAGCCAGTTACCAACCAGAACGAAGCCAGACCAAAAGAAAGGATCTTGGAAATCAGTTTGGTGAATCAGGTTGATTTGGGCTTGCCTCAATGCTTCGGCTTTGGTGATTTTGGGCTGCCGTAGTTGGCCATAGAAGCGCGTCATCAGCATCTCAGCAGCTTTATCTTTCACAGGCCAGAGGGTGGCAATGGTTGAGCGAGCGCCGGATTTAACCGCCAAGCCTGCTAGTCCCAGAACGGCACGATCATCTCCAGTAGCAGTGTCGCAGGCACTTAGTACCAATAATTCGATCGCTTTTGATGAATCACCACTACGATTTTTGAGTAGTTCAGACAAATCCTTGACATTCACTTGTCCATCCCAAGTCAGTAAAAAAGTATCTTCGATACGGGAGCTGAACTGTCCGTGGGTAGCTAGGTGAACCACATCGGCATGGCTAGAATTGATACGCTCTGCTAGAGCTTGGCTGGTGAATTTCTGGTTAAGTAGCATTGAAGAAGGTATTGTCTGAGAGATTTGCTTCACTTCTGACTCCACGGCAGGTAAGGCCGCAAAACCAGAGCGGGGTTGGCTAATACCACCGACGATCGCCTTAATTTTGTTTTGCTCCAAGGATTGAGCGGCCATTAGTTGTAAGCCTGGAGAGAGAGCTACTGCATATTTCTCGATCAGATATTGCTGTCCATCGAATAGAGCAGCCATTGGTATATTCCGAAACTTACCATCTAAAACAAACACTAATGTTTTGGTATTTTTAAATATTTGTTCTGCTTCTGCCGGACGAATCAGCCAATCATAAACTTGTTGAGACAATCGCACCCTGTATTGGGAATCGGAAACGGGGTTGAGAGCTACTAACAAATTATCAAGAGTTTGTTCGATATCAGCTTGAGATTTACGGGTTACATAGTAACGCAGAGGTTGTCCAGTTTGGGAGAGAATCACCGCCAAGCGATCGCTGAGAATAATGGGATAAATAACTGTCGCTGTGGGGTCAACTTTGTCAATTTGTTGGGCTTTATCTAAGCAAGCTTCGCGGAAAAAGTTATCAAGTTCGGCAATTTGTAACGATTCGATCAATTCACGAGCCTGCATCAAAGCAGTCTGGGTTGGTTGTTCTTCTAGAAGTAGACCCACTAACTCCCGATAAACAGGCTCTACACTTTCGCGGAAAGAAAATTGAACATCCGGGTTTACTGCAACCATATCTCCCCGCAATGCTTTTAATGACTTCACTGCTTCTGTATAAGCTGTAATCGCTTTTGGGCGATCGCCCTCTTGCTTATACAACTGTCCTACTTGCCATGCTGATTGAGCAATGATGTCGTCTGCTTGGAGTTGACGGGCAATATTGAGGGATTTTTGGGCTACTTCCTTGGCTTCAGTCCATTGCTTTGTGCGGCGATAGAGTTGTCCCCACTGATATAGTGCATAGGCTTGGGCTGGAGAATCTTCAATTTGTTGTGCAGACTTAACAGTTAATGCCATCAGTTGGGCTAAATCTTTAATTGGTAAAACTTGCTCAGGTTTTTCCAAGCGATTCAATGTAGCCACAAAATTAATAGCTGCGTAGAGTGAACTATGGCTGGGTGGTAGTTCGGACAGTTGTTGTTGTAATTGAGGTGCTAGGGGAACTGCATATTCTAGTTTGTCGTAATCTATCAATAATTTGAACCGAACTAAACGTGCTTGCAAGGATTCATTGGGGTTTGTGGCTGCTTTTTCTGCGTCTTCAAAGTAATTTAACGCCACTTCTGGATCTTGGAAGTCAGAGGCAACTTTCCCCAGACTCGCAAGAATAGAACTTAAATGAGTTTTAGCGTCAATTTTATTGGCGGTGGCTAAACTCTGCTCTAAAACTAGCTGACTGTTAGTATCACCGATCGCGTGCAAAGTTAAACCCAGCGATCGCAACCCACTCACTTTAACTTCCGAATCTGGCATTTGTTGCAGTTTTTGCGTTAATGTCTCCAACTGTTGTTTCGAGCGGCGATAAAATCCCAAGCTTTGTAAGGCTTGCGCTTGATTGATTTGACTACCCAAGCTGCCCATATTGTCGCCTGCTTGTTCGTAATATTTTTGAGCTTGTTGCCAAATTTCTAGTGCGGTTTCAGCTTTGCCAGTACGTAATTGTAAATTTGCCTGAGTATTCAATATTTGCGCCCAGATAATCGCATCAACAGAAGGTTTAGCCGTTTGCAGAATTTTCACACTTTGCTCGATAGATTTTCTAGCAGTGTCCCACTGATTAAGTTCCTGTTGTGCTAATGATAGGTAACTCAAGCTGAGGGCTTCATTGGTGCGATCGCCTTGGATGTGATATTTCTGTGCCGCCGTTTGCCATGTTGTAGCAGCTTCTGCAAAACGTCCTGCATGGTAGAGTTTTCGTCCTTGTTCTAACTCGTTCGTAGTTTGAGGAGTGGATAATGACACATTGAGAGTAGTCTGTAACGGTATGGATGCTTTTACAGGAGCGATGGTCACCGCTAAACACAAGCTCAAAATACTTAAGCATACATAAAGCCAAGGATTTTTTTTGATAGGGAAAATCATAAGAATTACTGATAAATTTGCCGTTTAGGGGTTTCCATGAAATGCCACTGCTGATTGAGAATATAAATTTGTCTCATGCACCGGAACCCGCAGGGTAAGTGCAAAAAAAACAAAGGTAATTTTGGCATCTCATACTCTGACTCAGCAACGCCCATGAAATGATTCATCTCGCACACTTATATTGCCCAGCTAGAGCGGCGAACTATCAATGGAGACCTGATTTGCCGTGGATAATCAACGTTGGTACGTCGAACTTTTTGAGATCCTGGGTAAAGTCCGTTTCAGAAAATGCCTTGATGCAGTCGGGTCACAAAAACGCCTTCGACTGCATCCCCTGAAGCCAGAACCAGTCGATCAGACCTTGGGAGACTTTAGCACCCGGACGGTTGAAGCCAAAGAATAGGCCGGCAGCAAGATCCTTATAGAGCCTGTATATATGGACTTTCAGCAATAAATTCATCACAGCAAAATTTTTTTTTGAGAAAACTGCATAAAAAAATCAACCCCAACCTATGAGTAAGTGAAGGGTGAAACCTGAAAACAAAAATCTCATTTTTTCAGTACTTATCACTCAATTCAACATCTGTTTATTCACTTCTTTCTATAGGGATATCTGTCATGTCTACTCAAAAATCCAGCAAAATCAAGTTCATTTTCAGCATGATTGCAATGACAAGCATTGCAGCTTTAAACCCAGCCGTTAATGCTCAAACTCCCCAACCTGGTGCTGTTGATAATTTACTGAACCGCGCTAATTTAAGTACGGATTCTGTCAAAGTTCGTCCAGGAGTAGTTAATAATTTATCTCCTTCTATACAGAGACTTCCAGGAACTATAAAACCGGGTGGAGCAGCAGCACATAACGGTGTTTGTGATGGATCTTGCAGTGGTCGCCTACTGGATAACGGACGCAGAGTTGCCAATCCAGCTATTTTTAAGGATCAGATTCGTAAGTAATTTTTCAAGTTGCTAGTTATGTAGATATGGTTTCTGGATTTGGTAATTGAGTCGGAATTATTACCTATTACCAATCCTTCAATTGATAACTAGCAACTTTCTTACATCTTATTTCTTGGCTATTTCGCAAGGACATTATAAATATGAAACTTTCACATTATCATGTGGTCACACAACCATTTTTTGATGAAATTGAAAAACAAACAAAGCGGGTTATTTTTTCTAGCCGAACATCAGATGTCAGAATTATTGATGAGCATAGTTGGCACATTTTAGCCAGTGGTAATTTTGATCAATTACCTCAAGATATTTTGTTTGATCTCGTTGATATTGAATTAATTGTACCTGATGATGAAAACGAATTACAGACTATTTTAGATTATAATAATGCCTTAGCAATTGATGACGATAACTTATATTTAGTCATTCAACCGACAGCTTTTTGTCAACTGGGTTGTCATTACTGCGGTCAAGAACATACTAGCAAAATGATGACTGAAGATGAGCAGCAAAAATTTATAGAACGGGCTACTAAAAAACTCGCAAGCAAGAAATTTCGCAGTCTCTCAATTAGTTGGTTTGGTGCAGAACCTTTGGTAGGATTACCAGTGATGAGGAATCTTACGCCAAAATTACAGGCTCTTGCGGCGAGTTTTGGTTGTAGTTATCATGCGAAAATTGTCACCAATGGTTTAGCTTTAACACATCAAGTAGCAACGGAAATTGTTCAAGAATTAGGCGTAAATTCTATTGAAATTACTCTTGATGGTACTGGTGAATATCATGATGCTCGGCGGATGCAGAAAAATGGTTTACCTACTTTTGAGAAAATTTTCGCTAATGTTACAGCCCTAGCTCATCGGCAAGATTTGGATGTACAAATTAATATTCGTTGTAATGTTGACTATCAAAATTATGAATCTGTTTCTTTGTTGCTACAAAAATTAGCTGAAGCAGAGATACAAGACAAGATTAGCTTTTATGTAGCACCAATTCATTCTTGGGGCAATGATGCTCATACTCGTTCCTTATCTAAACAGGAATTTGCTGATTGGGAAATAACTTGGTTTGGGGAAATGATTGAGTTAGGTTTCAACGTTGGTTTATTACCAGAGCGCAAACCTCTAGTTTGTATGGCTGTAATGCCCCATTCGGAATTAGTTGATGCCTATGGCAACATTTTTAATTGTACAGAAGTGTCTTATGTTCCTACATACGGCACACCTAATGAATATGCCATTGATCATTTATCTGGTAAACAGATGCCTGGTAAAAGGGAACGTTTAGCTAGTTTCAATGATAAAGTGCGTCAAGGTGCATATCCCTGTTCTACTTGCCCCATGTTACCTGTTTGCGGTGGTTCTTGTCCAAAGAGTTGGTTAGAAGGTATTGAACCATGCCCCAGTGCTAAACATAACATTGAGCAACGTTTATTACTTACCTATGCGTTATCTCGGATTGAAGAAGCAGAAGCTAACAAGGAGGCTTTAGTTTATGCTTGATACTTCTAGTCAACTCCTAGCAGACATCACGGAAAGTTATCGCCGGGGGTGTACTGCAACTATGAATATACCCGCAGGTAGTGGTGATTTATTTAGCGAAAAACTAGAAGCCTTGATGGCAAAACGTTTACCCTTGCAAGAGCAATTATTGCTGCGTCGCTACAGTAACGCTCGTAGTCAAGGGATGGTAGCTGCTCGCCACCGCCAACTAACAACAGCCGCGCAGTTATTTGAGGAAGCGCGTAAGCCTCTACAAATGGCTACACTGTCACGGGAGTCTAAGCTACTACATCAGTCATTTTTAGAACAATCAGCAGCTTATCTTGATTATTGTCATCAGGATTTTGACCAAGTTTACAGTCGTACTGAGGAGGCTTTAAGATTAAGTGCGGTTTTAGAGGAAGAATATGGTTATGATATTCTCCTGATGCAGCGTATCCAACTTTTACATAATTTGGTGCGGACAGAAGCACGACGATTAAATTTTACAGGAGCGATCGCACTTGCTGCTCAACTTCTTGCCTATCTTGATGGACAATTGCAGACTTTACCTACTCCCCATCCTTGGGGTTTTGAACGCATAGCACGCCAACCTCCTGAGTTTGTCTCTGTTATGTTTGCCCAAATTACTGGTGAAGTTGCTTTAATTTTGGCAGGTCAAGACCGCCAGCAAGTAGCTAATTTGTTAACAATTGCGGCAGATTATCTACAGTTATCAGTTCACCCTGAAAAATCGCGTTACCCGCGTTCCTATGCTTGGTTTTCCATAAAACAGGCATTTGTGGAGCAAGATATCACCACTTTTCTCACACAAGCTGCTCAGTTTCTTGCCCAAGGACGTGCTGATGCACCTCTGCTTTGGTACACAGTAATTAATGATTTGTTGGCTTTATGCAATGAGCAAGGTTGGTTAGATTTAAGTCAGGAAATTGTCCAAGATTCACTGTCTTGGAATGATTTGCCACACAAACTTAATTTTAATGAGAAGTTGACAGTTAACGCTTAACGGTCAACAGTCAACACAAAAATATGTGCAAATTAAAGCAAGAACAGCTCATCTTAGTAGGGACGTACAAAAGTACGTCCCTATAGCCATATCTGCTTTACAAAAATTATGGAAAAATATCAAGAGCTAGGGGTACATAATTATGTCCTTGCTAACTCTTGAAAGTGTTATCATGACTTAGGTATATAGTTAGCTAAAAGCTAGATGCTTGCTAGCTCTAACTTTTAGTCATACTTAGTTAACGAAACAGTTACTGGTGTCTTGCACACGCCAGTGACTGTGTTTTTTCTTTTCTGACCTTAGATACAAGTCCTAAGCCAGCAAGGGCGATAAACCCTAGAATAGACGCAGGTTCGGGAGTAGAAACTTGAGCTACACCGCTATATCCCCCTCCTTGTCCTCCTGGAAGATCCTGAAAACCTAATTGAAGTCTAGATGGATTGTAATTGACTCCCTTAATGGTAACCAATGAAGCCGGAGCCTTGGAGTCTAACTCAAATGCCACACCTCCACCAGCAAAAGTACCTAGAAATTCAGAGTCTTTTGCATATTTCACGCTCACATCTTGAAGCGGATTAAAAACGCTATCATTGTCGGCATCGAACTGAAACACTAAATCATTGGTAAGTTTGTAGATAAACTTCGCACCACTAGTACCCGCATACAAAAAGTTTCCCACCGCAGAGTCTGGTGGCAGAATTGACCTAAACACAGGAGGGTTGGGAGGAATTGCTGAGAAAGCTGATGCAAACTCACCATTGGCTTGAAAAATAGATGCAAATCCTCCAAGTGATGCAGGAGAGAAAGTGACGGAAAAAGTATCCCCAAGAACAGGACTTACCTGTTCAAAAAAGTTGCTAGTTCCATCATTCCAGTTAAGAGTTCCAGCTTGAGCGGGAGAAGCAGCCATACTTGCACCAATCGCAACACCAAGTGTTACCGATGCACAAGCAAAGGTTTTGCTTAATTTATTAGTTGTAAACATGATCAAAAAGTCTTTAATGCAGTTGTTAATACCAAGCAATTACATTAGACTTGTCTACAAAAGATAAAAAGCTTACTGTGAAGGGATTATAGGAGATATAACTGAGATAAGATAGTTATCATTGCTGAACGTAAAAATCACGGTTTAAGGAT
>NZ_JACJQL010000043.1 GCF_014696625.1 Nostoc parmelioides FACHB-3921
CTACTTATCCTCTATACCACCTACTTAGACAGAACCTTGCCGTTAGATATGCCTGCCTTTATCCCTTGCTTAGTATTCTTGTACTATATTTAGATGCGTTTGCCCTGATTTTCATCTCGTGCTACTTCTATAAAGCCATGACCTGAAATTGTTAGACGATCAATAGCAACCCCAGCTACACTCAAGTGATTGCCACCAAGAACTCTAACTTTAGCTAGACCAGCATCATCAAGTAGACGTATATGTTGACATACTTTAAAAAAATCTCTTTCACCAATATCAAGTTTGTGGTGAGAGCCGTTATAAATTCCTTGCGTAAGAATTATTGGATAGCCACTATCACATAATTCTGCTTCATTCAAAATCCAACGAAGTAAGTCCCAGTCTTCTTTCATGCTTTACTACCAAAAACGAATTATAGTACAGATAATAGTACACAAAACATAGAAACGCCACTCTTGGTATACCATTTGTGTCAATACGCGAATAAACGCAGATTTTAACAGGATTCTGAATTAGTAAGATTCTAGCAATGACACCAAGCAACTATCGTAGGCGATCACACTTAATACTCAAAATGTTAATAAAACTAATTTACGGGATAGAGCGATCGCATTCATAGCTAAAGTTAGTGATCGCTACAGTAAGCTACGCCAAGGCACAAAATACACGTTGTAGGCGATACCTGCGGTAAACTACGCTAACGCACCCCACAAATATGATTGAATTAGCTTAATAGGCTGGCGATACCTACAGTAAGCTCCGCTAACGCACTAATGGCTAAAGTTAGCGATCGCCATCACTTCAAAACAAAGCCTTATTAACTTGCTGTTGAGGATTTTGGTTTGACTTCAAACTCAAGCTGGGAACGATAAAAGCAAACATCGAACTCAAGAAAAAAGTTGGTTTGACCGAGAATTAGCGGTACATTTGGACTACGCACCCATACAAACACTAATTTGACTGCTGGAAAATCTGCAATTTCAGTAGATGCAGATAAAGGTATAGCTGTCTGGTTGCTAAGGTTTCCGGCTAATTGAATGATAGCTTGGCGATCTTCCCAAGCAAATCCCAATTGAAGACCCAACTCATAGGGTAAAACATTAACTGTAGCCCCACTATCTACTAACCCAATTGTTTCAACACTCTGATCGTCTCGCCGTAATACCAGTGGAATTCTTGGTAAACTATCAAACTCGTTTTGGGTCGGGCTAAGAGTTGAATACTTAAATCGCATATGTCATTAATGATCTACATTGGATTGCTTGAGTGCATCCATCAAAATTGCACCAGCCCCAAAGCTATTATATGGAGTTGCTAGGTCATAAGTTTTGAAAGGTTCTAATGGTGAGATATCCTCAGCTACCTCCAAATCTTCTGCTAAAATCCGAATCAATTTGAGTTTTTCTGTTGCGGAAAGTCTCCGAACAGCAGGAAGTATCTCAGATAGAGTCATAAGTTATTTCACCTCTATGCTCAATAATTAGTATTCTAAGGCTTAATCAATACTAACTTGATTAGCCTCAAAGCTTATGAATACGCCTGTCTAAATTTTAGTGATGCCTACAGGACACCACGAAGATCATGTTAAAACTGGTAGACATTGCAGATTACTTGCGTATTTACGCTTCAAGGTTTAATTTAAGTAGTTTCGTCTAACTGAGGAATATGGATAAAATTTTTGCTGTGGCTTAGTCGGGGAAAGCTAAACCAGTCCTTGGGTCACGGATGTATAAACCTAGTGTAAGACTACGCATGACTTCATCCCAAACAGGGGTCATTTGCGCTGCTTGATCTGCCCAAAACTCGAATGTAATCAAACATTGCACATTTGACCCCAAACCAATACAAATCCGCGAAAAGGCTTCCCGTGGTTCTTCCTGAGTATCGATAAATTTGAGTTCCGTCCAGACAATTTTGGCAGTTTGGCGCTTGAGGCTAATGATTTCTCCTTTCTCAATCACATCACGGCCGTCGTCTTCTACTACTTTCCTCAAGGTGGATTTGAGGGGAAACAGGCTCCAGTCGTTGGGTGGAAGTTGATTAAAAGACACTTCCAGCGCACAGTCATCTTTGGGTGGTTTTTTATCGCTGAACTTGAAGGATTTTTCTTGTGGCTCAAAAAACCAATCTTGGGGGACATTGAAGCGAACAGCACCGCGATTAGCTACAAATATTCTGTAGCCATCTGGCGCTTCCCAGCGATGGTCTGGTTTTAAGTCGAGAGTTTCTTTAATCCACTGGAGATTGCTTTTCTTGCGCTTTGCCATAGTGTTTTTGCAAATCTGCTATTCTGGCGATGGTCTCCGATCAGAGTTTATTGCCTAATTTGGATTGTAGGCAATTCTCGATTTTTTTTATAGTAGCAAATTGGATCTTTAGGCTTAGCTAAGTTTCTTGACGTGTTTGAAATGGCCAGTAAATGAAGGCGATCGCATAAAATAAAAACTCTATCCCCTTGTGGGTAGAGTTTTGTCAGTGGTCAGTTCTCAAACTTTACTCTACTATAGCTGTTGACTGCTGATTGTTGACTGTTGACAGACTTGAAAGGCTTTTATTGCCAGGGTTTTATCTTAGCTTGATGTCCTAATATATCTGGCTACAGCTATAAAGGGCGATCGCTGGACTCAGAAAAACTCCAGGGAATGTCAGGGATAATACTAGTATTTGCTTCAGCGATGATACTGGCAATCTGGTCTATGATGGCGGGAGCATCAAAATAGTCTCCGTGGTCGATTTGTCGATTAGTCAGTACAGTTGCATTATGACCGTAGACATTATTGGGGGCTAAGGCTGGTAAGGGATTTAGACCAAGGCTACTCTCCCAACGTTTTTGCAAGTCTGGGCCAGCAAATAACTCGAATCCTTTCTGCAATGACTCACGGATGGCATCTTTTTCCACTACGGAGGCTTTGAGAGCATTATCGTAGCGAGAGTAGAACACATGACTTTCTTGAACTAAATGCTCTAGACCAGAGTAAAACGGGCCTGTATATTCTGATCCTCCTAGATCGCACTTGGTCACTTCCCGACGTTCCACATCAGGAGCTAACATGAAATAGCGATCGACAAAAAAGGCATTTTCTCCACCTCTATCTTTTCGTTTTAATTCGTTTTTAATCTCCTCATTCAATTCGGTTGGCTCAAAGGCTTGGTTAACTAGCTGTTCCAACATATGGCAAACAAGGTAATTACCCATACTATGAGCAATAACATAAATTTTAATGTCTGCTTTCTTTTTGCGAATATAACTGATCAGGTTAGCTAAAGCAGGTGCAGATTGCACACATTCAGTACGATCAGAATTGTAATCTAAAACCTTGCCATTGGAAGGCCAGGAAAATCCGACAAAGGCAATCAGGTTTTGGCTAGCATCATCTAGGTTTACCTTTTCTTCTGGATCAGCAATCAAAGTAAAATTGTGTTTTTTTAAGGCTCCTTTAAGGGTGTCTGCCAAAATCGAAAAAGAAGTTAATGCTCCATGAAAGGGAACATTGTAACCATGAGTGCCAATGATAATGTGTTTTACGGCTTCTTTTTGGAGAAACTTGTTAAATACAGTCTCATCAGAATCTTCAATAATCACTCCGGGTGGCATAGTTGAAGGATCAGTAGTCGCCAAATAGTGAGCCATATATTTTTTCATATCAACCCAGTGATAACCAAGTTTAAGTAATTTAATGCGTGTATCACGGTCAACATTGAGACCTAGATTTTGGCGATCGCGGTTGGTAGCAAAGAAGCGTATTTGCATATTGTTAAATTAAAGGCGTTTTTGCCAGTATAAATGCTTGATTTTGTAACAAATAATAAATTTTGCAAGTAATTATTACGGTAATTACATAATATTAGTAGCTTTTCTGATACTTGTATAAGAATAAAGACTACCAAAATTCCTAAAGACACGAGTTAGGCAATGACATCTGGTTGGTTGTAGGCGATCGCGCTATGAACCATGCCACTGACAAAAACTCCACCCACAAGGGAATATAGTTTTTATTTTGAATTTTGAATTGATTCATTTCTTGAGTTCTCCAAATTTAATATTCTTAAGATACTCATACCTATTCTGCAATTCCCGAAAGTTATTTTCAATCATGGGAAAAAGCTTATCAGGAAAAGGCTCATTTAAATCAACTGGATTAATTGTTTGCATTTCTTTGACAGAACGAATTGTTTTGTATACCGCGACGTGCTTGATATATTTCAATAGTTCATTAATCAAGTCTTTGCTATTATTCGCATTTTCCGCTAAATGAATTTTCGACTCTATAATTTCCACCATTTCTTGATGATTTTTCAGGATAAATTCTTTTTCTATAGCGTCACTCGCCGCTTCCGGTAAAACATTTTGTTCAGGACTTAAAGACTTGATCCGCTTCCACATGACATTATCTTTCTCTAGCCTCAAGAATATAGGCCAGTAAAACTCAGATATTTGTCTTTCTATAAACTCAATCTCTGCGTTATACCGAGCTATAGCAATTTGATTTTCTAGCTCAGAAACTTGTTGCTTCTGTTGATTTTCTAGTTCAGCAATTAGCTGCCTTTGGTAGTACTTCTCATTAGTTTCATTCTTAAATATCTCAAACCTTTTGTTAAGCCAGTGGCCTGCTACCAAAACAATGCCACCAAGCAAAACTTTATCAAGGACTAATTCAATAATCTTTTCCGTAAGAGCCATTTAACAGTTTTCTCCCTTGTCCAATATAAAAAGATAAATAATCTCACAATTGTAATCAGGAGAACGGAAAACGCACCTACGTAATATCACAGTATTCTTAATATTGAGAGGAATATGATAGCTATAGCTACTTTCTTTTGTACTGCCGCATTTTATTTTCAGCGTAAAATAGCAACTCAATTTGTGACAAAATGTTATTTTTGTCCTAGAGCCAATATAAGCGTAAATTAATATAATAGGTATAGGATTTACCTCAAGAGGCAACCGAAATTGAAGTGTATGACAGTTAATCTCCAAATTGACGAAGTATTAATTCAAGAAGCCCTAGCTCTTAGTAATCAACAAACCGAACATGATGTAGTCGAACAAGCCTTACGTGAATATGTACAACGTCGTCAGCAAATGAAAATATTGGACTTGTTTGGGACAATTGACTACGACGATGATTACAATTACAAACAGCAGCGACACAAGCAATGAAAGTTGTTATAGACACATCTGTATGGTCGTTAGCATTGCGACGCAGTACTTCAGAACAAGCTTTACCTGTTGTCAATCAGTTACGTGAGTTAATTGCCAATGATCGAGTCGTCTTGCTAGGGCCTGTCAGGCAAGAAGTGCTTTCCGGTATTCGTACTACTGAACAGTTTACTCGACTTCGAGACTCCCTCCGTGCTTTTCCTGATTTGGAGCTAACTATTAAAGACTACGAATTAGCTGCTGAATTTTACAATACTTGTCGCAGCAAGGGGATACAAGGAGCTAACACTGATTTTTTACTCTGATCAGTGGCTCATAGTCGTGGTTGGTACATTTTGACAACCGATCAAGATTTTAAGAATTTTCAAACATATATTTCTGTAAATTTATACCCTGAAGTTTAACCTAAAAAAAATGCACTGCGACAAAATTATCCAACCCTACCTTACCATTCATTAATATCTACCTGCTCAAACTCTTAGGCGATCGCCTGCTGTAATTCTTTAGCTTCAGCATCACTCAAGATTCCAGCAAACTTCGCTAAAGGATGTTCACCTTGAGCTACTAAATCCGGTTCTGGTAATTCACGTATTTTTAAACTCTTTCATTGTAGCCAGACTACTGTGCGGTATGAGTTGAATGAGATGCGATCGCCTCTCCATCCACCTGCAATTTTATCCTTATCATGTATAACTACGGCAAGCTATGCTAACGCTCTTTTCCCAAAAATTATACTGTAGGGTGCGTTAGCATTAATTGATATTCGTGATGAAATAGTATACCCAGGCTGACGCACCCTAAATTTGTGGAAGTTAAAATTTTTGCGCTTAAAATGAAATAATACTGAGATAATATACTGAACTATGTCTAATTATCGCAGAGTTATAGCCTCTGGGGGTACTTTCTTTTTTACACAGGTAACTTACCAAAGAATCCCTTGGTTATGTAGCGATATAGGAAGAGAAAATTTGAGAAATGCCATTAGGCGAGTTCAGCAACTTTATCCTTTCTCTCTGGATGCGATCGCTCTTCTGCCAGAACATATTCATTGTATCTGGACTTTACCAGAAAATCATAGTAATTATGCAATCCGTTGGCGATTGATTAAAAGCTTTGTTACCCAAACTTGTGCAGAACAGTTAAATATAACAGCAGAGATTAGTGAATCTCGCCAAAAACGCCAAGAAAGTAATTTATGGCAAAGGCGATATTGGGAACATTTAATTAGAGATGAAAAAGATTTTGCTAACCATTGCGATTATATTCATTACAATCCTGTCAAACATGGTTTATGTCAATCTCCCAAAGAATGGCAATATTCAAGTTTTCACCGTTTTGTTAAACAAGGGATTTATCCAGAAGATTGGGGGACAGTTCAAACCCCAAATATCCCTGGCAACATTGGTCGAGAATAACCCATATATTGTAGGGTGCGTCAGCTTGAGTGGATAATTTCATCACGAAAATGAATCTATGCTGACGCACCCTACCTACTGACTTGCTGACGCAGCCTACTTGCTACTAAGGTAAAAATTGTTCACACAGCTTTTTTGCGAGACTAGGGCAAATTTTAGGGAACGTATCTTGGATTCTACTTATATTCAAGGTATTTAATGCGCCAATTTTTGCCCTGATCTTTTTCGCAGATATGAATGGGTTATTAGGTAGAGATCGGACAAGTTGCAGTGCTTCTAAATAAGCCCCAGTTTGCGGTTGGTATGACGGTAATTTAAATAAGGACTGTGCATATATGGAGAATTCCACAGCAACACCTTCTTCAAACCAATTGGTGTGACCAACTGTTGGATTAAGCAAATGTACGGTTTCATGAGCCAGTTCATACACAACTGTTGGCCAATAATCCCTTGCGTTAAAACTCATCTGTGCAAACGCACCATCTAAATTTGGTGTGTTTCGCAGAAATGGCCCATTTGGGTGAAATGTGGGTCGATAAATTATCTTCGTTGGATCACGACTCCCAAGTAATTGTTCTGCTTCAGTTAGCAAATACTGCTGCATATTCCAGAGAGAAACCGGATCATCTACAGGCCTAGTGTTGGGTAACATTATAACTCATCACCCTCTGCAATACTGAATCCAAAGCGTCTTGGCTCTCGGTTTTCTTCAGGCATCACTTTTATGGGGACAAACAGAATGCTGGTTTGTGTGACGTGCTGCACAAGTTTTGCTTTATCACCCTGATCAGTAATTCCTGTAAAAACTATATAGTAAGGATCTCGATATGTAATCGATTCAATACGTAAACGTATTCCACCAGCAGTCGAGATGAAGTATGCACCTATTTCTTCATTAGAGTTTAGACTGCTTTCAAATTCACCAATTTCTTCTTTAAGACTCTGTAACATGACGCTGGCATAGCCAAATCGCGTATTCATACCTTTTTTGATATTTTCCGAAATATCGCCCAGGTTTATACTTGGTTGGACTTTCCGCAAATAAAACTCATTCATGTTGAATAGAACAAAGGTTTTCGTATAATTTAGCACGTTTGTAGAAGCTCACTCTCGAAGATTGCAATTCATATTGGTGTGGATGACCGTACAAGTTTGTCTTGATAACCATAGCCAAAAATTCTGCCTTATGGAGTATTTTTCAACTTTTATTCTAGTGCATACAATTATTATTATTCATGCAATAAATTTAACTACGCTTATAAACCAACTCCATCTTCAATTTCTCAATCTCCAACTTCAACTTCTCATTTTCCATCTTCAACCTAGCATTCTCTTCTCTAACCACCTCAAACTCATTCCTCTTAGTCAACGCCTGATTAATAGCTAACTTCCGCATATCTAGCGAAAACCAACGCTGATAGGTTTGGGTGTGAACTTGCACACTATGCCCTAAATTATCCGCCGCCGCTTTGATTGGTATGCCTAAAATATGCGCTCGAATTGCCCAGGCGTGACGTAAATCATAGGGTTTAAAATCTAATTCGACTTTCCGAAACCACCAACTAATACGCTGAGTTAAGGCTGTTATTTCAGCATGATTTGTTTTATCTTTTTTACTAATTGCTGTCGCCAGCATTTCTAAATATTTAGGGTTTCTTAAATCAAATTCATCAATCCATTCTTTATGTAAAGGTAATGCTTGTCTTTCCCCAGTTTTACATTCTTTGTCTACCTTCCATGTCAAGTCTATATTCTCTTTGCTTAACCACCAATTAATATTAGGGTTAATGAAAATTTCCCTGGGGCGTAAACCAAATACAGCTAACATTCCATACGTCCAACGCCACAGTTGCCAGCTATCTTTTACATCTTGATTAACTTGATTACCTCTAGTAGTTAAATAATCTTCAAACCTGGTAATTCCTGATAATATTTCTGCATCCGTGGGGATGTTGCGAGAACTGCGATCGGGCATTTTGGAATACTGAGACAAATCAATTTCTATATTGAATGTTTGGCAAAATGCAGATATGGCTCTGGCTGCATTATATCTCGCCCATTCTTTATCAATTTGTTCAATTGAATTGATGAAATTTTCCGCCGTTGCTAAATCTTTGGGGTTGGTGTATCGCTGGGTGCGGGAAAAATAGTAAAAAAAAGTATGTTCGCTTTTGGTGGTGCGTTTATGGGTTTTAAAATATTCTTCGGCGAATTTTTCTAGTAAATCACCTATGGTTTGTGAATCTTTTTTAGTGGCTTCTTTGCCTAAATATTTATCGTTCCATTCAAAGGTTTTGCGAGCAATTAACTTACCTAATTCGTAAGCTTCTTCCTCAGCCGTCTTCAGTCCGTCCAAGTTTGCAGGAATATTCAAGCTGAGATTGTATTGCTTTCTGCCTGTACCGTTGGTGTCCTTGTCTCCTGGTTTAATTGGTAAGGTTGCTCGTAATTGCAGACTTCCGTTAGATTCTCGAATGGAGACTTTGGTTTTTGCAGACTTCAAACGCAGATTTACCTTGTCTAGGTCTTGTAGTACTTTTGTTCTCATGTGTTCTCTTTGCTGCTGTGCTTGCAGACTTGAGCCGAGAAAACTGCCGTCGGTAGATGAAAGTGGCTCTAAGTCTGCAAAGGCTTGTTGATATTTGTCTTCACCCTGATTTTGCATCACTGTGGTATTAGCCTATATTTAGCCTAAAAATTAATGTGTTATCAGCAAACAATGTTCATCACTAACACTGCTCAGTGCAAACATTAAGCTGTCAAAAGCTATTAAACCACAAAAAGGATTACTCCGGCCCTTATCACGGTTATGACGGATTCGCTATCTTCGCCCGTGACATGGATTTAGCCCTCAACAGCCCAACTTGGAGCTTGATTGGCGCTCCTTGGAAGAAAGCTGCTACAAAGGCTAAGGCTGCTGCCTAATTCCAGGTAAATAGAGGGATAGCCTGGGGTTGTTGCCCCAGGAACCCAGGGAAGAATGGTGAATGCTGAATGCTGGATGAAGATTTTTATTCATTATTCATGATTCATCACTCGTTACTACCTTGAGGGGGAGTGAACCCCCCAGGCTATCCTCACTCATCACTTACAAACCAACCAGCAAGCGTAGAGAGATACAACAATGCCTCAGAATCCAGAAAGAATTGTAGACCACGTTGATCTGTTCAAACAGCCAGAATACACCGAGCTATTTGAAAACAAGAGAAAGAACTTTGAAGGCGCTCACTCTCCTGAAGAAGTTGAAAGAGTGTCTGAATGGACAAAATCTTGGGACTACCGGGAAAAGAACTTCGCTCGTGAAGCTTTAACCGTTAACCCTGCTAAAGGTTGCCAACCTGTAGGCGCGATGTTCGCTGCTTTGGGTTTTGAAGGTACTCTTCCCTTCGTACAAGGTTCTCAAGGTTGCGTTGCTTACTTCCGTACACACCTCAGCCGTCACTACAAAGAGCCTTGCTCCGCAGTATCTTCTTCCATGACAGAAGACGCAGCAGTATTCGGTGGTTTGAACAACATGATCGAAGGTATGCAGGTTTCATACCAACTGTACAAGCCTAAGATGATTGCTGTTTGCACCACCTGTATGGCGGAAGTTATCGGTGACGACTTAGGCGCGTTCATCACTAACTCCAAGAACGCTGGTTCTATTCCTCAAGATTTCCCCGTACCTTTTGCTCACACACCTAGCTTTGTTGGTTCCCACATCACTGGCTACGACAATATGATGAAGGGTATTCTGTCTAACTTGACAGAAGGTAAGAAGAAAGCTACCAGCAACGGCAAAATTAACTTCATTCCTGGTTTTGATACCTATGTAGGTAACAATCGCGAATTGAAGCGGATGATGGGTGTAATGGGTGTTGACTACACCATCCTGTCTGACAGCAGCGACTACTTTGATTCACCAAACACTGGTGAGTACGAAATGTACCCAGGTGGTACCAAGTTGGAAGATGCGGCTGATTCTATCAACGCTAAAGCAACTGTTGCTCTCCAAGCTTACACCACACCTAAGACCCGCGAATACATCAAAACCCAGTGGAAGCAAGAAACACAAGTATTGCGCCCCTTCGGTGTTAAGGGTACTGACGAGTTCTTGACTGCTGTTTCTGAATTGACCGGTAAGGCTATTCCTGAAGAATTGGAAATCGAACGCGGTCGTTTAGTTGATGCTATCACTGACTCCTACGCTTGGATTCATGGTAAGAAGTTCGCTATCTACGGCGACCCCGATTTGATCATCTCCATCACCAGCTTCTTGCTAGAAATGGGTGCTGAACCAGTACACATCCTCTGCAACAACGGTGACGATACCTTCAAGAAAGAAATGGAAGCTATCCTCGCCGCTAGCCCATTTGGTAAAGAAGCTAAAGTTTGGATTCAAAAAGACTTGTGGCACTTCCGCAGTTTGTTGTTCACCGAGCCTGTAGACTTCTTCATCGGTAACTCCTACGGTAAGTACCTGTGGCGCGATACCAAGATCCCAATGGTGCGGATTGGTTATCCTCTCTTCGATCGCCACCACTTACACCGTTATTCTACCCTTGGCTACCAAGGTGGTCTAAATATCCTCAACTGGGTTGTTAACACCCTGTTGGATGAAATGGATCGCAGCACCAACATCACTGGTAAGACCGATATCTCCTTCGACTTGATTCGCTAGAAATTAATGCAGCGTGCCATTGAAAGGTAGAACTTAGGGACTGGGGATTGGGTTATTGGGTACTAGGAATATTATCTTCCCAGTCCCGTGTTCCCAGTCCCCAGTACCCAATATCTAATACTCTATTCACCTCAAGTTCCTTAGTATGTCATCAACTCACACTCATCAGCATCATCCTAATTTCCATCCACCAAACTATAAGAAACCAGGTGCATTTGATGTGCTTCGTCCTTTGCGTGGTTGGGTTGATAATTTTCCGGTTAAAAATGCTCGTTTCGCTCATCTTGTTTGTCAGGTAATTCCTTGCTGTTGTCCTTTTGAGCGAGACATTAATTTATTTGGGCGGACTATCCATATTCCAGCATTGTGTAAACTCAATCCTTTGTATGACGAATTTGTCGGGTTGCGTTTTCGCGCTTTATCTTACCTGGCTGATGAATGTGGAGAGGATGTAACGAAGTACATTTGCTAGAGGTTAGAAGTTAGGAACTAGGGGCTAGGGAAAGAATTTTCTCTTGCTTTTTGTGTTACCTAATTG
This sequence comes from Nostoc parmelioides FACHB-3921, assembly GCF_014696625.1. Lineage (GTDB taxonomy): Bacteria > Cyanobacteriota > Cyanobacteriia > Cyanobacteriales > Nostocaceae > Trichormus > Trichormus parmelioides. The sequence goes on from NZ_JACJQL010000043.1 coordinate 11,781, forward strand.
ACCGTATTTCTTGCAAAGGTCTGTTTATGAAAATGCTACCGTTGATGATTTTGTCAGTTTTTTAAACGCAAAGTATCGCGGAGTTTAACGCGGAGTAGGCGGAGGAATTTTTGTGTATTTCGCGTGATGAAAGAAGATTTTTGCAAGAAGTTTATTAAAAACAGTTATCGGTGAATTGGCTGATTATTTCACTATTTACTGATAACTGACAATTAACAACGTCGATCGCGTGCGAGAAGAGAGATGAAGAACACCCAAGGCAAAATCAACGAGCTACTGAATGAGTCGGGATGTGAGCATAACCAGCACAAGCATGGTGAGAAGAAGAATAAGTCTTGTTCACAACAAGCGCAACCTGGGGCGGCTCAAGGGGGCTGTGCATTTGATGGGGCGATGATTTCCCTGGTTCCGATTGTGGATGCGGCTCATTTGGTGCATGGCCCCATCGCCTGTGCTGGTAATTCTTGGGGTAGTCGTGGTAGTCTCTCTTCCGGCCCCCAGCTTTACAAAATGGGCTTTACTACCGATATGTCAGAAAATGATGTAATTTTCGGTGGTGAGAAGAAACTCTATAAGGCAATTCTAGAAATTCACAAACGTTACAATCCATCGGCGGTATTTGTCTATGCTACTTGTGTGACGGCGTTGATTGGTGATGATATTGATGCTGTCTGCAAAACTGCGGCGGAGAAAATTGGCACTCCTGTAATCCCAGTAATCGCTCCTGGTTTCATCGGCAGTAAGAACTTAGGCAACCGTTTTGGTGGTGAATCTTTATTAGATTATGTTGTCGGTACAGCAGAACCGGAGTACACCACACCCTATGATATAAACTTAATCGGCGAATATAACATCGCCGGGGAAATGTGGGGAGTCCTGCCGTTACTAGAAAAATTGGGTATTCGCGTCCTATCGAAAATCACAGGCGATGCTCGGTTTGAAGAAATCCGCTATGCACACCGCGCCAAGCTGAATGTGATGATCTGTTCACGGGCGTTGCTCAATATGGCGAGAAAGATGGAGGAAAAATACGGCATCCCCTACATTGAAGAATCTTTTTATGGCATCGATGATATGAATCGGTGTTTGCGGAATATTGCCGCCAAATTGGGCGATCCTGATTTGCAAGCGCGCACAGAAAAGCTGATTGCAGAGGAAACGGCGGCTCTAGATTTGGCACTGGCTCCCTATCGCGCTCGTCTTAAAGGTAAGCGAGTCGTACTCTATACCGGTGGTGTCAAGAGTTGGTCGATTATCTCGGCGGCGAAGGACTTGGGTATTGAAGTAGTGGCTACCAGTACCCGCAAGAGTACAGAAGAAGATAAGGCTAAAATCAAACGGTTGTTGGGTGCTGATGGCATCATGCTCGAAAAAGGCAACGCCAAAGAACTCCTGCAACTGGTAAAAGATACACAAGCTGATATGTTAATTGCTGGTGGTCGTAACCAATACACCGCCCTCAAAGCCCGGATTCCTTTCCTTGATATCAACCAAGAACGCCATCATCCTTATGCTGGTTATGTGGGCATGATTGAGATGGCGCGGGAATTGTACGAAGCCCTCTACAGCCCGATTTGGGAACAAATTCGTAAGCCTGCGCCTTGGGATGAAGATATGGGGATATTGGCTCATGAATATACAAGTAATCACGATCATATCTTGGCATCTATAGAGGAGTTAATCTGATGGCGATCGTTACGCTCCCCAATAAATCAGTAGCAGTCAATCCTCTCAAGCAAAGTCAAGCTTTGGGCGCTTCTCTAGCCTTTTTAGGATTGAAGGGGATGATTCCTCTGTTTCACGGTTCCCAAGGTTGTACAGCTTTTGCCAAAGTGGTGTTAGTCCGGCATTTTCGGGAAGCCATACCCTTGGCGACAACGGCGATGACGGAAGTAACTACTATTTTGGGTGGTGAAGATAACATTGAGCAAGCAATTCTCACTTTGGTGGAGAAGTCCAGCCCAGAAATTATTGGTCTGTGTAGCACTGGACTAACGGAAACCAGAGGCGATGATATTGAACGCTTTCTTAAGGATATCCGCGATCGCCATCCGGAAATATCTCACCTACCAATTGTATTCGCGCCTACACCAGATTTTAAAGGGGCGTTGCAAGATGGATTTGCGGCGGCTGTGGAAAGCATCGTCAAAGAAATTCCTCAACCCGGAACCACCAGAAGCGAACAAGTCACAATTTTGGCTGGTTCTGCTTTCACCCCTGGAGATTTGCAAGAAATCAAAGAGATTGTCACCGCTTTTGGTTTAGTACCTATCTTCGTTCCTGATATTGGTGCTTCCTTGGATGGACACCTAGATGAGGAATATAGTTCGGTGACAACCAGTGGAACAACCGTCACACAACTAAAAGAAGTCGGTTGTTCCGCTTTCACCATCGCCTTGGGTGAGAGTATGCGCGGTGCGGCGAGGATTCTAGAAGACAGATTTAACATCCCCTACGAAGTCTTTAGCGAACTCACTGGCTTAGAACCCGTAGACGAATTTATCCAAGCCTTAGCAATTCTCAGCAGCAACCCAGTACCAGAAAAGTATTGCCGTCAACGTCGCCAGTTGCAAGATGCGATGTTAGACACACACTTTTACTTCGGTGCAAAACGCATCTCCTTGGCACTAGAACCAGACCTGCTGTGGTCAATGGTCAAATTTCTGCAATCGATGGGGACACAAATTCACGCCGCCGTCACCACCACACGCTCACCCCTGCTAGAACAACTCCCCATAAAGAGCGTAACCATCGGTGATTTAGAAGACTTTGAACAACTGGCAGTAGAATCTGACCTGTTAATTGGTAATTCTAACTTGGCAGCGATCGCCAAACGTCTTTCAATTCCTCATTATCGTCTCGGTATCCCCATTTATGACCGCTTAGGTAATGGTCATTTCACTAAAGTCGGCTATCGCGGCTCAATGGAAGTCTTGTTTGGCATCGGTAATCTATTTATAGATGCAGAAGAAGCGAGAGTTAAGAACTTTGATGAGAATTTTGTAACTGGTCATGGGTAATAGGTAATGGGTAATGGGCAATAAGTAATAAAAGAGAATTTAATTTGTCCCCATTACCCCTTATCCCCAATCCAAGGCAACAGTCAAAAGGCAAAAGTCAAAAGAAAAAATCTTTTACCTTTTTACTTTTTACCTTTTACTTTTTTGTCCCCAATCCCCAATTCAGGAGCAATCAGAATGAAAATTGCCTTTACGACTAGTGACCGAATTCATATTAATTCGCATTTCGGTTCTGCCAAAGAAATTGATGTCTACGAAATTAACGCCGAAGGATATCAATTTTTAGAAACATTGAACTTTGAAGGCGAACTCAAAGAAGATGGCAACGAGGATAAAGTTGCACCAAAACTAGCAGCATTAGCTGACTGTGCCATTGTGTATGTCGTCGCTATTGGTGGGACTGCTGCTGCCAAATTAATCAAAAAAGGTGTCACTCCTGTAAAGGCGCGATCGGAAGAAGAAAAAATCAGCGAACTCCTGAATAAATTAGTCGAAACCCTTAAAGGTAATCCTCCACCTTGGTTGCGGAAAGCATTGCAACCAAAAACCAAAAATTTTGCTGATGAAATTGAAGACGAAGCAACAGTATGACCCCAGAAAATAACGTCAACGGCACTGCTACTAGTGTCGTCTCTACCTCCCCATTTTTGAAAGCATTAGTCTTACAAATTCGCGGACAAGATGCTTACGGAGTTTATCGTAGCTGGTCTGATGATTTACTCCTCAAAGGCTTTGTTGTCACCAAACAAAAGAAACGGGAAATTTCCGTGCAAGGAGAAGTTGACCCCGTAACCATATCACGGATTATGTCCTTCTTCAAGGCGATCGCTGCCAGAATTGAACAAGAAACAGGCTTAATCTCCCAAGTTGTACTTGACTTAAGCCACGAAGGTTTTGGCTGGGCGTTAGTTTTTTCTGGTCGTCTAATACTCACAGTTAAAACCTTAAGAGATGCTCATCGTTTTGGTTTTGACTCCTTGGAGAAACTGGCGGAAGAAGGCGATAGATATGTCGAAAGAGGAGTTGATTTAGCTAATCGCTATAAAGAAGTAAGTAAGTTGTAAGAGGAATTTTAAACGCGGAGGAGCGCTGAGGTTTACGCAAAGGAACGCAAAGTGTTACTCTCTTTCCCTCCTCTCTGCGTCTCTGCGCCTCTGCGTGAGACATTCAAAAACTATTCAACATCATGCAAATAGAAGAAACAACCATCGAGGAAATACAAACTAAAATTAAACGCCTCAATAGTAAAGCCGGGCAAATGAAAATGGATCTGCACGACTTAGCAGAAGGTTTGCCAACGGATTACACCCAACTGATGGACGTTGCGGCTGCGACTTATGAAATTTATCGTCAGCTAGATGAACTCAAGCAAGAGTTGAAGAAATTGGAGAACGCGAAATGACTAAGAGCCTAGAAGAATTTAAGAAGCTCGTAGATGCCGAAGAATATTTTAAATTCTTTGAGCTAGATTACGATGCAAAAATTGTCAATGTTAATCGTTTGCATATTTTGAAAAAATTCTCACAACTCATCAGCGAAATTGATACTAATTATCCCGACATAAGTGCAGAAGAAAAGTTAAATCAATATTCATTAGCTTTGCAATCAGCTTATCAAGTATTCCTCGGCTCATCCCCACAACAAGAAAAGTTGTTCAAAGTGTTTAAGGATAAGCCAAAAAATGTAATCACGCTGACAGAACTATCGTCTGATTAGGAGGTATAAAGTGATCAACCTAACGCCTACCGAGTTAGAACGTTACAGCCGCCAAATGATGCTCCCTAATTTTGGCGAAGCGGCTCAAAAACGCCTGAAGTCAGCGACAGTTTTAGTGACAGGTGTGGGGGGATTAGGCGGTACGGCGGCGCTTTACCTAGCAGTAGCGGGCGTTGGGCGACTAATCCTCGTCCGGGGCGGTGATTTGCGACTGGATGATATGAATCGTCAGGTTCTGATGACGGATGATTGGGTTGGTAAACCAAGGGTATTCAAAGCCAAAGAAACCCTACAAGCAATTAATCCTGATATCCAGATAGAAACAATTCACGACTATATCACCTCGGAAAACGTAGATTCATTGGTACAGTCTGCTGATATGGCGCTGGACTGCGCGCACAATTTTACTGAGCGTGATTTGTTGAACTCAGCTTGTGTGCGCTGGCGTAAGCCAATGGTGGAAGCAGCGATGGACGGGATGGAAGCTTATCTGACGACAATTATCCCTGGTGTGACTCCTTGTTTGTCCTGCATATTCCCCGAAAAACCAGACTGGGATCGCCGTGGCTTTTCTGTTTTAGGCGCTGTCTCTGGGACACTAGCTTGTCTAACAGCGTTGGAAGCAATTAAGTTGATCACTGGTTTTAGCCAGCCGCTATTGTCGCAATTACTCACAATTGACTTGAATCGGATGGAATTTGCCAAGCGGCGTTTGTACCGCGATCGCTCTTGTGCAGTGTGCGGTAATGATGCGCCTTGGAGATATGCACAATCCAATTCAATGGAAACCAGCAGTAATTGCACACATAGTTGACACAAATGCAATCTAACAGGTGATGGCTTGTATCAATTCCTAATTCCTAATTCCTAATTAAGAAAGTTTCATTTTATTTTCTACTCTTAATTTTGAATTTTGAATTTTGAATTTTGAATTGATATTACTTGTATTCCCTGAACCAATCAAACTACTGATTGTGTAGATGCAAGGTAGCTTGTCAGGAGACATGGCTTTGCTCATCACTACAAAAACCACACCTGAAAACACAACAACTATTCGCTACTAATCAGGAGATTTGATGACCGTTACTTTAACAGAAAAGGCCGAATTTCGTCTACGAGCATTCCTGCGAGGTTCTGCGAAGGACGCTAACGAAACCACAAAAGGTATTCGCATCTCTGTCAAAGATGGTGGTTGCAGTGGCTATGAGTATCTGATGGATGTCACCAGTCAGCCGCAACCAGATGATTTAGTAAGTCAACAAGGTAGTGTGTTGGTTTACGTCGATGCTAAAAGCGCACCTTTGTTAGAAGGAATTGTCATCGATTTTGTTGAAGGTCTTGTCGAAAGTGGCTTTAAGTTCACTAACCCCAACGCTACTAGTACTTGCGGTTGTGGAAAGTCTTTCAAAGCAGGTGACTGCTCACCTGAAGGTGTACCTTGCAGCTAAAGAATTTGTCATTATTGCCTAGTACATCAGTTAACAGTTAACTGTTAACCGCATCAAGTCTTCCTGTAAACAAAATGGATAATTGCTTCCCATCAAATGCAGTTTCCAACTCCGGCTTAATTCTCGAAGAATTCAGGGAGATTTAACTTCGAGAAATCTATCGATCCTATAAATTTGAGGAGAATCAGAAAATGGCTACCTATCAAGTTAGATTGATTAGCAAGAAAGAAAATATCGATACCACCATCGAAATTGATGAAGAAACCACAATTTTAGATGGTGCAGAAGAAAACGGTATTGAGTTACCTTTCTCTTGTCATTCTGGTTCTTGTTCTAGCTGTGTAGGCAAAGTTGTTGAAGGTGAAGTTGACCAATCTGATCAAATCTTCTTAGATGATGAACAAATGGGTAAAGGCTTCGCTTTACTTTGTGTTACTTACCCTCGTTCCAACTGCACAATTAAGACCCACCAAGAACCATACCTTGCTTAATTTAAGCTAATGCACGCCCAAATTGCATAACTATTAATAAGGGCTGTTGACTGTTGACTGTTAACGGTCAACAGGCCTCACGATGGATTATGCAACTTAAAAGCAGAATAGCTTATTGCTGTAGTCGCTACTATTTACAGCTTATGCAAGCGTAGTTTGAATCAGGATGAAAGATATCGTTCATCCTGATTTCTTATATAAATCCAATCAGAATTTATTAATACCAATGTTTACTCCATTTACTGTAAATGGCAGTTCTTTACAATTGCTAAAAGTAGGCGATCGCGGAATAGTCAAGTTCTGCAATATTCCAGATAAAAATATTCTCAAAAAACTTCAGTCTCTGGGCTTAAATACCGGAGTCACTATCACCATAGAGCAAGAATTTCCTACTTTAATGATTCAAGTAGGAAGCATTCTCTTAGAGATAGATAAAGAACTTGCCCGTAATATCTACGTTCGTGTAATTAATAATTGATTGAATTGAGAAAAATTTTCATTGATCAGTACTCTATCTTACAGTATTAGAGTACTTGAAATCATTAAAATATTAGAAAATAAAATAAATAGAGACTTTAATATATAACGTCTCTATTTAGAGAATAAAGGTAAGCCACTGAATTAGTTTTGGTTTAATCAACAGCAACTATCACATCTGAGGATTTAATTAAAGCGTATGCTTGCTTACCCTCAGCAAGTTGGAGTTTATCTGCTGATGATTTGGTGATTATCGAAACTATCTCTACCCCAGGAGCTAGTTCTAATGTTACTTCGGTGTTAACTGTACCAGGCACAACTTTTTTGACAGTTGTTTTCAGAAAATTACGTGCGCTAACTTCCATATATTATAATCTTACCTGTTTACAGGAAACAGAATACCAACATTTACGGTAAATAAAATCACCCCTTTAGACTTTTTTAATTATTTCAATAGATATAAATATAAATTTAAACCAAAACCAAAAACCAGATACCCGACTTCTTTAAGAAGTCGGGTATCTATGGGGATTTTGATAGCTGACATCATACAAGATAACTGTCAAAATAGCTGCTGTTGTAGTATTTTTTAAGCGGATTTAATCAATGTACACGGCGATCGTTATAAACATTCATAATCTAAGCTTATCAGAGTGATAATATATAAGTAAGCTAAATTGTTGCTAGTGAACCTAGACCTCAGCAAAAAGCGATTACAGGGTTATCTCAGACATTCCTACCTTAATACTGGTCAATCTTAGAAATTGGGTAGATGGTCATATATCTTCAAGATGATACTCTCGGAACGCTGCGGAAATCTTTAAACAAAAACAACCAGATTTATTAGGGTTTGTCATAAGTCTCATACTTATCATTAGGTGTGTCTAATTACCTTAAACGTTTTTCTGCCAGCATCTTTTATTACTCTAATTATGCAGGCTTTGCAAAAGCAGTTTGGGCAAAATTACAGCAGTTTAGAAATAATTTCCTTCCTTGCAAACATAAGGAGCAGTAATTATGAGAGCTAAACAAATTATGACTCAAGACGTAGCTACTATTCGCGGTTCTGCGAGTGTAGCAGAAGCAGTCAGACTTATGAGGCTCAAAGGACTGCGTGCTTTGATTGTCGAACCTCGTCATAGTGCTGATGCTTACGGTATTGTCACTGTGGCTGATATTGCAGGTAAGGTTATTGCTTATGGAAAAGACTCAGAAAATGTCCGTGTCTATGAAATTATGAGCAAACCCTGCATCACTGTCGATCCTGATCTTGATGTAGAATATGTAGCTCGTTTATTGTCAACTACAAATCTGTGGTGTGCGCCTGTAATTAAAGGTGAATTACTTGGCGTAATTTCCATTACAGATATTGTCAGCAAAGGCGACTGTATTCCTAAACCAAAATTAACTTTCTTACGCAAAGAATTACACAAAGCTATCTCCGATGCGCGAGGAATTTCTGCTAACTATGGCTCAGATTCCAAACGAGCTATTGAAGCTTGGGATTTAGTGGATGAACTGGAAGTAGAAGCCTGCTTTTATGGCTTACCAAAACCAGACAAATCTGCTAGAGAACTATTTGCTGATAAACCAGAGCTAGTTACAGTTTAGAGTATGATTTTACAACTCTAATAACTAGGATTCTATAGCATTGTGTTCAGTAATGGTGGGCATTGTCCACCATTACCTTTTCCATGTAAATTCTTCCGAGTTACAACAATAAATGATGAACCGTAAAAGTCATTTCAATTTGAGTGCAGCCACTCAAGAATGGTTAATAGGAAAAGGATACAATCCTGAAGATTTAGAACAACCTGGTGAAAATGGCGATACTGCTTTGATGAAAGCTACACGAGAAGGGGTTGGTGCTATCGTCAAAGAATTAATTGATTTAGGTGTAGATATCAACGCTAGAAACAACGACAATAATAATGCTTTGTGGTTTGCTTGTTTTGGCAATCATTATGATTTAATTCATCTGTTACTGGCAGCTAAAATTAATATCGATAACCAAAATGATAACGGTGCTACTGTTTTAATGTATGCCGCATCAGCAGGTAAGACAGAAATAGTGAAGTTGCTCTTACAATACCATCCTAACTTATATTTAAAAAATTTGGATGATTTTCAGGCAATAGATTTTGCTAGCAATGTAGAAGTTCTAAGGTTACTGAAAAATGCCACAAAGTGATGTTTTCGGTAAAGCCTACCATGAGGCTACTAAGCATTCCTACTTGTCGGTGCAGCTTGATCCAAATTATTTAGATGCCTCAACTCAACCATCGGCATTTAAATTTTATCCAAAGTTTTATCGTCGAGTGAAATTAAATCTCGATAATCCGATTCACTCTTTTATCTGGTTAACCAGTGCTGTCACCTTTGAGAAGGTATATAATAATGTATCTTACAAACTCCGGGTAAATCCGTCAGCAGGCGCACTGTACCCCACTGAGGTGTACGTACAGATTCGGGGAATGCCGGAAATAGTAGATGGGATATATCATTTAGAAGTTGAGAATAATTGTCTAACACTCATCTATGAATTAATTGATGATGGTTTAGAGAGTTATGTTATACCGACTAAATGTATCACTGGATTCATTTTTTTAATTAGTTCTGTTTATTATAGGTCTAGCTGGAAATATAAACAAAGGAGCTTGAGATATTGCTTATTAGATAGCGGACACCATTTAGGTGCTGTTGCTGCTTCAGCGTATCTCCATAACCGCGATATTCAGCTAGTTTTTGATTTTGATAAACTCACTCTCAATACAGATTTAGGGTTTGAGAATAAGGAGTTTATTACTGGTTGTGCGATATCTGGCGAAATACACGAGAAACAGATTAGAAAATTAAGGCTGAAAGTTCCTTTTGTTTGTGGCACAGATTACTTTGAAGCTAATCAATTTATTGAAGATAGCTACAAATCAACATCTGTGCAACCAAGTCACCAGCAACAATTACAACAGCCTTGCTTTGATTTTAAGCAGGATAAATTCTACCAAACTGTCTGGAGTAGACGTTCAATTAGACGTTTCCGGAAAGAGTTCATTTCGCAAGAACATTACTTATATGTCTTGCAACTACTAGAGCAGCCAATCCCAACAGAAAGCGGTGAGGAGATAGAAACTTACTCGGTGATACATCGAGTCGAGGGGATGAAATCAGGGTTATATAGAGGCGCGAATTTGGTTAAAGCAGGTGACTTTAGTGAACACACTGGTTACTTGTGTGTGAATCAAGCTCTTGCCAAAGATTGTGCTGTGGTTTTGTTTTTTGTGTCCGAATACACCAGTTATCAAACTGCAATGCAAATAGCTGGTTTTTTAGGACAAAGAATTTATTTGGGTAGTAATTATGTAGGCATTCAATGTAGTGGTATTGGTGCTTTTTATGATGATGAAACCCAGGAATTCTTAGAAACACATAAAGATGTGCTTTATGCAACGGCAATTGGAACCTGAATAGGATTGTAACAGAGATGAATCGGCACAGATTTGATTTTAGCGGAGATGATTCCCATCCCATGCAGCCAACTTCGGCTGACATTATCTTGAGACAGCAATTAGAGTATTCCCTAAGTAAATACTTTTATGAAGGATGCGATCGCACCTTACAGAATCTCCTCTCTAATTGTCGTTGGTATGTCACAACTCAAGCCAATGCAATGACGTTGGTAATTGAATGTCCAGATCAGGTTACCAACTGGCGGGTTTTGCAAAAACTCGTCCCAATGGGTAAATTAATCAATCAAATGGTCAGTAGCGCCAAAATTCGTGTCTGTCCGCCAGAAAGCGAAGGCGTACCTTTTGAAATGAGAGTAGACGAACTCTCCGTGTATCGAGATATGGCGTGATGGACAGTAGGGACGAAGAGAGGAGTAGACGCGCAGGGGGAGCAGGTGATGCAGGGGGAGCAAAAATTACTTAGTTCCCCAGTCCCCAATCCCCAATCCCCAATTCAAGGCAAAAGTCAAAAGAACAAATCTTTTAGCTTTTTACTTTTTACTTTTTACTTTTTTGTCCCCAATCCTAATTACGAATTATTTCCACGATTTTCTCAAAAACCAAATCAGCAGATTTTTCAACAACAGGACTTAACTCTAGTCCAAAATCAAGATTCGCCGCCTCAATTAAATAAACTGTCACGTCTTGCGGAAAATCATCTGGAAAGATTTTCTTCCCGGCGGCTAAAGCATGATCCCAACGAAAATCGTGTAAGTTATAACTAGGTTCGGGTAAGGCCGCTAATTCTTCACCAGGGACTTTGAATACTGCACCGGGTTCTGAACCAGTGGAACCTGCATCAATAATTACTAACTGTTTACTACCTCTAGCCTGAAACATTACCTCCATCCCTGCGGTTCCGCAGTCATATACTTGCACGTTGGGATGAGGATTTTCGGCTAGATATTTTTGTAAGCGTTGAGCGATGATTACGCCTACAGCATCGTCACTGCGATTGAGATTTCCGCAACCGATAATAGTCAGCATAGTTGAATTAATTATGATAACCCTGCATCTCGACGTTTCCAAAAATCGTCTCGTGCAGCTTGATCCTCTAAAAGTTTAGTTCGTTTTACTTCATCCAAATTTGCCTGAAGATTAGCAATAATAGCTTTTTCAATCTCAAGATATTTTATGCTACGAACAGTATGAACAGGCTGTACAAGAGATACTAAAGCCGCACCAAATTTAGTTACTCGGATTTCTTCTGTCTGACCTGAATATTGCTTACCAGTTTTGATATACCAAGCAAACATTTCACAGTTATTAGAATGAATATTGTAAGCGCCAAATTTATCAGTATATTCGTTGATACGGTTTAGTTCTTCTTCTGTTAAGTTAACTTTTCCATGCCATTCCACACCAGCAGGGCCCCAACCCACAGAATTATTGAAGTTACCATCATGACTGAGGTAATAGTGACGTGCGATCCCTAATGTAGAATTAATAGGTATGCTATAAATACTGACCATAGGTATTTATTAATGATTTTTCAAATCAATCTAAGTGTGTCTCAGTAGTATTATATGCGTCAGTAGTATTATATGCGATCGCAGTCTTCACAGGATTGATATGATCGCCATTCGCGGCGCGTTCCGTAGGAAAGGCGTGGCGTATCACCTAAATAATTCTTGCCTGTTGAAAGATTTCCTGTGGTGTAATTTGTAGCCCAACAAATAGGGAATCTTCTAAACTATCATTACCCCGTTTAGTTTGAGGTAGAGCATCAGCATAAAAAATAGTCACAGTTTTTGCTCTAGGGTCAATAATCCAAACTCACTTCACTTTGGCATTCAGATAATCTGTTGCTTTTTCGATCATTTCTCCGAAGGTTTGAGCAGGAGAAATAATTTCAATTGCTAATTCCGGTGCTATAGGACAAGCTTCATCTTGCAACCAATTAGCAGCAAGAATGTTATAAGAAACATAGACCAAATCTGCTACAGGAACCCAGTCTTGTTGATTTCGTGTTAGTTTAATAGCCCATTCAATGACAACTCGCCCCTGTCCTTGCGCCCATGCAGATAAGAGTATAAATAATGCACCTGTTATGGAACTATGAAAAAATTTTGGCGACATTTCATCATTTTTAAGTTTGGGGACAGCCTCTCCGTCAATTAATTCATAAATAATATCTGTTTCGGGGAGTGCAAGAAATTCTTCTAGGGTGAGTTTGTTTTTGAGTTGAGTCATGGTTGATATGAGGTTGGTGATGACTCTATGTTGATGGAATTGTATATATTAGCATACACAAAAGTTTAGATACCCAAATTTTGTTATAGCGTTTCTTAATGAAGATGTGCTTTATTCTGGACTGTAGAGACGTTGCATACAACCTCTCTATATCATTTATTTGGTGCAACTTCAGAGAGAATTGGTATCAGTAGTATTATGTGCGATCGCTTGATATTACTACACAATTTAATTTACCAGTTATCATACATTCTCTTAATTTACTCTTAATATTAAAATCTTAAGCTCCTAGCGATTTGTAATTACAACAAACTGCACAATATGAAATTCACAAAATTGCTGGGAGTCTTAGCTCCATTTTGCTTACTTGGTATTTCTGCAACCTTTATCTCTTCCAGTACTGCACAGCCATCATTTAATGGTCGTGGCCCCAAAGGTTTCGACTTTGCACTCATTGGTGATATTCCCTATGATGCTAGACAAGAAACAGAGACTCAAAAGTTAATTCAAGATATAAATAATTCCTGGGTTCGCTTTGTTATTCATGATGGCGATTTTAAGAGTGGTTCTAGTCCATGTTCTAATGAGCTATTCTTGCAAAGATTCCAGTTATTACAGCAATTTAGACATCCCCTCGTCTATGTATTTGGTGATAACGAATGGACAGATTGTCATCGTCCCGCAGCTGGTGGATATGATTCCCTTGAGCGTTTAGCAAAATTACGTGAAATTTTTACTCAAGGAGATAGAAGTTTAGGACAAAGAACAATTGAGCTAAATCGTCAAAGTGATAAGTCTCAATATAGTAAGTTCCGGGAGAATGTTTACTGGACGGAAGGGGATGTTTTATTTACTGGTATTCACGTTGTTGGTAGTAACAACAACCTTGGCAGAAACGCAGTAAATGATGCTGAATATGCTGAACGTAATGCTGCTAATATTGTCTGGCTAAAAGAAGCCTTTGCTCGTGCTAAAGCTAAAAGAAGCCTTGGTGTGGTAATTGTTATTCACGGCAATCCAGATGATTTTAATATTCCAGCCAATGCACAACAAAATGGCTTTCGTGATTTTGTGAATGTGCTGAAAAGTGAATTGAAAAATTATAGTAAGCCAGTAATGCTGGTTCATGGAGATAGCCATTACTTCCGCATTGACAAACCTTTAAATATAGATGAAGCACCTGGTACAGTGATTACAAATTTCACACGGGTTGAAACCTTTGGTTCTCCCAATGTGCATTGGTTACGAGTCACGGTTAATCCTAGAAATCCCAATCTCTTTGAAATAAATCAAGAGATTATACCTGCAAAATAGTAAGAGAGATGGGGAGATAGGAAAAAATATTACTTCCTTTTCTCCCTTTTTTGTATATCAGAACTGGACATTATATTTATCAGCAAGCTCAGAAAGCTTTTCATACTGCTGAATAGCAGCTTCCAAAATTAACTGTTTCGCTTCTTCTGGTGTATTGCCATTTTCTGGAATTAAATACTTAACATAAAGGGATATGAAGTCAGCCATAATTGCTGAACCTACCAAACCATGACTATCGGCTTCTTGTCCCGCGATCGCTGATACTAGACCTGCTTTAATTGGGTCTGGTTTCGATTTCATGAACTGGTCAATAATTTGCCAGATATACTCATTGGGTATTAATTTTTCTAACTTAGTTTTGTCGGGGATAAATTCTATACCTGCGGCTCTCGACTGCTCTACAACACACCATTCTGTAAATTCTTGTAGTGCTGTTTCGGGGAGTTTGGGGAGATATTTGTGCAGTTCTAAATCAGACACAAGCTTACCTATAAATTTCAGTTTTGTTGAAGTGCATTAAGGCAAGCCTAACTTACTGTTTCTACTAGTTTTAGTGTGTTATGCTACGACTCTCAGATAAATATTTCAACAGTTAAAGTCTGATATTTAGACTTATACCAATTTTATATGAGGTTGCACATAATATAAAATCGGTTGATTTATCCGCGTTTCTCTGTCTTGAAAAGTTTCCTACGGAGGGAAACCCTCCTACAGAACTTTTCGCTGCGTGCATCTGCGTTCAATTATTCTATGCAGCTTCATATTAATTTGGTATTACCTATTTTGTTGAAAAAATTATTGTAATAACTCTCTGACTTAGAGGAATTGTTGCTGAATTTTAGGGGATTAGGGGAACATCAAAAAATAAATTATCCGTAATGGATGGTTTGGTAGGGTGCGTCAGTATGAATAATTTCTGAGTATATTTAGGTTTTATCTCACTGACGCACCCTACATTTGGATATTTTTTTATCTGGAAGTCCCTGGTGTGGCAAAAGATTCAAGCCCAAGTTCTGGCTGACACTGGAATCAGAGAAATTGTCGATGCGAGGCTAAAATAGTAATCTACGTGTAAATTGCTTGAACTATTGATTTTATGACTTCTGCTACGACCGTAAAAACTGAGTACGAAGCGATTATCGGTCTAGAAACCCATTGTCAGCTGAGTACTAATACCAAAATTTTCTCTAGTAGCTCAACAGCGTTCGGGGCTGACCCTAATACTAACATTGACCCGGTGTGTATGGGCTTACCTGGTGTTTTGCCTGTACTTAACGAAAAAGTTCTAGAATACGCTGTTAAGGCGGGTTTGGCGTTGAATTGCCAAATTGCTAAATATAGTAAATTTGACCGTAAACAGTATTTTTATCCTGATTTACCGAAAAATTACCAAATTTCTCAATATGACTTACCTATAGCTGAACATGGCTGGTTAGAAATTGAGTTATTAGATGCTGATGGTAACCCAAAACGTAAGCGGATTGGCATTACCCGTCTGCACATGGAAGAAGACGCAGGGAAACTAGTACACGCAGGAAGCGATCGCATCTCTGGTTCTACCTATTCTCTGGTAGACTACAACCGTGCGGGTGTGCCGTTGGTAGAAATTGTCTCGGAACCAGATATCCGTACTGGGCAAGAAGCTGCTGAATATGCCCAAGAATTACGCCGGGTGATGCGTTATCTCGGTGTTAGTGATGGCAATATGCAGGAAGGTTCTCTGCGCTGTGATGTGAATATATCTGTGCGTCCTGTAGGACAAGAAAAGTTCGGCACGAAGGTAGAAATTAAAAACATGAACTCCTTCAGTGCCATTCAAAAAGCCATTGAACACGAAATTGAACGGCAAATAGAAGCGATAGAGTCCGGGGAAAAGATTATTCAAGAAACGCGGCTGTGGGAAGAAGGTTCACAACGCACAATTAGTATGCGGACTAAAGAAGGTTCTAGCGATTACCGCTACTTCCCCGAACCAGATTTAGCACCCATTGAAGTGTCGGAAGCACAACTGAGTCAATGGCGTGGCGAATTACCAGAACTCCCAGCCCAAAAACGCCATCGTTACGAAAGCGAGTTGGGACTGTCGGCTTACGATACTCGCGTGCTGACAGAGGATGTTATTGTATCTCAATACTTTGAAGAAGCGATCGCATCTGGCGCAAATCCCAAAGCCGCCGCTAACTGGATTACCCAAGATATCGCCGCCTATCTCAACAAACAAAAACTCAGCATTACAGAAATCGGCTTAACTCCCGCTAACTTAGCTGATGTGATTACCCGGATTGAAACTGGCAAAATTAGCAACGCCCAAGCTAAACAAAAACTACCAGAGTTACTCACAGGATTATCCCCGGAAAAAGCCTTCGCCGGTCAAGAACTCATCAGCGACCCCAGCGTTTTGGAACCCATCGTTGATGAAGTCATAGCCGCTAACCCCAAGGAACTGGAAAAGTACCGCAACGGTAACATTAATCTTAAGGGTTTCTTTGTCGGTCAAGTGCTGAAAAAGACAAATAAACGTGCTGACCCCAAACTCACCAACGAATTGGTAGAAAAGAAGCTGAATGGATAACACCAGTATTTTGCTAGTCATCTTTTCACAATAGTTTTACATAAAGTACAAAAAAAGGGGTGTCGATAATCACAATCAAGCGGTTATTATGAATGTGTTATATGCACCCTAATAACCAGGAGAGTTACGCAAGTGGCTCTCCTTATTTCTTGTCTAAATCCCCGACTTCAGATACCCGACTTCTTCAAGAAGTCGGGTATCTAAATACAGCTAAGTAATTTTTGTTAACACTATCAGGCGATCGCTATAGATAAGGTACGCTAACCTCTAGCCCCTAGCTAGCCTCACCAAGATGTACCCCACTACAACGAGACACACCATTAGATTAGCCATTTTGGTAATTGGTTCGGTGATTTTTACCGAAAGCTATGTTCTTGCAGAAATAAAAACTGACACCACCTTGGGAAGGGAAACCTCAAGACTAAATCAAGGCGTTAGAGTTAAAGGTGCGATGGGGGATATTATCGATGGTGGTGCAGTCAGGGGAACAAACCTCTTCCATAGCTTTCAAGAATTTACTATTGGTGAAGGGCAGAGGGTTTACTTCTCCAACCCAGGCGGAATCGAAAACATCCTCACACGCGTCGCAGGGAACAATCGTTCTGATATTTTGGGAACCTTGGGGGTTTTAGGTAATGCCAATTTGTTTTTGTTGAATCCCAAGGGCATTGTATTGGGAAAAAATGCCCGATTAGATATAGCAGGTTCCTTTGTAGCCAGTACAGCAGATAGTGTTGTGTTTAGCAATGGTTTCACATTTAGTGCTGGTAACCCTCAAGCCCCGCCTCTGCTAAATATTAATGTGCCGCTAGGTTTGCAATATCATGGCAATCAAGCAGATATTCAAGTACAAGGTACAAGTATTTTCAACGCGAATGGTAAAACCATTGCTCTTGTAGGTGGCAATGTCAGCTTAAATGAGTCCAGTTTGAGAGTTCCCGCAGGTAGAGTGGAGTTAGGAGGAGTTCTTGGCGAGGGAACAGTAGAGTTTCAGGATAATAGTGGCAATTTGAGCTTGAGTTTTCCTGAAAATCTGGCAAAAGCAGATATTTTATTGAATGGTACGATAATCAACGTTATTGCGGGTAATGGCGGCAGTGTAGCCATCAATGCTCGGAATATTGACATGATTTCCGATAGTATTATCTTTGCTGGTATCGGCACTGGTTTAGGGTCAACCAACAGTAGGGCAGGCAACATAACTCTCAATGCTGTAGAGGAAATCAAAATAGACGGCATTAGTGCCATTCTGCAATACCTGTTTCCCAGAGCCGTAGGTAAAACAGGAGATATAAATATTACAGCTAAATCTGTGGTGGCAACAAATGGCGCTGCCATCAATAGTGTTACCCTCGGTAATGGCGATGCCGGAAATATCACAATTACTGCCCGCGATCGCATATTGTTAGATGGTGAGGGTATAGATGGTTTCGCCACAGCAGTGGGTAATTCCATTGTTCGGGGAGCAGTAGGTAAAATTGGGAACGTCAACATCACAACTCGCGTTTTAACTTTGACTAAAGGCGCTAGCGTAGTCAATCAAGTATCTGGACAAGGAAATGCAGGTAATATCGTGATTTCTGCACGGGATATTGTCTCGTTGGATGGTGAAGATAGTAGCGGCAGTTCTAGTAGTATTAGTAGCCAAGTCACGCGGGGCGCATTTGGCAATGGCGGAAACATCGATATTACAACTGGTTCCTTAGTAGTTACCAATGGTGGTCAAATATCTACTAACTTATTTGGCCGGGGAAACGCAGGTAATGTGATGATTACTGCTGATGATACAGCTTCTTTTGCGGGTACAGGCAGCAGAGCGCCTAGTGGGGTATCTAGTGGGGTGGCAGATGTTGGCGTTGGTAAAGCAGGGAATATCAACATTACTAGTAAGTTTTTATCTCTAACTAATCAGGCGGAATTTAATAGCCGCACAGACGGCAAGGCGGATGCAGGCCAGATTAATTTAAGAGTAAGCGATCGCCTAACCATTTCCGATAATAGTGGCATTCTGGCTAACACCAGTACCAGCGCGACTGGCAACAGTGGGAGCATTTTCATCGACACCAACAAAATGATCATGCAAAATCGTGCCAGAGTTATTGTTAATAACCGAAGTACAGGCACAGGCGGTAACATTGATATTCAAGCAAGTACATTAACTCTTGATACAGGTGCTATCGTTGCAGAAACAAACAGTAATACCGGTGGTGATATTCGCCTCCAACTCGAAGATTTATTGCTACTCAGACGCAATAGCCTCATTTCCACTACTGCGGGAACTACTCAAGCTGGTGGTAACGGAGGCAACATCAATATTAGTACTCCCTTAATGATTACTGCCCCTTTAGAAAATAACGACATCATCGCCAACGCCTTTAGTGGCAGTGGTGGGGTAATAAATATTACAACTCAAAGTATATTGGGCTTTACATCCCGTACCCGTGCAGACTTAGAGGCATTACTCGCAACTAAAGACCCCAGCCAATTAAATCCGCGATCGCTCCCCACAAGCGATATCACAGCCATTTCCCAAGCTAACCCCTCCTTGGATGGACGGGTAACAATCGACACCCCCGATGTAGACCCCGATAGCGGACTGGTCGCACTACCCACCAATGTAGTTGATGCCTCCCGACTCATTGCCCAAACCTGTAGAAGTGGTGGGGAAGCAACCGCTAGCCAACAAAGTGAATTTGTCATCACTGGACGAGGAGGTTTACCACCTAAACCCGGCGATTCCCTAAGTAGTGATGCCATCTGGCAAGACTTACAATCTTACCCCTCACTCAATGAAAAAGCAGGGGAGCAGGAAGCAAGAGAGCAGGGGGAAACATCACCCACACCCATACTTGAAGCCCAAGGCTGGGTAACTAGTACGGATGGTAAGATTACCCTGGTAGCTCAAGCATCCACAACAACCCCTCATAATTCCTCACTCACACCAGTTAGTTGTTCTTAAGTAGGGGTTTAGGGGAAAGACTTAATTTATTTTGAATTTTGTAGCTTTAGCTTACCGTAGGGTATTTTGAATTTTGAATTGTCAACATTTATGCGGCGAGTTTTTACTTTTCTGCTTTGTGCCTTACTAGGTATGGGCTTTACTCTTATACCCCAATGGCATCAAGTCCAAGCTTCAATTTCTCAATCATCCCCACTCTCCACTCCCCAACTAATTCAACAAGGCAGAGAACTATACCAAGCAGAACAATATACCCAAGCTGTGGATGTTTGGCGAGCTGCACTGAAAGCCGAAACCAATATATTGTCCCAGGCAATGTTGTTAAATTACCTTTCCCTGGCTTATCAAGAATTGGGACAGTGGCAACAGGCAAATGAGACAATTAACTCTAGCCTTAATCTCATACAACAATCAAAACAGACAACTCCACAAGCCAAACTCATCCTCGCTCAAGCTCTTAATACTCAAGGAAGTTGGCAACTAGCTCAAGGTAAAGCCGAACAAGCCCTCAACACTTGGCAACAGGCGACAGCAATATATACTACAGCAGGAAATGTACAGGGTAAAATTGGCAGCTTAATTAATCAAGCCCAGGCCCAACAAGCTTTAGGGCTTTACCTCCAAGCTCGTAAAACTCTAGCTGGAGTGGAACAAGGACTACAACAACAGCCAAATCAACAATTGCAAATTACAGGGCTGCGTAGTCTGGGAAATATCTTCAGATTGGTAGGCGCTCTAGACGATTCTCGCAGGGTTTTGCAGCAAAGTTTGGAGATGATTAGTAAAGGTAGCGTATCAAAATCAGAACTAAGTCCAACCTTACTCAGCTTGGGTAATACAGCTGATGCCCAAGGCGATAAAAAAGCGGCATTAACATATTATGAACAAGCGGCGGCAAATACGACTGTTACCTTAACGCAGATTCAAGCACAAATCAATCAACTGAACATATTAATAGCAACTGGACAAGGCAAGGAAGCTGAAAATCTAGGGAAACAAATTCAGCCCAAGTTGACTAACTTATCTCCCAGTCGTCAAACGATTTACGCCAGCATTAACTTGGCAAAAAGTTTGATGAAATTGACTAGTGAGGGAGTAGACGAATCTGCTAAACTACTAGCCACAGCCATTAAACAAGCCCAAAACTTGAGCGATCGCCAAGCTGAATCCTATGCTTTAGGTTATCTCGCTGGACTCTATGAACAAACTCAACAGTGGTCAAACGCTCAAGAATTAACTCAACAGGCTTTGCAACTGGCGCAAGCCATTAATGCCCCAGAAATAGCCTATCAGTGGCAATGGCAATTAGGACGTATATTAAAAGCCCAAGGCGCAATCAAGCCTGCAACATCCGCCTATGAGGTAGCCTTCACCACCTTGAAATCTCTGCGGAGTGATTTGGTAGCAATTAACAGTGATATTCAATTTTCTTTTCGTGAAACTGTCGAGCCTGTATATCGTGAATATGTAGAATTACTATTGAATCCTGGTGAAAACTCAGAACCTAGTCAGCAGCAACTCAAACAAGCTAGGCAAGTCATCGAATCACTACAACTAGCCGAACTTGACAACTTTTTTCGCTCTGCTTGTCTCCAAGGTCAAATAGTCCCAATTGAGCAGATTCAACAGTCAGAAGCCGCAATCATTTATCCAATTATTCTGCCAGACAGGTTAGAAGTAATTGTCAGTTTACCCCAGCAGACCCTACGCCACTACGCCACCAAAATAAGTCAACGTGAAATCGAAGAAGTTCTAGACCAACTCAGACAAAATTTAGAAAAGCCTTTCACCACACCAGAGGGAAAAGTTTTATCTGCAAAAGTTTATGACTGGTTGATTCGGCCACTAGAAACACAACTGTCTCAAACTCAAGTACAAACATTAGTGTTTGTCTTAGATGGTTCTTTGCGGAACGTGCCAATGGCAGCTTTATTTGACGGCAAACAGTATTTAATTGAAAAATACAGTGTGGCACTCACACCTGGATTGGAGTTATTAGGCCCCCGGCCTTTGCGCCAAAGTCAACTCAAAACCTTAGTTGCAGGACTGACAGAAGCACGCCACGGATTTAATTCCCTCCCCAATGTGGGTGATGAATTAAAAGCAATTGAATCAGAAGTACCTAGTCAAGTCCTCCTGAATCAAACCTTTACCAGTGCAGCCTTACAACAGCAGATAGACTCTCTACCGTTTTCCATCGTGCATTTAGCAACACACGGTCAATTTAGTTCCAATGTTGATGAAACTTTTGTCCTGGCTTGGGATAAACCAGTCAAAGTTAATGAATTAAAAGACTTACTGTATAACAGAAACCAAAATAGACCTGAGCCGATAGAATTACTTGTTCTCAGTGCTTGTGAAACCGCCGACGGAGACAAACGAGCCGCTTTAGGACTAGCTGGGGTAGCCATTCAAGCAGGCGCGCGCAGTACCCTAGCTTCCCTTTGGAGTTTAGACGATGAATCTGGCGCTCGTCTCATTGGTCAATTTTATAAAGAGTTAGCAACTAAGCAGGTAACAAAGGCAGAAGCACTGCGCCAAGCCCAACTCTTCCTATTAAAAGACCCCGATTATAGGCATCCTATACATTGGGCATCTTATGTATTATTGGGAAATTGGCTTTAAGGCTTTAAGTGCGATCGCTATTAGACAATTAAAAAAAATTTATACCGTTTGTTTGGTGCGCCAAAAGGCGATTAAGCTAACGCCAGAGGAGGCAATTCGGCAACTATATTTGCGGGTTTTGCGCGATCGTTTACACTATCCCCTCAGTCGTATTCAGGTTGAGTATGGGGTGAACTTTAGGCGAGAAGTGAAACGGGCAGACATCGTGGTGATGGACAAAGACCGTCCTAACACAGTCTACATACTTGTAGAGCTAAAAAAGCCAAAACTCAACATTAAAACTAAAATCTAAACAACTGCTAGAAATTGCAAAAACAGGAGTAGAACGGGCGATTGAAAATGATGAAGCAACAGCAACGACTTGTATAAACCAGCAACTTGAAGCCTTGGGGGTAAGACTAACGTGATGATGCAGGCTGAAGCAAAGAAAATCCATACAACCGAAGAGTATCTCGATTTCGAGGTAAATTCAGATATTCGGCATGAGTATATCAATGGAGAAATAATCCCTATGACTGGCGGTACTCCCGAACATAATGAAATTGCCAGTATTCTTAATGCCGCCTTAAGAGTCAGTTTGAAAGGTAAACCCTACAGTATTTTTGTAGCGGATCAACGGCTTTGGATTCCTGAACGCAAGCTTTATACCTACCCGGATGTCATGGTTGTCCCCCGCCCACTTGAACGTCAACCGGGACGAACTGATACGATTACTAACCCAGTGATGATCGCCGAAGTGCTTTCAAAATCAACCAAAAGCTACGATAGGGATGAAAAATTTTCAGCGTATCGTACCATTCCCACATTTCAAGAATATTTATTAATTGATCAATATACTGCTCATGTTGAGCAATACTCTAAAACAGACTCTCACAAATGGATCTTTACTGAATATGACGATCCAGAATCGTATATTTCACTCTCATCGATTCCCTTTGAAATTCGTTTAGCAGATATCTATGAAAGTGTTGAATTTGAGCCATAGTAGAAATTGCTAAAACAGCAGTATAACGGGCGATAGAGACTGATGAAGTGACTTAATTTAATGGAGGCATAATGTCTGAGATTACCCTAAACCCAGAACAACTCAAGGAAATATTGAAAAGCGCGATCGTCGAATTGATTCGTGATAACCGTGAGGAAGTCTCGGAATTTTTGGCAGAAATTATTGAAGATATAGCAATGGAACGTGCGATCGCAGAAGGTGAAACCACGGAACTAGTTAGCCGCGACTCCATCTTTCAACTTTTGGAGCCGAAATCGTGAAGGTCGAGTTTAGAAAAAGCTTTGAAAAGGATCTGGGTAAGATTCAAGATGCAGACTTACTCCTGAAAATTAAAACTGTCATAGAACAAGTGGAAACGGCTGAAAGTCTCTCGGAAATCAGCAACATCAAAAAACTTAAAGCAGATGGGAATTACTACCGTATTCGAGTTGGTGACTATCGAATTGGCTTTGCTGAAGACGAAAATATGATTACCTTTGTTCGTGTATTACATCGCAAGGAAATATATCGATATTTTCCATAGTGAATGAATAATACTGGAAGTTGCTAAAACAGCAGTAGAACGGGCAGCAGAAACCGATGAAGCGATCGCCTTAACTTGGATGAACCAGCAACTTGACTGTAGGTGCGGCTGAACCAGGAAATTTTTTCTCTTTTATTTTTCAAAACACTGCATAAACCCAAAAACCTCAACGTGTAACTCAGCAAGGAGTTCAAAAGCTAACGCCAAACTCCATTACACATTGACAACGAGGCTGATTACCTCGCTTGGGTTATCAGTTGAATTTGAAAAATTACAGGAGAAATGACAATGCCTAACTACACTGGCGACAATAACAAAAATATCTTCGCAGCACCTAATGACGGTCTAGCCTGGACAATCTCCGGCATGGGAGGAGATGACATCCTAACTGGTGGAAGTCAAAACGACACAATTGAAGGTAACGAAGGTAAAGATACCATCAATGGTGGGGCTGGTTTCGATATCCTCAAAGGCGGTGATGGTGATGATATTTTAATTGATACAGAGGGTAATATCGATGGCGGTGCGGGTACTGATACTCTCCGGGCAGACTACAGCAGGTATGACAATGGTGCTGGTGTTCATGTCGGTTATTTAGGACAAGCTCAGATTTTCAGTCGCTTGACTGGTACTGGCATACTTGGTTACAGCAATATTGAAAAGTTTGAGATTACCGGGACAAAATACGCAGATATTCTCCAAGGCGGTATTAGCAATGACATCCTTAGAGGTGGAGCTGGTAATGATGAACTGAGTGGTGGTGCTGGTAATGATACCCTTGATGGCGGCACTGGTTTCGATATCCTCAAAGGCGGTGATGGTGATGATATTTTGATCGATACAGAGGGTAATATCGATGGCGGTGCAGGTACTGATACTCTCCGGGCAGACTATAGTCAGTTAGATAATGGTGCTGGTGTTCACGTCGGTTATTTAGGACAAACTCAGATTTTCAGCCGCTTGACTGGTAATGGCATACTTGGTTACAGCAATATTGAAAAGTTTGAGATTACCGGGACAAAATACGCAGATGTTCTCCAAGGCGGCGTTGGCAATGACGTTCTCAGAGGTGGTGCTGGCAATGATGAACTGAGTGGTGGTGCTGGCAACGATACCCTTGATGGTGGCACTGGTTACGATACCCTCAATGGTGGTGATGGTGACGATATTTTGATCGATACAGAGGGTAATATTAATGGTGGCGCAGGTACTGACACTCTGCGGGCAGACTACAGCAAGTATGACAATGGTGCTGGTATTCATGTCAGTCCTTTTGGAGTAAATCAGATTTTCAGTCGCTTGACTGGCACGGGCATACTTAATTACACCAATATTGAAAAATTTGAAATCACCGGGACGAATTACGCAGATATTCTCCAAGGCGTTACTGGTAATGACATTCTCAAAGGTGGAGGCGGTAATGATGGCTTTTATGGTGGCGCTGGTAACGATACTCTCGATGGTGGTCTTGGCTATGACAACGTTGTTTATAACGGTAATTATGCAGATTATGGTATCTCTTTCCTGAGCAATGGTGATTTGCAAGTCATTGACAATAACCTCACCAATGGTAATGAAGGTACTGACATCCTCCGGGGTGTAGAAGTCATCGACTTTCTACAAAATGGGACTTCTGTCGCAGTGGTCACGGGTACTGCTGGTAATGATGTATTGACTGCACCAAACAACTCGTCATTCATCTTTGGTGGTGGCGGTAACGACACTATAAATGGTGCAACCGGTAATGATACCCTGGATGGTAGCACTGGGGATGATAGATTAATTGGTGGCGCTGGCAACGATACTTTGATTGGTGGTGCTGGTGTTGATACTGCCATTTATGGGGGAAATTATGCGGATTATGGTATCTCTTTCCTGAGTAATGGTGATTTGCAAATCATTGACAAGAACTTTACCAATGGAAATGACGGTACTGATATTCTCAGGGGTGTAGAAGTCATCAACTTTGCACAAGGCGAAACTTATGCAGTTGTCACAGGTACTACTGCTAATAATGTACTGACTGCATCAAGCAATTCGTCATTCATCTTCGGCGGTGGCGGTAACGACACGATTACTGGTGGCGCTGGCAATGATACTTTAGTCGGCGGGCTTGGTGCTGACACCCTCACAGGTGGACTTGGGGCTGATAAATTTGTCTTTAACTCTCTTTCTGAAGGAATTGATGTGATCAAAGACTTTTCTTGGCAACAAGGAGATAAGATTCAAATTCTCGGCTCTAGTTTTGGTGCAACTTCGACTGATCAGTTCAGCTTTGACCAGAATACAGGTGGTTTATTCTTTAACGCCCAGCAATTTGCAACTCTTGAGAACAAACCTGCTGGTTTCTTGACAAATGCTGACATCCAAATTGTTTAGAACTTTTTACCCGACTTGAGATCCCCTCTTTAGATCCCCGACTTCTTAGAGAAGTCGGGGATCTATAAATAAAATGAAGAATTTGGTTTTTTAAGTGCCAAAATTATAAGATAGTTATAGTGACTGGGAATACAGAAAATTTATTTATAGTCCTGTCTACTGTATATTCCAGGGTAGCTGAGTACAGCTTAATATATTGCAAAATATCAGGCTCAAATCGTATCAAAGTCTTACATATTAAGTTATTTGTAGCGAGTACAAAAATTCTGAACCCCTCGTCTAAAAATACTAGTACCCTGCACACAAAATACTAGTACCTATATCCCAAGAGAATTTTTAAGTTTATTGAAATTCCGGTTTGTAGCGGTTGAGTACAAGCTTAATTAATCCAATAAATCCAATCGGCATTTAATGTACTGTCTGCTTTGGAGCAATCTGATATAAGCAGGAAAATAGCACACGGCTCTTTTAACCAGATAGTACTGATGCAACAATCCTTAGACGGTATCGAGAATCCACCTGATTCAACACATACATCCTTGGTGAAAAATCTACT
Organism: Nostoc parmelioides FACHB-3921; assembly: GCF_014696625.1. Taxonomy (GTDB): domain Bacteria; phylum Cyanobacteriota; class Cyanobacteriia; order Cyanobacteriales; family Nostocaceae; genus Trichormus; species Trichormus parmelioides. Next base: position 38,566 of record NZ_JACJQL010000043.1, read on the forward strand.
CTCTGGCGTTTTTCTAGAGCCATTGTTGAGTGATTTTCTGATTATTTTTGAACGCGACCCGGCGGCGCGTAATTGGTTGGAGGTAATATTCTGTTACCCTGGACTGCACGCGATTTGTTTGCACCGTTTTGCTCATTGGTTGCACCGTCGTGGGGTGGTTTTCTTCCCACGCTTAATTTCTCACTTGGCTAGGTTTCTCACAGGAATTGAGATTCACCCAGGTGCAGTGATTGGTAAAGGTGTGTTTATCGACCACGGGATGGGCGTTGTCATTGGTGAAACGGCGATTGTGGGAGATTATGCCCTAATTTATCAAGGGGTGACTCTGGGCGGTACTGGGAAGGAAAGTGGTAAGCGTCATCCCACCGTTGGAAATCATGTGGTTGTGGGTTCGGGGGCGAAGGTGTTGGGGAATATTCAAATTGGCGATCGCGTGCGGATTGGCGCTGGTTCGGTTGTGTTGCGCGATGTTCCTGATGATTGCACAGTTGTGGGCATTCCTGGGCGGATTATCACCCACAAGCCTAAGACTAATCTCTCGCCCCTGGAACATGGAAAGTTACCTGATGTGGAAGCAGATGTGATTCGTTCTTTGCTGACACGCATCGAACAACTGGAACAAAAACTGCAAACCCTGGCAAATCAGGCAAAGGAATCAGAACTGTTGACGAAAGATAAGTAATTATGTTACCACCTTGTAGTTCTCAAGTGTTGCAGATACCGTTGTGCGATCGCTGGCAGATTTATCACCGATTGCAAGAGTTGATGATCCCTTGTTCCTGTCATACCGACGGTTCGTTACGGGTGCAAATAAATAGTTGGCTGACTGCAATTTTAGTCCGCAGTACTGTGATGCAATTTCTAGCTCCTCGTCAAGAATTAATAGACTGGCTAGAGCGTTGCTGGCATTGCAACCATCATTAGCAAAAGTCATATGTTTTTTCATCTATTCTCAAATATTTAATCAATTGAGTCTCAGGACTAAATTATGATGCAACGATGATTTTCACGAATATACATCAGTTAATTGTCCTGACACCATTGATTATGAAAAAAATCAGTTCACCAAAAACCACAATTTCATGATTTCCCAAATTTTCTCCATTATCTATTTGCATATATGATGATCACTACTGACAACAAAGATATAGAATTATTCAATTTTTTATATAATGAACTTGAGCTATCCGAGAAAGATATGGCTTTGGCATTGAAATACAGAGAGTTTGATAATGGGCCTCTACCGATGCTCCTCTGGCAATATGGGCTAGTCAACTTAGAGCAGCTAGAGCAAATTTTAGATTGGTTATATAACGAAATTTAGATATATTTTCTTCTAGAAAGTAATATAGTTATCAACTTTAAATGATATTTAATAGTATTTATCTATAGATATAAAATGCCGAAAAGATTTTTTATGTATCAGGGAGTATTGTAGATTATTTCGCTTATTTGCTAATATCTATGTCTCTTGATTATTAATTATGAAGATTCGCGTATTTTTTACAAAATTATTCTTAAATGATACATAAATTTAGTTCTCTGTCATACAGATATATTGTTATTGTTTAGTTAATATTTAGAAATCATGAAGATGAATTATTAAAGACGAGAGTTTATAGCATTTACCATTCTTCCTGCAAGGTGAAAAACAGGGATTTATCACTACTAGTGATTGCAGAAAAAAACTCTCAACCTAAAAAGAATATTAAGAAAATTCCTAAGAGGGACGCTTGAGATGAATAAAGTTCTCATTAATGACACTACATTACGTGATGGCGAACAAGCCGCAGGTGTTGTTTTTACCTTAGAAGAGAAAGTGGCGATCGCTAAATTTCTCGATACCATCGGCGTACCCGAATTAGAAGTGGGGATTCCGGCGATGGGTGAGGAAGAAATGCGGGCAATTTGCGCCATTTCTAACTTGGGTTTAAAAGCTAAACTCCTGGCGTGGAACCGCGCCGTAATCTCAGATATCAAAGCTTCTGTTGCTTGCGGGATGGAGCGGGTGCATATTGCAATCCCCGTTTCCGGGATTCAAATCGCCGCAAAATTCCACGGACAATGGCGGGTAAGTCTGCAAAGACTCAAAGATTGTATCAGCTTCGCAGTTGATCAAGGTCTTTGGGTAGCAGTCGGGGGGGAAGATTCCTCTAGAGCTGATGAAAACTTCCTCTTGGATGTAGCACTATACGCTCAAGAATGGGGTGCATCTCGATTCCGCTTCTGTGACACCGTAGGAGTCCTCGATCCTTTCACCACCTACGGAAAAGTGAAGCTACTTGTCTCAGCTTTAACAATTCCCGTAGAAGTCCATACTCACAATGATTTTGGTATGGCGACAGCTAACGCTCTCGCAGGAATTAAAGCTGGAGCTACATCTGTCAATACTACCGTGATTGGGTTGGGTGAAAGAGCAGGTAACGCCGCCTTAGAAGAAGTCGTCATGGCTATCAAACGCATCTATGGCGTAGATATGGGGATTGACACGCCCCGTTTGTTGGAATTGTCCCAACTGGTAGCAGCCGCCTCTGGTGCTAACGTACCACCTTGGAAGGCGATCGTTGGTGAAAATACCTTTGCTCACGAATCAGGTATTCATGCACATGGTGTACTGCAAAATCCTGATACCTATGAACCATTCGCACCTGAAGAGGTCGGTTGGGAACGCCGCTTAGTCGTAGGTAAGCATTCTGGCAGACATTCAGTCTCCAACTTGCTAGAACAGCACGGGATTTTTTTGAACCCAGAAGAAACCCAGTCTGTTTTAGATGCAGTGCGCCAACAGTCAGTTAAGAAAAAACGCAGTTTGACTACAGAAGAACTGTTGAACTTGGTCAAAGAACAGAGGTATTCTCATGCAGCGCGATGAAAACGAGTTAGAGTCAGAACCCGTTTATGAGATCGGCGAAAAAGTCAGACTTCGTAAACAAATTAAAAACGATGGCACATTTCCAGGCAGAGACCTTGGGGAAATCTTAGCGAAAAAAGGAGAAATTGGTTACGTATCTAGTATAGGTACTTTCTTACAACGTTCCTATATTTATGCCGTGCATTTTTTGGAAAAAGGAATCATCGTTGGTTGTCGAGAAAAAGAACTAGAATCTGCCGAGGAAAACCATGAAAGTGATGTTAAGAGTGAATGATGCCGGTAACTTAACGGTCTATGTTCCTAAAAAAGATTTAGAAGAAGTAGTAGTCAAACAAACAGATGGTGCTGGAGGTAAAATTCTGACTCTGGCTAATGGTTGGGAATTAGAATTTCGGGAAATACCAGATGTAGCTAATTTACCCAAAACATTAGAAGCTAAAAAACTAGAATAAATAGTTCGTGATTTTTTCAGCCACATGAAAATCTAGATTCCCGATTTCTTTGAAAATTCGGGAATCTATAACTCAACCATGCTCGTAATTTTATTTTGAGTAACTAATCATGGGTGACAAATTTCTGACGTTATCAGAGTTTAATCTTGAGGGTAATTTTTTGGGCTTTGCTGGTAAGAAACCCAGAAAAATTAAATATTTAAGTTTGGCAGTTCCCTCCGGTGATGTGTTAGTTAAACTACCGAAAAAATTACGTGGTTGTTTGAGTTCATCTTTAGAAATAGGTGAACCGATTAATATTTATGGAACCTGTAAGTTAAACAGATATACAGGCACAATTAAACTGAAAGCTTATCAAGTAATACCATTTACTTCTAACCCGGATCAAAGTTTACCATCACCACCACCAGCTAAAATTATGGTGTGCCAAAAATCTGGTTGTGTTAAACGCGGTGGTGATGGATTATTGTCGGAATTAGAAAAAACTTTGTGCGATCGCGGTTTACTCGACAAGGTGACTATAGAACACACTGGTTGTCAAAAACGCTGTAGCAGCGCCCCTAACTGTGTTCTCATGTTGGGTAAGAAAAAATACAAGAAAATCCATCCAGAGGCGATCGCTTCTCTGCTAGAAAATTATTTAACTGGTGATCATCCCTGTCACGCAGAGGATTAGTAGTCTACAACTATTGACTGTTGACTGTTGACTGTTGACTGTTGACTGTTGACTACAAGCCTACCAATTCTCGTGACTCAAAATCTGTGAGTTGTTGGGCAATTTTCAATCTGGCTTCTAGTTTAGCTACACTGAATTGGTTACGCAGATATTCTAAGTGAGCGATCGCATTGGCTTTCTCTCCAGTTAGCTGCATGAGTGTGTCCATCGCCTTTTGATATTCCTGATTCACCAGCAGGACTTCAAAACGACGCGCCCGGCGTTGAGCATCGTTTTTTAAGTCCATCTCAAAAGCAGCGACACGATCTGCGTTACCTTCAAAGCGGTTAATTTGTTGCTGTACAGCCATCAACTGTGAGTCTACTTCATTCACTCTTTGGGCTGCTTGAGCGATCGCCGATGGATAATGATTTAATGGCATCATCAAAAAAATCTTCCTCAAAAAATACTTTTCCCTAGATACCCGACTTCTTTAAGAAGTCGGGTATCTGTGTACTAGTCCGTCAAGCTAACTTTGCAAGTTTAATTAGAAACAAAAAATCTCCTTCTCCCCCTGCTTCCCCTGCTCCTCTGCTTCCCTGCTCCCCTGCTTACCTTAGCCTAGCAATTTTGGGTTGGTGAACTACTAAGCCGCCTCTCTCATGGATGTTGAAATAGTTACCTCTGGAAACGGTAGCGAGAGTTGTTCAGCTTGAGGTACAGCAGCTTCTTCTAAAACCTGAATTTCAATATTTACACTCACCAAATAACTACCTGTATCAGCACCAACTGCTTCGGCGATTAATTTGGCAAATTCTGGACGTTTCGCAGTCAGTGGATCACGTAAAATGCAACGATCCCATTCGTGCTTGGCAGTTGGATTTAAGTTAAGAATGTAGTGCTTGATCATATTACACTGCACTAGGCTTTTTGGACGCTACATATCTATTATAGTACTATTGTACTATGATGACAAGTTTTAGGGTTGGGTTGAGGAACGTAGGCGCAGCCTTCTCGTAGAGTAACCCAACATTCTTGCCACTTTGTTGGGTTTCGCTATCGCTCAACCCAATCCCAGTCCCCAGTCCTCATTATTAGCTAGCCTTACCGTTCTCCTGAGGATGCGGTAGCTGATTTTCGTTTACCCAGATGGCTTGTTGAGGTACAGGAATAAAAATACCGGCTTTGTCGAAGGCAATTTTCAGGCGGCGGCGGTATTCTCTGGCTACATCCCATTGTTTGAGGGGTTGTGTTTTAATCCAGACGCGAATAATCAAACCGCGATCGCCAAAGTTATCGATTCCCAATACTTGCGGTGTTTCGATAATTTGTCTTTGCCAAAGGGGGTCTTGATCCATTTTTAAAGCTACATCCCTAATCAACTTTAAGGCTTGGTCAATATCAGCCTGATAATCTACAGGAATGGTTAAATCGGCTCTTGACCAGCGACTAGAGAGATTGGCGACAATTTTAATTTCACTGTTGGGAATTGTAATTAAGCGCCCTTCGGAGTCGCGTACCTGAGTCATTCGCAAATTGAGATTTTCGACCAAGCCGCCAACATTGCCGACATTAATCACGTCACCCAAAGCATACTGGTCTTCTAGGATAATCAAAAAGCCATTAATCGCATCTTTAATTAAGTTTTGGGAAGCCAAGGACACAGCCACACCGATTAAACTTGCACCAGCTAGTAAAGGCACAATATCTATACCCAAGGCTACCAGCGCCATCAAAATTCCCACTCCCACACAGACGATAGTGGCAATACTTTTGGTAACACCGGAAAATGTAGAAACACGCAGTTGCATCCGTTCTGAGGCTTCAGGCGTTAGTAAAGCACCACTACTGATGAGAGTGGTAGTAAAGCGGTCAATTAGCGCATAGGTCAAACGAATCGCTACATAAGTTCCTACTCCTACCACAGCTAATCGTAAAGGAATCTGGGCTGCTGTGAGAATAGCTACTTGAAAGCTGCGGGTGTAGGGAAATAAACCCAAGATGATCAAATTTCCACTTCCCCAAATTCCCGCCTGGGTGAATTGAAACAGCCGTCTTTTGACTTCTTGCAGATGTTGATGTTGCTGTTGATTTAATTGAGTTGTAATCTGTTTGGCAACTGGTGGTGAGGGAACATTCGATTGTACACCATGCCTCAAGGCGCGGCGTTGCCAGTGTGTTGTACCCCAACTGGCGATAATCATAGCCAAGGCGATCGCTCCTGCAATTTTCGCTTGGTCGATAATAAATTGAGTTTGCCGTTCTCGTCTGGCTCGTTGTAAGTCTTGCTTTAACGACTCTTTAATACTTTCGGCTAATGTAAACGCATCTCCCTCTCCCAAATTAGCATCCTGGGAAGTAATGGTCATTAAGTAGCGATCATTGACGTAAATTACTGGTAATCCGTTGAGTGTGCGGACTTGGATATCTGCTTCTGTGGCAGATGAACGCACATAATCTTGAGTGATTTCTTGCAAATTCTGCTCAATATTGTCTCTACGTTCTGCAAGATTGGTTTTGGTTGCTGCTATCTGAAATAAACGGCGACCATCCAAATACACCCAGTCCGATACAATTCTACTATCTGATTCGTTGCTGATACTACTTGGTAGTTGTGGTAAAAACGGTATCTGGGCTGTAGCTTTTGGCATAGAGACAACGGTGATAGCCATTGACCCAGCGATCGCCAAAATGTGAAATAGCACTCCAACACCTCCTGATAATTCGTAATTTTGACAGTTTCCTTAGCTATCCTCCACAATGAGCATCAGTAATTGTACCTATCTAAAGTTGAGTTTCTGCTTTTAAGCGTTCTGAAAATTTGGATTTTTTATATCTTTAGATGGATGACAATTAAGTTCATCTACTCATGGATCTAATTAAGCAAAGCATTGATAATACTTTTACCAAAAATAAAGTTAAAAGGAAAAAGCTGGACATAACGTTGACATTAAGCATGGTAAACGTCAAGCTAGTCCAGAGAACCATTGACTAGGTTTTTGGTAATTACCCCCAAAAATTATTAGTCGTGGAATAATTGAATAAAGTGCGTAAAGTATGTACGTAGCTTTTTTTACTTTTTGAGGAACTTTTGATGACCGCAACTTCTCCCCGATTAAAGCACGAGGTTAAAGACCTCGCCCTCGCTCCCTTGGGAAGACAGCGTATTGAATGGGCTGGACGGGAAATGCCGGTATTGCGGCAAATCCGCGATCGCTTTGCCCAAGAAAAACCCTTTGCTGGACTTCGCCTTGTGGCTTGCGCCCACATCACCACAGAAACAGCACATTTGGCGATCGCCTTAAAAGCTGGTGGTGCAGACGCTGTATTGATTGCTAGTAACCCTTTATCAACTCAAGATGACGTAGCTGCTAGCCTCGTCTTGGATCACGAAATCCCAGTATTTGCTCAAAAAGGCGAAGATAACGCCACCTACAATCGCCACGTCCAAATAGCTTTAGATCATCGCCCCAATATCATCATTGATGATGGTAGTGATGTAGTGGCAACTTTGGTACAAGAACGCCAACATCAAATCGCTGATTTGATTGGTACCACTGAAGAAACTACCACCGGTATTGTCCGTTTACGCGCCATGTTCAAAGATGGCGTTCTCACCTTCCCCGCCGTCAACGTTAACGACGCAGACACCAAGCACTTCTTTGATAACCGCTATGGTACTGGTCAATCTACCTTAGACGGGATTATCCGCGCTACAAATATTTTGTTAGCTGGTAAGAACGTTGTTGTTGTCGGTTACGGCTGGTGTGGTAAAGGTACAGCCCTGCGCGCCCGTGGTATGGGTGCAAACGTCATCGTTACCGAAATCGACCCCATCAAGGCAATTGAAGCCGTTATGGATGGTTTCCGCGTCCTACCAATGGCGGAAGCTGCACCCCAAGGTGATATCTTTATCACTGTGACTGGTAACAAGCACGTCGTTCGGGGTGAACACTTCGATGTAATGAAAGACGGTGCGATCGTTTGTAACTCTGGTCACTTTGATTTGGAACTTGATTTAAAATACTTGGCTGCTAACGCTAAGGAAATCAAGGAAGTTCGTCCTTTCACCGAAGAATATAAATTGACAAACGGTAAATCCGTCGTCGTTCTCGGACAAGGACGTTTGATTAACCTAGCTGCGGCTGAAGGACACCCAAGCGCAGTTATGGATATGAGTTTTGCTAACCAAGCTTTAGCTTGTGAATACCTGGTAAAAAATAAAGGTAAGTTAGCACCTGGTTTACACTCGATTCCTGTTGAAGTTGATCAAGAAATTGCTCGCTTGAAGTTGCAAGCAATGGGTATTTACATCGATACTTTGACTCCTGAGCAAATTGAATACATCAATTCTTGGACTAGTGGAACTTGATGTTAGTTAATTAAGTGTTTTTTTGGGATAAGCAGTTTTGCTTATCCTTTTTTTTACTTTATAAATAACCTCTTACACAAATATTGAATATATCTATTGGGAAACCCCTTAAGTTTGAACCTACTTTTCAGATATATGAATTTTTAGATTAATAGTTTCTTGCAAACTGCCTAAGTAAGTTAGCAACCCATAGATAAAAGTTACAATTCCAGTCATTTCTAGGAATTCCTCAATCACTATGCCAATTATGGTTATTGTACCAAGCCGACCAAAATATTCTCTTAAAAGCCCTCCTACCATTTCCATACCCAAGGTTCCGCTTATATAAAAAGTTGCAGCAAGGAGAAATAAATATTGAGTTTTTTTGGGTAAATTCAGGAAAAAATTAAAATATTTAAATATAAAAAATATAACCGCAGGTATTCCAAATATAACCCAGGTCTGAAAAAATATTGGGCTGAAATTGAATGCTTCTCGTAGTGATGGAATAATCAATATTTCGTGAAAGCTAAATGCTTCATCTAGACTGAGAAAGAGAAATATTAAAGATAGATTTTTCCAATAAATAGAATATTTATCTATCTTTTTGCTAGTAGCAATTACAGCCAACAATCCCGAAGAAAATAATAACATGAATGATGAATACCAAGCAGGAATATTTAACTCCTCATCAAGGCTAAAGAGTTTGTAAAACCATTTTGAGCTTGGAAATGGGAAATTGGAAACTAGAAAATAAGCGCTGATAGTGCCAGTTAGGGCAAGACATAAAATAATAATAATTAAACGTTGCGTAATTTTTTTAGCAGAGAAATCAATTGTTAAATCAACATCACGGGAAGATAGCTGTGGCATATAAATCTTTTAGCGATATTCTGAAAATTGACTAAAAATTTACACCCGGATAATTTTCTTAAATGAGAAATAATATCTGTATAAAGTAGCCTTCGTTCTATTTTGAAGGCTGCCTTTATTAAGGGAATATTCGTTGTAGCCTTTTCCTGCGGAGGCGATCGCACCTGATAATATGGCTGTGTTTACGCCATATTATCAGGACAATTATTTACGCCGATTTACCAAAATTTCTGGAGCCTAACCCGCAGCCAGTTTACCCCAACTCACATAAGGTAACTTAGCAGCTGTTACCCGGACTTGCTCGGTGTTCGCCACTAACTGACCGCAAGCATCCCAAGCACCAGTAATAAAGGTGCTTCTGGTTCCTTCACTAATGGAGACTGGCGCGGTGAAATCACCAACTTGCACTTGTAAGGTTTCTAAATTGATGCTGACATTTGCTTGAGGATTCGCGGCTACTAACTCTTGCAATTGTTTAACGATCGCTTCATCAGCAGTGACACAAGGTACACCTATAGCTACGCAATTACCGAAGAAAATTTCCGCAAAGCTTTCACCAATCACCGCTTGAATCCCCCATTTAGAAAGGGCTTGCGGTGCGTGTTCCCGTGAAGAACCACAGCCAAAGTTGCGGTTAACTATGAGGATATTTGCGTCTTGATACTGCGGTTGGTCAAAAGGATGCTCTCCTTTCAAAGCTGTGCGGTCATCAATAAACGCGCCTTCACGTAACCCATCAAAAGTAATGGCTTTGAGATAACGAGCCGGAATAATGCGATCGGTATCAATATCATTACCCACTAAAGGTATACCACGCCCTGTAACTTCTTTAACTTCACTGACCATGATTGTAATTTTTAACTAAGGGACTTCCAGATCAAAAAATATTCAAAATGTAGGGTGCGTCAGTATGAACAATTTCTGAGTATAGTTAGGTTCTATGGCACTGACGCACCCTACGAAACTGACCATAATTGTAATTTTTAACTAAATAACGCCGTGTGCAACTTTTTTTCAAACCTAACCCCCAACCCCTTCCCTACAAGGGAAGGGGAGCAAGAATTAAAGCCTTTCTCCTTGCAGGGGAGAGGTACTCTACGAGAAGCGCTGTACGCTCTATGGAGAGGGGTTTCAAGAATAAGTTGCACATCGCGTCAAATAATTGCCTGTAATGAGTAAGGAGTAATGAGTAATGAGCTTTTTTTTATTTTGAATTAATTCATCCCCCTACACCCCTACAACAACTCCCGCACATCCGCAACTTCACCCTGAATCGCCGCCGTAGCAACCATCGCCGGACTCATTAACAAAGTGCGACCGGAGGCTGATCCTTGTCTTCCTTTAAAGTTGCGGTTGGAGGAGGAAGCGCTAATTTGTCTACCTTCCAGCTTGTCGGGGTTCATGGCTAGACACATAGAACATCCAGGTTCGCGCCATTCAAAGCCTGCTGCTTCAAAGATTTTATCTAAACCTTCAGCTTCGGCAGCTTTTTTCACTCGTTCGGAACCAGGAACCACAAAAGCCTTAACTCCTGCGGCGACACGGCGACCTTTGGCAATTTTCGCAGCTTCTTGCAGGTCACTGAGTCGTCCGTTAGTGCAGCTACCGATAAAGCAAACATCAATTTTGGTTCCCTTAATCGGTTGACCGGGATATAGATCCATGTAACGGTATGCTTCTTCAGCTACAAAGCGGTCTTCTTCTAATAGTTCTTCTGGCTGAGGAATCAACTGATTCACACCAATACCTTGACCAGGGGTAATTCCCCAAGTAACAGTCGGGGGAATATCCGCAGCGTTGAATACTATTACATCATCGTATTCAGCATCAGCATCACTCTTGATGGATTCCCACCAAGCCACGGCTTTTTCCCAGTCAGCGCCTTGGGGGGCAAAGTCTCTACCTTGGAGATAATCGTAGGTAACTTGATCAGGATTGACATAACCGCATCTAGCACCACCCTCAATGGCCATATTGCAGACAGTCATCCGTTCTTCCATATTCATTTGCTCAAAGGTTGTACCCGCATATTCGTAGGCATAACCTACACCACCTTTCACTCCCAAGGTGCGGATGATATGCAGGATGACATCTTTGGCATAAACCCCAGGGTTGAGTGCGCCGTTAACTTCAATTTTACGGACTTTGAGTTTAGACAAAGATAGGGTTTGGGAGGCGAGAATGTCCCGCACTTGGCTAGTACCGATACCAAAAGCGATCGCCCCAAAAGCCCCATGACTTGAAGTGTGGCTATCACCACAAGCGATCGTCATTCCCGGTTGTGTCAGTCCCAGTTCTGGCGCAATCACATGAACTATACCTTGATTGCCAGAACCAATGTTATAAAAAGTAATGTTATTTTCTTGACAATTCTGCTCTAGCGCTTGGATCATTTCCTCCGCCAAGCGATCGACAAAGGGACGCGCCTGATTCTCTGTAGGTACAATGTGATCTACAGTAGCCACAGTCCTCTCAGGAAATAGTACCTTTAAACCTCGTTCCCGTAACATAGCAAAGGCTTGTGGACTAGTAACCTCATGGACTAGGTGCAACCCAATAAATAGCTGTGTTAGCCCTGAAGGAAGTGTACCAACAGTGTGTAAGTCCCAAACTTTATCAAACAGGGTGCCTTTGCTCATACGTCTATCGTTAAATAACGAGTCAGAGTTTTTATAGTATCAAAAAAAGTCTACTATTAATATTTTCGTGAATGAAAACTCCGCCTTACTTCTGCGCCTTCCTTAGCGCCCCTCAGCGTTTAAAAACACTACAAAGAGCATGGAAAACAGTGGAGTTTAGTTTGATACTACTATCAGGTGGAAGTTGTTTTGCGAATGGTGGCAGCAACAATACGATCAACAAACCCTGGTACAATCAGCTTTGCCCAAGGGATTACCTTTCCTTTCAAGGTCATAATGTGTTCTCGTTTACGCCGCTCCATCGCCCACATAATTTGACGCACACACTCGTCTACTGACATATTGCCTTGAGTTTCATCACGGGGACTTTTGCCTAATGGTTTTCCATCTGCTCCCAAGGCTCGTTGTCGGATATCAGTGGCCACAAACCCTGGTGAGACAACCAATACATCCACCCCTGTTGAGTGCAATTCAATCCGCAACGTATCAAAAAAGCCTTGCATAGCGTGTTTACTGGCAACATAACCTGTACGAGTGGGTACACCTGTTTTGCCACAAATTGAAGAAATAGCCACTAATTGTCCTTGGCTTGCTTTCAGGTAAGGTAGGGCATAATGAGTACAATACACCGCACCCAGATAGTTAACTTGCATTACCTGCTCAAAAATAGAGATATCTGTCACTTCATCAAAGCGGGTTAGCATTCCAATGCCGGCATTATTAATTAAGATATCAATCTGCCCAAACGTGGCGATCGCTCTTTCTATCAACTGTTGGCAAGCTTCTGCTTGAGTTACATCTGTCGGTACTGCAATCACTTTCCCTGAATAGTTTGTGCAAGCAGTTATTGTCTGTTCTAATGCTTCTGGATTGCGAGCAGCCAAGACTAAATTTGCACCCTGTTGGGACAACGAAGTTGCCAGCATTCGGCCAATTCCCGCCGATGCACCTGTGAGAACAATGGTTTTATTTCTAAAGCTCATAAGCGGTGTTTCCAGTCGGAACATCGCTTATTTTAGATTTTTATGTGTCAATCTGCTCTTAATAAAATGTGACAAAGAAAAAGTAAAATGTCTGAGTGGGGGATAGAAACTCTCACCGATGCAGAGGTTTAACAGTCAACAGTTACGCTAAGGGAAGACAGTATGTCTTGGATGGAATTGAGCCTAGATACAACACACGAAGGAGTTGACTGGGTTTGTACGCTAGTGGCTCAAACTATTGATATTAAGGATGTTTACATCACAGAATATACTGACCAAGCGGAATCAGTCACAGACAATGCTAGCCATCCTAGTTGGGCGTTTACGATTAACTTATACTTAGCTTGTGATGCCTATTTACGCACACGTATAGACAAAATTTTGCATCTGCTTTCCCCCTTAGAGCGTACTGGAATCGCTACAGCAATTCAAACCAATATAGTTGAGGATAAACTCACTAACGCAAATATACTCAAGCCCGTCATTCATCGCATTGGCAAACGCTTTGTCGTGCTGCCTCCTGATGTACCTTACCAATTAGAAACACCAGACCAAGTAAGTTTGAGACTGAATAAAAGCTTCTCTTTTGGTAGCGGGTTTCATCCAGCCACCATTCTTAGTCTCAAATTAATTGAGAAATATGTCCTTCCTGGGATGAATACCCTAGATTTGGGTTCAGGTTCAGGTATTCTGAGTGTGGCAATGGCGAAATTAGGTGCAACTGTTTTAGCGCTAGATAACGATAGTCTTGCTGTGCAAGCAACTCAGGATGCTGTCCTGTGTAATGACGTTGAGCAGCAAGTAACAGTCATGGCTGGGAGTCTAGGATCTGGTAGTGATTTGGGACATTGGATGAACCAGGAAACTATAGATCATGTACCAACAATTAAGCCGGCAAAAAGCTTTGACCTCATAGTTGCCAATATCCTGGCGCGAGTCCATGTTGCTCTCGCTCATGATTTCCAGAATGCTTTACGTCAAACAGATGCACATCAGGGACTATTGATTGCATCCGGCTTTACCGTTGACCATGAAGAAAATGTGACCACAGCTTTCACCCAGGCAGGCTTAGAGTTAGTTGATTGTGAGCGATTAAATGAGTGGGTTGCATTTGCCTATCGCTTGGTGTAGCTAGTTTTAGAATGTTCTGATTCCCTAAGTCCCAATTTCTTTATTTTGAATGATTCATGCACTATCGAACGTACGTAACCTCCGGTGTATCAATCAATTTAGACGACAATTCTGGATGATATTTCTGTTTTAAAATTGGCATTTCTTGCCAACATTTTCGACAAAAAAAGTAAACTTCACGACTGCGAATATGCCGTAAAAGCTGATGAGAGCAGCAAGGACAATTATTCATGATGTTTTAAATTTATAAAAAAGAAATTTTAAAAGATGTATAGTTATGTAACTAATAATTTAGTTGCATAACCATACCAAATGATTATGTCTTGGCTCAAGAATATCTTCCGTATAATCACTTAAATAAATATAAAGTTTTCTAACGCATAGGAGACTTTAAAATCTACAACGAAAAGAATCTCTAATTAATGTTCAATAATTGGGCAAATAGTCGTAGGAGAATTATCAGGCTTGATTTCCCAGCCAGACAGTAATCCTGATAGTTCTTGCCTCAAAATTAGTAATTGCTGAATTTGTTCATCAATAGCTTTTACTTTATCTTCTAGTTTAATTTTGATATGCTCGCAAGGTAACTGTCCTCTATCGTGGACATTTAGGAATTCCTTGATTTCTGACAGGCTTAGTCCTAAACTTTGAGCGCGTTTAATAAAGTGTAGTCGCGCCAAAACATCAGAGTTAAATAATCTAAATCCTCCCTCGGTTCTTCCTGATGATGTGAGTAGACCAAGTTCTTCATAGTAGCGGATAGTTTTAATTGGTACGCCGCTTTCTTTGGCAACTACGCCAATTTGTTTTGCTTCTGTTTGGGCTAACATACTTACCAAACCTGTAGTCAGATATGATTGCTGATTTTATCCTAAACTCTCCAGTCTACTAGAGAGTCAAGGGGAGCCATTTGCGTGGGCGGTGAGTGCAGCCACACGTGCGGTATGAAGCGCCAGGTGGACTTCCATAGCTGTTTAAATGCACATTAGCTTATGCGAATAATTATGAACTAAAACACGTCAAGCTTATATTTTGTCGTTTCTAAATCTGCTAAATTCTGTAACAAATGACTTGTTGCGGAATTCATTTCCAACTTGATAGCGTTACCAAATTGACACCAGAATATTTTTTTATCAGAGATAAATTGACACGATTATAGAAATTTTGATGTTAAAGTTTATAGCTCATTAATTGAGAAGAAACTGTATGAGCTATATCTAATTTTCCGTGGGAATGATGAAGCGATCGCTAGAAAATCAAAAATATAGAATATCAGAAAAACTCTGTTGCAGGGCTTTATTTTTAATGAATCCGTATTAAATTGTTAACCTAATTCTGATATTTTAAAGAAGATTTACAAATATTTGTATTTCTCAACTGAAATTTAAAGGAAAAATAGCGACGTGTATAACACCATTATTGGCACACCATCTAATGATCGGCTCGTTGGTACTGTGTTTGACGATCTAATAGTTGCTTTGCAAGGAGATGATCAAATCATTGGTAGTCTAGGCAATGATTTCATAGTTGGGGATACAGGAACTGATACTGTTGACTACAGTGAACTAGGTCAAGCTGTTACTTTACAAGCAACGGGTATTGTTCAAAAAGGCAGAGTTGGAACAGACACACTCAATGGGATTGAAACTATAATTGGTGCAAAAGGACAAGTCAATACAATAGACGCTTCCACCACCACAGGTTCTACTACATCAGTTAGCGTTGATCTTCGGGCTAACAGTCTGATAGTGAATGGAGTTCCCACCATTGGGACATTGAATTTCACGGTGCAGAAATTTGTGAATGTTATCGGTACTGCACAAAACGATAGCATTATTGGTGATGACAACAATAACCTGCTAATTGGTGGTCAAGGTAACGACGAAATTTTTGGACGCAACGGTAATGACACCGTACAAGGTGGTGCTGGTGATGATGTAATTGGTGGAGGGAGTAAAAATAATCTTGCAACTTCCCGACTGGGTGATGGTAACGATATCGTACAAGGCGAGGGTGGTAATGATACCCTGATTGGCGGTACTGGTAACGACACCCTTGATGGTGGTACTGACCTTGATACAGCCGACTATAGTAATTTAGGTACTGCGATCGCCTTACAAGCGGTTGGTATTATCAATAAAGGTGCAGCAGGTACAGATCAAATCCTCAATATTGAAACTATCATCGGTGCAAGAGGTCAAGCTAACACCATTGACGGTTCTACCGGTACTAGTACAACCACATCATTTAACGTCAATCTCTCTACTAATAGTCTCATCGTTAACGGTGTTCCAGTCTTAGGAACACTGAACTTTAATGTTCAAAACTTTGTTAACGTCACTGGTACTTCCCAAGCTGACACCATAGTTGGTAATAACCAAAGCAACTTATTGATTGGTGGTAGAGGCAATGATCAAATCTCTGGTCTTGGTGGTAAAGATACCATCATCGGCGTTGATCCTAACAGTCTCCAACCAGGTATTAATGAAGTAGACACCCTAACCGGGGGTGCAGATCCTGATAAATTCGTCTTAGGAGATGCGAAAAATCCTTACTATGTAGGTGGTGGAGGTTTTGCAGGTTTGAATGACTTTGCTTTGATTACTGATTTTCAAACTGGTCAGGATCAAATCCAACTCAAAAAGCTAGACGGTTATATCTTCGGCAGTAATTATATTGCGATCGCCAGTCCATTCCTATTAGACAGCAGCAAAGCCTTCGATGATTCTCTATTAGTTGCGACTGCAAATCAGATTGTGAAAGCCAATGGTGTCTACGATGCTTCTAGTCAGAGTGATTTGACATCCTCTTCTATATTTGCTCGTTTTGATATCATTTCCATCTTTTCCACTAGCTACAGCCTCAGCGACATCCATTTTGTCTAGAAAGACAACAGACAAAAAAATTGCCATCATTACTAATTCGTAATTAACGTGAGTCTCCAATGGAGGCGCACGTTAATTAGAGACTCAAGAGCGATAAGATTTGGAAACAAAATATATATTTCAGTAATTGCAATCATATTTGTATGATGATTGATGGAGATTGATACTCCCCACCACATCGGCGGATGGGGAGTATCAACCTTAGAGATATAGCCTTAAAATGCTCAGAAAAAATGCCATTTTAGGCTTACCAATATTTCAGCCTTTAATGCGATCGCTAATCTGATATTAGTGAGCAAGTGAGTAAGAACTACAGTCTCAACTATACTAAGGTGCAATCCGAGCTTAAAGAAACTTCTCAGCATTGTGGCTCAAATTCACCTTATGCTAAAGCCCGAAGGAGAAAAATATGATGAAAAGCCGTATGTACCGCCTTGGGTTGTTAAAAGCTCTGACTCTAACTTTATTATTGTTGTCATCTGCCTTCGTCCCGAATGTTCTAGCAAACCAAAGCAGAAAGCCTGCTAATTGGGATGGCACAACAACACTCCAAACTATACTGTCAAGCTCTCATCGCCAGAGCGAAAATCGACAAAGGGATCAGTACCGTCATCCTGCACAAACTTTGTCATTCTTTGGCTTACGACCAGACATGACAGTAGTTGAATTATGGCCGGGAAGTGGTTGGTATACTGAGATATTAGCTCCATATCTGGCAGCTAAAGGAAAACTAATCGTGACTAACTTCGCCCCAAACGACAGTAAAATACCAACAGCAGTTTTCCAGCAGAAGTTAGCTACAGCTTTTCAACAGAAGTTAGAAGCTAACAAAGAAGTGTTTGGCAAGGTGAAAGTTGCCCTAATTAATCCACCACAGGAACTAACTTTAGCTCCAGATAACTCTAGGACTTACGCATTGACAAAAAATTTCATTCATGTGTACTAAGCAACACAAGTATGGGTAAGATTTTCTACAATGTAATCACGCAAAACTAAAGTGAATAAGTTCCTTTGCA
>NZ_JACJQL010000044.1 GCF_014696625.1 Nostoc parmelioides FACHB-3921
AATAATGATTTTAATAATTATTGGGTTGGCTAATGCTGCCAACTGCACAAATAAAGAAGCTAAAAAGACTTCTAAAAGTACAAAGCGGTAGCGTGATAAATAGGGCAGAAACCATTGTAAACCAAAGCGTTTTTTGGGTGTGGTTTTGGTGGGGGAAAGTAGCAATACCCGCATCTGGTCAGAATTGCCTGCTTCTAGTTCTAATTGAGAAAGCAATTGTGCAGGTTTGAGCCGTAGTATTCCCTTGGATGGTACACCAATAACTATCAGGCGATCGCTGGCTTCATAGACAACCCCATAGCTATCACCATAGTGAATCATGGCTGGGGTAGGAATGCGCGTGATTTGTGAACAAGGCATATCTCCTAATTTGGCTTTGAGTCCAATGAATTCAGCCAAGGTTGCACAAACCTGCAACGGTATTACACCATGCTGTTTCATCTGCTGGGTGAAGATGCGGTGAATCACGTCCCGCCGAAAGGGCATTTCCAGATATTTGGAGAGCATTTGGAAACAGGCGATCGCAGAATTTAATTGCCCTTTACCATGAAAATGCGGATAATTTATATTCTTTGCTTCATATTTTATACTTTGTGGTTTTGGTTCTGGTGCTTCTTCAACAGGTGCATAGGGAATTTCATTTATGTCTATATACTGATTTTTTAGTGATAAATCTGACTCACACATACCAAGCAACCGTACCGGGATTTTCCCCTCAATCTCAACCGTGTCTTGGAGATTGTTAAATTCCAGGGAAGAACCACAAGCAAGGTTTTTCACAATTCCCCCACCACTGACAAACCAGATCCTTTCGTTATCGAGTTGACTAAGTGATGTTTTTCCAGGGGGGAGATAATCTATTTTTGCACCAGCTAAAGCATTTCGAGCCAATTCTTTGAGATTGATATCGCCTAAATCTGACAGTTTTGACTGTATACTCAAAACATGATAAATTTCTGCCAAATTGCTTTGATATTGACGAAATCGGGCAAAGACGGGATAATTTGTTAGTAAGCGGAAATAATCATCAGCATCCAAAGTTAAACATTTCACCTCAGTAGAGGCGATCGCTATCTCGCAGGGGACTTTCCGGAGTACACTAATCTCACCGAGAATTTCCCCAGGTTGGAGTAATTTTAAAGTTATTGGCTTTTGGGTTTGGGGGTCATATCCTAATAGACGAGCTGTTCCCTCATAAATAATTGCTAATTTTTCAGGGATGCTTTCTCGAACAATAATTTTTTGTCCTAGTGAATAATATTGAGGTTGTATTCGTGACAATAAATCGGTAAGTGCTTCATTTGATAATTTATCAAAACCTTCGATTTTCGCTATAAAATCTTCAAAAGTTCTTTGAATATAAGCCATGCTAAATTAACTGAAGGGTCAACTAAAGTTTTTCAACTTGCTGATAAGCCTATCTCTTGCCCAATTAAGCTAAGAAATGCAGTACCAAAGTGTTGGATCTCTAAAAAGTTAGCTTGTTCTGGGGCAGATTTATAAACGCGGAATGTTTTCATAATTCCCAGAGTTGCTGCACTTTCTAAGGGGCTGACGAAGCTAGTATCGCGGTCAAGAAAATAAGGTTTATTAGCCCAATATTCAATTTGATGAGCATTTAAAAAATAACACCCAGCATGAGGATTCAGGGTACGCCTAAATGTAATTGGTATTCCCATAATTATCCCCTGAAGTTGTGGTTTTTTCTTGATATTTTGAAAATTTGCAGTTATTTTGGGTGCTAGTTCACCGTCAATATAGGCTTTACAGGCTAAATTATTGGTAGCAACTTCGTAACGATTCGGCTGAAGTAGACTGAGATTACCTGCTTGCTGAGTAAACCAATTTAACTTAATAAAGAACCAAGGATCGTTAAGTATCAAGTCATCTTCGAGAAAACAATAGTAATCGTATTTACCAAGGGAATCACGCAATATTGCTTGACACTCAAATCCCAGCAACATGGGTTCTACTCCTGTGGGATGGTGTTGATAAAAGTGAGATGGCAAAGATAGCTGATTCAGGAGATGATGACCTTGGGTAGTACAAATCACAACATCCAAATCGTAGGATTGCGGTTGATTGGCTGGTAAAGCTAACCTCTGTTTAATGTCGATGATGCTTTGAGATTTGCCAAATAGTTGATGCAAAGCACTAATACTTTTAGTTAATGCTAATAGTCGAGGTCGGGGATCTTTTCTTTGAGAGGCGTGTTTACCGTTGCCGTTAGGATTAAAAAAGTGGGCTATGGTAATAAGAATCCGCATAAATTTTTTAATATCTGGAAATTAAATTTTTAGTAGTCTCAATCCTGGTTTAGAGATCCCCGACTTTTTAAAAAAGTCGGGGATCTGAATATCTGCTACCTATGATCTATGCTTAAAAGATAAAGTCTGTAGCATCCACATTGGTAGCAGTAAAGTTTGCCAAAGTAATTGTGTTACCAGCCCCAAATACACCACTGGAAATTACTGTATTTGCAGCATCTTGAGTTACTGTCAAAGAGCCGAAACTGATTGCAAAAGCTGTGAGGTCGATTTTGTCTGCATTATTGCCGAAACTGTTAATGCGATCGCTACCGAAGCCTGATGCAAAAATAAAGGTGTCGTTACCTGCGCCACCGTTGAGGGTATCGTTTCCAGCACCACCAACGAGGATGTCAGCACCAGCACCACCCAGAAGGCTATCATTACCACTACCACCATCTAGGTAATCATTGCCAGCACCACCATCGATGGTGTCATTGCCTTGATTACCAAAAATATTGTCATTGATTGCCGCACCAGTTAACAAATTAGTAGTTCCATTCAAGGTATCATTAGCGGCAGTACCGACTACAAGAGCTATTGCATCAGCCGCGATCGCTCCGGTGAGATTTGCGCCTCGGAAGTTAGCATTGGTAAAATCACCTTTTGAGAGATTAGCGTTAGTCAAATTAGCATTGCTGAAGTTTGCACCAACCGCAGATCCGTTAATCAGAACACCTGCTGCATTAGCTTGAGAGAAGTTAGATCCACTGACATCAGTAGTATCAAATACCGTTCCCGTCAGGTTAGTCACTGTACTACCAAAGGCACTAAAATCAGAATTGGTTAGAACGGCATCATCTATAGTTGCACCGCTTAAGTTCGCACCACGAAAGCTCAGATTAGCCGTTTCACCTGGTGGGAGGGGAGCATCACTCAAAGAAACACCACTGAAATTTGCCAGGTCAAAAATAGAGTCTTGCAGAGTGACATCAGTGAAGTTAGTTAAGCGGAAGTCTGCACCTGTAGCGTTGACGTTAACTAAGAGCGTCGCTTCCAGAATTGCGCCTTGGAGGTTAGCATCTGTCAAATTAGCACCTGTAAAGTCAGCAGCTTTTAAATTTGCCAAAGACAGGTTAGCACGGGTGAAATTAGCACCAGTCAGGTTAGGACGGTTAGATTGTTCACCACTGAGATTAGCTTCGCTCAGGTTAGCATCGGTGAGGTTAGCATTTGACAGGTTAATATTTGATGTGTTGATTTTAAATAGATTCGCCTGTTTTAAGTTTGCGCCACTGAAATTGACATTTTGCAATGTCGCTAGAGAAAAATTGACGGGTGCGGGAAAGTTGGTATTAGGAGCAAAGACGGCATTTGAGGCATTAACATTGATGAGGATTGCTTCTGAGAAGTTAGTACCTCTCAGGAGTGTACCAACGAACTGCACATCAGTCAGGCTGGCTTTGAAAAACGTTGAGCCATTCAGGTTTTGACCAGAAAAATTGTTTCCTACGAGAAGTTGATTGCTAAAGTTCAAAGCTGACATGACACATACCTCAAAAAAATTGGTGTAAAAATTCAGAACTCTAGCCTGTGGTTAGCCTCGTGAGTTCGAGGCTACACACTAGAAAAAAATGAATAAAAGGAACACTTTTTTCTCCACTCAGCACGCGGCTCATCGCCCCATTGACATAACCTCTGTAGAGAAGAACGTTAACAGCACTCAGCACTAGAAAATAAAGTCACTAGCATCGATATTTGTAGCGGTGAAGTTTCCTAAAGTAATCGTGTTACCAGTGCCAAAAACTGAACTGGAAATGACTGTAGTCAGTCCAACTTGATTAACTGTTAAAGCCCCAAAACTGGTAGCAAATGCCGTGAGATCAACTTTGTCTATACCATCGGCGAAAGCGTTAATGCGATCGCTACCAAAGCCTGTGGTAAAGATAAAGGTGTCACTACCATCAGCACCATTCATGGTGTCGTTACCAAGGCCGCCAATAATAATGTCATTTGCCACACCACCCACAATGGAGTCATTACCTAAACCACCATCGAGATAGTCATTACCGCCACCACCCAGGAGGGTATCATTGCCATCCCAACCATAAAGGGTATCGTTACCACCAAGTCCACTGAGGGTATTGTTTTCCGCGTTACCTGTGATGATATTGGCCAGGGCGTTACCAGTACCATTTTGGGCTGTGCCAAGCAAGGTCAGGTTTTCTACGTTATCACCTAGGGTATAGTCCAGAATAGATTGGATAGTATCTATACCTTCGTCAGCATTTTCTGTGATGGTATCGCCTATACTATCGACTATATAAGTGTCGTTGCCTGTTCCTCCACTCATGGCATCATCACCTAGACTACCATCGAGTAAATCAACACCTGCACCACCAATCAAGAAATCATTATCTATACCACCAATCAAGGTATCAGCAGCTGCACCGCCTTCGAGGGTGTCACTATCTGCACCTCCAATTAGGTAGTCATTGCCGTTACCACCGATGAGGAAGTCAAACCCTGCGCCACCATCTAAGGTGTCAGCACCAAGACCACCACTGAGGTTATCATTACCATCTGCACCATTGAGGATATTGTTAGCATCGTTACCTGTGATGACGTTGGCAAGTGCATTACCATTACCGATTGCGGCTGTACCAGTTAAGGTGAGGTTTTCTATGTTGTCGCCTAAAGTATAGTCCTGGCTAGATTGGACAGTATCTATACCTGCGTCTGCATTTTCTGTAATGATATCCCCAACACTATCAACTATGTAGGTGTCGTTACCTGCACCACCAACTAGGGAATCATTACCCGTACCACCATCTAAGGTATCATCACCTGTACCACCAATTAAGGTATCGTTACCATCTGCACCATTGAGGGTATTGTTAGCATCGTTACCTGTAATGACGTTGGCAAGTGCATTACCAGTCCCGATTGCGGCTGTACCAATTAAGGTGAGGTTTTCTATGTTGTCGCCTAAAGTATAGTCCTGGCTAGATTCAACAGTATCAATACCCGCGTCGGCATTTTCTGTAATGGTATCCCCAACACTATCAACTATGTAGGTGTCGTTACCTGCACCACCAACTAGGGAATCATTACCCGTACCACCATCTAAGGTATCATCACCTGTACCACCAATTAAGGTATCGTTACCATCTGCACCGTTGAGAGTATTGTTAGCATCGTTACCTGTGATGACGTTGGCAAGTGCATTACCCGTCCCGATTGCGGCTGTACCAATTAAGGTGAGGTTTTCTATGTTGTCGCCTAAAGTGTAGTCCTGGCTAGATTGGACGGTATCAATACCTGCGTCGGCATTTTCTGTAATAGTATCCCCAACACTATCAACTATGTAGGTGTCGTTACCTGCACCACCAACTAGGGAATCATTACCCGTACCACCATCTAAGGTATCATCACCTGTACCACCAATGAGGATATCGTTACCACCTGCACCGTTGAGAATATTGTTAGCATCGTTACCTGTAATGGTGTTGGCATCTGCATTACCTGTACCGTTTTGGGCTGTGCCTAATAACACCAGATTTTCTAAGTTGTTGCTTAAGGTGTAGTTCTGGCTAGATTGGACTGTATCTATACCTTCATTGGCGTTTTCGGCGATCGCATCCCCGGTACTATCAATTATGTAGGTGTCGTTACCCGTCCCACCAATCAGAGAGTCATTACCTGCGCCACCATCAAGGATGTCATCACCTGCACCACCATTGAGGGTATCGTTACCGTCAGCCCCGTTGAGGGTATTGTTGCTAGCGTTACCTGTGATGATGTTGGCAAGTTCATTACCTGTGCCGCTTTGGGCAGTACCAATCAAGGTGAGGTTTTCTAAGTTGTTGCCTAATGTATAGTTCTGGCTAGATTGGACAGTATCTACACCTTCATTAGCATTTTCTGTAATGGTATCGCCGCTATCAATTATGTAGGTGTCGTTACCTGTACCACCAACGAGAGAATCATTACCCGCACCACCATCAAGGGTGTCATTACCAGCACCACCAATTAAGGTATCGTTACCATCTGCACCGTTGAGAATATTGTTGCTAGTGTTACCAGTAATAATATTATTGAGTGCGTTACCAGTACCGCTTTGTGCTGTCCCAACTAGGGTAAGGTTTTCGACGTTGTTGCCTAATGTGTAGCTAGCGAGACTAGAACGGACGGTATCAATACCTGCGTTGGCGTTTTCAACGACAGTATCACCCGCAACATTGACTGCATAAGTGTCATTACCCGCACCACCAACCATTCTGTCAGCACCTGCGCCACCATCGAGATAATCATGACCGCCAGCACCTGTGAGGGTGTCATTACCACCAAAACCGAATAAGTTATCGTTGCCACTAGTACCTGTGATGCTATTGTTACTGGCATCACCGAGAGTTAAACCGATCGCATCAACAGCGATCGCGCCATTGAGATTTGCACCCACAAAGGTAGCATTTGTAAAGTTGCCTTTCCAGAGGTTAGCGTTACTCAAATTGGCTTCAGTGAAATTTGCACCAATGGCGATCGCATCCGTCGTCAGCACCCCTCTCATGTCAGCACTTGTGAAGTTAGCATTGGTGAGGTTGGTTTTAGACAGATCAGTGTTTAGCAGTGTTGCACTACTGAAATTTGCTCCCGTCAAATCGGTCTCAATTAATTTAGCCCCAGTCAAGTCTGTAGCTGTAACAGTGCCGTCAGTAGCTACATAAGCACTAAAATCAGCACTAGTCAAAACAGCATCATCTAGAATCAAGTTGGTTAAATTAGCACCACGAAATCTGACATTACCTGGCTGAGATGGATTTAGTGCTTGTGCATCACTCAGAACAACATTACTGAAATTGGCTAGGTCAAAAATCGCGTTTTGTAGGGTAATATCTGTCAGGCTTGCTAGTCGGAAGTCAGCACCAGTTGCATCAATGTTGACTAGAAGAGTAGCTTCTAAATCCGCTTCTTCTAAGCTGGCGTTTGTCAGATTAGCATCCGTAAAGTCCGCAGCTTTGAGCTTTGCTTTAGATAAATCAGCACCAGTAAAGTTTGCCCCTCTCAGATTTGGTCGTTCTGACTGTTCGCCACTAAGATTAGCCTCCTGTAGATTGGCATTGCTCAGGTTGGCGTTTGAGAAGTTGATAAATTTGGTATTTATTAATGAGAGATTAGCCCCAGTTAGGTTTGCTCCCGTGAAGTTGACATTTTCTAATGTCGCCTTAAAAAGATTAGCTGGGCCAAAGTTGTTATTGGCGGCAAAGATAGCATTACGGGCATCAACATCGAATAGTTTTGCTTCTTCAAAGTTAGTACCTCTCAACTGTGTATTGAAAAATGAAACATTGGTGAGAGTAGCTTTGAAAAATGTCGAACCATTCAGGTTTTGACCGTTAAAGTTGTTTCCGACTAAAAGCTGTTCGTTAAAGTTAAGAGCTGGCATACTACATACCTCAAAGTTTTAGGAATAGGGGTTCAAAAGGAAAGACACAAGGCAATCCTGATGAAATGAATGTCTCTGCCAAGCATTAATAGGGAACTAAATAAAACCAATTCGTAATTCGTAATTAATTCAGCCATTCATAAGGGGCGATGTTTTCAACCTTATTTTTTGGATAAATTCAAAATTGCAAAACTGAGCAATTTCAAGCTGAATGTTGAATTGCTAGCGATTGTGGTGGAGAAGTTTTTTGCATTTGCTCTTTTAACCAAGCAGCAAAAAGTTCGTTGAGTAACCTTTGTCGCATCGCTTGGTCGAATTGGGCTGGGATAAACTTTTCTAGCCGCACGATTATCCAGCAATCGCCAATATTAGTTGGTGGTGATAGTTGACCGGGTTGGCTAATAGCAAGGATGCGCGCCAGTTTGGGATGGGGTGTACTCAATGCTACAGGCCCTATTAAGCCACCAGTCTGAGCTTCTGCACCTTGGGAATATTGTCTGGCAATTTCAGCAAAGGACTGTTCACCTTCTAGGAGGCGAAAATAAAGTTCTTGAGCTACAGAACCATCTTGAATACGAATCAGAGAATAAACAACCTGGTCAAGTTTGGGTTTCAGTTGGCGAAAATGAGACTCTAACTTGCTACCCCAGGTAGCTGCTTTGAATTTCTCAATTCTCAGGTTGCGAGTTGCTAAATCTAAAAATTCTGCTTCCGTCAGGTTTTGCTGCTGTAACCAAGCTTGGCGTTCAGCTTGTGATGACAACTGATGTTGTTGACAAAACTCTTGATAACACTTAGCTTGCTCTTCGTTTGAGCAGGTAAAAGAGGCGATCGCTTCGTCAATTAAGAGTTCTTGCTGAAGCTTTGGTAACATTTGATATCGACTCAAGAGGGGAATAATTTCTTGAGTTGTCAATGTCTGATTGTGAACTTGTAAGGTTGTTTCAGATGTGGCTTTTGGTGATTGCTTACCAAATCCCTTGTTTTTGATCGGGGTGATCGCCTCTAACTTCCTTCCTCCCGATGGGTAAATGAGTTGAGTTTCTTCTGACTGCTGTATCCATTGCAAATGTTGGGGTAATAGCTGGGCTAAATCATAGCGTTCTAGAATCGTTTGCCTAGCTTTCGCCCTAATTCCAGCCATTTTCTCTGGATGACTGAGGGCTTCTACAATGCGATCGCATATTTCCTGGGGTGAAAAGAAATCTGCTAAAAGTCCATTAACACCATCTTGCACCACCTCGGCTACAGGAGCAGTTCTTGAACCTATCAGTAAGCACCCTGCTGATAAAACCTCCAACATCGACCAAGATAAAACAAAGGGACGAGTCAGATAAACGTGTGCAGAAGAAGCTTGCAGAACTTGCAGATATTCTTCGTAGGGTAGCCAACCTGTAAAATGAACTCGGCTAAGGTCGAGATCATATTTTTCTAGCATCACCTCTTTATAGGTTTTGCCATCGGGTAGCTTTTTACCATAGGCGACGCGGTTTTCTCCGACAATCACCACATGACAATTAGGGCGTTGTTGTTGGAGTAAGGCGACAGCCTCGATAAACTGGGGAAATCCCCGATAAGGTTCCATACCCCTTGCTACATAAGTAACAAGTTCTTCAACGTGAGAAAGGTCTAGATTTATCCGTGGTAGTACTAACTTCGCCCCTGGTTTGGGAACAAAGAAATTAGTATCAACGCCGTCATGAAGTACGTTAATTTTATTGTGATACTCTATGGGGAATTGCTGGCGTTGCCAATAGGTAGGAGAAAGACCGCGATCGCAACTATATAGATCCTGCAAAATCGGCGCATTTTTAATGCGAATCCGGGCTTCATCATCCGCAGTTATGTGATCGTTGGGATCAAAGTCAGCATCAGAACCATGAGCATGATAAAACCATTCAAAATAGCACAGTAATTTAGCTTGGGGAAAAATATCTTTGATAAATAAGGTCGGCCCCCAACCAGAATGACCATAAACTACATCTGGGACAAATCCCCGTGCTTTGAGTTGCTCTGCCAGTCTATACACCCCTTGACCTTGAAGAACCGCATTTTCCAAAGGTTTGACATAATGGTGAGTTTCCGGCCGAGCCTCACGTTTAGGGTTATAAACGACTCTATTCACACCAGGCAATTTACCTTCTTGGCGAGTAGTACCAAAAAAAACTTGGTTATTTTTGTCCTTAGCTAAAGCAGCAGCTACGTGACGAAATTGGGCTGGGAAATTGGGGTGTAAAAATAAAATTCTCATGGTTTTTTGATGACTTCTCTCCTGCTTCCCTCAACTATGTTTAAGCGGATTTTCGACTAGTTAAGCTATTCTGCTTTTAAGTTGCAAAATCCATCATGAAGGCTGTTAACTGTTGATTGTTGACAGCCATTATTAGCATTTGTGTAATTTAGACGTGCATGGTTTTATCTAGCTAGCAGATTGAAACGTTAGAGGAACAATTTTTTCAGGAATAACTGTCTGAAAAAGAGTGTAAGTAAAGCTATGCTGGAAAACATTTAGATATGTTCGGCATCACTCAGATATACGTGTTTCTGCTAGCTACTTCCAAAAGTTAATAAAGTTGAATTGGAAGTACACAAAAAAATTAAAAGATTATAATTGAGGCTTCATCGGAAGAGTAGCTCAACAAGTTATCCAGACTCTGTAGCTACTCTTCATGATTGGGGTAACTATTAGGTGTGTGCTACTTGGCTACCAACCAAAGTACACCGCCTAGTTACCCATTTCTTAGATAGACTCGATGAAATCTGATGCGTCAAACGCTCCACGGTTCACACCTGCCACAAAGGCGAGATTTTCAGATTGAGCAGGAGTAAAGCCTTCAGTCAGAACGTAGATGCGAGTACCACTTACTCCATTAATGGTGGCGTTCTGGAATCCTAGATCCGCAAATTCTAGAAGTTCTAGTACGAAGAAATCAGTACCATTTTGGAAGTCGGTAATCCAGTCGCCAGCCGGTACGGGTACAGGTGGTTCACCTGGATCTAGTGGTTCTGGCACAAATTCTGTATATAGCAATTGGAAGAAGTCAGTATCAGCACCACCTGTCAAGGTGTCGCGTGCAGTTTGAGTTTCTGCATCTTCCCCACCGAATAGAATGTCAACGCCTGCACCACCGATAACGCGGTCAACGCCTGCACCACCATCGAGGAAGTCATCACCTGCACCGCCTCGGAGAATATCATTACCTGCAAGAGTTTCAGCTACACCTAAGTCACCGTAGATGGTATCGTTACCACCGAAACCATCGAGAGTATCATTACCCTCGCCACCGTCAATAAAGTCACCTTCACTACCGCCAGTGATGCTTTCTACACCAGCACCACCCAAGAGGGTGCTAGGGCCTGCGCCACCATCGAGAATGTCGTTTCCGTCACCACCATCGAGGGTGTCAAAACCATCACCACCGACGAGGGAGTCGTCACCAGCATAACCATAGAGAATATCATCGCCATCACCACCGATGAGGGTGTCGTTACCACCGGAAGCCAAGCTGTCAGCCTCACCGTAAAGGGTATCATTACCTGCGCCACCATCGATGTAGTCAGCACCACCTGCAACAGTACCTTCTGTATCATCACCGTACAGCACATCATCAAAGTCGCTACCAATTAGGGTGTCATCACCAGCACCGCCTTGGGCAGTATCTTCAAAGCCACCATAAACCCAGTCAGCACCCGCGCCACCATCGAGGAAGTCTTTGCCATCTAGTGCATCGTCGGCATCTGCGCCGCCGTAGAGGGTGTCATTGCCGGCTTCACCATATACTTCGTCTTCACCTTCTCCACCAAAGAGTCTGTCAGCACCAGCTCCACCAAACAGCACATCCTTATCTAATCCACCATTGATGAAGTCATTGCCAGCATCACCATGTAGCTCGTCTTCACCTGCTTCCCCTAATATTCTGTCATTACCATCACCACCAAACACGGTGTCTTTATCCTCTCCACCGAAGATGGTGTCATTACCGCCTAAGCCAAATAAGAGGTCTTCTTTACCAAAGCCGCGAATCGTATCCGCATTATTAGTGCCTGTGAGGGTATCGTTTTCCGGTGTTCCGTTTCTGACTGCCATAAATTTATCTTTGCCTTCAAAAGATAGTTTTGGTATTTAACTTGAATGTGCATTCAGCACGATACAAGTCTTGTTAATTTGGTTGTTACCACTCTCACCACTCCCCCCTCTCCTCAAATTAGAAGAGGGGGTAATTAAGACATGGTGAGAAAATACTGTTTTAGTTCGTCATACATATTTTCAATCGCTCGATAAATAAACATTTGCAAAGTAACCTTCATTGAAACTTTATGGATCAATTAAGATAGACGTTATTGAAACTTTGGGAAAACTGAAAAATCAATTATCCGAAGTTGATAGTTTGGTAGGGTGCTTCACTGCGATAGACCCTAACTACGCTCAGAAATTATTCATACTCACGCACATTACATTGTGAATATTTTTTTATCTGGAAGTCCCTCAGCTAATTAAGCCTTGGCGAAGGTAGACGCAGACAAATTCAGCACAGATTGACAAAACCCATACTAGGGTATGGTTTTCGTCAGACATCTCTACTGTCCTACGTAAGAGCAGGTTATTTCATCAAGACGCGGCTATGCCAATAGCTATATTTTCAGAGGAGCAAATAAGGCATCTGTTGCATCTGTTATCTTGCAATATTATTTTCAGCAAAATATTGATGCCGAATTCCATTCTCAATAGAGTACTTCCGTCATCGAATAAACGCCATATCTTATCTCCAAGTCTCGAAATACATACTTTCTCCGTAAATAATTAAACGGTTGTACCCGAAACTTCTAGCCAGAGTGAGAAGTAGCTGTAACTATATATATCTATTTAGGAACACTTTAATAGGACACAGGGAACAGGGAATACTTGATACACAATATCAAGTGCATTTATGCTTCCAGTTTTTTGCTAGTGGATAAATTACACTAGTTAAAACTTTGGATCTAAAAATTTAGTAAATCTTTAAGACCTCGTTTATTAATTGATAGTTAATATTCTTTTTCTACCCTTAATAAACTTGGTGTTTAAGAAACTTACAATTCAGCGCTTGCGTGAGCTTGCATCTGTATCATACATGAGGACCATACTATGATGATCAATTTTCCGTATGGAATTTATAAAGAATCTGTTTATTAGATTAGTCAATGATATTCATAGGTTTAAGTTGGGTATACGCTTATATCATTAAGCATCTTTCATGAGATGATAAAGGGTTTTGAAATAATCTTCATGATGCGATCGCCGCAAGAAGACATTGTTTTCTCGTGGAAATGAGGAGTCCTTTCTGAGGCCACATCTTCCAGAATGATGAGTGAGGGGGTACCCAAACCTGATAGATTAAGCTATCAGCGAGTAAAAACTGGTGAAAATGAAAGTCCTAGTTATTGGTGGCGATGGATATTGCGGTTGGGCAACCGCACTTTATCTTTCCAATCGCGGTTATGAAGTTGGAATATTAGATAGTTTGGTGCGTCGGCACTGGGATAATGAACTGGGTATCGAAACTCTGACTCCGATCGCACCAATTCAGCAACGTCTCCAGCGCTGGCAAGATTTAACAGGCAAATCTATTGACCTGTTTGTTGGCGATATTACCAACTATGAATTTCTCCAAAAAGCGTTGCATAAATTTGAGCCAAATGCCATAGTCCATTTTGGCGAACAGCGTTCAGCACCATTTTCGATGATTGACCGCGAACACGCAGTTGTTACCCAGGTCAATAACGTTGTGGGTACGTTGAATTTGCTGTATGCAATGAAAGAAGATTTTCCTGACTGTCACCTGGTGAAGTTAGGAACAATGGGGGAATACGGCACACCTAATATTGATATCGAAGAAGGCTACATCACCATTGAACACAATGGGCGCAAGGATACCCTACCTTATCCCAAGCAACCAGGTTCAATGTACCACTTGAGTAAAGTTCATGACAGCCACAATATCCATTTTGCTTGTCGGATTTGGGGATTGCGGGCAACAGACTTAAATCAAGGTGTGGTTTACGGCGTTCTCACTGAAGAAACGGGGATGGACGAACTCTTAATTAACCGACTAGATTACGATGGTGTGTTTGGTACAGCGTTAAACCGTTTCTGTATTCAAGCTGCAACAGGTCATCCCCTGACTGTTTATGGTACAGGTGGGCAAACGCGCGGATTCTTGGATATTCGGGATACGGTGCGATGTGTGGAACTGGCGATCGCTAATCCGGCTCCATCGGGTGAGTTTCGTGTTTTTAACCAATTTACTGAACAATTCAGTGTTGGTGACTTGGCATTAATGGTGAAAAAAGCTGGCAATGCCTTGGGATTAAATGTAGAGATTAATCACCTCGATAATCCCAGAATCGAGAAAGAAGAACATTACTTCAATGCCAAAAACACTAAACTACTCGATTTAGGCTTGCAACCTCATTATCTCTCTGATTCTCTGCTAGATTCTCTCTTAAACTTTGCTGTCAAGTATCAAGGACGAGTTGATCAAAAGCAAATTTTACCCAAAGTTTCTTGGCATAGAAAATAAAAATAAGACTGAAGCAAAAAGCTTGTTTGTTTTCCCAGGGTGTAAAAGTATGAGATTTTTCGTCTAAACTCTCATACCTTTACACCCTATTTTTAGATCAAAGAAAGTTATCTTTATGTTTCGTTGTAGATTTTCCCTTGAGGAAGACAGTCCTGAAGAAAAAACTTTCGCGGCCAAATATATAACCGTAGCCAGATAGATTAGGACATCAAGCTCAGATAAAACCCCGAAAAGACAAGGCTTTCAAGTCGGTCAACAGTCAACAGTCAACAGTTAACAGCTATAAAAGCGGTATTTTCCCTACCCCCTAATCCCCATTCTTAAAAACGACGTTCTAGAATTGCCTTGATGTTAGGTATAGCGGCGGCGATAGAGGCGAAATCTGGGGTTGTTTTTTGCCAGCTTTCCCGTTCTTCTAGTCGTTCCGCCCAGGCTAGCAGACGGGGGTAATCATCTAAAGAGAATCCGAAAAGAGGGAGAGAAGGAATCAGTGTACCTGCAACCACTTCTGCCAGTGTGAAATCTTTGCCTGCAAAGTAAATCTGTTCACCTAAAAGAGTTTCATAAAACTGTAAAATTTTCCCTACTGCCTCTTGAGCAGATTCGAGCTTTTTGGCATCGGTATCTAATTCTACTAATGGCCGAGTCAAGATGACAGTAGCAGGCTGAAGCTCGCTGACTGTAATCATTTCTACCATACGAACTGTAGCGATCGCCGCAGGCTCACTAGGAATCAATGAGGGAGTGGGATATTTTGTCTCTAGATAATCCAAAATTGCCAAAGATTCCACCACCCGTAAGCCATTATCCACTATCACAGGCACACGCTGGAGGGGATTAATTGCCGTGAATTCCTCTTGAAATTGATCACCATTGAGATTCAGCAACAATGGTTCAAAAGGGATTTGTTTTTCTAGTAAGGCTACCCAAACTCGACGAGCATTAACAGAGATGGGATTGTAGTAAAACTTCAGCATCACAACCCTAAGTTATAAACTACGCTCAGGGATTATATCCTTTCGTTAAGTGATTGTACAAAATAATGAAAAATCTAGCACAATAAAATTACAAGTTTTCCCTAAAATTCTCATTGCCAGAAACTTAATAGATTTTCTTTGGTGTGGTGTGGTTCACGTTGATTCACAACTAGACTTACTTACCCGCAAAAATTGAGAGGTGTCCGTATGGATGCTAATAAACTCCTAGATTTATATAACGCAGGAGAACGAAAATTCCACAGAGCAAATCTGCATCAAGCTAACCTTTATGCTGTTGATTTGAGGGGGGCAAATTTTGCCGAAGCTGATTTAAGTGGAGCCAACCTCAGCCAAGCTAACTTGAGCGGATGTAATCTCAGTCGTGCTAATTTAACTGATGCAGACTTGAGTGGAGCCAACCTGAGTGGAGCTAACTTGAGTGAAGTCAACTTCATTGGTGCAGACTTAATTAGCACCAATTTAAAACACAGCAATCTCAGTCGAGCAGATTTACGGGGTGCCAATTTAATTTTGGCAAACTTATTCAGTGCTAACTTGAGCGAAGCAGAAATGAGCGGTGCTGATTTGAGTGGCGCTAATCTCAAGCAAGCGAACTTAATTGGTAGCAACATCATGGAAGCAGAATTGAGGGGGGCAAATTTCTCTGGAGCAGTAATTACA
Source organism: Nostoc parmelioides FACHB-3921 (assembly GCF_014696625.1). Taxonomy (GTDB): domain Bacteria; phylum Cyanobacteriota; class Cyanobacteriia; order Cyanobacteriales; family Nostocaceae; genus Trichormus; species Trichormus parmelioides. The sequence continues at coordinate 15,911 of NZ_JACJQL010000044.1, forward strand.
GAACAAGAAATCACTGGTAGAGTTTTGCGCTTAGGTCTCTCTCACAGATGGATAACTTGGGCTGGTTGTCATTGACTCAGACAAAATACACGAGGGTAACAAGAATATTTGGGCGTTGCATAAATGCGGGATGAATTGAGACTTTTGTACAAAGTAGAATATTGATTCTACCCTGCGGGAACGCCTTGCGGCGAATGCGTCTTTGCGCCTTTGCGTGTTAGCGAAGCGGGGCGTAAGCCCGACAAAAATCATCCCTCTAATCAGCAACACCAATATTTGTTACCCCAATCTGGGGCAGTCGTTCAACAACTGCCTCCTGTATTTTCATAACTAACGTGCTTGTACAATTTTAGTAAACCAAAGGAGTTGCACCGCGCATCTGACGGAAAGAATTAATGCAAGCCGGACAGTCACAACCAAACAAGGTAATTGCTATATCACTTTCTGCCTCATTAAACTCCAACATAGGAGCATCTTCTTGAGAAAATTCTACTTCCGGCTGATAGTTAGGCACTTGGGCTAAAACAGAAGCTCTAGCACAGACCAAACCAACCTTATGTTTATTTCTGATACAAGATAACTTATCTGTGTTTTTGACTTCCGGCTCAATTGCTTGTGCATGATTGACCATAACTGTCATAGACAGAATAGATGCTATCAAAACGGGACTAGAAATTAGGGTTAGGATAAATTTGTTCATGGGTTTCTTTGGAAATTAATTCTGACAATTCAGAATACTCCGATTAAATCTTACAATGATACTGATTGTCCATCAGGAGATTATGTTTCCTCGTCAAGACTTTTGTTTAGGATAGGGTAGAGCTAATTGACAATAGTGTTATTACTTATTTATTATTTACATCAGTACATTTATTTACTTATTTAACCAAGGCATAACAATATTAGCAATGAAGCGACAATAATAATTAGATACTACTTTTGGGCTTTGGGTTGAAATATCAAGTACGTACCTCCCAAACCTTCAACAATTGTGCGTGTGTTAGCAATCATCATATTTTGATAAGTGTCTCCATCGCTTGTTGGTTCTCCTAGTCCTTGAGTGTATAGTTGCCTTTCTGACAATTTTACTTCCGCTTCAGTAGCGACAGATTCCATCACTTTTAATGTATCTGTCATATCTGCAAAGATTGTTGGTACATTAGATTTTTGGATATACTGAGTTAGATTTTTGATTCTCTGATCTGTTGCTTGTTCTTCAGTACCAATAGTAGCGGAAGGAATACCATAGGCCTTTGTGTAATAGTTTATTGCATTATAAGTTGTTACTAATGTGCGCTTTTCTTTGGGAATAGTGGCAATTTTTACTTTAATCCAATTATCAAGTTGAGTTAATTCGGTTTTAATCCTTTTTGTATTGTCACTATAAATGGCAGCATTACTGGGTTCTAATTTTCTCAGGTTGCTATTAATGACTTCCAACATCTTGATAGCATTTTTCGGATTATGCCAAATATAAGGGTTATTTATTCTACGAGAATTTACAAGGATTTGCTGTGGCTTAGGAACTGCAATTTGACTCACGGCAATTTTAGGTGCAGAGTTTTTGGTGGCATTTATGAGCTTAATTAATTCTGACTCAAGATTATAACCGTTGTATAAAATTAGATTAGCTTGCTCAAGAGCATCTTTATCTTCTGGTGTTGCTTGATAAAGCTGAGGTGCTTTGTTAGGAGGGATTAAGCAGATGAGATTAATCTTATTTTCGGCAATCTGTCTAGTTAAATCACACAGTACACTTGTAGTTACTACAACTTTGGGAAGATTTTCATCAACCACATTAGTAGTCTGCGTAAAAGATGCAGTTGTAGTTTGATTTCTACATCCAACAAATGTGCCGGTGAAAATAGTTAAAATCACTCGTAATAAATTGTTGACTAATAATTTTTTTGGCATTATTCACTGTTGCTGACTGGATAAAAAATAATAGATATTAATTAATAAGATTATACTAATTTTGAATTCGCTGGAAGATGAAATAATTTCCTATTAGCTATTACCTATAGGGCTACCATTTGATTTTTATATTACAGTCGGCTTGTGGTGGGCAATGCCTACCCTACAAGTACTTAAATTATTCAAGAGTCAAATCAGATTTATGTAGGAGTGAATTGAATATTAAGAATAAAAGCACAGCATTGCTGTGCCTCCAAAAATTTATGTTTGCTCACTTCAAAAATTACCAGTGGGTAACTTCCCTTGTAGTAACTGAAGCTTAGTTTGGACACAGTTAGCACAGTTACAACCCAATTGATCGATGATGGGATTAGATGAACGAGTTAGGTGTAGAGTGGTTGATGGGGAAATGGGTTGTGTGGATACTGCTGTAATGGCTTGTGTATCAAGTACAGAGTTGATACTAACTGCCTTTGCTGGGTTAGCTACCAGCAACATAGATGCGATCAGTACAGGACAGGCCAGCAAAACTAGTTTGACTAAGTACATAATTCACAAATAATTACTATTTCTGATACAGCATAGCCAATTTATTAACTATCTTCAACTTTAGTTAATAAATACTAATTAACTACATCCAAATCCTTGACCCCGCAAAATCTTTGACCAAATGAGTAATTCTCCTTTTTCACCACCTGCGGCAATTAGCTTACCTTGGGGGTGCCATGCTAGGGTGGAAAATCCATCAGCAACACCTGTGAGAATTTGGGATACTTCCTTGGCTTTGTTCCACAAACATAGCCAGCCATCGGTTGCAGCCGAGGCTAGTAAGAAGCTTTTAGGTGCAAAGGCGATCGCATTAATCACACCTACATGATTAGTTAACACTCGCGCTTCCCATCCCAAGTTCTCATCCTCTAGTTTTTCCCAGACCACAATACCTTCCACACTGGAAGAGGCTAGTATTGGTGCGCCTAGTTTGGTGGTTGTTTCTGACCATGCTAGTTGACGAATCTTACCAGGAAAGCCACGCATAACCCAAGGGTCGGGATTATTCCATTCCAACACGGTGACGCTACGATCCATGTTGCCTGAAGCCAGGAATTTACCATCAGGCGACCAAGCCATAGTCACACTCACGGTAGGCATATTCAGAATATATGGTTCTTCATCCCAGTTTTGGGCGTGCCAAATTTTAACTCCCTTGTTACCACCAATTGCTAGGTATTGACCATCAATCCGCCAATCAATACTCAATGCGGATGAGTCGGCAAAATTCAGGGTGGTGACAACCTCACGAGTATCAGCGTCCCAAACTTGTACATAACGCCCCAAACTAAAAGCCAACTGGTTGCTAGCGTGACTCCAAGCCAACTTGTCTACCCATGCAGGTGCATTTTCTAAGGAGGCGATTAATTCCTGTCCTTGCCAGATTTTCACCCGTCCATCTTGTCCACCAACGGCGAGAAATTTGCCATCAGGGGAGAAAGCGAGACAATCGACAGACTGGCCATTACCCGCTTGCAGGGTTGTTAACTCACCATCCTGCCACAGTACTACTTCCCCATCTGCCGAAGTTGCGGCTAAGGTGTTTCCTTGTGGAGACCAGGCGATCGCTGTTACATATTCTGCCAGCATCCCTGAATAGTGTTCGTCAAATTCTTTATTTTTGCTGGTTGTCACGTTCATAGGTTGTTTAGAGAGGTGAGAGAAGAGAGCAAGGGGAGCAGGGGTGGCAGAGGGAGCAGGGGGAAATAACCCCCTAGCCTCTTGGTGTCTTTTAAACAAAACAAGCGAGAAAATCTTGCTTGAGTTGGGCTTCATCTAAATTGCGACCGATGAACACTAGTTCGTTTTTGCGTTTTTCGTTGGGTTTCCAGAGGCGATCGGGTCTACCGTCGAATATCATGTGTACCCCTTGGAAGACAAATCTATTATCTTCCCCGGCAATATTTAATATGCCTTTCATACGGAAGATATCGGGGCCTTGGATACGCAATAATTCGGAAATCCAAGCGTTTAATTTTTCCCCGTCGAGTTCACCCTCTTGTACTAAAGCCACAGAGGAAACAGTATCATCATGTTCGTGGGCATCTTCACCTAAAAAATTTGGATCTATCTCTAAAGCACGGTCTAAATCAAAGGCTTTTACACCCAACAAAGCGTCCATTGCTAACTCAGAATTGCGTGTACGGTAGATTTTGGCGATCGCATTCATCGACCTAATCCGCTTTTCTAATTCATCTAATTCTGATGGGGTAACTAAATCAGTTTTATTAAGTAAAATTACATCAGCAAAGGCAATCTGTTCTTGGGCTTCGTCTGCATCCCAGTGTTGCCAAATATGCTTGGCATCTACTAGCGTTACCACTGCATCTAAAGACAGTTGACTTTGCATATCTTCATCCACAAAGAATGTCTGAATCACTGGTGCAGGGTCAGCTAATCCAGTAGTTTCAATTACTAGATGGTCAAACTTATCACGGCGCTTCATCAAATTGCCAATTATCCGGATTAAGTCACCACGAACTGTACAACAGATGCAGCCATTGTTCATCTCAAAAATTTCTTCATCTGCATCAATAACTAATTGGTTATCAATGCCTACTTCCCCAAATTCGTTAACGATGACAGCAACTTTCTTGCCATGCTCGTATGTGAGGATATGGTTGAGTAGGGTTGTTTTACCTGCGCCTAAATAGCCAGTCAGAACAGTAACGGGAACTGAATCTGTAATTACGTCGGCCATCATATTATAAAAGCCTCAAATCTTACCATACGGATAATCATTATCACCTATGATAAGTCTTTTTATATTTTTGTGCGAATCTTATTCATATAAGATTGTTAAAACATCTTTTCAGGCGGAGCAGGGATATCTTTAAAGATTGCGTAGGCTCACTAAACTACATTAGGTATCTTTTCTATCATTTATATAAAAATAAATGTAATTAAAGTCACATTTATTCTATCTTGCTTCATAAGTGTTATTAGTTTGGCAAACTGTCAAAAATTTTATAAAAGTTATTTTTTATATTGCTTATTATTAAGTTAGATAATTTATGCTTTCCAGAGAATTTATGCCTAAGAGAATTATTACAAAATTAAATAGTTGGTTTCATCGAGATAGAATTGTTAGCAATCTAGAATTTTTTCAAGACATTATCGTAATTTCCCTATGTATGGGCTTGTTTTGTGTCATGCTCATTCGTCTGGGTGATATGTTTTTATCTTTTTTACGACCATTAGATTTAAGGGAAGTCACATCAGATATCTTGTTTATTTTGATTTTGGTAGAATTATTTCGGTTGTTAATAGACTACTTGCAATCACAAAAAATATCCGTAGGAGCAGCCGCAGAGATTACAATAGTTTCTGCATTACGGGAGGTAATTCTACGTGGAGTTTTAGAGATTAATCGTGATCAAATTATAGGCATTTCTGTATTTTTGTTAGTGTTAACAGGAATTTTAATGGCTCTACCTTGGATATCCCAGTTTTTTGAACACGTTAGACTTACTGACTATGAAAGTCCAGAAGAAAGTACAGAATTTTTATCTGATAAATCTTGAACCACAGATTGACTGTTGACTGTTGACTGTTGACTGTTAACGGTCAACAGTTAACAGCCTTCACGATGGATTGTGTAACCTAAAAGCAGAGTAGCTTACTAAACAGCACCCAGAGAGTGAGATGGGACTCATATTTGATTGACGGAAAAAGTCAGTACACCTCGCCCTAGCCCCATACCCCTAATTATTGAAACCACTAGCAGATATTACCCAAATGATTGCAAAATAAATACAGTCCGTTGTGGTGACTACCTAAGAAATGCCGACTATACTTGCTGACGCACAAAATTTACTATCTGACCTCATCGCCCGTTACTCGTCGCGTGTAGATTATTTAATGATTCGCCTAGAGGAAGCAGAAGGAACCGATATCTTGTTGCGTGGCGACAAAGTAGAAACTCTCAGCGAAGGAATTTCAATTGGTGGACACGTCCGCGCTTGTTATAGGGGTGGTTGGGGGTTGAGCTGCTTCAACCAATTGGCAACGATTCAAGACAGGATTGAAGAAGCGATCGCCGCCGCCCGTATGGTAGGAGACGAGAAAACGATCCTGGCTCCTATGGACTCAGTACAAGCTATATGCAGGCTACCCCTGACAGGTACAGATCCGCGAAAAGTTCCTTTGGCAAAGAAAAAAGAATTATGCGATCGCTATACTGATTTACTCAAAACTGTTGACCACCGCATCACTACAACCTCAGTTCGTTATAGTGACAGTAGCCAAAAAATTATCCTCGCCACTTCAGAAGGGACTCTTATTCAACAGTCTTGGGTGGATATGGAAATGCGCTTTGCTGCCACTGCTAAAAATGGTGAAACAGTGCAAACTGGTAGGGAAACTACAGGTTCCCGCAAAGCCTACGAGGATTTAACTAATTTAGATACTCAAGTTAAGAATGCGGCACAAAGAGCTGTTGCAGCTTTGTCTCTACCATCAGTTAAAGGTAATACTTACACTGTGGTTATCGATCCCGTTCTGACAGGTTTATTTGTTCACGAAGCTTTTGGGCATCTTTCCGAAGCTGACATGGCTTACGAAAATCCAGATTTACTAGACGTGATGACCATCGGCAGGCGGTTTGGCCCTAAAGAACTGCAAATCTTTGATGGTGCAGCCCCAGAAGGACATCGTGGTAGTTATTTTTATGATGATGAAGGTACACCCGCTACTACTACCCAGCTAATTAAAGACGGTGTTTTAGTAGGACGCTTGCATTCCCGCGAAACCGCCGGTAAGTTAGAGGAAAAGCCAACGGGTAACGCTCGCTGTCTCAATTATCACTTCAATCCCATTGTGCGGATGACCAATACTTGGATTGAACGCGGTAAAACACCAGTTGCAGACTTATTTACTGGGATTAAAGAAGGTGTTTACGCTCGTAATTGGCTAGGTGGTATGACTAATGGCGAAATGTTCACCTTTAGCGCCGGGGAAGCTTGGATGATTAGAAACGGGAAAATTGCCGAACCTGTAAAAGATGTGACGCTTTCAGGAAATGTTTTTCAAACTTTGGCTGATATTGAGGCTATTGGTGATGATTTTTATTGGGATGAATCTGGCGGTTGCGGTAAAGGTGGGCAAAATGGCTTACCTGTCGGTTGTGGCGGCCCTAGTTTACGGATTCGAGATGTAGTAGTTGGGGGAGAAATGTAGTCAATTCAAAATACCCTACTGGAAGCTAAAGCTACAAAATTCAAAGTTCAAAATTAAGAGCGATATCTACTTGTTTGAGCAGTGCGTCTAAAGATGAAGAGTTATCTAAAACTACATCTGCGATCGCTGCTTTTTCTTTTAGAGATAATTGACTATTAATTCGCGCTTGTGCTTGTTCTAAAGTTAAGTGATTGCGCTCCATTAATCTTTGCAACTGCTGTGATTCCGAACAAATTACTACCCAAATTTCTGTGACTAAATTCGTCATCTGCACTTCAATCAACAAAGGTATGACTAATACCAGTATTGGGGAAGTGGATTCAGCAATTGCTTTGAGAAAGCGATCGCGCACATAAGGATGTATTAAACTTTCTACCCAATGGCGTTGATCTTGATTCTGAAAGATCATCTCACCCAACTTTGGGCGGTTGAGACTGCCATCTGGTAGTAATATTTCTTTACCATAACGCCTAGCGATCGCATCCAGAATCGGCGAACCTAAAGATACTGCATCCCTAGCGTAAATATCTGCGTCGAAGATTGGCAAATTATGAGCGCTAGCTAAATAATTAGCGACAGTGGTTTTACCTGTCGCTATACCTCCAGTTAAGCCGATAATGCGTTGGGTCATCTCTTTTACTTGCGCTTAACGTAATCACAAATTAGGAATTACGTAGCTTGCTTTCCGTAGGGTGTTAGGAATTAATCTTAAACATCACCACAATATTTTGTAGCAATGAGCCGATTATTTTTATAAACTAATACTCTTCCATAACCTGTATCTTGCACAGCAGCATACAGATAATTTTTGTTTCTAAATCTGTAAACAACATCTCCGTTTTCATTACGTCTGGCTGTACCACCATCTAGTAGGAGATCAGGACGTTGTAGCGTAGTCGGAATATTATATGCAGCGTAACGTAATGTTCCATTGTTGAGGCGGGAGACTTCCACAAAAACACCTTCAGCACTACAACTAAATACTGGTGTAGCGGCAAGTGCAGCAACAGGTGATGCTACTATAGCTGTTAGCATAGAAGCCGCGCCTGTGAGGGTAGCCAAAATTCCCCACAAAGGTTTTGCAGGTTTGCAATTTAAGCTTTTCATACTTAATTCCTTAAAGTTTGTATAACCTGATCTACAAACTTATGTTTCCCGTTTTCGGATTTTAAGATGTCACAACTAATGAGTTTTAACTCGTTGTTCAGTTACTAAAGTTAGACTCACCCATTCGCCTTTATCGCTATAGCTACGAACCATACGTTGGCGTAAGTTTGGTTGAATTAACCAACCCACTTCTAAAATAAAGCTTTGACGTACCTGCACTTTGAGTGGAGAAGTAGCAGAAGCACCATTAGGTAAGAGTAAGACTTGTACTTGTTTTTCTGAGTCTTGATCAAAGAGAATGATTGAGCCTTTGATCGTAGCAGTGGAAGTTATGGCGCGTCCTGCGAAATTCAAAGTTTGAATTAAGCGCCCATTCTCATCTAGTTGTAATTTGAGGTTTGTAGAGATAGTATCAGGCGATCGCCAATCAGGATAAATTGTTATTGCTTCACCTTGCCATTCGCCCAATAAATCATCAATTTGTAAGGGTGGGTTCTCTTTTGCTGGTGTACCTGCTAAATGTTCACGAATTAGAGTAATTTGGTCTAACTGACCGTTTTTACCAAAAAATTGCACCAAGCGCAGGCGGCGATTTTCATGAATTAAACCTAATTCTGCACCAAATTCCGAGAATGGAGCTAACTGAATTGAACCTTGAGAAAAAGCACCATTTTCAAAAAACAGCACACTTCTGGCCAAGGAACTATACTCTAGAACCTTTTCTGTATCTTCTTGACGAATAATCTGGCGGACTGTTTGATTGTTATTCAATCCTGCCAAAGAAACAACCGTTGGAATATCATTTAAAAGTTGACCTTGGGGTGAAAACCGAGTAAATGAACCTTGCCATTCACCAAGATTAAGCAATAAACGTTCCCACTGAGATGACATAGTAGGTAATAAATACTAAATGCTCAGTAGCATATCAGTTTTGAGGCTTGTTTAGTGCTGGGGAAATCAGGACTAAAGTCCTGACTACTAACTTTTGGCAAAACGTCGGACAGCAAATAAGCTACCCATTAATCCTACTGTTGCACCAAAGCTTAACAAAATTAAAGGTAGTAGCAAAACCTGTGTGGCAGTGAGTTGTAAACCATTGCTAATAAATTGAATAAATTCTGGTTGATTGGTGAGTAACTTCCCGGTAAACTGTTGCATTACGGATATAAAACTCCAAGCGATCGCACCACCAAATAAACCAAAAGCTATCCCCTGCAATATAAACGGTAGATAAATCCAGGCAGAAGTTGCTCCCACTAACTGCATAATTTCAATTTCCCGCCGACGTGCCATCACAATTAGACGAATAGTTGTTGTAGTCACAGCGATCGCTGTTAAAGTCAAGATAGCTGTGATTGTCAACGTCAGCCAATTTAGTCCTCGATGCAACTGGGCGATACGTTTAACTGCTTCATCGACATACTGAACCGTATCCACTCCCTGTAACTTAGCCAATTGAGTTGCTAAAATCGGCACGGACTGAGAGTTACGTGCTTTGACCTTAATCTCATCTACTAGAGGATTTTCCCCTAGCTGTTGTGTTGCACCTTCAATATCAGCAATTCCCAGTTCTTTAACTAATTTAGTCCAGGCCTGCTCTTTAGTAATGATTTTCATCTCTACCACATCCGGCATTTGGATCACAAACGGCTCAATAGTTTGTGCTGACACACCAGAATCAAGATAAACAGATACTTCTAATTGGCTACCAAACTGATTGAGGAGTTTTTCTACTTGCCAAGAAGTTTGCAAACTCAAACCAAATAGAAATAGTAACACCGTCACCGTACTAACAGCAGCCCAATTCATCCAACCACCGCGCAGTAAACCCAAAAAGGTTTCCTTCAGTAGATAGTCAAGTTTCGTGAGAAATTTAAACACAACTCACCCTAATAGAAGGAAAAGGGGGAGAGAGCAGGGGGCAGAACTTACTCCAAGATTTTCGCCCAGTCCCCAATCCAAGGCAAAAGAAAAAATCTTTTACCTTTTTACTTTTTACTTTTTACTTTTTTGTCCCCAGTCCCTTTTATACTCGATCAATTATTCAATTTGTAAGACAACTAAAGTCATATCATCATTATTTTGTCTGTCAGCACCGATAAATTGCTGAACTCGGTCGAATAGATAATCGACAATTTCCTCTGGGCCGTTACAGTACCGACAAGCCGTACTGAAGGCAGTAACAAAGTTTTCTTCATCGAAGCGATCGCCACTGGCAGCAGCAGCATCAGTCAAACCATCTGTATAATAAATAACTGTATCGCCCGGTTCTAACTGTGCCTGACCGTCTTCGTATTGGCTATTAGCATCCAGCCCAATTAACATCCCCAGAGTATCTAGGCGAGTGACGCTTTTTGTCGCTGCGTGCCACCACAAAGGGGGATTGTGTGCCGCATTACTATAGGACAAAATTCGTTTATGCGGATTATACTCAGAGTAAAATAGTGTAATGAAGCGGTGGGAATTTTCTAAATCCGCATACATAACTCGGTTTAGATTCTGTAAAATCCCCGCCGGAGAGTTACCGTGTAACACTTCTCCCCGTAGCATTCCTCGCATCATGGTCATAATTAACCCCGCAGGAACGCCTTTACCCATGACATCACCAATCACCAAACCCCAACGACCCGAATCTTGACCAAGTTTGGTGTATTGGTGAATTTGGCTTTGATTCGTGGGAATAAAATCATAATAATCTCCGCCAACACGATTGGCTGGTCTACAGCGTGCTGCAAGACTAACACCAGGAATGTGAGGACACTGACGCGGCAGTAGTCGTCTTTGAATCTCTGCACCAATTTCTAGTTCTTGGTCTAGACGTTCTTTTTTCCTCAGTTCTACTGCCAGTTCGTCGTTTTCAATTGCCACTGCGGTTTGGTCTGCAACTAACCGCACTAACTTTTGTCTAGTTTCTGTCCAACTATACTCAGGATCGCGGCTTAATACGTACAACCATCCCCGTTCTGTATGCTTGACTAAAATTGCCGTGCCGAAGATTTGCACATCTGGCCCCAGGTAGCGGTGCATCTGATCATCTAGCATTCCTGTGGCGTTAGCTAGAGGTGCAGCGTTAGGCAAAAGTGTGATTTGGCTACTAGCTGTTTCTAGGGCTTTGCGGATGTTCTTACGTTGGCGGCTGTCTTGCCAGTGTAATTGTTCTAATCTAACTTGGCCATTAGGTTTGTAGAGAAACAACGCGCTACCATCAGCATCTGTCACTCTTGTTGCCATCAGAGGAATAAGTTCCAAAAACTGGTTCAGATTATTGAAGCTTCTCAGGGCAAATCCTAAAGAACTCAGCAAATCTTGGATTTTGTTCTGTTCCCGGTGCAATCGTGACACAAGTTCTTTGAGTGCCACGACTGGTGTGACATCTGTCGTAGCACTATTATTGTTGTCCGTGGGTTGAGAGGAAAATGGAGGCACAGGCACAGGTTATTGCACTGGAAAGGGGTAAATTTTAGATTGACAATTAATAGATTTTCTATTTGGCGATCGCTAAACCATATTGGGTTAAAGTTTAGCGCTTTTGCAAGAGTATAAAGACGTAAGACTTAAATAGACATAAGTATTACATTTGCTGAGAAAATTTCTATCTTCGGGGAGGAATTTCCATTAATGTACTTCAATTTACTGATAATACATGAAGTTTTCTTAAAGGTTGCTGACAAATCTCAGGTGACCATAAGTTTAAGAAAGCTGTTGAAGTAGAACAGGGTAAATAATTAAATGTTTGTAGTGTGCCTCTGCGGGGAAGCAAGCTACGCGCAGCGTCTCGCAGAGAGAACTTTAGTCCTCAAACAAGTACTAAAGCCCTTACTACGAAATAAAGCCTAGTATTTTTACATCACTTAACATAGGTTGGTTTTTTCAAGTCGTTCTACTTACTTGCTATCCAAAATCGCCAACGCTGCATCTAATAACTTCCTTTGGTCGCTATAAAGACGGCATTAGATTGAAATTCTAGCAAATAACAACCGTAATGTTATCGAAAATTAACTAGATTAGCAAAAAGAAATCATAGGGATTGGGTACTGGGTACTGGGTACTGGGGATTGGGTATTTCTCCCCCTGCCTCCCCTGCCTCCCCTGCCCCCTGCCCCCTGCCTCTTCCTCTTAGCCACTCAAGAGAGCTTCTACAAACTCGTAGCTGGAAAAGGGGCGTAGGTCTTCAATGCCTTCCCCGGCACCAATAAAGCGGATGGGTAGGCCTAGCTGCTGCACTACCGCAAGAGCAACACCGCCTTTGGCTGTACCATCTAATTTTGTTAATACTACGCCACTGAGTTGGGCTGCTTGTGAGAAGACTTCAGCTTGTCGCAGTCCGTTTTGGCCTAAAGTGGAATCTAGCACCAACAGCGATTCGATTTTGGCATCTGGGGCTTTTTTGTCAATAATTCTGCGGATTTTACTGAGTTCATCCATTAAGTTTTTCTTGTTTTGCAGTCGCCCGGCTGTATCTACTAATAGTAATTCTGTATTTCGTGCTTGGGCTGCGGCGATCGCATCAAATACCACGGCGGCTGGGTCTGTATTTTTACCAGGGTTAGAGATTACTTCTACACCGCTTCTTTTACCCCAAACTTTTACTTGTTCAACTGCTGCTGCACGGAATGTATCGGCTGCACCAATCAAGCATCGATAACCTGATTGTTGTGCGAGGTGTGATATTTTACCGATGGTAGTAGTTTTCCCCGCACCATTGACTCCTGTAATTAACCAAATATTTAAGCTATCTTTCTCTGGAGCAAAACTGGCTTTGTGGGATGTTTTGAGGGGTGCATCTAGCATATCCCGCAGGATTTGTTTTAAGTAAGCGATCGCTTCTTCTGGTGGAGTAACTTCTTCCCGCAGTTTTTTCTGGAGCGAACTAATAATATAGTCGGTTGCTTCTACACCCACATCAGCTTGCAAAAGTAAAGCCTCGATTTCCCCTACAGCCGCTTGATTGAGAGGCCCTTGCCCAACAATTGCCTTTAGTTGGTTAAGAATACTTCGACGGGTTTTGTCTAATCCTTGGCGTAGCTTTTTCAGCCAAGTAATTTCTTCAATTGATATATCTTCTGGTCGTCTTCCTTGGGCTGCCAATACCTCTGCTGACCAAACAAAGCCTTCATCAAATGATAGTCCAGCAATTTCTGGAACTGTTTCTGATGTGGCATTAGCTGCTATTGGCTTGACTACTTCTGGTTCCGGTACTTCAATAGCATTAGCGATTAATCGTTCTTGCCTAGCTTCCCGTTCTGCGGCTGCCCGTTCTAAAAACGATAACGTAGGCGCTGGTGTTGGTTCCGATGCTGCTACTGGTTCTATTGGTTCTAAGTCGATTTCTACATCTTTTTGTGTAGCCGAAGTTACCTCCTGCTCCTCTAGATTAGATACTTCCGCTTCCATCACAGCAGTTGGGATATTTTCTCCCACCTCAACTAAGGCAGTATCCACTACTGGTAATTCTAGATTTTCTGTCTCAGCAGTTGCCTCATCTTCCACGCCAGTTGTTTGTACAGGCGCTTCGGCATCCACTGATTCTGGTGTCGCTTCTACTTCCTGGGATTTTTGTTTCTCTTGAATGTTTTTGTAAGCAGCCTTTGCAAACGCCAATAAATCTGCTGTCGAGTCTGGGACAGTCGCAGCAGGCGTTGACGTTGCTTCTGTTTCTACCTGAGATTCTGTGACTGGAGATGTTTCTGGTTGTTGTTTTTCCGAGGGGCTATCCGAGGAATCGTCAGTTTGACGACGGAACCAATTAAAAACCATTGCAGCTAGCGGTGATAGTTGTTACGAGTTATGAGTTATAAGTTTAATTTAACTGTGGACTCCTAACTAGTGGTAAACCTCCTGGTTATCCTCACCTCTAAAAGTCGGATTTTTCGCTCAGGGATCAGTGACTGGGTAGCAGAGGGGATGAATCAATTCAAAATTCAAAATTCAAAATTCAAAATTCAAAATTCAAAATAAATTCAATCTGACTCAACACCCTGCTTAACACCGGACTACTGTTCTCCGCACAGCTATAGCCACAGGGCTTGACAGCACTAAACACTCAGTGCCTTTTTTTGGTCTGAAACTCGCCGTAGTACACCGTTAATAAAACGATGACCTTCATCGCCACTGTAACGTTTAGCTAACTCTACAGCTTCGTTGATGGCGACGCTGTTGGGCAGATTCAAGAACATCATTTCTGCTACGGCAATGCGAAGAATATCACGGTCAATTTGCGCTAGGCGTGTAACTTGCCAATCAACTAGGGCTGAGGTAATTTGTTCATCAATCATGCCGCGTTCTTCATTGATGATTTTGACAAGTTTGATGGCATATCTACCTACTTCCTTGTCTTGATTTGCTAGCTGAATTAATTCAGGAAACTCAACAGATGTGCCTAGCTGATTGATGGCTGTTTGTGTATGGGAAATTGCTTCTTGTAGCATATTACGGGCAGTATTTAAGTCTGAAGCCCGTGTTTGACTCGTTAGCAGGCGATCGTTACTACGTTGCAATTCAGCAGCCGCATTATCCAAGGTATCTTGTACTTCTGCTCTCAAGGTACGTACTGTAGCCAATACTAACTTGGGCAGGTGTTCTTCGGTTAATTTTTTGGGGTTTAGTGGTAACTGACTCAGGCTTAAAAGTGCCAGTTCACGAGCGATTTGCTGGGGTTTACGGTCTTGCATAATAGTTAAATATTTCAGTAGTAATTTAATTGCTGGGTGACAAATTATTCAATTTTGACAAAGCCAGACAACCATCTTATCTGTATTAGGTACGAAGTTACCGGATTTTTTTAGATTTATTTGGCGGTAAGTGCTGAGTAGCGAGTAATAGAGTCAGAATTTCCTCTCCTACCCTTTTAGTTCTATATCTGCTTCATTTCTTGCAGAGATTTTTCTATTTTATGATCTTGGATTAAATCTAGGTTGGTTAGACAGGGATTCGGCGCGACAATGCCCCCAGAGACCACCACTTTGAAAGCATCTTCTACGGACATGGAGAGGTTAACTACTTCGTCTTCTGGGACTACGGCGTACCAGCCTGTAGTCGGGTTTGGAGTGGTGGGAATAAACACACTCAACATTGGACGAGGCATTTGAGATTGAATTTCACTACTAATCACACCTGTAACAAAGGCGATCGCCCATATCCCCCGACGGGGATATTCTATTAAAATGACTCTCCGAAATTTCCCATTGGAGTCTTTTAGTAGTGTTTCCAAAAGCTGCTTGAGGGTTTTATACACCTGTCCAGCTAAAGGAATTGCCTGTAATAATCGTTCACCAAAATCCAACAACCATCTTCCTGCAATATTCCTAGCCATTAACCCAATGATCAATATACTTAGTAGAGGTACAGCTAGCCCTACTGCAAAATTAAGTATATTTACTACTATGGGATGTAGTCCATCAAAAGGGTTAAGTTGTTTAGGCACTTGAGTAAGAAAGTCAATTACCCAATTAGCAATGGTAATTGTTAACCAGATAGTGGTTGCCAGGGGAATTACTACTAACAAGCCAGCAATTAGGTCATTTTTCAAGTCCTGCTTTAGGCGGTCAATTCCCAAGCCCTTATGCTCTTTTTTTAGGATAGTGGAACTTTCATTATTGGTACTCATTCCAGTAAATTTGTCTAATTAATCAGATATAGTGTGTAGCTTTTGTACTGCAACCCTTAGTCTGCAAGACAAGTATTGGAACTGTAGCCAATGTGTTCCCAAGCATTTACTCGGAAATAGGTTTTTTCGATACTTGTCTATATAAACACATTCCAAGTAGCACAAAAACTAGTTTGTCTGTGAGGACTTTACTTTTCTTTGTACAACTTGTAAATGATTGTTGCTAATTTCTTAGTTATTACAATCCTACCGCGATATGTTGAAAGCTGCTATGACTGTAAAAACAAGTCCAGTAAATTGATGAGAACGATATGCTTTCAATTTACAACAACTAAACACGAAGTATGTTTATGAAAATATGTTTTTATAAATTTTAACCTATTATTTGTGAGCTTAAGAATTATGTCAGTTTAGAGCTAGATGAAATTATGACTCTAGTTTTTAATCCCTCGACCCTAGTTCCTCTTTTGCAACTTCCTGTTTGCTGTCACTGCTAGGAACTATCTCTGGTTCTAAACTAGGGATTGGTAGATATTTCATTTCCCAGGCTTTCAACAAAATTAGGTATTCATAAAAAGCTTGTAATGTACACCAAGCCATTCCTGCACGTCCATCTAGACAACCGCCTAAGAGAAAGTACATATATAGAAAACGTAACAAAGGTCTGGCTGGTAGTCGTAGAGACAAGTCTTTTAACGCACGTCGTCGAGCCACTTCCGATTTACCAAACAATAAATCTCGCCAGTCAACCTTGCCATTTTCTAATTGATATAAAGTCTCTTTCGCTTCATCCGTAGAATAACGGTTATGTTTTTCAATCCAACGGCTCAAACCCTTACTACAAGTGTAGTGAGGATAGGTTTCTTTGAGAAAGCTGGTAGCACCTTCACAAACTTCTCGTTCTGTATGTCCGTAGTCGGTAAACCAAACTTTGCCATGCTGGAACAGACGCATCTGATAACGGGGATATTGAGTACTATGGCGAATCCATTGGTTCATGAACATCACCCGTTCAGCAACGTAGTAGCCAATGTATTCGGACGTTGTAATTACTTGTTCACACTCGGCAAACAACTCTGGTGTCATCCTCTCATCGGCTTCGAGAATATATACCCATTTGTGTTTCGGTGGGAGAGACTCTAGCATCCATGTACGTTGGCGACCGTGGCTTTCAAAGGCGTGCTGCACAACACGAATGGGATAACGATTGGCGATTTCTACAGTGCGATCGCTACTACAAGAGTCTACAACGATGATGTCATCTGATAACATCGCTGATTCTATACAACCTGCAATATCTAGTTCTTCGTTATAAGTCAGTATGTAAATAGAAAACATTGCCCAGTCTGACAGTAATTTTGCTAAATGCTAAGTATCTTTAAGTATTGCTAAAGATTCATTGTTAGTCATTACTCAACAGTCTATGTACTCTATGGCTAACTGAGGGCTAAGAGTGTTGATTAACAAACACGCCCTAGCCCCTAGCTTAAATTAGCGTGCAGGTACTTTGCCTTTACGTCCACCACCTTGAAAAGCACCGCTAGCTCTGAGTCCCGACCAGCCGATAATGATGTAGCCAATAGACAAGATCAAACTGCTGATACCAATTCGCAGTCCAGATTTCCACGCATTGTCTCTAGCTTGCTTCGCAGCATCTTCTTTTCGCTGACGAATTTGGTTCAATCTTTGATTAGCCAGTCCTTGAGGATCTGTTTGCTGGGCAATAAACTGATCCAATTCTTGAGGATTGGCTTTAAATTTTCTGAGTAATTCTTTCTGCGCTGCTGGAAGTTGGGAATTATTTAACGCTTGTTGATATTTTTGATCGTCTCGCAGCAGTTCAGTGAATTGAGCTTTAGCCTGGGTACGTAATTGCTCTAGTTGAGCCTTTCCTTGCTCGGTGTTTGCTTGGGCTTGAAACTGAGCTAACTGATTTTTGAGTTGGTTTTCTGCCTGGTCTGCCTCTTGATTAATTTGGTTGACTGTTTGTACGCTGGCTTGTCTCACATTATTGAGATGTAAGGGAAAAATCAGCAGGAACATTAAGCCCAAAAGGCTGGATAGTATTAAAACGGGAAATCTTAAATCA
This sequence comes from Nostoc parmelioides FACHB-3921, assembly GCF_014696625.1. Lineage (GTDB taxonomy): Bacteria > Cyanobacteriota > Cyanobacteriia > Cyanobacteriales > Nostocaceae > Trichormus > Trichormus parmelioides. The sequence goes on from NZ_JACJQL010000044.1 coordinate 33,853, forward strand.
AATCCTGTCGAGCCGCCATCACTAGCACCGTCCATCCAATAGCCAGTGAACAATGCTCCCAAGCCAACCAAAGGGACAATGCCCCGGTCAACTAACGCTGTTGCTAGGTTAATCTGCCATAACCTGTCTGTGGGTTGGAATGGTAATAACAGAATCAGAAAATCCAGCAAAAACGAGACAATTAAGACTATCCCCACAATTTTGAGGATAAGGGAGGCATTTACAGCAGCAAAGCGGTTAACCATAGTTTTTCAAATTGGTATGTACTGAGTTTAGATTGAGTGATTGTCCTCTTTAAAGTTACTTGAATATCGCTCCCGTAACCTTGCTTTTTATATGAATCTACCCATATATATGAAATAAAACGCAATGCCACCATGTTACAAAATTTTTACCCCTGGGTTGGAAACTGCACTACATTGGCATCGGTTTTCTAGAGCGTGATGAAGATGATTAGGTATTATATAATACAATGACAAATGAGATAAATTGACCTACCTAATCTTAACTTCTGTTTCCCTAATTCGTTGCCAAATGTGTAAATCATCTGGTCTATCAACGTCAGCCAACGGTGGTAAGTAATGATATGAGAGGTTAAGTTTATGAGCAATATCCACAGTTTGCTGTAATACTTGCGAAGTCCCCCAGTCGATATTGGCAAATAATTCAGGGATGAAGCGGCGTAAAGCAATTAAGTAGTAACCACCATCAATGGCTGGGCCAAGCACTAAGTCAACTGTATAAATTTGTTCAAAAGCTTGAGCAAGAATCTGAGAATTTAATCCAGGACAGTCGGTACCGATAATTACAACGTACTTTGCTTGACCTTGAAAGGAATCATACAGCGATCGCGCCATCCGTGAACCCAAATCTCCATCACCTTGAGCATGGTAAACCAAGTCAGCGCCAAGCCAATCTTGCATAAGTTGCCAGCCACCCCCTGCAAACCGCATTTCTAAAGATACGTTAATTAACTTTTGTAGTTCCTGAACCTGAAATAAGGTATGTTCAGTCATTTGCCGTTGCAGGTTGGCAGCACCAATACTACCCAAAGCAGGTATCAATCTGGTTTTTGTTTTCCCCGGTTCTGGATAGCGCGTAAAAATAATTAAGTGCTGTTGTAAAGTTTCTAATGATTTCAGCACACAATACCTTGTTTAAACTAACTAAAAATATCTTAATAGCAATAATCACCACCGCTATTAGCCCTATTACGCTCTTTTGCTGTACGCATCGCTCCTAAAATTGTCGAAACATAGACACAGCGCTTAATCCTGCCTCTAGACTTACTTGATAAAGTAATCCTACCGAGAGGTGGTTGTTGAACACTTCCTTGATAATCAAATTGAATTCGCCTCACACTGTTTGATTGCTGTAAAGTGCTTTCTTCGTCTAAGCGCACACGAGAATCTAGATTATTCCAACTAGCATCGGTAGGACTGACACTAGCGGGATGAACTGCCCATTGAACTATACCATTTTGTTCGCGGAAGCTGGCTTGCCAAGTCAATTTTTCCTTACTAGCTTGGCTTTGGGCTTGTCGCATAGCATTATAAACTTCGTTTTGAGCTTTGTTAAGGCTTTGAGTATCTATAAAAGTTAACCAGTAAGGTAGTGTCAAAGATGCTAGTATCCCAATCATGAGAATAACTGCCAATATTTCTGGAAGTGTATAACCCCGATGAGAATGACACTTGAGCAAATTCTTTTTATTAATTAGATGTAGTAGAAGCACCTTGATATATCTTCAGCAGATTTTAACTACTGGAAATGATTGATAGCTCCGGCTTGGGTGATTTTTTCTTTGCTTGTGTTAGTAATAAGGTTGATGCACCAGGAGGTAACATCATGATGATTACAGACTTTAAGAAAAGTTTGAATGTATCGCTAATTCTTTTTTGTCTAGCAGCATCATACAAAAAATATTTCCACAGAAATTTAATGGCAGTCAAACCTTTATTTTGAGAATATGGCTGTTGTAAGGCTTTACAAGCAAGATATTTATAAATATTAGCTATGCTTAAATGCAAAATATGCTTACCAATTGTAGGTCTGGCTTGATAAGCTTTCTCAAGTACTTGTAAGCAATATTTTTCTTGTCTAGCCAGATTTGCTGATAGAGAATTACTGCTAACTCGATACAGGATTTGTACAAGAGGCACAGATACAAAAAGATATTTTTCTGCTAATCGTAGCCACATATCCCAATCTTGAGCAGCTTTTAATGATTGATCAAATCCCTCCAGATCAACTAAAGCATCTCTGAGAATTAAAGGATTGGAACCATTCTCTAAAAAATTGTTAATCAATAACTTTTGATAGACATCTCCATTCAGAGTAACGCGTTTACCTGAAGTTAAAAAATTACCATCTTCATCAATATAATCAGTCCAGCTATAAGCCACGTGAAACCCAGGATTTTTGTATAAAGCTTCTAACTGAAGTTTGAGTTTATCAGGCATCCAAATATCATCTGCATCTAAGAAGCTGATGAACTTACCTTGGGAAATCTTGAGTCCGCAATTTCGACTAATATTCCCGCCAGCATTCTCAAAGGAAAATATTTTAATTCGTGAATCTTGTATTCGGGAAACAACATCTAAAGTGTTATCTTGTGAGCCATCGTTGATGATTATTAATTCAAAATTTGTAAAGGATTGCGTTAAAACAGAATCGATTGTTGCTTTGATAGTTGTTTCACAATTGTAAGCTGGAATAATTACTGAAATTATTGGTGAATTGATAAAAGATTCAGTCATGATTTAAATTCATGTCTTTATTTGCTATTTTTCCACAATAAAATATTAGTGAGTATAGGGGACTCAAAAGACTACCCAAATAAAAATTAAATTCAACAAGTGCAACTATATTTTTATTTAATTCTTTATTGTACTTAATGATATGCCAAAATAACCTGCGTGTATTACCTAAAATTGTTCTTACTAAAATTATTGGTGATTGCCATTGTTTAGCATTTATTAATCTGAGTTGAAAAATACATAATCCACAGCCACGAGCTATATTGATTAAGTAATTTTTTTCAAGTCGCCAGTGGGGAATTTTATGATAAATTTCCATTTTTGGGTTGTACCAAATTTCCCAACCAGATTTGTATATATATAAGAGAACTTCTGTATCCTCCCCAGAAACCATTAAATTCCCAATTCTTCCCTTAAAAACTAACTGTTGGGGTACGCTTTCCAGCCACGCTTGTTTACGAATAACAAGTGCGGCTCCTGGTGGTAGTTTTAGATTTTTAGCATCAAACTTATATGCTGTTTTTCCGTGTTCTCGAACTGCTAAAAAAGATTGAATTTGGGAAAAATTATCTGGTGGGGTTACTTCAAAATCGCCGTGTATTTGACCACTCCATGCACCTGCTTGATGATGTTCTTCACCAAAATTATAAGATTGTATAACCCAATCAGCTGCTGCTAAGTTGTCATCATCTAAAAAAGCGATGAATTTACCTTGAGCTTCCTTGATTGCTCTGAGTCTTCCATAGGCTAATCCCTGCTGTGTTTCTAGAAAATATTTCAACTGGCATTGAGTAAATTTTTTCTGGTAATCACTCACTACTTCAGGTGTGCGATCGCTGCTATTATTATCAATAATAATAACTTCCCAACGTAAATGTTCTGTACCAGTTTGAGTCAACAGTCTATCTAAAACTTGTGGTAACCGTTCTGCCCCATTCCATGTGGGAATAGTAACAGTAAAGTCTAATTTTTCTCGGAGATTTCGTGGTTCCTGCGGCATGAGTTAAATTATCATAATTATTGCTTTGGACTTTTATTTAAATAGCCATTTTTCCAAAGATAAAAAGGACTAATTAGGCTATTGATCAAAAGCTCTGTTTGGCAAGCTATGACCAAATCATTTTTGATCTTGTCTCTATATTTAAGAAATTGCAAAAGGAGTTTCCTAATGTCATTTATCATGTAAGCAATTAAGATAAATGGCTTTTGATAGGGTTTAATATTTGTCATTCTGGTGACATATCGACTTAGACCAATTCCTCTAAAAAAGGGAATTAAATATTCTTTTTTTAATCTAGTACTTGGTATTTTGTGATAAATTTCCATTTCCGGACTATACCAAACTTCCCATCCAAATTTCTGGAAATAACACAGCATTTCTAAATCTTCACCAGTGAGCATATTACCAGCTACTCTACCAGTTAAAATAGGCTGATCTGGTACACTTTCTAACCATGCTTCCCGACGAACAACTAATCCAGCAGAAGGCGGGAGGAGTTTTTTTCTGGGGTCATAAAATAGAGGTTTATTTCCACGTTCTGTAATTGCCAAAAAGGGAGTTATGGACTTAAAGCCTTCTGGTGGTTCAACTTCCCAATCTGGGTGGATTTGACTACCATAAGCCCCTGCCTTGGGGTGCTGTTGAGCAAAAGCAAAAGCTGCTGCTACCCATGTAGGTGTAGGATAGTTATCATCATCTAAAAAACCTATTAGTTGTCCTGAAGAAACTTCAACACCTTTTTTTCTGGCGTAGGCTGCACCTTGTTTAGCTTCAAAATAATATTTCAAAGGATAAGGACGGTGCCAATTTTCTATATACTGTTGTACAACTTGGGCTGTATTATCGGTGCTGTTATTATCGACAACAATGATTTCCCAATAAATATTTTCGGTGTTAATTTGAGTTCGCAACCTCTCTAAAAGTTCAGGTAAGCGATTTGCACCATTGTAAGTGGGTATAGCTACAGTAAAATCAACTTTTGTAGTCATTTTTCACAGATTTTATTTGGATTTATTTGTCGCTTGAAGGTGACTAGAAGATGCCAAATATTTGACTGAACTTATTTGAGGCTGTGCTATAGCTAACGACGATAAAAGATTTAAGTTAAGAATGACAAATTTAAGTCATAAAAAAGACATCTTTGTGAATTTTTGGCATCTTTTACAAGCTATATTTTTGAGTATTTGATTGTCGAATTTAACAGAAAATTTTGTGGGCTATAAATTTTATGTATTAATGGAAACTATAAAATATGCGCCCTGGATTTCCTAAAACTTAAAATCTGCACCCTATATTTCAATTTTGCGTTGAATGAGCAATTTATCGTACAGTATTTATATGGAGTTTTAAAAAAAAAATTGCTACATTGAATATATATTTAATTGCATTTGCTATCTTTATCAGTAAGTGTTGCACCTAAGAGAGTTTTTACGATGACGCAACGCCTGATGTTATTATTTGCTACAACAACTTTGATTTCTGGGGTTGCAGTGGAACCATTCGCTGGTGCTGAATTAAATTCTAAATTTGTCAAACTACCCATGTAATCGAAAGTGATTGTTTGGGGTGTGTTTAAATAAGTAGAACTTGCATTAACAGTCGTGCTGACTTTGTTTTTGCTAGTGAGATTCGTCAAAAGTCTGATCTGTCCTACAGATAAGATGTCTAAATCTTCGCCTAGATTCTGCCAACGTTTTCTAGGATTGTCAGATATAGAAGATGCTGCTTCAGAATCAGGATGAACAACAATCTTAGGAATCTGGCTTTCCACTTTAAAGCTGACGCTGTAGCTCATTTTTTGCCGTTTAGCTTGTCGCTGTGCTTCTTGAAGACCAGCTAAAACAGCATCATTAGCTTTATTTACTCTCTGTCGATTGACGAAAGCAGTCCAACTGGGCAGTGCCATGACGGCTAATATCCCTATCATCATAACCACGGCCAGCAATTCTACCATGCTAAAACCAGCTTCTGGTTGAGCAACTATGAAAATATGGCTTTTCAGCAGACTTAAAGATTTAGAGGTGCTATTTTTTTTGTGAAGATTGAATGAATTCCAAAGGATCTTATTCATAATCAACTGCCTTCAATTACCCTAGTGTTTTCAGCATCTACTGAGTAAATAAATACCCACGTCCTTGTACTCTGATACTTGCAGTTGGAAAATAAGCACTTCTGTTATCAGAATAATCCAGGTTATTATTCTGTAGGCGTGCGATCGCATTACCTCTCAAAAACACCTGTGCTGTAGTGTTAACTCTGTCAACACAGGCATAAAAGCTCGTCATGTTAAACGTATTGCGGGTATTAAAATTAGTTGTATTCGGAGCTACTAAGTTTGAGCCAGTAGGACAGGTAATTTTCGCCGGCGCACCTGTTATTGTCTGATCGATATAATCCACCAATACTACTGGTGTGGCAGAGTAATTAACATTAGTTACTGTACTTCCCCCACCAGTAATCGGAGTTGAGTATTGGCTGAGTCTTCTCCAGGCATTCATTTTTTCATGAATAGTACCTGTTCCATCAAGGCTGAATAGTGCAAAACCATCACTTGGGCAATAACCACTGACATATTTTCCTGTATATCCAGTACAAGACACTCCACCAGCACTGGCTACACCGTCTCTAATTTGCCACCTGGTAATACGAGCAGCATTAGACCAAGTAGTGTCACTATCTTTTATGAGATGGTAAGCAACTAATGAATACACATAGGTATCATCTTTTTGGCTGCCTGTAATTGTAATGGCTTGGTTAATTAGTTCTCTTTTCCAAAAGACTAGGACAGGAACTCTTTCTGTCGATGTTGGGTTAGGTAATTCATTCCTAATGGCATCGATGCCAGCACTATCGTAGATATATATAGCCTGTTGCAAGTCACGGGCAATATAATCTACTGCTGCTTGAATTTCTTGTTCAGAGCTTACCTTTGCTTGTTCCTGTCGGTCTGTATTCATGACACTAATCATGAAACCCATTAATGGCGTAATTACCAGTACTGCCAGAATCATGGCTACCAATAATTCAATCAAGGAAAAACCACCAACTTCCTCTATAAGCTTGGAGCGTTTCAACTGGCTTTGAAGCAGGAATTTTAATGCCCTCATCATACTCTGGTTTTCCCTTTAGTGAATATTGATGGATAGATACACATCAGATTTTGCTCATTAATTACAGGCTGTATTTGTCGCCACTCCAAGACGCTGACATAAAGCCTTAAAGGAAGTACTAGTGCTAGAAATATCAGTTGTCATTTCTAGCAGAGGTGCTTGCCGATCGCCTAAGCTACCAGTAAAAGGGTTTTGTGTATTCTTAGTAGTAGTAGTACTAGCAGTTAGAGGCTTACTAAAGTCAACATCTGCTCGATAAACTCTGATTCCTAAACGGTAGCCATCATTAACACCTGTACCTTGCACAAGTCGATTAGCCTGTATGTAAAACAAATCACTAGTACAGGCTGGATCAGATCGGTCAGAAATACTACCATTCTTGTTAAAACAGTACAAACTGGTTCTCGTCGATGTTGTGGGAACAGGCATTTTCGTAGTGTTAATTAAATAGTCCTGTGGTCTACCCGTTATCGCTGGGATCGCTGGTGTAGATGCTGTAGCGGCTACAGCAGGTATATTGGAAATGCGTCTGGGGTCAGATGAAGTTGAAGCAGCTAGTACTGGAGTGATGTCGCTTGGGACTGCAATTGTCCCGGCTCTGATACCATCAATAAAAGTCTTGGCAGCTTGTGTTGCTAGTTCCACACGTCTTGCCTGAACACGAGTAGCTGTTGATAGGACAAGTACAGGTGCGATCGCTGTTAGTAAAATTGCTACTACAATGATTGCTACCAAAGATTCAATGATGGTAAAACCAGAATCGCTACAAGAGGTTTTTTGTTGTTGTTTTTTATATTTGATCATTGCTCATCACCTGCTTTGATAATTTGATCCTTAAGAGCAAGAACCACGTTGATCTGCATCTATGGCATTTGTATCGTCTGCGGCTTTTTTTGCACACAACAAAATTCTCACCCAAGGATCATCTCTACCTACTTCTCGGAAGAATTCATCAGGCAAATCATCGGGTATGGTGACTAATTTTTGGGCAAATAAGTCAGGCGATTGAGATAGTAACGCCACATCATAACCCCATTGCCGTAAAGGAGGCATATAGTATGGAACTGTACCTCTAAGTCCTGCGCCATAGTTATCGATTCTGTAGAAGTTATTGGCAAATCCGGTCATGAATGGTGCAGTAGCATAAGCGCTACGTTTGACTTGGTAAAAAGCACCACTTATTCTGACAGGCGTTTCGGTAGTACCAGCACTCCAGTTTTCCAGAAAGCGTACAAAGTTATGTAAACCGCCATTATCTTCTGCATCACGGCTGACAGCTGCTCCTGTTGGCGTAGCTGATGCAGATGGAGTATCTCCAACTGCGGCAATTACATTGACTGTAGTTGGTGTTGCTTGTTGCAGCCAGTTTCCAGGTTTTCCAGCCTCAATAATATCTGTATCTGGTGCTTCACGAGTTCCAAATGGTCTATCAATTTGGAAAACTGGTTCAAAACGAATATTATTATTACTGCTAAATACACTACTTCCTTCAAGCCAAGGAATGAAATATGGCTGGCCACTTGTATCTTCTGCATCTTTAGGTAGTGTTGTACCTGTTAAAGGCCACGCAAATTCCGCTATTTTATTATCGCTATCAACGCCGTAAACTCTCAGTGGGGTTTGTATTGCACCACTAGTGAGATTACGTACAAAGGCAATTCTATATGGCCTACCTACGAAATTAGCATTAGGATTATTACAAGTTGTTGGTTGACCGACGATTCCCGTTTTAATTGATGTTGCTGGTTTACCCAGAATATCTGGAGTGCCACTACCATCTCTATCTCGCCATGAACTCTGCGCTACAGCATTGGTTGGGCAGGCGTTTTTAATTGTCCAGTTTCTAGGTTCACTGCATGGATTCTGGTAACAAACCTCTAACACTAGCTGTTTAGCCCGGACTTTTCGCACAATTGGAGTGACAAAGTTGTTGAGATAAGAACTCCCTTGGAATCCTGTTGTTGCTGTATCACCAGATACATCTGGTACTAAATCTTTAGGAAGGGCTTGAAAATTGGGAGGGGTGGTTGTGGGAGGGGTTGTGACTGGGGCTGGATCTGCATTGGGATTAAACCAATCAGCGATTGGTACAAATGAATTATCAGTGGAGAAAATGCCTGTATAGTTAACTGGAGTAGTGGGAATTGTCGTAGGGTCAAGCTGCCAATCATGATCTGCTTCATTGCGGAAGCCAAATCTGAAATTATTAGAAAGTACGGTCAGAGAATCTGCCAATACAACAGCAGATCGCCATTCATCCCCAGTTGTACACTGTGGTAATCTAGGATCACCCGGACGACAGGCAAAGTTTGTATTTAAACCTGTACGACTGTAGAAATTATTCCAATCATCAGCTAGTGTTGTGGTGAACTCTTGTTGAGTATGAAGATTAAAGTCGCCATCAATATAGGCGGGCAAATTACTAGCTAAAATTAGTCCCTTTTCTGCATCTCGATAGGTGTTGCTTGCACCACGGGCAATTCTTTGACCGTTAACAAGCATAATGGCATTGGGGCGACGATTAGGATCAAGTCTGTAATCCACCGCACTCTCCAGCTTTTCACTCTCAGTGGGTGAATTGGGATTTGCCGCCGCACTTAAATCTAGGAGAGCATCATCACGAGTTGCATAAATAATACCGCTATTGGGTAATAAGTATTCCTGTGCTGGTGTGCTGGTACCGATTGTTTTTCTACGCAGCTTATCAATATCTAAAACGGTGGCACGAATTTCTAAAGGTCTTCTATGTCTCCTGACTAGATTGTAACTTCTGCTTCCAGTCGTTGTATCAATTGCTTGAATCTGTCTAGCATCTAGAAAGGCAACTTCATAAATAGAGCCATGATCAATAACACTGTTGCTAGGAGTGTTAAGCGTACCATCAAAGATTGCTAGTCCACAAATTGCTGCATCAATGGCAGACCTTTCTGATAGAGTACGTTGAGAGGATGTTTTGGCTAAAGCTCTTTTGAGTAGTCCATCATCAATTGAGCGACCATTGGGGTAGGTTAAATCTGATAAATAACTGAGAACATTGGCATGAGTAGTTTCAGTCACAGCCGTAGGAAAAGCGTAAACTATGCCATTGTTGGATCGACCACCAGTAGCATTGTCAAAAGTTGCTGGAGTTGATGGTGGATTTTTAGCCGTAGTGCTGTTAGTAGGATCATAATAGCTGCTAACACAAGCGATAGGGGTCGGACTAGTCTGGCTGTAGCTAGCGGCTTTGTAGTGATAAACTGCTGTAGCCCGCATCCGCAAATATGGTTGACCAGTTGCTGGTTGATTTATTCGATAGGTGAGGTCTAGACCATAGTCTTGATAAGGTCTGATGGGGCTAGGGACTGAACTGGTTTGAAACGGCAAAAGATCAGACCAAATTTGCTTATTCAGCGCATTATAGGCAGTTAAGGTAGTTGAAGCAACGTTAGCAGGGGTTATAGAATCAGGTAAATAAATTCCTGCCCCAGTGACCACTCGTAAGCCGCCTACTGCATCTTGTGGACTAGTGGGTACTTGGGCTGCTGCTAATTCCCAATCTCCATCTCGGTCTGTACTACCTAAATCTTTTAAGGTTTCTACCCGACTGCGGCGAGTGCGATCGCCAGTTCCATTATCCCATTTGTAACCAGTGATAGTTTGGGTATCGTCGGCATTTGGCCCGACAAATGCTCCTTTAGTCGTGTCCCACCAAAGTTGAGGTAGGTTATTACCAATTAAAACGCGATCGCCAAAGTATCCCTCTACATCTTGTAACTCTTTTGCAAGTTTGGTTGGTTCAGTTGCAGCAGGTATGAGCTTGTCAGTACCATTTGTACTTAAAGTTAAACCAGCATAACCAGTGGCTGTTAAACCATCGGCAGGATCGACAGGGTAGATCCAAGGATTGGGGGGACGTAAGGTATTGCCACTACCTTGCAGTACTGAGCTTGCAAGGGTACCACCGACTGCATAATTCCCTAAAGCATTGCCGTCAAAGCCAACTTCTGCATAAGGTACTCTGCGGGTGCGTCTTCTAAAATAAAGTTCTAGCTGCTTGAAGCGTAGGCTAGCTCTTTCTGTGGTCGTTAAATTGGCTAAGGTTCGACCTTGCTTGATAACTACATCTTGCATCCCTTGAGTAACTTCTGATGGGTCAGCCGTTCCGTCAGCATTAGCTGCTATCTGGGCAGTAACCAAACGGTTGATGCGTTGTGTGTAAGCTAGGCTATTGTAGGCGATCGCATTTGGAAAATGAGTAACTGATTTGTTGCTAGCTAAGCTTGCACCTGTGCCACTTCTGATAGCAACATTATCAATACCAGCTGTTTTACCTTTGTATAAATCAATTGTTGCACTGCCTGAATCAGCACCCTCAGTGATTACACCAGAACCAATATTTCCGCCAACGACTATTTTGGCATTATCAGGGTCGTAAAAGCAGGATGCGTTAGCACTAACTTGATATAGTCTAATCCCATTACCACCAGTAGGTATCCCCGCAAATAAGTTACTATTACTGAAAATGCGTCCATTTAGCCGGAAAAGAGGCCCAGGGGCTATTCCTAAGTCATCTTCGTAGACGACGGCATTGTTAACTAAAGGTAGTTGTACTCGGTCTTGTTGAAGCTCTAAAGCCGAGAAGCCTTGATTCCCTCTCTTAATCTCATAATTAGTAGTATCTGTGGGTTGTGTAGTAATAGGAACACTGGCTGTGTAAACAAAAAACGCCTTTTTCAACTTAGTACCATTTCTGAACCAGCCTGTATTACCTACTAACGCTGCACTTGTATCTTGACCGTCTCCACAACTGCTACTGACAGTACCAACGATCATAGGCGGAGTTCTCGCCTCTAGTGGGTTTCTGGCACGAGTGTATTGTCCGCCACTTACAGGTGGATTTCTAAAATAAATTCCATAAAGAGCATAGCTATCAAATTTACCGTTGTTATCTGTATCTATAGGATACATCCATGCCGTTCTTAGTTCGTTAGCACCTTGAGTTACCTTTAATTGAGTTTCGTCACCAAAAGTGTATTCATTGATGTTTGTTGTCAAAGTAGTGTACAACGCATCATCTGTTGGCGTAGCCCGTGGTAATCTTGGGTCTTGAAAAAGTTTGTTAATTTTTGCCCTAGCGCGGTCTAGTGCGGGTGCAGCAGCATTGAGAGCAGCTTCATTTACACGCACATTACTAGCATTTTTTGCTCTTTCAAATGACCTAAATAAAATTGCTGTAGTCAGTAGGACAACTACTAACGCTACCATTGCCACAGTTGGTAATACAAACCCAGCATTCACCGCTACTCGTCTTTTACGATTAACAAAAAAAGTTCGTAGCAGTCTATTAATTTGTCTGTTGAAAGTCGATAAATAATTTTTTCTAAATAATTTTGCTGTTTTTCTGATTGTCTTGACTAGCTGGCGTTTTATAGTCATGGCTGCTTTCCTGTCAAGTTATTTGCTACCAATTTATCTTTTTTTTGGCAATCGACAACTGTACCAATAGATCGTCTCTAAAGGCATAATTAAAGTTATATATATTTGGCAACACCCTGCTTTGCCAACTCTCAATGATTGGATTTTTTACTTTATATCATTCTTTAAGTTTGGAGATTTTTCGGTAAATACTGATTTTTTCAAAATCTTAATTTTCTAAGTAAATAAGGATAAAAACATCATCGGTTTACATTTCATTTACAAAAATATAGTTCATTGGCGGTTTACTTTATGAAGATATGGCTAGTTAGGTAAACTTATAGTACCCAGCCATCGAATAAAAGATATCAGTTGTAGCGGTTTTTGTATGTCTGAAATAGAAAGTGATTGATTTTAAATACCGTTTCTTGATGTAGCTTGTCTGGCGTAGCCATAGATGCACTTTATTCTGTACTGTAGAGACCTTGCACGCAACGTCTCTACATCATTTATTCGTCTCAACACCATAATTAGAGACCCTGGGTTGCTAGATACCCGACTTCTTAAAGAGGTTGGGTATGTGAATCGCTGTCTTGATCATTCAAAGTTTCAATTAATAAATCTATTTGTTGCTGTCGTTGCTGTAAAAAAGTGTCGCATTGACGCAAATACTCGACGGCGTTGGCAAACTGAGCAAAAACTGCTTCTAGTTCCAATTCTCCTGATTCAATCCGTGAAATAATCGCTTCTATTTCTGCGACCTTTGCCTCATAATTACCATGTGCCACAGTATCCGAATTATCGGAGTTCTTACGCTTAACCATTAATCTCTTCGCCCTCATCGCCGTTCTTCTACTTCTATCACTTTGGCCTTAACTTCACCTTGTGCCAGTTGAATGAATAACTCATTTCCTACAGCTAATTCATCGGCAGAACGAGCGATCGCACCGTTCTCTTTTTTCACTACTGCATAACCACGCTGTAATACGGCTTTGGGGTCGAGGCTGCTTAACTTTTGTCGCAAAAGTTCTAGGTGTTGCTTGGCTTGCTGCGATCGCCCCATTGTTAATTGCCACAATCGCTGACGTTGCCAATCTAATTTTTGCGCTTCTTGTTGCAAGTGTCTATCTAATCTGAGATTCTGCAAACGGTTGCGTATTGTTTGTAGTTGGTTTTCTGCGGAGGTTTGGGTATGAAGCAAAACTTGATGTAAGGTGATAATACGCTGACGATGTTGATTGTATAACTCTGCCAGTGAGGGTACAACCTTTTCTGCTGCTGCCGTCGGTGTATGCACGCAAACATCAGCCGCTAAATCCACTAAAGATTCGTCTCGTTGATGACCAATCCCAGTAACTACGGGTATGGAACACTCAGCCACAGCGCGGACTACCCGTTCATCATTAAAGCAAGCTAATTCTTCTACTGCACCACCCCCGCGCGATAAGATTAGCACCTCGGCACGACCATCTTTTTCTACTCGTGCGATCGCCTTCACAATAGATTCTGGGGCTTGTTCTCCTTGGACTGTGGCAGGAGAAAATAAAACGTGTAAACCGGGATATCTATGTTTCAGGGTTTTTTGAATATCACCCCAAGCAGCCGCCGTCGGTGAAGTGACCACAGCGATGGTTTGGGGATGGATAGGAAGCGATCGCTTTTTTTGGGGGTCGAATAACCCCTCAGCCAACAAGCGATTTTTGAGTTGCTGATAACGTAGTGCTTGTAAACCAACTCCAGCAGGTAAGGCTTGCCAGACTGATAATTGATACTCTCCCCTTTGTGGATATAAACGAATACTGCCTAAAACAATTAATTTTTCACCCGCTATGGGTAATTGGGCAAGCTTGGGTACTTGGCTATTCCAAACTACGCACTTAATTGCTGCTGTACCATCGGGATCTTGAAGTGTAAAAAATAACCCACTGCGGTGATTATTAGCACTAGAAACTTCCCCAACTACCCACACCTGCCGTAGTTGCTCGTCATGTTCTAGCAACAAGCGGAGATAATCAGTTAATCCAGATACAGAAAGTGCTGTATCTAGAATTATGGAAGCGGCGAAATCGGCAGCCATCAGAAATTTCAATACATTAGTACAAGTCTATCCAAATCGTAGCACTGGGAGGTGCGGTAAAACCCTGTGGGCATAGAGGAGAATATCCCAGATAGTCCGTAATTTACGGATGGAGCGATCGCATAATGCCCATAACTATGATGGCCACAGATAATGGCGTAGAATGATTATCGCCTTGTAACTAAAAACAATGATAATTAATATGTATACATCATGTTTTAATTTTTCCTGGAATAAATTTACGCTGGTTTTATGAATATTTTTATATAAAAATGATAAATCTTGAAAGAAATGAAAAATAGGGGTAAAGCATATTATTCGTCTGCTTCTGGCTATTCAAGCTAAACATTTATTCGTCCATAATTCTTTGGTATTAGCTTCCCTTAATTTCTATAAAATTTTTATCCCATAAGTTTTATTTTATCTGGATTTAGTGTATCCTAGTTTTCCTGAGTATTTTTTCCAACATTAGACACCATAAAACCTTTTTACGGATCTCTCTCAAGATTCTTGAAGAACTGTACTAGTGTGTCTAAAAATCAGTCTTTAGATTATCCTTTTTCTCTCACTGTATAAGGCATAAAAAACCAATGGATATACGACTCATAAAAAAATCTGAGAAATTAGTTCTGAAAAAAATCAAAATGATGGAGGAAACAGAAGATCAAAATCTGCCACTAGATCCTATGGATATAGCAGAACCAATTATTGAAGAACAAAAAGAACTATATATAGATATTAGAGAACCTAACTATATTCCTTTGAGAGATAATCCTGTAATTCAGTCTGCTGGCAACTCAGGCTGGCAGGTTTCTGATATTTGGCGAGATATTAGAGTAGATGATTTTTGTAATTAGTTAAGAGAGGATTGGGAACTGGGGATTGGGGAGAGTAATCAATGTACTACTCTCCACTCAACTCCCCCCTCAGCACTCCCCATTCTTAACTAACGTTAATGACTACACCCTGGCTCTCATTTGCTAATCGGTCTACTGCACAGACAGCATAGGTTCCTGGTTGGACTGTGGCGAAGGTTGTCCCAGCAGACAAGACTCGCTGTAGTATCCAATTACTGCCACTTTGACGATAAAGTGTCCAAGAACGAACGGGTTGATTATCTCCCGGTTGCCAACTGAGTCTGCGGTTGTTGACTTGCAGTTCTTTTGGTGGAGGTGGTGTAGTTGCAGTCTGCCAAGGCATAGCAGGTGCTATGGCAGGTGTAGTATAAAGTGAATTTTGGAAAGTTGCCGAGATATCTTGGCGATTTTCAATGATGGAACTGACGCTAAAAAAGATATTGCCCAGAGATAATTCTCCAGCTTGATTGCGGCTGATTTTGACTTGTTTTTCTATCTCTTCATTTTTCCAAGCCTTGCCGTCAAGTTGTCCAATATTGTTACCTGCGTAAATGTGTCGCCGCTTAGAATTAATTTCTGTCCACCATTTCAGCAATACGGGATAACTCTGACTGGTTTGGTCAGTACGCCAATATAGTTGCGGTGCTAAATAATCCACCCAGCCTTGCTCTAGCCATTTTTTGGCATCAGCATACAGTACACTATAGGCATCTAAGCCGGTGATTCCTGGTGGTTGTCCGGGGCGATAAATGCCAAAGGGGCTGATACCAAATTTAACGTAAGATTTCGTCGCTTTGATGCCTTGAGACAGACGTAACACCATTTGATCAACGTTTTGCCGTCGCCAGTCGTTTAGGCTCAGTTGTCCACCGGCTGATTTATAGGCAGCATAGGTTTTATCATCGGGGAAAGCTTGACCTTGAATGGGATAGGGATAGAAGTAATCATCCAGGTGGACTGCATCTATGTCATAGCGACGGACAACATCCATGATGACGTTGTAAGCCCTATCTTGGACAATTTTTATCCCTGGATCCATCCACAATTGATTCCCCCATTGATAGACTACCTCTGGATTGGTTACGGAGATGTGGGGACGAACGTTAGGCGCACTCTTGGTGCTAGTTTTGGCGCGGTAGGGGTTGAACCAAGCATGAACTTCTAGGTTGCGTTTGTGGGCTTCGGCGATCGCAAACTGCAATGGGTCGTAGAATGGTTCTGGGGCTTTGCCTGGAGTTCCTGTCAGCCAAGCACTCCAAGGTTCTAACTGGGACGCATATAAAGCATCTCCTTCTGGTCGCACTTGCAAAATTACGGCGTTGAAGTTCAACTCTTGGAGACGAGTAAGAATTGCCACCAATTCAGCCTGCTGTTGAGCTACAGAAAGTCCAGCTTTGGAAGGCCAGTCACTATTCCAGACTGTGGTTATCCAAGCCCCCCGGAACTCTCTGTTATGGCTGACCCGTACAGTGGGTGTTGGGGGTATCACCAAGTAAACAGAGGCAATCTTTTCTGCCTGACCGAGATAAACTAAAGCTTGATAAATAATTGCGGCGACATCACCACGAGTAGCCGCCGTAGTGAAGTTAAGTGATTTGATATTGGGGAAACTGGAGACTAAACCTGCACTAGTGGCGATCGCAATTTGATTTCTGCCATAAGCTGGTATATTAGCCGCATCTTGATAAATTTCCGGTAATTTTTCTAGTAAATCCGGTTTAATCTTCGTAGCTATTTCCAGTCCATTGACTAGAGATACTAGGATATCCCCCCTAGAGATTTGATTACCAGGGCGAAAGGTTTTATCCGGGAAACCACTCAAGAATCCGGTTTCGTAAGCTTTTTTGATGGCATTTGCTGCCCAATTACTTGTCGGTACATCAGTAAAATTAATGTACGGACGTTTTACAGATATATTAAATACGGCTGCAACTATAGCGGCGAACTCAGCACGGGTAACTGAATTATTAGGGCGAAAAGTTCCATCAGGATAGCCATTTAAAATCCGTCTTGCGGCTAAAGCTTCGATGAACGGACGCGCCCAATGGTCGGGAATATCGGAGAAACGTGTAGTAGTAGATACCATTGTTATTTGCTGCTAGCTTGCTTGATTGTAGATATCCTTGGCAAATCTAGCAATATGAGAGCATTATAGGAAGCGATCGCTATAATCTCACCAAAATTCCCTGAATATTGGGTCGAAGCTGCATAAAAAGGCAGTCCCGATGAAAAAATTTTACAGTTTGTTTCTATCAAATCGGTGAGATGCCTCTGGATGTCCATCCGTGAGAGGTTAAAGTAATTGCACATTTGTCAAGAGGGTGCAGGAAAAGGGGATAGATCCAGCTTGAAGACTGGTTTTCGTAGGGCTTTGACTACGCCTAAATCTTG
>NZ_JACJQL010000045.1 GCF_014696625.1 Nostoc parmelioides FACHB-3921
ATCCTTAAACCGTGATTTTTACGTTCAGCAATGATAACTATCTTATCTCAGTTATATCTCCTATAATCCCTTCACAGTAAGCTTTTTATCTTTTGTAGACAAGTCTAATGGTGCTAGTAGTGCCATCTGATGTCACCTGGGCAAAGCAAGGTAAGCCAAATCCTAAGGCGTATAACCCTGTAGCTACCCTTGCCAGACTAGCATTCAACTTCTTGCTGGTAGCTTTGCACATCAATCTCACAGCGTTCATCCTTACATTGTATGCAATAGTATTAGGATGCCCACCGTTAATGTAACAGTAACATATATGACATTATTTTCAAACAAGTTAAGTAAGTCAGTGCAATCAAAACAATAATTATTTACGCCGACCTACTTACTACTCCCCGCAGCGACATTAGCGCAGGTTAAAGATGGTTGCATATACCTGGGTTGAGTAGCGATTAACTCCACTTTGCCATCAGGGCGACGATGCCAAGCAGTAGCATGGAGAAGCGCTGGTGGAGATTTTGATAGTTGGGCTTGTAAAGCTGGTGTTTTGCGGAATGCTGCAAGATTGCGGATATCAGACCATGTGCGATCGCTCCTCGTTTCCTGAGTAGGATTTTGCGGTATTCCACCTCGCCCTGTGGCGACAAAACTACTACCACTGGTATCTGCACAGCCACTAGCAATTTTTTGGGATGAATTGGTAAAATTTGTTGGCAATGCCACTAAACCCGAATTCGGATCTACACCGATGGTATTGACTTGTACTGTACCATTTACCCCAAACTCTGAACTGGCTGTAATATTATTTTCTGATGTCAGTTGCGAGGCATATTCTAAACCGATAATTCCCTGAGTGGTGATGTTAATATTACCACCTTGACCTCGAACAGCATTAGCCGTGATGTCGCTGTTTTCTAAGCCGACAATCGTGGGTGAATTAATGTTAATATTCCCGCCATTACCCGTAACGCCTGCTGTAGTCGTAATTTTACTGCGATCGCGCATTAAGAGCGAATCTTTTACTTGCAAGCTAATATCACCACCATTACCTGATTCTGTTTGCGCCTGAATTAAAGCTTGATTTTTTAATTGGATCTGATTGGCAATAATTTGCAGATTTCCTGCGTTCCCAGTACCTTGACTAGTAACACTGACTGTTCCACCATCTGTGAGCGTGAGTTTGGGTGTATGAATGTTCACATTACCCGCATTTGCCGTCAGTATATCTGGTAAGTTGAATAGCTGGCGTAACTGTGGACTTAAACGGATAGTAGAAGAGTTGATATTACTGTTATTGTTACTACTGCTGCCACTAATGGCGATCGCTTCGCTAGCCTTGACTTGCACATTGCCGCCATTACCGACAAGGAATGCAGATGAACCAATTGTTCCACCATTCAATATTTGCAGAGTCCCAGTATCTAATGTCAAATCTTGGGCATTGCCATCAGCGAATTTAGTGATACTAATATTGCTATACAGTCCAGAAGGATTTTCACCCATGACGGTGGTATTTTGATTGTGAATGATCACACGACCACTAGAACCACTACCAAATGTCACTGATGATAATGAAGCTCCGCCAGAAATTAGTAAATTATTCCCATTAATCAAGATATCACCAGTGGAACCTTTTCCATAGGTGCTAGTGGTAATAGCTGTCACTCCAATAGGATTCAGGGGTGAAAAACCTGATAACTCAATATCTGTTGCTTTAATCTGAAGATTGCCACTATTAGCAGTTCCGTAAGTTAAAGTATTAATTCCTGAACCTTCTTTGAGTGTTAAACGGGGAGTAATAATACTGATATTGGCACCAGATCCTGCTCCCAAGGCTTCTGAACGAATCCAACTGCGAATTTTCGCATCGGGTGTAGTACCAATAAGTGCGATCGCCTCCGATGCTTGCACATTAATATTTCCACTGGGAAGAGTGCCGTAATTCTGGGAGAAAATTAACGAACCATCAGTAAATTCTATATTTCTTCCCTGGATCTGGACTGCGCCTGAGTTAAACCCACTTACATCTAATAGTGACTTTTGTGCTAGTTGAATATCAGCAAAGCTTTGTCCCTGCTCATACTGCAATTGATAACCCTGAGTAGTCGTTACTAAACTAACTAATCCTGCGCCTCCCAGACTCCCTAATTCTATGTGACCCGTTGCTGCACTCAGGGTAGCACCATCCAAAGTGATATTTCCACCCACCAATGCTAAGGTTTTTCCTGACTGTACTTGTAGTTTGGTTAGGCTAGGATTGCGAATTATAGGAGAAAAAGTATTGTTGGTATTGAGGCTATGTCCTGTCCCTTGGACTTGTATCGATGCAGGATAATTACCCATTTGCAAGCCGATGGGTACAGTCATTGTTAATAGGGGTTTAGCGGTGGGATTTACCGCACTAAATTCTGCTCCCTCGACAAATCTAATGCTATTGGCTGTTGTTGCTACAAATGAACCACCAATATTTAAGCTAGCATCTTTCCCAAAAATAATCCCAGATGGGTTGAGTAAGAATAAGTTGGCGCTACCCTTGGCATTAATGGCACCATCTATATGAGAAATATTACCCCCAGTCACTCGACTAAAAATATTTTGGATGTCTGCGTCATTATTAAAGGCCACGGAACCATTGCTAGGAACAGAAAATTGGCTGAAACTATGAAATAAATTATTACCAACACGGCTACCATTAGTAATGGTGTAATTATTACTACCACTCACATCAGTGTCGAGAGTTCCATCAGGAGTTACCTGAGCATGAACATCACTATGGTAAATAGCAAACATCAAAATTACACCTATTAAGCCCAAACTAGCAAAAGTTAATTTCATGAATCTATTTCTTGTGTTCTATTCCATATTTATCTTTCCCAAGACAATAAATTGTTTAACGGTAGTTAATTTTCAACTGCGGCTGCACAGGTTAAGGCTTGTGACATCTGCGAAGAAGATCTAGCGACAATTAATTCAATTTTGCCTTGAGGGTTACGTCGCCAGCTAGTTGCTTGGACAAGTGTTTTAGGTAATTCTGGTATTTGCACTTGTGTTGGTTTCGTTGTGTGGAATGCAGAGATATCGCGGATGTCTGACCAAGTGCGATCGCTCCTCACTTCCTGCATGGGATTTTGTGGTATTCCACCTCTACCAGTAGCGACAAAACTACTACCACTAGTATCTGCACATCCTGTAGCAATTTGCTGTGACGGGTCAGTAATATTTGCAGGTAGTTCAACTAAACCAGAGTTGGGGTCAACACCAACATGATTGATTTGTACTGTACCGTTAACACCAAATTGAGAACTGGCTGTAATGTCATTTTCTGGAGTAAGTTGGGGGCGAAACTTCAGTCCAAACATACCTTGAGTTGTGATTTGAATGTTACCACCGCGACCTGTGACTGCGTTAGCCATAACGTCACTGTTGTTAAATCCGACGATAACTGGCGAATTAATCATAATATTGCCGCCATCTCCTGAACCTAAAGCAGTTCCTATAATCAAGCTCTGATCTCGAAGAATGAGCGCGTTTGTGTGGATATTCATATCACCACCTTGTCCTGAAGCTGTAAAACTCGCTAAAAAGCCCTTATTTAACTCCACCATTTCCGTATTAATGTTCAGTGCGCCTGCATTCCCAATCCCATAGTTACCAGTATTAATTCTGGCTTCGTCGCTAATTTTAAGGATAGGAGTATTAACACTCACCTGTCCCGAAGAACCTCTAGGAATTTCGCTCAAATTTAATAATTGGGTATAATAATCAGCGCTCAAAAAGCTAACAGTTGAAGAAATATTACTACCATAGGTAATATTTGGCGATCGTCCACTTAAATTAATTGATTCCGTCGCATTCACAGTCAAATCACCAGCATTACCTACCCCAAGACTCGCAGTTGTTACACTACCACTTTCCTTGATTGTGAGTGTGCGAGTATTCAGTCTCAGTTTCCCAGCATTACCACCATGACCAATAGTCGTATTAGCAATGACGCTAGCAATACTTATGGGAGTTGCGCCAATGACGTTAATGCTATCGGCATCAATTGTAACTGCACCACTCGTACCCAGTCCAAAGGTTGTAGAACCGAGATAAGCACCATCTAACACAGATAAATTCTGTGTTGTGACTTTCACATCACCAGCCTTTCCTGTGGAGGATGTGAGTGTTCCGATTGCTGCATAAGCTGAAGGGTCGCTAGAAATGTAACCATTAACATTCAAATTAGAGGTTATGATGTTGATATAACCACTATCGGCAGATCTATAATTACGGTTACCCACTACCGCACCGTTGCTAACGCTTAAATTTGGTGTGATAACGCTAATATTACCACTCCTACCACTGTTGACGGTCTCGTTGATAATACTGCTACGAATTTTCAGATCAGTGGTTGCACCAGACAATTTCAGAGTATCAGAGGCGAAAACATAAATATCTCCAGCTTTTTGAATTCCTCGGTTTTGCACCCATAATACAGAGCCATCTGTAAGGCTAACTGTGCGACCTTGTACTTGAATAGAACCTGCATTAATACCATTGACGTTTACCAGCGATCGCCCTGCAAGATTAATATCACCAAATGTAGAAATGTTTTGATAATCCAGGTTAAATCCTTGACCAACTTTATTGAGTGTAACTTCACCTTCAACTACACCACCGAGTTCAACTCGTCCCTGGGGAGCAAGCAAAATCCCACCATTCAGGTCAATAGAAGAACCCAAAAGCGCTAATGTCTGTCCCGGTGTCACAGCCAAATTAGCCTCTAATACCGTAGGAGCATAGGGAGTAATCAGTGGATTTTGAGAAGTGAGATGATGTCCAGTTCCTTGTAAGGCAATCTTTCCCGTGTTTTGACCAAACTGTAAGCCAATGGGTACACTCATAGTGAACAATGGCAATTGACTGAGCTTGGTTGCACTAAACTCTCTACCATCAGCAAATTGAATACTATTGGCGGTCGTCGCTACAAAGGAACCACCCAAATTTAAGCGAGCATCAGCACCAAATATTATCCCGGCGGGGTTGAGCAAAAATAGATTCACGCCACTATTAGTTTTGATGGAACCATGAATATAAGAAACATCACCACCAGTCACCCGACTAAAAATGTTGTGGATACCAGAAGGACTGCTGAAGTTAGCAGAACCGTTGTTGGGAATAGAAAATTTACTGAAGCTATGAAATAAATTACTACCTTCAATACTGCCATTGATAATCTGGAAATTATCACCTTGGCTCTCGACATGAGTGAGAGTAGTACCATCGGATATCACCTGAGCTAAGACTGGTGACGATATACCTGAAATCAAAAATCCAGGTGTCAGTGCTGTTAACAATAATCGACACCCCAGATTTAATAGTTTGTAATTACTTTTTCTTGCTAAGACATGATTAAACTCGTCAAATATCTCCATTGCTAATACATGATTAAATTCATTAAATTTAGAGTTCCCGTAAAGGTATGAAAGATAACATAATTAAATTTGATTAACAGCAGTACAGGTTAGTGATGCTTGCATCTGATGAGAATAGTTATTGGCAATCAGTTCAACTTTCCCCTGGGCGTTACGTCGCCAAGAAGTAGCCGAGACAAGCGTTTTTGGTGATTGTGATGTTTGGGCTGGTGCTGGTTGTATTTTGTGGAATGCAGATATATTGCGGATGTCTGACCAAGGGCGATCGCTCCTTATCTCCTGTGTGGGATTTTGCGGTATTCCACCCCGTCCTGTAGCGACAAAACTACTACCACTAGTATCTGTACATCCACTAGCTATTTGTTTGGATGGATCGGTGACATTGGCAGGTAATTCTACTAAACCTGCATTAGGAGCAACACCAACTGTATTGACTTGCACCGTACCACTTAGCCCAAACTGGGAACTGGCAGTAATATCACTATCGGGTGTGGGTTGGTCTCCGAACTGCAACCCTAAAAGGCCTTGAGTGGTAATTTGAATGTTACCACCTTGTCCTAAAACGGCATTAGCAGCAATATCACTGTTTTCTGCGGGGACAGCAATAATTGACTCTGCACTAATGTTAATATTGCCCCCTGTGGAAGTACCACGAGCATTGGTGACAATACTACTACCATTTCTGAGGAGAACAAAGTCACTGGCATTGAGTCGGATGTTACCGCGACTACCTCCATTCACTTCGGCTCGTAAGCTACCGCCATTATCTAAAAATATCTGGCTAGCATTAATATTTAAGTTACCTGCATCCCCAGAACCAAGATTGCTCACGGTAATTTCTGCCCCATCCCGCACACTCAATTGGCTAGCATTAATATTAACTGACCGAGCAGTAAAGTTATTGGCTGCGGATGCTGTGATACTACTAGGCAATATGCGACCATCGCGTAAAGGTTCAGAAAAACCCTGCACATCAATATCATTAACCCGTAAATTCACACTACCAGCAGATCCTTGACCTAAGCTAGATGAAGTGATCTGACCTCCTTGGAACACGCGTAGGCGTTCAGCTTGTAGACTAATATTGCCACCATTACCAACCGCATTTTTATTCACTGCCACAGTAATACCACTAACTGTATTACTAAAACTATCGAGCTTTGGTTTACTGACTTCTACATTTTGAGCTTGAATCGCTATATTCCCAGCATTGCCAGTACCTGATAGCTCACTAGCGATCGCTCCACCATCTGTGACGCGCAAATTTCCTGTGTTAATAGTAATATTGCCAGCTTCACCTTGAGCAAAAGCTTGAATTGAACTTGTGATAGCACCAGTTAATCCCCCAGCCGTAGTTCCATTAATTTCTAGAGACTCCCTAGCTTGAATAAAGATATCTCCAGAATTACCAACAGTGATTGAGTCTAAACCAGCAAATGGGAAACCTATTATACTGGCACTAATACGTCCACCGTTCAGCAGACGAACTTGATTAGCTTCAATGGTGATAGTGCCACTATTATTTCTTTTGCCACTATTAACTAAGGTGGTAATAGCACTAGGTCTAAAATTAGCAACTCCAGTAAAAGGATTGGGAAATGGGTTATACCCACTCACTTCCACATCCTTAGCAAGAACGGTAATGTTGCCTGTAGTAGTATCGTTGATGGGAGCAGCTGTGAAAGTTGAGGAATCGAAGGCAAAACCATTGTTGATAGATTGCAACCATGCTCCATTCTGAATCCGTAAACTTTCTGTCTCGATGGTAATATCTCCCGCCTTGGCACCACTTCCAGATACAGTAGTGAATAATCCAGGGGTGTCATAATTTTGTGGATCTGACACCCCTAACAAATCAATAAATTCCGTGGTTTTAACGGTGATTCCTTGTCCTTGCCCAAATGCTCCTGTAGCCGAAGTAATCCCCGAACCTTCCTTTAATGTTAAACCGCGGCCACGGATATTAATAGCTCCCCCATTTACTCCACTGGTATCGATATATGAGGCTTGTCTGAGGGAAATTAGTCCCCAGTCGGCTGTTGCAGGGCTAATTAGTTGCAATCCTGTTTGATTATTCAATCCCACCTCTGCATTCCGCAATGCCCATAATTCCACTCTGCCATCGGGATTATTAATGCTGCTTTGATTCATATCAATTTCACTACCCACTAAGGCCACTGTTTGAGCCTGAAAATTTTGTGGGGTGCGAGCTAAGAAATTGAATGCTGGTGTGCCTTGGGTACGAATTGTGCCAGCATTACTGCCTAATTGTAGCCCTACAGGCACACTCATGGTTAATAAGGGTGGTGTGGTAGTTTGGGTAGCATCAAACTTAAAGCCGTCAGCGAATCTAATACTGTCGGCAGTAGTAGCCACAAATGACCCGCTTATATTGAGACTGGCTTGAGATCCAAAAACTATCCCACTAGGATTGAGAAGAAACAGACTAACAGCGTTGCTGCCTGCTGGAATAATTTGAATTTTGCCATCAATATGAGAAATGTTACCACCAGTAACTCGACTAAATATAGTGGTAATATTTGTTGTATTGGTTAAGTCAAATTTTGCTAAACCATTGGTAAGAATGGAAAATTGACTAAAACTGTGAAATAAATTACTGCCTGCTTGACTACCATGAGTAATGGTAAATTGATTCCCATCTTGGGTGACATTGGTCTGGAAGCTGCCATCTGGAGCGATTTGAGCGCTAGCACAACCATTCCACAGCAAGATGAATACCGATGGTAATAGCATGATTCCTGTTGAGATTCGAGTCACAAAATCTAAGCAAACAGATAGTTGTTTCATTACATAGTCTCTATTTATACCCAGTTTATTATTCCCAGGCTCCTGTAATTTTGAACATTTGTGATGAGAAAATATGCGTAAGCAAATTACCTTTGAGAAATAGCAGTACAGTTTAATGGTAATGGGTTGGATGTGATAGATGAGATGGCAACTAGTTCCACTTTACCTTGAGCATGACGATGCCAACCAGTTGCTTGCACAAGAGTTTGTGGAGATTTTGGTATTAGTGCTTGTGCTGGTTGTTTGGCGTGGAACGCAGAGATATCGCGGATGTCTGACCAAGAGCGATCGCTCCTCACTTCCTGATTGGGATTTTGCGGTATTCCACCTCTTCCTGTTGCAACAAAACTGCTACCACTATTGTCAGTACAACCACTGGCTATTTGCTGAGATGAATCAGCGAGATTTGCGGCTAGTTCCACTAAAGCGGAATTGGGATCAACACCAATATTATTGATTTCCACTTGACCATTGACGTTAAACTCAGAACTGGCTGTGATGTCGTTTGTAGAGTCGGTTCTGGGAGAAAGGGTATTGCGGAACTCTAAACCAATTATCCCTTGGGTGATGATATTGATATTGCCACCACGGCCTTGGGAAGCGTTGGCAATAATATCACTGTTGCCCCTGCCTAAAATGATTGCAGAATCAATGGTGATATTACCACTATTTCCTTTGCCCCCAGAGGTGGCGGAAATAAAGCTGTCTTGCTGGAGTGTGAGGTTTTGTGTCTGGAGGTTGATATTTCCGCCTTCACCTGCTTTAGTCAGGGCTGCAATACTACCATTGTTAAATAGTTGGATATTGTTAGCACGGATTTTGAGAACTCCTGCATTTTCTAATCCATCGTTCCTGACAGAAACTTGCCCTTGGTTACTAATTCTGAGATTTTTAGTATCAATTGTGACGCTTCCTGCATTGCCACTGGGAACATCAGGGAGACGAAAATTGGCTCTAGTGACGGCGGGGAGAATGTCAATAGAAGAGTCTATCACACTCAAAGCATCAGAAATATCAATGGATTCTGTGGTATTGACGACAACACTACCAGCATTTCCTTGAGCAAAACCACCTGTAGTCACCCGTCCGCGATCGCGCAGTCGCAATTGACTGGCATTGACAACCACTGAACCGGAGTTACCTCTACTAAAACTCACAGAACCAATGGAAGATGCACTTTGAGTAAGTGGGTTAACACCAGCGATGCTAATGGTATCGGCTACATCCACCATTAAATTGCCGCCATTACCTAGACCCAAAGAAGAAGAATTAATATTACCGCCTGATAAAAGCGTGATTTGATTGGCTTTGACTTGGATATCACCTGCATTTCCAGAGCCAAATACTAAAGTCCCAATAATACTACTACCATTAACGTTTTCTGCAACTTCCCTTAATTGAATATGATTAGTGACATTGATGTCAATTTTACCTGTAATACCAGTGCTGAAACTGCGGGAGAGAATACCCGCACTACCTATAATTTGAATATCAGCCGCCTTTATCTGAATATTTCCCGCGTTACCATTACTGAGTGTTTGATTTTCTAAACCACTGCGGACTTGCCTATTTGCTGATAGACCAATCAGTGATAGTAATCCAGAGGCATTGACTTGAATGTCACCAGCAGTATTACTACCTCTATTTTGAATCAGTGCTAGAGAGCCATTGGCTAGGGAAATATTTCGACCTGTGAGGGTAATTGCACCGCCACTACTAGCATCGAGCAAAGCTGCTTGACTAAGATTGATATCACCAAATACTGAAATCTGCTCATAATTAAATTTCCAACCTTGGGGTGTAGTTTGCATCCCCACAACTGCCGATGTGTTATTTTGTCCAATGCTTCCCAAGGTAATTGATCCCTGTGGCGCGGTGAGTATACCCCCTGGAATGATGATGTCTCCTCCAATGAGTGCCAAGGTTGCTGGAGTTCCTACTTGTAAACCCCCAGTAGGTGATGATGACCGATAAAATCCAAATACGAGATTACTGGATGTGAGATTGTTTCCTGTTCCCTGTACCTGGATTTCTCTGGGATTTGAGCCAAACTGCAAGCCTATAGGGACATTAATACTCAAAAGATTTGAATCGTTGGGACTGGTAAGACTAAATTCTTTACCATCACTGAATTTGATGCTGTTGGCAGTTGTGCCGACAAATGAACCACCAATATTTAAGCTGGCACTTTGCCCAAAAATAATCCCTGCGGGGTTAAGTAAGAAGAAGTTGGCATTCCCATTAGCTTGAATTAAACCATCAATATGGGAAATATGGCCGCCAGTTACACGACTAAATATATTTTGGATTTCTGCGACATTATTAAAAACTGCCGAGCCATTGCTGGGAATAGAAAATTGGCTAAAGCTATGAAATAAATTATTGCCGACACGGCTACCTTCAGTGATTCTGTAATGATTACTGCCAGTCACAGCAGTTTTGAGAGATCCATCAGGAATTACCTGAGCGTGAACATCAGTGTTGTCAATAGCAGATGTCAGAATTGCGCCGATGAAGACCAAGCCAACAATAGTTAATTTCATCAACTTATCTGTAATTTTTCCTCAAGATGTGGATTTCACGCAAAGGCAGGTGATTAAAACGGCGAATACTGTAATGAAAAGTACAAACCATTTTCTTGCAGACTGCGCTTTTCACCATCTACAGATGTTAGAGGAATACCCCAATCTAGCCTGGCTGAGAAAGTATCCCCTTGTTTCCAAAGTAGTCCTAACCCAGTACCCACAAAGGTACTTGGTGATGGATTATTACTTTGGGTATTCCAGCCTGTACCTACGTCAATAAATGGTGTTAGTTGTAGCACACCTCCCAATTTGGCAGCACGGAAAATTGGTAACCTCAATTCTCCAGACAACAATAAACCATTATCTGTAAGTAATGTATCTTGGCGATAACCCCGGACACTTTGCTGACCACCAAGACCAAATTGTTCCAAGGGTACTAGGGAGGTTGAGGCTAGTTGGATATCGCCTCTGGCTAAAAATAGAGTGTCTGGTGCTAACTGTCTCACCCACTGCGCCTGTCCCCGCCAGGCAAAAAAGCGGCTATCTGGTTCATCCTGATTCACATTAGCATCGAACCAATTTACGCCCAAGCTAAATTGCGATCGCGCTGCAAAAACTTGCTCATTACTGCGTTGGGTGTACTCCTGGGTAAAGCGGAAGGCAGAAATCTTAGTTCTTCCTTCTGCATCTGCACCAGGTGATAAAGGAAACCCACCAATATTATCCAGCCCTAATTCAGTTTGGCTTTCTTGGCGCGAGAAGGATAGCCCCACGGCTAATTCCTGGGTTGGCTTTTGGATTAGTGGTTGTCGATAACCGAATTCATAAGAGGTCGTATTTGATTGAATATCTAGGACGCTGAATGGGTCTTCAATTACACGATTCCATCCCTGGTTAAAACCGAAGGATACAGTACCATTGTGAGCATTAATTGGCAGTTGGTAATTTAAATTAATGGCATTACTGCCATCTGTATTGTTATACCCTACGCTAAGAGTGTCGCCTAAACCTAGTAAATTTCCCTCTTGCAGATTTATCCCCCGGCGAAAACTACCCACACTTGGCGATCGCCCATTATCTAAAGTTGCTGTCAATGAGGAGGTATCGGCTTCTTGTACCTCAACTTGCAAGATGTTAGTTCCGGGTTCTACACCCATTTGCAACTCGGCGGACAAATTTTGAATACGCGGATCGAGGCGCAGTAGTTGCAGCTTTTCTATTAAGCGTGGTACGTTCAGGGGTTTACTAGCACCTAGTTGGATGCGATCGCGAATGTATTGACTACGCAGTCGCCGATTGCCGACAATTTTAATTTCCTGCAAACCGCCTTCTACTATCTGAATTTGAATCACTCCAGCTTCTACTGTCTGGGGTGTAATTACAGCCCCTGTCGTTACATAGCCGTTATCAGTGTAGAGTTTGGTGATAGCATCTCTAACTTGCAACAGTTCTGCAAATGATACTTCTCGACCCACATAGGCATCTGTAATAGAGGCAAATTTTTCTGGTGGGAAAACTTTACTACCAACAACTTCAATACGATCAACTCTAAATTTGGCATTAGTATCATTTTGTACTGGATTTTCCTGTTCTAGTAGATCCGTGGGAGCAGGCAATTGCTCTTGATCTGATGGTTTTTGTAATACTTCCGACGGTAAAGTCCTAGTAGGAATATCTTCTAAACGATCCTTTGGCAAGGAGCTAGGGTCAGGAGTTTGGGCGATCGCCTGATGATAATCGCACAACACTGCTCCTATCACAAAAGCATATTTTATAAATTTAAGTTTAATAATGAAATTTTCTGTATATTGAACTAATAATTCTGACTTGACATTCATATATTTAAATCCCGATACTTTGGCTTAACGGGTATGTTTAATTACAAATCATGTCTATATTTTTTACATTGAACATCAGAATAAATACTGCTTTTCTGCCAAGATAGTCCATGACAAAAGTGTGATTACTTTCACCTCTCACCGATGTCTACTTCTCCTGATACAATCATGGAAAACTAAGTTTTATGGGTTAAAGCTGTGTTAGCAGCCTTGCTTTATGGTCAGGAAGATTTACGCTTAGAACAAGTTGCTGACCCATCTCCAGATGTTGGAGAAGTGGTAATTAAAGTGGGAGCAGCAACAACTTGTGGCACAGATTTAAAAGTCTGGCGGCGTGGTGGTCATGCCAAGATGTTAAAATTGCCTACTTTATTTGGTCATGAAGCCGCCGGGGAAATTGTGGCAGTGGGTGCGGGTGTTACTGGTTGGCAAATAGGCGATCGCGTAGTTGCCAATAATTCTGCACCCTGCATGAAATGTTTTTTTTGTCAACGTCAAGAATATTCCCTATGTCCCAATTTGATTTGGAATAATGGCACATTTGCCGAATACTTAAAAATTCCCGCACTCATAGTACAGCATAATTTATTGCAGGTTCCTGATGAGTTGCCGTTACCATTAGCAGCTATGACTGAACCCTTAGCTTGCGTCCTGCATGGGGTAGCTCGTTCTCAGATAAAACCTCAAGATAGGGTTGTTGTCTTGGGGGATGGGGCAATTGGGTTAATGTTTGTGGCAGCTTTGGCTGATAAGGTTGAGGTATTATTGTGGGGTGGTAACGACCAACGGCTAGAAATTGGTCAAAAGTTGGGAGCGACGAAAACCTTTAATTATCATCAAAATCCAGATATTCCTGGTACGGTGAAAGACCTTACCCAAGGCTGGGGTGCAGATGTAGTGATTGAAGCCACTGGTGTACCCAGCGTTTGGGAAACAGCGATCGCCTGCGCTCGTCCTGGTGCTACTGTTAATTTATTTGGTGGTTGCCCACGAGATACAACAATTACAGTCAATACAGAACAACTGCACTACAGTGAACTGACGCTCAAAGGCGTTTTTCACAACACCCCTGAATATGTCCGCGCGGCGCTGGCTCTCATAGCTAGCCGTAAAATCCCTTTTGAATTATTAATCAGTGAACAGCGTCTATTAAAAGATTTAGAGCAAGTATTTAATGATATGAAAGCGCGGAAAGTAATTAAGGTGGCAATGGTTTGTAGTACCGTTAACTGTTGACGGTTGATTGTTGACTGTTGACTGTTGACTTGAAACCCTTTAATTTGATGAAGATGAGGAAGTATCTAATGATTGTTGCACCTCAGGATATTGCTGCTCAAAACCGCTAACTTCTGACAATGTATAAAGTGGTCTTTGTTTAACCTCTTCATAAATCCGCCCCACATACTCACCTAAAATACCAATACTGACAAGTTGTACTGCTCCCAAAAAGAAGATAGCTATAAGAATAATTGCGATTCCAGTTAGGGGGGAATGGGGTGTGAAAATCCGCCAGTACAAAACTAACAGACACATTAATAATGAGGCTATTGCTGCAAACAGTCCTAAATAAGTTGAAAGCCTTAATGGCACCTTAGAAAAGGAAACTATGCCATTAATTGCCAATGCGAAGGATTTACGAAATGTATATTTGACATCGCCGGCAAAACGCGGATCTCGTTCAAATTTAACGGCTGTTTGGTTAAAACCTACCCAAGAACGCAAGCCGCGAATGTAACGATTTCGCTCTGGCATGGCATTGAGTACATCGACAACTTGCCTATCTAATAAACAAAAGTCTCCCGTATCTGTAGGAATATCAACATCTGCCAACTGTTTGAGAATCCGATAAAAAGCGTAGGCGGTGAAGCGCTTAAACCAGCCTTCTTGGCGGCGTTTGATTCTTTGGGCATAAACTATATGATATCCTTGCCGCCATAGTTCCACCATTTCCGCGATCAATTCTGGTGGATCTTGTAAATCGGCATCGAGAATGACAACTACTTGTCCACGGGCAAAATTTAAACCTGCGGTGACGGCGATTTGATGACCAAAATTTCTGGCAAGACTTAAGTAGACAACACGCGGATCTTTTTGATGTAATTCTCGCATCATTTTTAGAGAGCGATCGCGGCTACCGTCATTAACTAAACACAATTCGACTGAACCATCCATCTGATCCATTACCTGGGAAATGCGGCGATACATTTCTGTGATGGTTTCTTCTTCGTTGTAAATTGGGACGATAAAAGAATATTTAGGTGGCATAGTTGAGATGTGTTAGGGTTTTTTACGAGTGGGAAAAGAGCGACGACGACGATACCAAGTGGAACCACCAACTAGCATTCCAATCAATGCCAAAGCACCAAATAATGGTAGAACTTCACCAGTACGGATGGCTTTTAAGCCAGAACTCCCCAAGAGGACAAACGGCAAAATTCCGGGTACTGTTCCCAAGGCTGTACCAATTAGATAATCCTTAAAGCTGATTGATGTCAAACCGGCAGCAAAATTTACTAATCCATAGGGTAGGATGGGCATCAGCCGGATAGCAAACATATAAAAAATGGCTCCTTGTCTAACTTCGGCATCGATAGCTTGCCAACGTCCAGCCAATCTTTGAGCCACAATTTCCCGTCCTACCGTCCGTGCAAAAATAAAGGCAGCGATCGCCGCAATAATTGCGCCTACACTTGTCCAGAATGTCCCCATCCAGGGGCCGAAAATCGCTCCACCAGTTAAATTCAATGCCGTTGATGGCAAAATCAAAATAGTCGCCACCACGTATACAGCTACATAAGTAACAGGGGCCCAAATTCCCGCAGCTTTTAACCAAGCTTGAATTAACTCTGGATTAATTCCCCCCAGAAGATATCCTGTAACTCCCGTGGCTATGAGACACACAGCCATCAATAAGGCGAAACTGGTTTTAGCATTCAGCATCAATTAAAACTCCTAGTTGTTCAACCTGACATCTGATGAGCGGAGTCCCGTTCGTCGATCTGTTTTTGACTAAGGAAGGCGATCGCTAATACCGTTTTGATTTTGAGAACATGAAAAATCTGCTGCATAAATTTTTGATTCATTCATTCGATAACATCACTACCTCTAGTCTTTCATTAACACAGTCACTGGTTTAGAAAATAGTTTTTTCGTATATTTTACATTTTTAAAAATCATTGACTCTACTGGCGGTTCTTCGTCTCTTCTCACGGCAATAATACCACAAGGTTGAAATTTATTATGTGGATACACTTGAGATTTCACAGCAGTAAAATTAGTAGGGTTTAAGATATGTGCAAACTTAATTACTCGCTGCTGTTGATTATTTAATAGAACCCAAAATGGATATTCCCAATAACGGGCAGAGGGAGTTTGTTCGGTTCCTAAGGAAAGTCCAATATTTTTACATTGTGTAGTTTTTACAAAATTAGTTGCCTCAAAATATGAATTGATCAGATGAGGTCGATTAGTAAAGTAAAGTTCGTTTCTGCTAGTATTAAAAATATTATTTTCTGCTGCTATAGGTCTAAATTTATTGATAAATACAAACTGCATGGATGTTACTAAAAGAATCGTTGCTAAGAATGTGACAAAATAACGATTCCAGACTTGACAGAAAACTAAGCCGACAAAAGCAGAGAACAGCACGAATAAAGAAAGATGATGACGACTTTGATATGGCTGCAATTTTAGCATCCAACATAACAGTAAAAAGCCAGCAACCAAAGATAAGACATAAGCTAGTAATTCTTTATTGCTCCTCAATCTTTTATGAAAGATAAATATGGCTATAGCTATTAAAATCAGTAGCAAATGTAAAGGATTACCCGCAACATTTTCATCAAAAGACAGCCCTGGTACACCATTGTAAGAGTTGGGGGGATGAGTTATTCGCGAGTCGGTCATATCCACCCCTAAAAAGCTATGAATTATAGTAATTATTTTAGTTAATTTACCTGTTAATGGTTCTATTATTTTTTGCAAACCTAAGTGTCTAACAATATCAGTATGCAAAGACAAATTACGAATGATATTAGAAATCCATGTAGGTAAGCTATATATTTCTATTCTGTATTCTTTGGAGTATTCTGCTGCTGATATAGGATTACCGTATAAATCAAAATTACGTAAATAATGCCCGATATTTAAAGTGAAGAAAATAGCAGCTACGATGGCTCCTGATTTCCACATTTTCCAGCGCATTGAGTTGACATACCAGATAAATAACCAAACCATGAAGGGAAAAGCAAAGATATAACCAGAACTCTTGGTATACACGGCCAATCCACAACTTGCACCAATACTTAAAACTAAGTGAGTGGGAGGATTTTTATGAGGTAAAGTCAACAAAACAAAATGAGCTAAACAAACGAGCCAAAAACAAACTGCATAATCGTTTTGAGTGCTAGAACTTTGCAAAATACCCATCGGGAGAGTAGCACAAAACACCGTAGCAAAAATCTGTCCTCGCTTATCTGCTCCTAATTGCTGGGCAATTAATGATACGCCGATGATGCTACCAATCATACTAAACACTTGTACTAAATTGGCAAAGCGATCGCCCCCACTCAGAATTTGCAGATGTAAAATCACCACCTCTGCAAAAGGTGGATGAACTAATTGGGCTGAGTAGTAAGTAGGATAATGAGCCAGACTACGGTTTTGTATCCAATGCACCACCCGCGCCATGTGATAAGTCATGGAATCCCAATTATTTGGCGGAGAGGCGATCGCAATTATAGTAATGGTGGCAATAATAAAAGCTACACCACCCAATAATACTAAGGATACGGGAGTGATGGAGGGAAGTTTTGGGGAAAACAGCGTACGCTTTCCTGTTTTAATAAGGCGGTAGTAAATCCATCCCAAAGCAAGATTAGTCAACAACCACAAAGCTAATACCCAAGCAAAGGTGATAATTCGCAAAAGGCTGAAAACTTCCGTAGAAATCGTGACTAGAACACCCCAGGAAACTGCTGCTGATAACACAGCACTACGCCAATCTCGCTCAGAATTGTGAAAAATCAGCCAAAGAGTCACTAAGGATAATAAGACTAGTCCAACCAGCATAATACAAACCTCACATATCTACCAAGCTAATACCTGTACTTCTAAAATTATGTAAAAATTCGGATATTTATAAATGAATTTTGTGTATATTTCAGTGAATACTTACGTATTGTTAAAAGAGCTAAATCCTTTCCTGAGAGTTTTTCATAGGCATACACACACTGATTAAACCATGCAACCGATGTTTGGAAAACAAATAGCTCACGAAGTAACCGCTTTTCTATCACAAGATCGCTAATCATGAAAAAATCAACAGTCTTTATATCTATACTCTTGTTAACTGTTGGAATATTATTTCGATTTGTCAATGTCGAGCAGAAACCATACTGGGGAGATGAGGTTGATAGTTTGAGTTGGATTTCTGGTCGAGCAGACTTTAAAGACCTGGCTTTTCGGGGACAAGAAATGAGTGTAAGAGAAGTCCTAAGCTATCAAAGTCCATACCCTGGTACTAATTTAATCGACACCTACCAAATAATCTATTATGAACACGCACCAATTTTCTATTTGTTGGCTCGATTGTGGATGGGATTTCAGAGTTCTGATTTAATGACTGCTAGAAGTTTAGCCGGAGTGATTAGTCTTTTAGTATTTCCTTGTATTTATTGGCTTTGTGTGGAATTATTCCAGTCATCCGTTGTTGGATGGATGGCAATGACGTTGGTAGCTGTTTCTCCGTTCCATTTACTATATGCTCAAGAAGCTAGACAATATACTCTCTGGATCTCCCTCATTTTGCTGACAAGTTTAACTTTGCTACGAGCAATGCGTTTTCAAACCATCTGGAGTTGGATACTTTATATTGTTACCTTAACTCTGATGCTTTATACTCATTTGCTTTCTGTGATAGTTATACTCACATATAGTATTTATATATTCCTTCAAGAAGGTTTCCGTTTAAGTAAAACATTAGTAGCTTATTTAATATCTTCTGTGATATCATTCTTGCTTTTTACACCTTGGTTATTAGTTGTTGCTGCCAATGTCAATTTCCATAAAGACCAGTCTCCAAGCTGGACTAAAGAACCTACTTCTGTAGTAGTTTTAATTAAGACTTGGATGCTAAATTTTAGTCGGCTTTTTTGGGATTTCAATCAAACTTTTGAATCCACGAATTTATTTTTTTATTTGTTAAATTTAAGTTTAATAATTTATGCTATATATCACCTCAAAGGTCATAGCCAACAACGAACCTGGCTATTTCTCGGTTTAATGATAATAATTCCTTTTATTTTATTAGCAACACCAGATATAATATTAGGAGGAAGACGATCTACTCCAATCCGTTATTTTATACCTGCTTGTTTAGCTATTGAAATTGTAGCGGCTTATTTGATATCTAGCAAAATCATCTTAGCTAAAAGTAAACAAGATTGGCGGCAGAAATTTTGGCAAATAACAACATTTACAATAATTGCAGTAGGAATATTATCTTGTGGATTAATCACTCACGAAAATACTTGGTGGAGTAAGCAAAGAGAATATTATCATTCTGAAGTCGCGGCAGTTGTCAATCAAGCTAAAAAACCTCTAGTTATAGCTAATTGGTTTGATATTCGCACTCTTGCTCATTCATTTTCTCCTCATGTAACTTTACAAGAAATACGTTTACTAAAAGATGTAAAGTCAGTTGGTAAAGATTTTAGTAATGTGTTTTTATATCAGAATCAGGGAAATCTAGAAAGATTGCTTGAAACACAAACTGATCTCCAAATTAAAGAAAAATATATCTGGTATCGACAAACATCACCAGTAAACAGTACGAGAACTATACTGTGGGAACTGGTAAGAAAATAGGATCTGATCAAAAATAAATTCAAACTTAATGAATAAATTATTCTACTAAATGGGAAAACTATATTGACTGTGTTGTTGACACACAGTAGAGAAATTCTCTCTTAGTTCCCAATAGGACAATGGTAAAAAAATTTCGGCTAAACTTTTTGATTTTGCCCTTTTCTCTAATTTCCTGGTTGTGTGTAGGAATATTGACTAACTCCCAAGCTGATGCGTTACCAGGACAAAGTACGGAAGAAGTGGGTACTTGGATTCAAGCCCATCCCACCCTCCGTCC
This sequence comes from Nostoc parmelioides FACHB-3921, assembly GCF_014696625.1. Classification (GTDB taxonomy): domain Bacteria; phylum Cyanobacteriota; class Cyanobacteriia; order Cyanobacteriales; family Nostocaceae; genus Trichormus; species Trichormus parmelioides. The sequence goes on from NZ_JACJQL010000045.1 coordinate 19,724, forward strand.
CAGGGCTGGAGAAAAATTATTGATTCAGAAGAGTGATACAGCAGCCCAACGATTCACTTTTCAAGCATCCGTATTACCTCCTGGTAAAGTAGGATTCACCAAAGACCGGAGCGTAATTCGGACTGAACGCATTGCTATGTATGATGCTATTAACGGTATGAGCTTGCAGCGTTTACAAGAATCCTTGCGGGTGATTTATGGTTTAGATATTTATCAAGACTTTAAACGCGCCCAAGTGCTTTATGAATATCCCAACGAAAGCGCCATTAACTCAGCGCGGTTGGCGAAAACTCCTATCAGGGAAGCTTTGAAGGGAGAATTACGGGTAGGCGATCGCTACGCTTATTGGGTAGAAGTCGCCCAACCTAGAAACGGCAAGGCCTTCACCGGGCAAATGACTGTTTTACTCAAGAATGACTTAGACAAGTTAGAAGCAGAACTGCGAAATCGTTAGCTAGGATATGGCAGTGATATCTATATCCCCGGTTTTCTAGAAAAATCGGGGATATCTCTGTTAAAAACTTCCAGGGGGTGGGGTTTGCCAAACACCAGAGAAAATACTTTCAGTAGCTAAAGCTATTCGTAGCAAATCTTCTTTGAGTAGTGGCGGCCAATCTACACCGGCTCTACGTCCTGCCACAAATAGCTGTTGAGCCTTAACGGTTAACTGATAAAGTGCAAAAACTAATTCTTTGTCCAGACTAGGGGAATCTTTCAGCGCCTCAAATACTACTTTCAACGCTAATAAAATTGAGGTAATTTGACCAGGCACTGGCGGTTTTCCATGTCTCATTCGCATCAACAAGGCATCAGGGTTTTCCTCACTTGCTATTGTCTGTCCTACTAGGAGTTTGTGAGCTATCTCGTAATTCATCTATCCAGCCTAGTGTAGATGTTTACACAATTAGATACTTATGTTACGCGAAATTTATTACTATCTAAAGTGTAAGTCTAGGATAAATATATCCTTATCTGTTAGGAGTTACACAGGTTTCATAAATTGCTGATTGAGTCAACAGTCAACGGTCAACATTGCAAGATTTTGGACTATGGACTATGGACTAATGACTAATTTGCCTAACTACAGTTAAGGCCGAGTAGCTGACACCGGCTGTCCCTTCTCCAGGGTGGGTGGAGTCACCAACTAACCACAGATGGTCAATGGGTGTACGATTCGCAAAACCAAAGGGGCCAAATGTGGGGATTCTTTGACCAATACCGCCGACTATACCGCGATCGCGTCCGGTGTAATGGGCGAAGGTGCGCGGTGTAGCAGCTTCTTGATAAATAATCGTTTCCGGTTTGAGATAAAAGTATTGAGCTAATTTGGCGATCGCTTCTTGGGTAAATTTCTGTTTCAACCCTGGGTAATCTTCAGTACTCCACCACTGTTGGGGGTCTACAAAGGATGAGGCGATGATTGTAGCTTGTCCTGCTGGCGCGCGTCCATCACCAGCATGACTGACAGACACAAACAAAGAGTTATTCTCCCCAATGGGGCCATCAGCATCATACAAAAACTGCAAATGGGGGGGACATTCGGGCGGGATAGCGCTAGCATCTACACCCAAATACACAACAAACGCCCCTGATGCTTGGGGAAGTTTATTGACGCGTTGTTTATAGCCTGATGGAACCTTGTCGCCTAATAGCTGCACTAAGTTCTGCACAGTCACGTTAGCAACTACATGGTCTGCTGTTTCTGTCCACACTTCGCCGGTTTTTTGGTTTCTGATAACGACAGCAGAGGCTTTACCGTTTTCTACCTTGATTTGTTCAACAGTATGGCGCATCAATAATTTACCGCCATCTCTTTCTAAGGCTTCGACTAGGCGATCGCTCAATACCTGCATACTACCTTCTAGGTGAAATAATCCCTGTGGTAGTTGGGACACACTCAACGCCGTTGCAGCATAAAGTAAAGCTGTCTCTTCAGCGTTGACTTGAGAATATAGCTTGAGTTGCAAATCCAAAAACGTCCTCAGTCGGTGGTCATTTCCCAACCCACACAACCTTAAAGCATCACCCACGGTAAATAATGTGAAGGGTACAGTAACTAAGGTACTGGGACGTACCGCCTGGGTTAACTGCCACAAATCCCATAAATTACGGGGCGGTAAAACTGGGTCACGTCCTTGAAACTCCCAACTGGCATCAAATAAAGTAGCCATCAATTGCCAAAATGGTTCACTCCCAGGAAATTGTCTTTGGCGTTCTTCTTGCCACTTCTCAGGATCACGCCAGACATTGATAGGTGTATTTTCCCCAGGTAAATAAACTGCACAAGCAGGGTCACAAGGTGTTGCATCTGGTAAATCTATTTCCAGTTCGGAAAAGATGCGGTGATGGATTCCCCCCGGTTCTAACCCTGCAACCTGAGTTGCACCCACATCAAAGGTGAATCCTTGGCGTTTAAATGTAGAAGCACAACCCCCAGGAACGAGGGCTTGGTCTAAGATCAGGACGCTGTAACCACGATGAGCTAATAATGCACCAGCCGTCAACCCACCAATTCCCGCACCAATCACAACTACACGGGGTTTATTTTGCTTAACAATATTAGACATTTAGTTTACAAAAATTAATATTACTACTCATAATTTTAATGCTCTATGGGTGTCAATGGTCAGTTGTTAGTTGTCCGTTGTTTTTCTATGAGACAAAGAAAATGCCCATACCCTAATCTCGTGGCGGATAATATGAAGTAACAGATCTGTTAACTCCCCACTACCCATGACCTCAACCCTGCGGAAACTGCCCCGACTTAATGCCCCAAAGCTACATACACTACCCAATGGTTTGACCATCATAGTGGAGCAAATGCCAGTTGAAGCCGTGAATCTCAGCTTGTGGATTGATGTTGGCTCATCTGTAGAACCTGATGCCATTAACGGCATGGCTCATTTCTTAGAACACATGATTTTCAAAGGAACTGAGCGCCTGGCTAGTGGTGAGTTTGAACGTCACATAGAAGAGCGGGGCGCTGTAACTAATGCCGCTACTAGCCAAGACTATACTCATTACTATATAAATACTGCTCCTCAAGACTTTGCCAAATTAGCGCCATTACAAATAGATGTAGTTTTAAATGCCAGTATTCCTGATGAAGCCTTTGAACGCGAGCGCTTTGTAGTCTTGGAAGAAATCAAACGTTCTGAAGATAACCCCCGCCGTCGCACCTTCCGCCGGGCAATGGAAACAGCATTTGCAGAGTTACCCTACCGTCGTCCAGTATTGGGGCCAGAATCGGTGATTTCCCAACTGACACCCCAACAGATGCGAGATTTTCACGCTAGTTGGTATCAACCCCAGTCAATCACGGCTGTGGCTGTAGGTAATTTACCGGAAGAACAGTTAATTGAAACTATTGTCGAAGGATTTAACCAACTCGAAAAAACTTCCCACTCCCCACTCCCTACTCCCCGCCCCCTCAATCTCGAACCTGCATTTACAGAAATTGTGCGTCGGGAATTTGTGGATGAAAGTCTTCAGCAAGCAAGACTAATCATGGTTTGGCGAGTTCCTGGGTTGAACCAACTAGAACAGACTTATGGCTTAGATGTTTTGGCGGGTATTTTGGCACATGGAAGAACATCAAGGTTAGTGCAGGATTTACGGGAAGAACGAGGACTTGTGACTTCGATTTCTGTCAGCAATATGAGTAATCGTTTGCAAGGAACGTTTTATATTTCCGCTAAGTGTGCGATAGAAGATTTACAAGCCGTAGAGGAAGCGATCGCCCAACATATCCGTAAACTACAAACAGAGTTAGTCACAGAAAAAGAAATCGCTCGTGTCCGTAAGCGTGTAGCCAACAGATTTATTTTTGGTAACGAAACACCAAGCGATCGCGCTGGATTATATGGATTCTATCAATCACTGGTAGGAGATTTAGAACCAGCCTTTAACTACCCAGCCCATATTCAAACCCAAGAAGCACCAGATTTACTCTTGGCTGCTAACCAGTATCTTTGCCCAGAGGCTTATGGTGTAGTTGTCATGAAACCAGCGTAGATTGGGTGTAGGGGTTTAAGGGTTTAAGGGTGTAGGGGTTTAAGGGAACAGATGATAATTTAATTAAATCAAGATACCTCATAAATACTATTCTTCTCCTAACCCCTATACCCCTATACCCCTATACCCCTAATTAACAATGTGGAATGAAATAGATACGCAAATTAGCAGGGTGACTGGCGAAAAGTTTCAGAGTCAGCAGAGGCGATCGGTTAGTGGTGGATGTATTAACCAGGGCTATGCTGTTTCTGATGGTAAATTGACGTACTTTGTCAAACTCAACCAAGCATCTCAAGTTGCCATGTTTGAGGCGGAAGCCCTGGGGTTAGAGCAAATGTTGGCGACCAATAGCATCCGTGTCCCCAAACCGATTTGTTGGGGGATTGCGGGTAACTCTGGCTACATTGTTTTGGAATGGCTAGAAATGGGAGGCGGTAACACCAATTCCTGGGAAGAGATGGGACGCAATTTGGCGAAAATGCACCAAGCTACCAGCCAGAAAGGATACGGCTGGGACATCAATAACACTATCGGTTCCACACCCCAAATCAACACTTGGACGGAAGATTGGACGGAATTTTATAGCAAACATCGCCTTGGTTATCAATTTCAGTTAGCTAGGCGACGGGGTGGTAGTTTTCCTAAACAAGATGAGTTACTAGGTGCGCTTCCAGAACTATTGGCAGATCATCAAGTACAACCAGCCTTAGTACACGGTGATTTATGGGGTGGAAATGCTGGATGTACAGTTTCAGGGGAACCCGTGATATTTGATCCAGCCACTTATTTTGGGGATAGAGAAGTTGATATTGCCATGACAGAACTTTTTGGCGGTTTCCCCGCAGCTTTTTACAAAGGTTATAACCAAGTATTTCCTTTAGATGCTGGCTATGAAAAACGGAAAACACTCTATAACCTGTATCACATCCTCAATCACTTCAATTTATTTGGTGGTGGTTATGCTTCCCAAGCCAATCGAATGATTGAGCAGATTTTGCATTGAATTGGCGATCGCATCAATTACGATATATTTGGTTTCGTTAGTAAGCTAATGCGCCCCTAAATCCCATAACTATTCATCAAGGCTGTTAACTGTTGACTGTTAACGGTCAACCGTCAACAGCTATAGTATTTAAATGCTAGACCGATTTCCTACGGAAGTATCAAAACCTCGGCGGCGCTTACCTAATCAGCGTTGGCAAATTCACTTACAAAAAACAGACCTAGCTCAAAAACTGGCAGATGTAACAAATCTTTCGTCTATTGTTTGTCAGTTATTGATTAATCGGGGTATTGAAACACCAGAACAAGCACAAGCATTTTTAGAGCCTGAATCCTTAAATTTACCCTCGCCATTAGCAGAATTTCCAGACTTGGCGATGAGTGTGGAGTTATTACAACAGGCGATCGCTTGCCAAAGTAAAATAGCAATTTGCGGTGATTATGATGCAGATGGGATGACTAGCACCGCTTTACTCTTGCGTAGTCTTCGCAGTTTAGGCGCTCAAGTAGATTATGCTATTCCTAGCCGGATGCACGAAGGTTATGGCATCAATAAGCGGATTGTAGAAGAATTTCATAGTGAAGGTGTCAGATTAATTCTCACTGTTGATAATGGGATTTCTGCATTTGAACCAATCGCTAGAGCCAAAGAACTGGGTTTAAATGTGATTATCACCGACCATCACGACATTCCCCAAAAACTACCACCAGCCGATGCAATCCTCAACCCGAAACTCATCGCTGAATCTTCACCATATCGGGGTGTAGCTGGTGTTGGTGTTGCCTATATTTTGGCAGTATCCTTGGCACAAAAGCTAGACAAAACCAAAGGCTTAATTCAGCCGATGTTAGCACTGTTCACCTTAGGAACGATCGCAGATTTAGCCCCCTTAAGTGGTGTCAACCGTCGCTGGGTAAAACGCGGTTTAAAGCTATTACCTAAATCCCAATTACCAGGGGTACAGGCGTTAATTCAAGTTGCGGGAGTACAAGCCACAGGTGAGGGTGTAGGGGTGCAGGGGTCTAAGGGTGTAGGGAAAGACAAACTAATACTCCCCGTCCAATCCCCAGTTACCACCCCTAAAACTCTCAAACCAGAAGATATCGGCTTTCGTTTGGGGCCGCGTATCAATGCGGTGGGGAGGATTGGCGACCCTTTGACAGTCATCGAATTACTGACAACGGATGATGAGGGGCTGGCGTTGGAACGCGCTATGCAGTGCGAACAGGCTAATACTAGTCGTCAGCAAATGTGCGAAGAAATCGAACAACAAGCGATCGCCCACGTAGAAGATTTGTACGCAACATCTCTACAGCAAGACCGGGTATTAGTTGTCATCCAACCCCATTGGCATCATGGTGTAATAGGTATTGTCGCCTCCCGCTTGGTGGAACGTTACGGCGTTCCCGTCTTTATTGGTACTTATGAAGATGAAGAACTAATTCGCGGTTCAGCGAGGGGTATCCCAGAATTTAATATATTTGCTGCTTTAGAATATTGTCACGACTTGCTGGGTAAATATGGTGGTCATAAAGCAGCAGGTGGATTTTCTTTCCCAGCTAGTAATTTACAGAAGTTGCGATCGCGTCTGTGTGAGTTTGCTAATCAATGTTTGCAACCCCAGCACCTCAAGCCGTTATTGCAAATTGATGTTGAGGCTAACTTTAATCAAATCCATCAGGAACTTTACCAACAGCTAAATTCTCTCCACCCTTGCGGTATTGATAACCCCGATCCGGTTTTTTGGACACCCAACGTTCAAGTTGTAGAACAGCAAATAGTTGGCAAAGGCCATATTAAAGTCACACTCAGCCAAACTATAAACGGTCAACAATATCAATTTAAAGCGATCGCTTGGCGTTGGCGTGATTATTACCCCTTACCAGCAAGATTAGATATAGCTTATAAATTGCGCGAAAATAACTTTAATGGCAATACTAGCCTGGAGTTGGAATTAATAGGTGTAAGACTGGCACAGAAACAACTTGAGGCGCAGTCCAACCAGTTACAACTTTTTTATCAAGCTTCTCCCAAACCTTTAAAAACCGCCTTCAAGCACAATCAACGTCAATATACTTGCGGGGTTTATCAAAATAATTCTCTTACCGAACTAAGAATCAAAAATTCAGATGGCAAAGTTCTAGTGATGCAGCCAGGAAGTACAATTGGATTACTAGGAACTAGTCGTGAAGATGCCCTAGAAATTGACCTAACCTTACCCCAATACGATTCTATTATTCAAGCTGCTATACAAGCATTATCAATGCTGAGTACTGAGTGCTGAGTAATAAATTAATTTCACCATCACTCAGCGCTCATTACTCTTATAGGTTGCCGTTGCGGAATGCCAGCACAAAAATCACAGCAGGCCCAGCAATGATTATTAGTGCAACAGAGGTTAGCTGGAAAATAACTTCCCAATTGATGTTGGCTAAAGCGTCAAACATTTGTCTCTATTCCTCCCAATTGTCTTAGAATTACTCAGTTGCAGTTGCAAAACCCGTATTAGATCATATCCGGCGATCGCCTGCAATATTTAATTTACTTAATAAAAGTATAGGAAAAAACATAAAATGGCAAACTGGCAATGCGTCAAACAATGTGGAGCCTGCTGCAATCTTGACCCAGCAGAACGCCCGGAAATAGAAGACTATCTCACACCAGATGAACTGGAACTTTACTTCAGCATGGTAGGCGAAGGCGGATGGTGCGTTAACTTTGACCATACCACAAGAGAATGTCGCATCTACTCAACGCGTCCCCGCTTCTGCCGCGTAGAGCCAGATATATTTCAGGATATGTATGGTATTGAATCAGAAGAACTGAATGATTTTGCTATTGAGTGCTGTCGCCAACAAATTGAGGGGGTGTATGGTGACAGAAGTTTAGAAATGCTACGTTTTGATAAAGCTGTGGGGATGTAAATTTATGTGAAGCTAGTTTTAATCTGAGATGTCTATTAAATAATTCTTTAAAACTGACAATAATTATTTAATGGACACCATTTGTCCATTAAATAATTATTGTCCACTTTAAAGAATTATTGTCATCTCTGCAAACCACATCTAAATCGCCATAACCATTATGTATGAAGGATTATGGCGATTTTCAGCCCATGATTATTCTCTGGTTACTTTTAAATCAAATGATGTCATAAATACTCTAAAATTTTAAAGTAAATGATGTCATATTTTTTAGGTACAGATTATGCCCAGAAAGTCTACCAGTCAACCTTTTTCAGGATTTGAGACTGAAGACACAGCACAAACGGAGGAAAAACAAACAAAGCATCTACTCGTTAACTGTCGATTGCCAAATTATTTGACCACTTGACAAATTAATGTTTTTGAAAATATTTCTCTCAAAACCCTTGCGTGGCAAGGGTTTTATTATTTTAGGCTCAACATACACAAGTTTAAATTTATTGCCAAAATAGCTGTCCTCTTTTGAAAAACTGCCAAAATATCTGTCCTTGTTTGAAAAATGGCTTAAGCTAACATTTTTACCAAAATTGACAAAATAATGTCTGCTTAATAGTACAATACAACTACGTTTGTATTAAACATAAATGTAAATATGCTGGATGATCCTCACAAGGGCGATCAAGAGCCAGAAACGAATGAGATAGTAACTGAAATATCAGCAGATGATAGGCATTTGTTGGAAATGATTCAGAAACTTCTAGAACCGTGCGATCGCATCACCTATGGAGAAAGACAAAGGGAGGTTGCAGCTAAACTAGGTAAGTCTGTGCGGACAGTAAGGCGGCTGGTCAAAAAATGGGAAGAGCAAGGTTTACCCGCACTTCAAACTACGGCACGGGCCGATAAAGGTAAACATCGAATAGATTCTGACTGGCAGCAGTTCATTATCAATACATATAAAGAAGGTAATAAAGGGAGTAAGCGTATTACTCCCCAACAAGTTGCGATTAGAGTACAAGCCAGGGCTGCTGAATTAGGTCAAGAAAAATATCCCAGTTATAGGACTGTGTATCGAGTCCTACAGCCGATTATTGAGCAGCAAGAGCAAAAAGCCAATATCAGAAGTCGGGGTTGGAGTGGTTCTCGATTATCAGTCAAAACTCGTGATGGCAAAGACTTATCAGTAGAACACAGCAACCATGTTTGGCAGTGCGACCATACTCTTGTAGACCTATTGCTGGTAGATCAGCACGGCGAACTTTTGGGTCGTCCTTGGTTGACAACAGTTGTAGATACTTACTCTCGTTGCATCATGGGAATCAACTTGGGTTTTGATGCTCCAAGTTCTCAGGTAGTTGCATTAGCACTACGTCATGCAATTTTGCCAAAGCAGTATGGGTCAGAATATGGACTCCATGAAGAATGGGGAACCTATGGTAAACCAGAGCATTTTTATACGGATGGCGGTAAAGATTTTCGCTCCAACCATTTGCAACAGATAGGTGTGCAGTTGGGATTTGTTTGTCATTTACGCGATCGCCCAAGTGAAGGTGGTATTGTTGAGCGTCCTTTTGGCACTTTTAACACCGATTTATTTTCTACCTTGCCTGGATACACAGGCTCAAATGTACAGGAACGTCCACAGCAAGCTGAGAAAGAAGCTTGTATTACTTTGAGGGAATTAGAACGTCTGCTGGTACGTTACATCGTGGATAAATACAACCAAAGTATTGATGCGCGATTAGGCGACCAAACTCGTTATCAACGTTGGGAAGCAGGATTAATCGTTGAGCCTAATTTAATCTCAGAAGAAGAATTACGTATCTGCTTGATGAAGCAAACCCGACGCTCAATTTACAGGGGTGGGTATGTGCAATTTGAAAATCTGAGTTATCGGGGAGAACATTTGGCAGGTTATGCGGGTGAAAATGTTGTACTGCGTTATGACCCTAAAGACATTACCACTTTGTTGGTTTACCGCCAAAAGGGTAATAAAGAAGAATTTCTAGCTCGTGCTTATGCTCAAGATTTGGAGACAGAGGAATTGTCTTTGGATGAAGCAAAAGCTATGAGTCGCCGGATTCGGCAAGCAGGTAAGGCTATTAGCAATCGTTCTATTTTGGCAGAGGTACGCGATCGCGACACCTTCGTCAACCACAAGAAAACCAAGAAGGAACGCCAAAAAGCAGAACAGGTTGTAGTTCAAAAGGCTAAAAAACCTGTGCCTGTTGAACCAGAGGAAGAAATTGAAGTGGCATCTGTTGACAATGAACCAGAATACCAGATGCCGGAAGTATTTGATTACGAACAAATGCGTGAAGATTACGGGTGGTAGAAAATGACTTCAAAACAAGCCCAAGAATTTGCTCAACAATTAGGTAATATTCCACACAATAATGAAAAATTACAAGCAGAAATTCAACGATTGAACCGAAAGAGTTTTATCCCCTTGGAGCAAGTGCAGATTCTCCATGAATGGCTAGAGGGCAAGCGTCAAGCTCGTCAATGCTGTCGAATTGTTGGAGAGTCACGCACTGGTAAAACCATTGCTTGTGATGCTTACAGGTTAAGACATAAGCCAATACAACAGCAAGGTAAACCTCCAATAGTTCCTGTTGCTTACATCTTAGTTCCGCCAGAATGTAGTTCTAAGGATTTGTTTACGCTAATTATTGAGCATCTGAAGTATCAAATGACTAAGGGAACAGTAGCTGAAATTCGAGAGCGGACTCGGCGGGTTCTTAAAGGCTGTGGTGTAGAGACATTAATTATTGATGAGGCTGACCGCTTGAAGCCGAATACATTTAAAGATGTTCGGGATATTGGTGAAGAATTAGAGATATCTGTTGTCTTAGTAGGAACAGATCGCCTGGATGCAGTAATTAAGAGGGATGAGCAGGTTTACAATCGTTTTCGAGCTTGCCATAGATTTGGTAAATTCTCAGGAGAAGAGTTTAAGCGAACTATAGAAATTTGGGAAAAGAAGGTTTTGCAGTTGCCAGTTGCTTCCAATTTGTCCAGTAAGACTATGCTGAAGACTTTAGGTGAGGCAACGGGAGGTTATATTGGTTTGCTCGACATGATACTCAGAGAATCAGCCATCCGGGCATTGAAGAAAGGATTACAGAAGGTGGATTTGGCAACTCTCAAGGAAGTAGCAACAGAGTACAAATAATGGAAGTTCCAAACATTCAACCTTGGTTATTTCAAATAAAACCTTTAGATGGAGAAAGTCTGAGTCACTTTTTAGGACGCTTTCGACGGGCAAATGATTTAACGCCTACTGGGTTGGGTAAAGCAGTAGGACTTGGGGGTGCGATGCCTGCGGCGGGCGGAGCCATCGCCCGTTGGGAAAAATTTCGGTTTAATCCCCCACCGTCTCGCCAGCAGTTGGAGGCTTTGGCTAGGGTTGTGGGTTTTGACGCTGATCGGTTAGCGCAGATGTTACCACCGACTGGGGTAGAGATGAAAATGGAGCCTATTCGGTTATGTGCTGCTTGCTATGCCCAGTCCCCTTGTCACAAGATTGAATGGCAGCTTAAGGTAACGCAAGGGTGCGCGAGGCACAAAAGAACTTTGTTGTCAGAATGCCCCAACTGTGGGGCAAGGTTCAAAGTTCCATCTTTGTGGGCAGATAATTGGTGTCAGCGTTGTTTTCTGCCTTTTGAGGAGATGATTGTCTTTCAAAAACCTATTTCTAAGCATGAAAAATAAAATAATCAATTTTTGCTCTTTTATGAAGTAATTATTGATTTTTGATTTCAAGAGTGGTAAGTTATGCTTTTATAGTATTTATGTACTAAAGAGTGCATTTCTGTACTGTAATGCCGGTAATTTTCATCTGATTAAAGGTGAATAAACGTAGGTAATTTAGAATGGAGAAAAATGATGATCCATAAAACTTTTGAAAGGCAGACTGTAAATGTAGACTATAGCAATCAAGTTTGGCAATGTGACCATAGTAAGTTAGATATCCTACTGGTAGACAAACATGGTGAATCTGTAACTCTTCCTTATTTAACATTGATTATAGACAGTTATTCGCGCTGTATTATGGGATTTCATCTAGGCTTTGATAGACCTAGTTCTCATTCCATTTTCTTAGCATTACGTCATGCTATTTTGCCAAAGCAGTATGGAAAAGAATATCAACTTAATGGCGAATGGGTAACATATGGTGTTCCTGAAATTCTTTGCGGTGATGCTAGCAGAGATTTTCGCTCTCAACGCTTAGGACAGATTTGTTTGCAGTTAGGTATTAATTATCGTCTGCGCGATGATCACCTCAGTCAAGGTGGATTTGCAGAACGTATTTTCCGGAGGATTAATACGGAGTTTCTGGCTGCTTTACCTGGATATATAAATTCCAACATTCAGGCCCAGTCCAGCCTAAATATAGCAGAGGAAGAAGCTTATCTGACTTTGCAGGAACTAAACTTACGGCTAGTTCGCTACATTGTTGATATTTACAATCAACAGCTTGATGCTACACAAGGAACCCAGACAAGGCTCCAAAGATGGGAATCAGGACTATCTACTCAACCAGTTATATTTAATGAGCAAGGCTTAGATATCTACTTGCAGAATTAGGCTTTAAAAAGCATAATTAGTTCGTGCAATTAAACATTGCTGAATTTGAGTAATAACTTATTCCTAATCCTGAACAAAGAATACGAGAACTCACGATTTCTCTTTGTACCTTTGTGAGATTTTTATAGTTTTACTAATTCAGCTATGACTTTTGATGAAATGGTAGATTGTCAGAAGTATTGTTGACTAACAAAACAGCGCAATTCAATAACGCTTTTGGCAGTGTCATCAAAATATAATCCCCTCTCCCCTCTTGCTAGCCTTTATTTTCTAAGAAATCAAGAGGGGATATGTTTTGAAGTTAATGCTGTTAGGAGAAAATAAGACATTAAGGACTCAAAACATCCTTGAGGCAATTGCTTGTTGTCTGAATAAATAATATTTGATTAAAATGCGTTAGCAAAGCGTTCTTCAACAACTAGCAGATGCAGAGGTGAGTTCTTTGTCGCCAATGGCAATTTTAATGCTGAAATGGGCGATTAAAGAAGCGCAGACGGATGATTTGAGGCATTATTTCAACTGTGTCTAAATGCGATTGCTCCCATTATTCCAAGATTTCTATAGATTATAAATTGCTCCATTCTCTGCTAACCACTGTTTACGTTCTTGATAATTTGGCACAATTCGTTCAACTCTCTCCCAAAATGCACTGCTGTGATTTGGTTCAATTAGATGCACTAACTCATGAACTGCCAAATACTCAATCATCGTTCGCGGTAGCATCGCCACTCGCCAGTGAAAATATAAATCTCCTTTGTGTCCGCAAGAACCCCAATGATTACCTAATTCGCGTACTTGGATAGAACGAGGTGAAGCACTAACTCGTTTAATTAGTGTCGCAATTTGTTGTTCTAGTATTGCCTGAAGATGTTGGCGATACCACTGAATAAAGTTTTCTCGACCTTGAGATTGTGAGTGTCTCTGTAATTCAAAGCGGCTTTGATATAGTCTTAAGATTGGTTGTGTTTGAACCTCATCGACTATTTTGAGACGATAACTACGTCCTAAATAATAGAAACCTTCACCTGAGACGTATTCTTTAAGCTTAACTTGTGGGTTAAATAACTCTTTTTTTAGAAGTTTACTATAAATCCAATAACGTTTATCACTAACAATTTTTTCTAATGTTTCTATTGGTACTTCTGGAGGAGAAGCCAAGACTAATTTACCGTCACGCTCGACGGTAATTCCTACTGTACGGCGTTTGGAACTGTGGCGAATTTCAAAACTCAGTTCGCCAAAGGTGATAGTTGTCATGCCATTAAATTATCACGATTTCTCCGTGCTAGTTGCACTAGTTTATCTGCGACTTCTTCTATTTGGGCATAACTTACTAAATCATGATCATCCAAGTAACCTGCTATCCACTTTCTTAAGTCATCTTGGATAATTTGGCTACTCCAATTTACCCGCAGCACTTGTTGACGGATGTGTTCAACAATTTCTACAGTTGCTTGAGCAAGTTTGGGGAGTTGTTTTTGTGAATGTTCACCTAAAATATTGAGAAACGGCATTTGAGTTTTGGGATCTAATCCAGTCTCATCTTGACTACGACCAGCTTGGATTTGTTCTATATACTTCTGCAATGCCTCGACTTTTTCTTCCCAGTTATCAGCTAAAGTTTCTAAAATTTCTGTGAGTTTTTCACTTAAGTTTTTGTAGTAAACTGGGTCTTCTTCATAATTTACGCTGATATGGTGACGTGCAGCGAATTCCATTTCTGCGGCTTGTGCTTTAATCGAGCGATGGCGCTGGACATGGGTTTTAAAATCTAAGGACATGATATCAATCGGTGGCACTTTCGGGTCAATACCTTGAGATTCAATATATTGGTCTATTAATGCCCTAACTTTCTCTTTGGCACTAACAATGTTAAGTTTTTCATCTCTGTAGAGGTCAGCAACAGCTTTTTTAATAAAGCCAAGTTTTTTGGCATCTCGAACAAAATTGTAAGGTTGACGTGCTTCTGGTCGTGGCAATATTGTATCGAGAGTGTTGAGAAAGTCTTGAAAACACTCATTAAATTCGATTCTCAGCCGTTCATCTCTGAGCAAGTCTACGCAAGCATCTACATCATCAATTGTGTATCCCTTTTCAGTGAATAGAGCAATAACTCGCTGATGCCTCTCGCGCAATTTTGGCAATTCTGCACGAATATCAAACAAAGCAGATTCTGTATCAACATTCTCGTAAACTGAAAGAGCAGCAGCGATATCGACACCGTAATAATCTACTACTAAGCCCTCTGTTTTTTTGTCATTATACACTCGGTTAACACGAGCGATCGCTTGCAGCAATTCGTATTCTTTTAATGACCTATCTAAATATAAAACTTGTTCTAACGGCGCATCAAATCCCGTTAAGAGCATATTTTTTACGATTAAAATCGCTAAACTGTCTTGCTCTAAAGGTTTTTTAAATTTCTCAATATTAATTTCTTGTTGACTTTTATCTGTCCACTTTTTCCAACTAGGATCGTCTCCCTTATCACCAGAAATCACAGTAGCAAATTCTAATTTGCGGATAATTTCAAGATGTGGGAGTGCTTGAGCAAAAAAACGAGTTTCGGCATCACGCAATTCTAAAGCCTCTGCGTCAAGACTTTGCAGAATGGGGGCGCGTTGTTCTAGTTGCTGTACTATTTCCCGTTGTGCTTCCACAAATGCTTCTTGGTAACGGACTGCGGCCAGACGCGTAGAGGCGACAACTTGCGCCTTAAAGCCTCCGGCTAAAATGCGCTCAATATAATGACGCAACATACTTTTAGCTTTGGCTTTAATTAGTTCCCGTGCTTCGCCAACTTGGGTTTTAGTTGCGTATTTGGCTTTAATTTGCGATCGCTCTTCCGGGGTTTTATCAGCAAAGATAATTTCAAAAAGTTGGTCGAGGTCATCACCTTGGGTAATAGTCCCTCTAGCTTCTAATCCTTCGTAGATAATAGGTAAAGTGACTTTATCTTCTTGGGATTTGCGAATATTGTATTCGTCGATAAATGAACCAAAAATTTGCAGGGTGGTTTTTTTGGCAGCTTTGATGATGGGTGTACCAGTAAAGCCAATACGGACACAGTTAGGTAATGCTTCTAATAAGTTGGTGTGGAGAGTTTTGGCGTGAGAACGGTGTGCTTCGTCAATTAGCACTAAGATATTTTCGGAAGGATTGAGGTTTTTGGGAATTGGTTCAATTTCTGCTTCTTCCTCAGAATCTTCCCCGCCTTTAAATTTTTGAATCATTCCGAAGACTAAGCCAGCACCTGGTTGTTGCAGGTATTGTTCTAGTGTTCTAACTTTTTTCGCTTTTTGTAATGGTTCTCCTGTGAGGACTGCGGTATCTGCAAGTTGTTTTTCTAAGTCTCGGCGGTCAGTGACGACTACAATTTTAAAGCGGCGTAATTCTGGAATAGCACGAATTTTCCGAATTAAGTAAACCATTGTCAGGCTTTTACCTGAACCTTGGGTATGCCAGATAATTCCGCCGCGTTGGTCATCTGTGCCATGTTGGTCGCGGGTTTGATTGTGTTGAAGTCGGTGTAAGGCTTTATAAACTGCCCGATATTGCTGGTAACGGGGGACAATTTTGATAGTGCGTCCGCCACTGGTTTTAAATAAAGTGAAATTATGCAGGATGTCGATAAGATTAGCTGGGTTCAACATCCCGGCGATGAGGGTTTGGCGTGAATTTAATTCCGCAATGCGTAATTGTGCAGCAATTTCCGCTTGGGGGCTGGGAATGGTATCTTTCCACTCAACATAATGTTCATAATTTGCGCCGATGGTTCCGGCTGCTGCCCGTCCTCTAGAGGCTGCTATCATCAGCAAATTGTAGTGGAATAATTTTTCTGCGCCTTCTGGTTGGCTGCTACCTCGTTGATTGGAGTATTTTAATAAGTCTTGAATTGCTTCGGTTATTGGGTTATCTAAATTGGGGCTTTTGCATTCAATCACTACTAAAGGGATGCCGTTAACAAGTAGTACGATGTCTGGGACGATAAATCCTCGATTACCTGTTGCCCAAGGCGGGTCTACTCTGTATTGATTGATGGCGAGAAAATCGTTGCGATCGCAATGTTCAGGATTAAATTCAATAAAATGCACGGTGTGCTGTTTACCGTCTTGCCCTAAAACTGTAGTGCCTTTAAGTAGTAATTCTGTGGCGGCTTGGTTAGCTTCCATTAATCTATTTGCACCCAGGCGTTCTAACTGACTGACTGCGGTTTGAACTTGTATGTCATCTAGCCAAGGGTTGCCGTTTTCGTCTAAGTTGATGCGTTTGATGGCGGCTTTGAGGCGTTCTGTTAGTAGAACTTGCTTGAAGTTTTCTCGTTCGGTAACTTTGGCATTGTCCCAATCTCCTTCAATGTACTGCCAACCGATGCTGATGAGTTGTTGAATGGTAGGCAGTTCTACATGAATATACTCAGGAGTTTGTTGGGACATAAATTATTTTGACAAGTCTTCTAGTATGATTTTGATGAATCCACTCTATTGGCCATAGCGTGATCATACTTAATTTATATTTTTCTGGTATAGAAAATTGTAGTCATAATCAATTGATTAATATATCGTGATATGCTCTCTAATAATGCTAGGTTAGGTCTTTGAACCTGCCGTGAGATGCTTAAAAGCCTCTTATCCCAAGTGGGTAGCTGTTCCAAGCTATGCTAAACTATAGCAGAGGAAGAAATAATAAAGATCCACCTAACCAGGAGTTTCTTTATACCTATTAGAAATAATAGGTAATGGTTATACTCTACACCAGAGTAGAGGAGACAGGTTGATAAAGTGCCTTGCGTTCCCTGTCCGCCTTAGCAGTAGGCACTTTTAAATTATTCAATAATTACTAAAATAGTAAAAATAAATATGTCCAAGTTGTTGGACGATATACTCACTGAGTATTTTCAGCCTGAGAAGCTAAAGGCTGCCTTTGAAGCTTACGAACGACAAAAAACTGATTTCTTGCAGCAGGGTGAGCCAAAAGTTCAGATGGGGGTAGATGGTATTTCTTACCAAACCTTTAAAAAGGAACTTGATTTACGTTGTCAGCTTCTATCAAGTAGATTACTTAAAGGTACATATCAGTTTTATTCTTTCCGAGAAATAGAAATTCCTAAGCCATCTGGTGGAAAGCGCATTTTATCGATTGCTACTATACGTGATGTTATCGTTCAAAAAGTCTTGTATGATGCTATTTATAAAGAGATAGAAAAAGATTTTCAAGCGACATCTAGACTAGATAAAGTTTCTTGTGCATATAGAAAGGGAAAGTCTGCACCCTATGCAGCAAACTTGATTCATGTTTATATCAAACAAGGTTTTATATTTGCCTTAGATGCTGATATAGTCAAATTTTTTGATAGGTTGTCTCATGAATATCTGTTTAGAATTATAGAGAAAAAGTTTGGTCAGGATACTCTAGCTAGTAAATTATTGAAACGGTTTATCAAAGCTGGTGGACTTCCACATAAAAATCAACGTGGCAAAACATACGGATACCGTTTTTTTCATCATCACAAGCCTATTCTAAATAATCAAAGGATTATAAGAACTCAGGGTATTCCTCAAGGTGGCGTACTTTCGGGAATGCTTGCAAATTTATATTTACATGAATTTGATTGTTGGGTTATCAATGATTTGTCGAAAAAATATCCTTTGAGATACGTCCGCTATGCAGATGATTTTGTAATACTTTTAAAACAACAAGAATTAATTGCCTTAGTACATCAAGAAGTGGCTCAAAAGCTACAAGATATAAAACTGGAGTTACATACGAATGAAAGTAAAACCAAATATGTTGATATAGCTCAAGATTTTCTGGAATTTGTTGGTTTCCAATTTACTCTTGAGCATATCAAAGTTAAACCAGCAAATATTTTAAGATTCCAAGAAAGGATTATAGAAAAAATTAATAAAGAGCCTTCTTATAAAACTGGGGAAATTCCTAAGCGTAGATTTAGATTTTTTATTAAATATGTAATTAATAGAAAAGTAACTGGGCGTGGTGAGCAAATATGTAATGTATGTGGTGGTGTGGTTGGAGAAAGAGTAAAAAGTTGGATGGGATTTTTTATGGTTATTACCGACATCCAACAAATACGTGAATTGGATAAATGGATTCGTAAAGAAGTCAGCCAACACTTTTACAAAGAATACAAACTCCGTCTAAAAAAATCGGAATTTAAAAAGGCAGGATTAATTACTCTTGAGCAGGAGTATTACAGACTTCATAAACGAAAAAGCTGTTCATGCGAAAAATGTAATTCTTCTTCAGGTGCAATAAATGACAATAACCCTGTACAGGATACAGGGGTAAGGCAACCTCTATGTTGGAATTTTATTTTGAATATTTTTAAGAAAATATTCAAATAGTTATTTCCTCTTTGATGTTTAGCCAGTTTTGCTCATACAAACGCTGCCAAGCTTTGCGAATATGTTCAGGTTTAAATAGCTTGCGTTTACGATCGCTCCATTGATGCACCAAGGCGATCGCCTGCTCACTATCTTGTGCTGGGTTAGGTTCTTTGGTTGCAACCCAATGAACTGTGGCTAGCAGTTCCATACCGTAAGGTGTTTCAAAGCCATATATGAGGTTGCCAACTCGCTCTAAACGCTCCTGGGCATCTGGTTCTGTTTCCAGAAAAGCTTGTGCTGTTTCTCTACCTTCAGGCAATACATATATTTCAGCACTGTCGGCTTTGCTAGTACCATCACCATAGCCACGAATGTAATGCCCTTCTAGGCGTTTCAAGACTTGATTGAGGTTATCAGCGTAGGGGCCATATCTATGGCTAACATAACGCAGCCTTAAAGGCTCTCCGGCTTCTTGTAAAAAATAGGGGAGTTTTTGAACTTCTAGTTTAGTCAACTCATAACCTGGAAGCCCGTACAGTTCCAGTACACGGATAAATAAAGCACGAGCGCGTGTCATTTTCGGCTTTTCGGTCGCAACAGGCATTTTTTCGGCAGCTGGTGCGCCTGTGGGTTCAAAGATAATTACCTGGACATTTGGCAGTTGAGCAAAGGCTGATTCTATCAAAGGCTTGACCTCAAACCAATCTAAACCACCGTTTCCGCATCCTAAAGGTGGAATAGCAATTGAAGTAATACCTAATTTCTGCACTTCTGTAACTAAAGCCACCAGTCCACTTTTAATATCTTCTATTTTGGACTTACCTTTCCAGTGACGCTTAGTGGGGAAGTTAATTATGTATCTGGGATTAAATAGACTACCTGTTGCTATGGTAAACATCCGCCCTGGCTGGACTTCACTAGCTTTACAGGCTTTCTCATAGTGGCGGAAGTTTTCAGGATAAGCTTGCTTAAATTGCAAGGCGATACCTTTGCCCATGACACCGACACAATTAACGGTGTTTACTAAGGCTTCGGCTTTTTCTTCTAATAGGTTGCCCTGCTTAAACTCAATCATCTCCCAATGCCGCCCATGACGTACAAATGTACTATCTAACTTTAGTATTTTACTATTTAATAATGTTTAGTAGTACCAACTAGGGTTAATCTTAACAGGAGTTTGGACATTAAAATTTTGTAGTATGTTTCTAAGCTGTTGTTCTATAGTGCTATCTATCACACCAATTTCTGTAATCAGTGACCAAGGACAAAATTGATGCACTAAGAACTCCGCTTGTCTACGGCGCGTTCTATCATTATCTTCCTCATTATTTGCCCAGTAAGTTGCTTTCATTATGTTCCAATCAATTTTAAAGAAATCATCTAGGTTATCGTAAAATTCTGATAAAGCCACGACCGCAGCATGACCATCAGTAAACGCAAAATCTAATTTATTACTCGCTATAATTTCTGCTTGAGAAACTAAATAAATTACTTTATTTTGCCCATCTTTATATTTTTGTACCTGTCCTTTGGAAATTGCATATAGCATAGGAGAACGTGGAGCGAAATAAAAAGGTATATAATCGTGCAAACATCCACCAACACTACAAGGAACGCGGATTATGCGCCTTCTATCTTGGATGTGTCCATGAGCAATATCAACATAATCAGTTTTTTTGAGCCTACTATTTGCAACCAATCCACCTGATTTTAGAATTGATGGCAAGTTATCAATGTGGGTAATGTGATAAATCGGCGTAGGCATAGATTAATTTTGTTATCAAGAGTAGTAAATACTTTATAGTCAGATTATTTAATGCTCTTAACTCGCACTTTGCCAGTTAATAAATCTTGCATTAGCCCCTGTTTTTGAAGTTTGAGCTTGTTAAGGTAGGCTTCTTCTGTGCGAATACAGTTGTCATGAGTCTCTAATATATCGGCTATGAGTTCCTGTTCTGATTTAGGTGGAAGTAATAACCTAAGTTTCTTTAAGATTCCAATAGATATTTCTGCTCTTGTTGTACCAACTACAGCTTTCTCTAGCCATTTCTGTGAACTGGGAGCAAGTAACATTTGACGTACATAAGTTGGTAAAGCACAAGATTTTAATCTAATACGTGCAACATCACGGCTAATATTGCCTTTGAACCAAAAAGGCACAATACCAACACGTCCTATAGTGCCTTTCACAGAAATTAGTACATCATTATGAATAACTCTACTGCGAATATAGCGATTTTCAATTATTTGTGCGCTTTTATGAATATTATTCTGATAGTCAGTATTTAAATTTTGAATTGCAATAACAGGTACACCCGAATCAACATAAGTTCCTGGTTGAACAATCCCGTAACAAATAGGTGCATCATCAACTGTAACTTCCTCGAAAGTAGGAGTTTGCCAATCCTTCGGAATTTTTCCTAGTGGCGAGTCTTTGAACTGTTCAGGATGCGCCTGTGGATCTCTCAATTTGCCATCTTCATCTAAGCCGCGTGTGAGTAAGTCTTGCAGTAGTCCGGCTTTGGTTTGTTTAAGTTTTATAATAAGGGAAGATGTGCGGGCGATCGCTTCATCCACCGTATCCAAAATTTCAGCAATACAAGCACGCTCCTCTGGCGGAGGAAAAGGAATAATAAAAGAGCGAAGCTGCTGGTAATTTAAACCTTCACGGTTTCCACCTGCATTTAGTCGATCAATCTGAGATTGTCCAATATGAGATGCAAGTACAGATGACAAAAAAATTGCGTCTTGACGGTTGGGATTAAATAGCCGAATTGCACAAACGTGCTGATTAACGTTAGTTGTACCAAGTCCTTGAGGCACAGGACAGCAGCGACCTATTGATGCACCAGTAATATTGATAAGAACATCATGCGCGAATATCTCGCTGCGTTTCATACTTTCATGTGTTCTTAAATTTATATATGCAACTTCATCTAATAACAATCCACTAAAGGTGACATTTTGGCTACGAATAAATAATATTCCTTCTTTTGTATATACATTGCTTCCGCCTCTGGGAGTTATACCACTACCTACATGAACAGCAATTTCATCAATGGAAACAACATCCCAATCCTTTGGAATTATCCCCAGAGGCGAATCTTTAAACTCCTCATTTTTAACCAAAACCTCACGCATAACCCAACCCTTGCAAAAACTTATTCAACTTCTTCGCTGCTGCATCCCGTTCCGTCTCAATATCCTGCAACGTCACCTGATACTTATCCCACCAATTTTCTACCGCAGTAATCACCTGCTGACGGTGCGCGGTGACATATCGCTCCAATTCAGCAATTAACCCATCTTTGAAAATTGCTAACACCAAATCTCGACAATCTTCATCATTTAAAGCAGCCCGCGCAGCTTCCAAACGCTTCACTAATTCATCCTTTAAAATCTTTAATTCTGCCTTCGCTTCCCGCAACTGCTTGGCAATTTCCTTATAGGGTTCTAATTGAGCTTCTATCTCGGCAATTTCCGCTTCATTCTCTTGAATAAAAACCTCAAGTTCAGCAATTTTATCCTTAGTTAATAACGGTGACTTCTTTAAAATCTTGAGTTCCTTCTTCGGCTCTTTAATCGAATTTTTAAGATATTTAAGCTTTGTTTCTAAATCCTTGACAATATTAACTGCTTCTGATTCTTCCCCTTCTTCAGCATCCGCCTCAGCTTCCTCACCCTGCTCAAAAGCTTCCTTTTGCTGTTCCAATTCTGCAATTTTCGCCTCAGCCTCAGCAATATCTTGTAGATAATCCGGCATCAACCGACCCACCAATTTATGATTTAGAGGGTCAAATTTTGCCTGCTTTTTCTTCTCATCCTCATCTTGCTCTAAAGCATCTTTAATTGTATCTATCCAACTATTAACTAAAGCACCAAAATCTGACTCTGATAAAGTTCTCAGTTCATACCTCTGTTCATTCCACCAACTAGCAACTACACCCGTAACTTTAAAGCGGTCAAGTAATCCCACAGGTAGCAAACTATCCACAAAAGAAGTCAAAAATTCAGCGCGGAGTTCCATCACCTTTTTAGTTTTAGGCAACTCACTCAAACTAGGTGCGTGTATTTGCCACCATGCAGCAAACACACTATAAAGTTTGCTTTCTTGCTGCTTCACACCAGCATCAGATTTTATAAAACTTTTAATCTGCCCTCTATCGCTAATTGCAGAAATAAAATCCAAATAATCCACTAATTCCTCTCCGCTAAAATTCTACTTGGGTCAAACCCATGTGCTGCTAATAATTCGCGCTTCGCTTCGACCTCAGCCTTGGGTATTCCCCCAAATAAATGCGCTTTTACATCTTGTGGTTCTGGTGGCGGCGCATTATCAGCATAGCGGCGGATATTACAGTTGTAATCGTTGTCTTTTAATTGTTCTTGAGAGACTACAGCCGAATACCCAGGTAAAGCCACAAAATTTTCAAACACCCAGCAAATCTTTTCAATATGCTCAGGACGCAAATAATTTTGAGCGCGACCTGCATAATATTCTGCATCAGCATTAATAAACAAAACTTTTCCCTGACGTTCTACAGGTTTCGCTCCTTGGGGACACATCACCAAAATACAGGCGGGGATACCTGTACCATAAAACAAATTGGGTGGTAAGCCTATCACAGCCTCTAATTGATCATTTGTAATAAAACTCTCCCGAATTTTCTTTTCTTCTCCGCCGCGAAACAGCACCCCGTGCGGCATTACTGTCGCCATCATCCCATCAGTTTTGAGAACAGCTAACATATGCTGGGCAAACATCAAATCTGCTTTTTTACCCGTCTCAGGACAATACCCATGTGTAAAGCGATCAGGGAATGCAATTCCCTCACGGGTATAGTTTTGCGAAAAAGGCGGATTACTGATTACTCTATCAAAGCGTGTCAATTCACCGTTAGCAGTATGCAGGGGATTAAATAGAGTGTCGTCATTGTGGATATCAGCATCTCGAATGCCGTGCAGCAGCATATTAATTTTGCAAATTGCCCATACGCCACCGTTATTATCCTGACCAGATAAAGCTAAATTTCGGGCATCACCACCGCATTCTTCTACATATTGCTTCGCCTGAATTAGCATTCCACCTGAACCACAGCAGGGATCATAAACTGACATTCCGGCTTGGGGTTTAAGCAACCGCACCATCAGTTGCACGACTTCACGGGGAGTATAAAACTCACCCCCTTTCTTCCCGGCTGAATCTGCAAACTCTTTAATTAGGTATTCGTAAGCAGCACCCAACAAATCAGGAAATACAAAATCTTCATTTCGCAAAGGATATTTACTGAAGTGTTTAATCAGTTCCCGCAACTTAACATCAGGAATCCGATTTTTACCGGCTTGACGATTAAAATCAATATGTTTTAATACGCCTGTCAGCGTTTTGTTACTGTCCTCAAATGCTGTCAAAGCATCATTTAGCCCTTGACCTACATTTTTATGTAGCTCATCACGAATATATTTCCACCGCGCTTTTTCTGGTACAAAAAAAGTTTCTTTGTAAGTGGTGGGATTTTCTGCCCTCATGTTTGCTTCTTCTTGTGTCCGTCCCCTTTGCAAATTCTGCTGCAAAATTTGCTCATACTGCTGCTCAAACACATCTGAGGCGCGTTTTAAAAAAAGCATCCCGAAGATGTATTCTTTGAACTCCGAAGCGTCCATCTTGCCGCGCAGAATATCCGCAGCAGAAAAAAGATGACGTTCTAGTTGCGGCAGCGTGAGTTTGCCCATAGTAGATGCTGAGATTGCGACACTAATGCTTTGCCAGTATATCTCTTGTTGAGAGACACTCCAACACACTTCCAAATTGCTGAAGTCTAATTTTTCAATTTGCTGGCTATACGCTCGTATATCGTATCTAACCATACTGGAATTACAGGTTGACCTGCTTTTATTTGGGCGATCGCTTGTTCTAATTCAAACTCTACAAGTTCGAGCGATCGCTTGTGATTGACCCTTCTGAGCATCCATCGTGTACCTTTACCAGATTCAAATAATTCTGGTTCCTTGTCTTTCAATATTTTCAGCGTAGTGCTAGCAATATCAAAATTTAGCCCCATAGACAAAAAATACAACATTGCTGCCAGTTCTATTAAATTCGGCTTTGAGTAATAAATACTACGCCCTGTTCCAGTCTCACCGATAACAGGCATAACTACACCCTTTTCTCGCCAATATTGAAGCTGGCGCAGAGTGCAGCCCGTGATTTCAGCAGCTTGTTTACTCGTAAAAAACGTTTCTTGCATGAAATCATTGTAGGCACACCAGCTAATTAAACATTTATGGTATTATTAGACATATATGTTAGAGAATTTATGAGCCAAATCACTATTCAGTGTCGTCTTGTAGCTTCTGAGCCATCACGTCATCAACTATGGAAGTTGATGGCAGATTTAAATACGCCACTGATTAATGAATTATTGGTTCAAGTAGCTCAACATCCTGAGTTTGAAACTTGGCGACAAAAGGGCAAACACCCGACTGGTATTGTCAAAGAACTATGTCAGCCTTTGAAAACTGACCCTCGTTTCATCGGTCAACCAGGGCGATTTTACACGAGTGCGATTGCCACAGTGAATTACATCTACAAATCTTGGTTTGCATTGATGAAGCGATCGCAATCCCAACTAGAAGGTAAAATGCGCTGGTTGGAAATGCTCAAAAGCGATACCGAATTAGTAGAAGCTAGTGGAGTTACTTTAGAGAGTCTTCGTCGTAAAGCTGCTGAAATACTGGCTCAATTTGCTCCCCAGACAGATACAGTTGAGGCACAACCAGCGAAAGGAAAGAAGCGTAAGAAAACCAAAAAATCAAAAAATTCAGATCGCGATCGCAGTATCTCTAAAACTTTGTTTGAGTCTTACCGCGACACAGAAGATATTTTGACTTATTGTGCAATTAGCTATCTTCTCAAGAATGGGTGCAAAATGAATGATAAAGAGGAAGACACTCAAAAGTTTGCTAAACGCCGTCGTAAGCTTGAGATTCAGATTGAACGCCTGAGAGAACAGCTAGAGGCACGAATTCCCAAAGGTCGAGATTTAACAGATGGCAAATGGTTAGAAACTCTTTTGCTTGCCACTCATAATGTTCCTGAAAATGAAGTGGAGGCGAAATTTTGGCAAGACAGTCTTCTAAAAAAATCGAGCAAAATACCTTTCCCAGTTGCTTATGAAACTAACGAAGACATGACTTGGTTTAAAAACGAGCGTGGACGTATTTGTGTGAAATTCAATGGATTAAGTGAGCATAGCTTCCAAGTCTACTGTGATACTCGCCATTTACACTGGTTTCAACGCTTTTTAGAAGACCAACAAATTAAGCACAACAGCAAAAACCAACACTCTAGCAGCCTATTCACTCTCCGCAGTGGACGTATTACTTGGCAAGAAGAGGAAGGTAAAAGCGAACCTTGGAAAGTTAACCGCTTAATCCTTTACTGTTCTGTAGATACTCGCCTGTGGACGGCTGAAGGAACAAATCTAGTCAGAGAAGAAAAAGCAGAAGAAATTGCTAAAACTATCACCCAAACAAAAGCCAAAGGCGAACTCAACGATAAACAACAAGCTCATATAAAACGGAAAAACTCTTCTCTAGCCAGAATTAATAACCCCTTTCCCCGTCCCACCAAGCCATTATATAAAGGTCAATCTCATATTCTGGTTGGTGTCAGCCTTGGTCTTGAGAAACCTACAACAGTAGCAGTAGTAGACGGCACTACAAGTAAAGTCATTACCTACCGCAGCATTAAACAATTACTGGGTGATAATTACAGACTGCTAAATAGACAGCGACAACAAAAACACACCTTATCCCACCAACGCCAAGTAGCTCAAATAGAGGCTGCACCTAATCAATTTGGGGAATCAGAGTTAGGGCAGTATGTAGACAGATTACTAGCTAAAGAAATTGTAGCGATCGCCCAAACATATAAAGCTGGCTCTATTGTCCTGCCTAAATTGGGCGATATGCGAGAACAGGTACAAAGTGAAATTCAAGCAAAAGCCGAACAAAAATCGGACTTGATAGAAGTTCAACAAAAATATGCCAAACAGTACCGAGTTAGTGTCCATCAGTGGAGCTATGGTCGATTGATTGCAAGTATTCAAAGTCAGGCAGCTAAAGTCGGAATTGTGATAGAGGAATCGAAACAACCCATTCGAGGTAGCCCACAGGAAAAAGCGAGAGAATTGGCGATCACTGCTTATAATTCTCGCCAAAGAACCTAATTGACAAAAAGCAGAACCTTGAAAATAGAATAGATATAACTAATAGCGCCGCAGTTCATGCTTTGTTTAAAGCCAATGTACTGTGTAAATGTGGGTTAGTTTGACTGTTGGAAAACAGTCTTGCTTTCTGACCCTGGTAGCTGCCCACCTTGATGCTGCTGTCCCTTGAGGACAGGAATAAGGTGCGCCCCCAGTAATAGAGGTGCGGGTTTACCGCAGTGGTGGCTACCGAATCACCTCCGATCAAGGAGGAACCCACCTTAATTATTTTTTTTGGCGAATCGAAGCGGGGTCAATTTCCCTGGGAAGCTGCCAAACTTTCAAATCGCTTAGTGGTTAAGGCTTGTAGCTTTTATCATGTCAGTTAATTTACTTTTTTAAGTGTTCACAGACAGGCGATTTTGGCAGACCTGACAAAAATGCTTCTGAAAGTCTTTGCTAGTGAAGGATTTGAGGCGCTGAGTTTCAATACCCCTCACAGCTTGGGGCGGGTTGAAAGAAGCCCCAAGCATCCACACATTGGGTTGCTTCAGCGTTTCAATACCCCTCACAGCTTGGGGCGGGTTGAAAGATATATTTAATTATAGGTAATCAATGAATAAGCGAGAGTTTCAATACCCCTCACAGCTTGGGGCGGGTTGAAAGCTTGACGAATAGCATCTATCAAGTTCACCTTTTGTAGTTTTTAGGACTTACGCATTGACAAAATGGCAAAAGAGTGGATTGATAAAAAGTATCATCTACTCACTAGGTATCGAACAATCAGAGAAATCAGCAAACCCTCGACAGCACA
>NZ_JACJQL010000046.1 GCF_014696625.1 Nostoc parmelioides FACHB-3921
TTAGCAAAAGCAATTGAAAGTGCTTTTAATCAAGTTTCGTTAAATGATATTTATAATTGGTTTACCCATTCTTGTTACTGTACTTCACCAGACTGAGAAAGGCTATAGAAAATTTTAGCGATCGCCTTAGGCGCACACAGCAGCAGAATTTCAGTCACTGTATTGACAACGATACCCAGTTGAGAAATATATGCTGTCAGTAATTCGTTAACTCTTTTACTAGTCTTTTATGAAGCGCTTCAATAGATTCTAACTATGATTAAAAACGTTTTTGACTATCAAATTTACGCAAAATCTATGTAAATTAGCCTTTATTTTGTGCCTAACTCCACGGAACATAATTTTAAATGTAAGGTGGGCAACATCTAAGCACAATGCTTATATGACAGTGATTACACAACACAAGCGTATTTCAACAATTAGATATTGCATATCTGTCATTTTAAAAATGCCAAACTTATAAAAATGAAAATCATTTGACATTAAAAATATGGCGATTTTGTATCTTTTTCTTAAGTGTTATTTTATTAATCTATTAAATATAGTCACTATTTTACGTAATATCCACATGGTTGTATCACTATAAACAGGATTAAAAATAAAGGGTTAGTAAATTACTCTCGAAAACTCGTCTTTTTTTGACTGACCATACATTGCTTTTTTTATTGGGTATTATAATTGCGCTTCTTCATGTCAATAATGAATATCTTGTTTTCTGACGGATTTTCAAATATTGGAGATTTTTGCATCTACGGCTAAGAGTTCCAGAGTAATTACTTCTTATATCTCATTTTGCCAGAATTTTCTCTGTAATCTTGGAATTTTTTAGTAGCCGACATACATGGTTATTAGTATTACTGCTGGAAAAAAAATCAGCAATTCACACCAGACACGTAATATCCTCTGTGTATTGCTGCTGATAGGGGATATTTTGGGTTTAGTGTTGAGTTATTCGATGTGTTTATGGTTGAGATTGGGTAAGAATTTGCATGGTTTTGACCCTTTAATTTATGTATTTTTCCTTCTAGTTCTCGTAGGGTTATATTTAGCAGATACTTACCATCCAGATAGGCAAATAGCAGGTTTACGCGCTCCATACCGCATTCTGATTAGTAATTTTGTAGTTGGCGCTCTTATTGCAGCACTTATTTACTGTACTAGTGCTTGGGGAACAGACTTGCTTCTGAAGCGGGGAATTTGGCTTCCTAGCTTAGGGCTATTTACTATCTGGGCTGTGGGATTAAGAATAGGCGCAGCAAACTGGGCAAAAGCTCAAGCTCAACACAGTCGTTGGTTAATTTTGGGTGCAGGTAAAAAAGCCATCCTCTTTGGCAAAACTTTCCTTGAACGCAGTTCGTTAGGGCGCTTGATTTTCCTCTCAATGGGTGAACAGAACTCCAATGAGATAATAGAAAATCATCGAGTTTCTGTAGGGAGTCTGAATGACTTACCCCAATGGAGTCAACAACCTTGGTCGGGGGTAGTAGTGACGACTCCAACGGAGTTATCTGATGTACAAATGCAACAACTGATGCAGTTGCGTTTATCGGGGGTTTCCATTTACGGTCTTCCCGATGTTTGTGAAACCTTGTGGTATAAACTTCCTTCGTCTCTGCTTCAGGATAATTGGCTAGCTTTTGGTAATGGCTTTAATTTAACTGCTGACAGCATTAGTCAAAAGCTCAAGCGCTCAGTAGATATTATGCTGACGTGCTGCTTATGTGTGTTTTTATCTCCATTAATGTTGTTGGCAGCTTTAGCAATTAAATTAGATAGCCCTGGCCCGGTGTTCTACTCTCAAATACGGACTGGACTAGAAGGTAAGCCTTTTAAAGTTTACAAATTTCGCTCCATGTATCAAGATGCCGAAAAACGTGGGGCGCAGTGGGCAGATAAACGAGACCCGCGAATTACCAGGGTAGGGCGTTGGTTACGCCTAACTAGAATTGATGAATTACCGCAGATATTAAACGTTATTTGGGGAGAAATGAGCCTCATTGGCCCTCGTCCAGAACGACCGGAATTTGATGTCAAACTGCGTCAAGAAATTCCCTATTATGATTTGCGTTATATCGTCAAACCCGGTATTACAGGCTGGGCGCAGGTCATGTATCCCTACGGTGCATCAATAGAAGATGCTTACGAAAAGCTAGCTTATGACCTCTACTACATCAAGAATTACTCCCTAGCGTTAGATTTAGCGATCGCTCTCAAAACTATTCGAGTAGTATTATTAGGTAAAGGTAGATGAATCAAAAAGTTTTAGTTACCGGTGGTGCTGGCTACATTGGTTCTCATGTGGTGCGCCAGCTAGGTGAAGCCGGCTACGATGTTGTTGTGTATGATAACTGCTCTACAGGTTCACCCCAAGCCGTGCTACATGGTGAGTTAATTATCGGCGATTTAAAAAATTCCGAATGCCTTTCTCAAGTCTTTCATCAACATCAATTTACGGCAGTTTTACACTTCGCCGCCAGCCTGAGCGTACCAGAATCTGTTGCCCGTCCCCTAGACTACTACGCTAACAACACGCGCAACACCCTAAATTTACTTCGTTGTTGTCACGAAACAGGTGTTAACCAAATTATCTTTTCTAGTACCGCCGCCGTCTATGGACAACCGGAAACTGCCGTTGTCACCGAATCTACACCAACTGAACCGATTAATCCCTATGGACGCTCAAAACTTTCTTGTGAATGGTTGATTCGTGACCACGCCAAGGCCTCTGATCTACGCTACGTAATTCTACGTTACTTTAATGTTGCCGGAGCCGAACCCGGTGGGCGATTGGGACAGATGACAAAAGACGCATCCCATTTAATTCGTGTCACTTGTGATGCTGCACTTAAACGCAGACTGGGAGTAAAAATTTTTGGTACAGATTTCCCCACACCAGACGGAACGGCAATTAGAGACTACATTCATGTAGAAGACCTCGCAACAGCACATTTAGACGCTTTAGCTTATTTAGAGCAAGGTAACACCAGCCAAATTCTTAACTGTGGTTATGGACAAGGCTATAGTGTCCGTCAAGTCATCGACCGGGTTAAGGCAATTTCTGGCGTAGATTTTCCGGTGATAGAAGCGGAGCGTCGTTCTGGTGATCCGGTTTGTGTGACAGCTTGTAGTGATAAAATTCGTCAAGTACTAGGATGGCAACCGAAGTATGACGATATAGATCAAATAGTTCATAGTACCCTCGCTTGGGAAATGAGTAAACAAGAACTGTTCCTCAATTCACTAGCTGGCGCTGCTTAACTAATTCGCAATTCGTAATTAAGGACTCAACACTTTTTACTCATCACTCAATACTTTGTTCATCGAGAAAGTCTATGTGATCACTAAGGAACAAAATCTTAGTTAAGAATTGCAAATTCCGAATTATAAATTGATAGAAACCATAAGGGATCAAAATCAGACTGAGGATTTAAGCAAGAGACTCACTGAAAAAGCCATAATTTTATCCGTCTGTACAAATATTAAGACAAGTAGTTCTTAAGCAGGTTCACGAAGCAAAGGTTATACTTTGTGGAAAAGACCTGCTTAAATTACTGTTTTTAATCACTTTTGGAAATCAATGGTGCTAAATTTTCGCTTTGCTGTAGTCAGCGACTTACACATCGCGCTTCCTCACACAATCTGGGATCATCCTAGCCGATTTCATTTGGTAGAAGTGGGTATTCCCGCTTTTGAAAGTGCCATCAAACATTTAACAAAACTTAATTTAGATTTTCTTTTGCTCCCTGGAGATTTAACCCAGCACGGTGAACCAGAAAACCATAGATGGTTACAAGAAAGATTATCTAAACTACCTTTTCCTACTTATGTTGTGCCTGGTAACCATGATGTTCCTGTAGTCATGGCTAATGAGCAATCGATCGCTTGTGCTGATTTTCCCCAGTATTATCGTCAGTTTGGTTATGACAACACTGAGCAACTTTACTACACTCAACAATTATTACCTGGAGTAAGATTAATTGGTCTAAATTCTAACTTTTTTAACGAACAAGGCCAGCAAGTCGGGCGTTTAGATGCCCAACAATTCCAATGGTTAGAGGAAGTATTAGCAGCAGCAGTTGATGAACTGGTGTTAGTGATGGTGCATCATAATGTAGTTGAACATTTGCCCCATCAATCTCGCCACCCAATGGCATCTCGCTATATGTTGGAAAATGCACCAGAATTAGTGCGGCTATTGCAACGCTATGGGGTCAAATTAGTATTTACAGGCCACCTACACGTCCAAGATGTTGCTTGTGCTGAAGGTGTATATGATATTACCACAGGTTCTTTAGTCAGCTATCCTCATCCCTACAGGGTTTTAGAGTTTCATCGTGATCAGCAGGGTCAGGAATGGTTGCAAATTCTCTCTCATCGGGTGGAATCAGTCCCAGAGTTTCCCAATTTACAACAATTATCACGAAATTGGATGGGCGATCGCTCTTTTCCCTTCCTAGTAAAACTACTTACTCTATCCCCCTTAAATTTACCATTAGCCCAGGCACAAGAACTAGCTCCCAGCTTACGGGACTTTTGGGCAACCATCGCCGATGGGGATGCAGTATTGGACTACCCCCAATTCCCGCAACAAGTACGCCGCTATATTCAAACCTATAGTGCGATCGCCCAAACTGGTACTCCCACCATGATTGATAACAATAGCACCCTACTACTAGACAGGAAATAAACCAGGGACTGGGGACTGGGGACTGGGGATTGGGGAGAGTTACTTTGACTGTTGACTGTTGACTGTTGACTGTTGACTGTTGACTGTTGACTGTTGACTATTGACTATTGACTATTGACTATTGACTATTGACTGTTGACTGTTGACTGTTGACTATTGACTGTTGACTGTTGACTGTTGACTGTTGACTATTGACCATTGACTATACAAATTCTTCCTCGCCCCTTAATCTTCTACCGACAACTCTCGGCAAATCCCAAATACTGATGTATAACCGTGTAGAAAAGTTCTCCCGCCGACTGGGCCGATTTCACCACCGCAGAAAAAGCCACCTACCGGGACATCTTGAATGTAGCGTTTGAATAGCTCAGAATCAAAGTTAGGTTTGCCGTAGAGTCCTTCACCACGTCCTACACAGGAAAACATCAACGCACCAACAGCAGAGTTGTCAAATTCAGCTTTTGTTTGATACCGTTCTAGCAGAAATTCCAATTCTTCGGCGGAGGCTTGAGAATCTCGCAGGTGGAATTGTAGGCGTTGGCCGGGACGGACAAGATCACCGATAGCGATCGCACCTCCAGATGGATCTACACCCAAAATACTACGAATTAAAAAATCCCCTTGCTGCAAAGATAGCTTAAATTCATCCATTGCCACACCAACAAACAATGAATGTTGTGCCAAAGCGCGTTCTTTGTCACTCAAGCTAGCAATCAAATCTCGCAGCACCACTAACGGCACTTTTTCATCCAGTTCCAGAATAATATTACGTTCAGCTTTAGTTACCTGTAGTGGTTCACCAATCGGCCTGCATCCTTGCGCCACAATCGGTTCTAAAACTATATTGCCACTCAACGCCAAGCCCACTGTACCTTCACGATGTAGGCTACCATTACAAAACAAAGCCAGACGATTACCCATCCCGCCGACACTAGCTTGTCCGCCTAAAATTACTGATCCTGGGTAAGCAAAATCTAGCCCTTGTAATAAATCATTAATTCCTGAAGAGAAAGCACTAGACAGCAAAATAAAATGCGGTGTTGGCGATGGAGGCACACCAATCAAATTAATCCACGTATCTGGAGGGCTATCTAAATCTGGTAACTCTTCCCCCAAAACGTGAAAAACCTGTAAATTTACCCCTGGTAGGTGCGCCAAAGTCAGGCTGAGGGCGGCTTCTGCTTCTAATTCTTGTGTCTGTCCACTAGCAGTCGTACCGATCACGCCACCACCACTACAGCCAATCATCACTGGCACAGAAAGTTGTTCAGCCAGCAGTGGTAAAACCCTAGAGTACTCACTAGCGAATGCAGACGAAATGAACACTATCCCCAAATCCGCAGGAGCTGTTAAGGTCGAGACAGCCCGTTGTACTACATCTGTAACAGCTGCTTCTAGAGAAGGGCGAGTTGATAGGGCATTTGCCCACTGCATTCGGTCTGCCATGAATTTTGGGCTTCTTTTTCTGTTGTGGTTGGTCGTTGGCTGAGTTATCAGTGATGAGTAAGAGTACGACAAGTAATTTTTATTCTCTCACCCCGTGGTAAACTATCGCCACATCTCCCTAATCTTCTTCATCTCCTCTACTTCCACATTTTATTTACTTCGTTACCATTTTCTAAAATCTTAAAATAAATGCTACAGTTGGCGGTAATTTTCATCGATACATCAAGCTACCCAACTAGCTGATGCAGCTCATTAGGTAGAATGGTGATTGTTAGAACAAAAAAATAGCAACTTTTGCAACTTTTCCATACTGTCATTATCAACACACAACGAGACTAAAGCAATGACCGACACTCAATCAAAAGACATTCAAGACCAAATCCAGGAAGAAGTAGAACAAGCGCGTGCCGTTTGCGACATCTCAGGTAGCAACTCAGCTGAGTGTGCTGCGGCTTGGGATGCAGTTGAAGAACTGCAAGCAGAAGCCTCCCACCAACGCCAAGACAAAAAGAAAAATTCTCTAGAACAGTACTGTGACGATAATCCAGAAGCTGCTGAGTGCCGTGTTTACGATGAATAAAAATTAAGTTTGTGAATTTTTTCGGCAGACAAGCAACCAGAATCCTTTGATTCAGTAGTTTTAACCTCTGTTCATGGGGCTTTTGTATTCTATCTCCTCGAAACTTACACAAGTTGAAGCTTGTTGATCTAGTTGTTGATGAGATATTTCTCAGAGCAATTTGCTAAAGTAGGTGCAAAACATTGGCGCTGAGATTCTGTCAGTTGCTTGTTTTTTTACACTCGGACAAGGTGAGAGCAAAATCAACAAAAGTATTTCTAACTTAAAATATCCTTCACTCCTTATTCCTAGTCCTTATTCTTAAAAACTGACAATTAACTATGCCAAATAGCGTGTTGCGCCAGTTAGTCTGGATTGATTACCGACTAGCAGTGTTATTTCTGATGATTGTGCCGATAGTTCTGTTAATTTGGGCTTATGCTCAACAAGCAGAAGCAATACAAAAGCTATTAATGATTTATTGGCGAGTTTCTAGCTTACTAGCCATCACCATCTACTTAATGATTGCCCAATACCCAGTTAGTTTTATTTCTGGGTTAATAGGACAAATCCTCATTCCGATTTCCCTGTGGTTTTGGGTAGACATCAACGATGAAATTGAGTATCAACCCAGTGGAGTGTTAAAACTCGCTTTCACTTCTTGGCGTTGGGCTGTCACCGTTTATTCTCTTATAGGAACTATAGCCTTCGTACCTTTTTTGGGTTGTGCGTTTTCCAGCAATATTGGACAAAATCCCACTTGTAGCGTCTGGTTAGAAGCTCCCTTACTATTTAAAGATTATTTTCACCACAATAGTAAACCTGGTTTCTTAGGCTTTTTAGGTATAGTTTGTCTAATTATTTATGTACTATATCTAAGCTACTTTGTCGTTGTGAAGTTGGGCAAGCAGGGACGCTCGGCTACACCACAGTAAACTGTCACTGCACTTCAGTTCTCAATTTCCAGCTTTCAAAATGAATTCTATTGGCAAGCGACTAGAACAATACACCAGCAAACGTCCACAAGAAGTTTTATTAGTAACGGTGGAAATCGCTGATGAACAAGACAAAATAGCCATCTTCAAAGGTTTTT
This sequence comes from Nostoc parmelioides FACHB-3921, assembly GCF_014696625.1. Classification (GTDB taxonomy): domain Bacteria; phylum Cyanobacteriota; class Cyanobacteriia; order Cyanobacteriales; family Nostocaceae; genus Trichormus; species Trichormus parmelioides. Next base: position 7,786 of record NZ_JACJQL010000046.1, read on the forward strand.
CTAGTTCATTGATGCGTCCCACTGCATTTGATCCCGATGTCCCAGTGATTCCAGACGAGGCAAGAGTTATTAGTGTAGATCGCATAGCCAGCCCCTACAATCCTGAATCTCCCCGTTATATCCAACGTGATATCTCCTGGGAGGTTATGGAAAATGTTCTCACGGAAGCGGGTGTTTAGGAGACAGGAGAACTATTGACGTTTGAATTTTGTACTCCTGCGGAGAACCCGTAGGGTATTTTGAATTTTGAATTTGGAGCGAAGCGACGTGACTAATGCGTAGTGGATATACTTTACCTGTTTTTGCTTGTGCTGGTGCGATCGCAGCTTTACACTGGTTACGCCAGCGTCAGTCTCTACAAGTTGCGTTGGTAGATTTAATTGAGCCTGCACAAATCGCTGAAGTACCTATTGAACAGGTGGCAGGACTATCAGAAAATATGGCTTTGGCAATTACCCGCAGTGATCCAGGCGATAATCTTGATTTGACTAAAAATACCCCGATTTGGGCTGTGGTGGAATGGGGACAAGGTGGGGGTGAACAGGTAACTATCAAGGGCGGGGAAGGGATTGGTAAGCAGGTTAATGCTGATAACCGTGCGGCTATCTATAGCTATGCTCAAAGATTGTTGCAAGCCAACTTAACTCGATTATTAGCCCCAGAGGAAAGCATTATTGTCACTATCATTCTACCGGAGGGGCGATCGCTCGCTGTGCGGACTTCTAATTCCGCCTTTGGGGTTGTCGAGGGATTATCTCTACTAGGAACCACAGGTATTTCTCAACCTTTGAGTTCTCCAGATCAGTTAGACGCGTTTCGTGGTGAGTTGCAACACAAAGCTAGTTTGTATGAAAGTCTGGTATTCTGCATTGGCGAGAATGGTTTAGATTTGGCGCGAAAAATCGGTATTAATGCTGAGAAATTAGTAAAAACTGCTAATTGGTTAGGGCCGATGTTGGTAGAAGCTGATGCCTTGGGTGTTAAGGAAATTTTATTATTTGGCTATCATGGCAAATTAATGAAACTAGCCGGGGGCATTTTTCACACCCACCACCACTTGGCTGATGGACGACGGGAAGTTTTGGCAACACACTGTGCTTTGGCGGGTTTAAGTAAACAAGATATAGAAATAGTGTTTCACGCTCCAACGGCTGAAGCTGCACTCAAGCACTTAAAAGCGTTAGATAGTTCTACAGGTAGTGATTGGGTAAATCAAGTTTATAGTGCGATCGCCGAAACTATCGATTCTCGTTGCCAAGAATATATGCAAAACCATAGCAGCAGAAGCACAGCAACCACAATCTGCGGCTCAATTCTCTTTGACCGCGATCGCAAAATTATCGTGAAGAGCAAAACTGCTTGTAACTTAATGGGAAATTTATGTTAATTTATTATGAATAATCATAAATAATCCCCATAAATATCTTTTTCAGTAGTGGTCTTAGTGTAATTTATACAGTTTAATAAAATCCCTTAGTGGCACAACAAACGCATTCTACCTAGCGTTTGTCACGGATTAACTCACCATTTATCAGTCTAAACAAGCTGAAAATGGTGTTTATGTTCAGAACCCAAAACAACCATCTACTACCAGACTCACACTTTCGCCATTTATGAATACAGCGGTGACTCTACTAACCGAACAAGCCCCTCAACCAATAGAAGAGTTTGGGCAGCTTGAGCGTCAAATTATTATCATATTAGACTTCGGCTCTCAGTATTCAGAACTGATTGCCCGACGCATCCGCGAGACTCAAGTATACTCTGAAGTTTTGTCTTATCGCACCTCGGCTGAACATTTACGCCAACTCAATCCCAAGGGCATCATTCTTTCTGGTGGCCCCAGTTCAGTTTATAGCGATCGCGCTCCCCATTGTGACCCAGAAATCTGGAATTTGGGAGTTCCCATTTTGGGTGTCTGCTACGGAATGCAGCTGATGGTCAACCAACTCGGCGGCGAAGTAGCCAAAGCTGACCGGGGCGAGTATGGCAAAGCATCATTACATATTGATGATCCCACCGACTTACTGACTAACGTTGAAGATGGCACAACAATGTGGATGAGTCATGGCGATTCAGTCACAAAAATGCCCCCAGGGTTTGAAGTGTTGGCACATACAGATAATACTCCCTGTGCTGCTGTTGCTGACCACGACAAAAAGCTTTATGGCGTGCAGTTCCATCCAGAAGTAGTCCATTCCATCGGTGGTTTGGCATTAATCCGCAACTTTGTTTATCACATTTGCGAGTGTGAACCCACCTGGACGACGGCTGCTTTTGTGGAAGAAGCTATTCGGGAAGTCCGGGCAAAAGTTGGTGACAAGCGAGTACTATTGGCGCTTTCGGGAGGAGTCGATTCTTCTACCCTGGCTTTCTTGATGCACAAAGCCATCGGCGACCAATTGACCTGTGTATTTATCGACCAAGGCTTTATGCGGAAGTATGAGCCAGAAAGGTTGGTAAAACTCTTTCAGGAGCAGTTTCATATCCCTGTTGAATATGTTAACGCCCGCGATCGCTTCTTAGATATCATGGCTGGCGTGACAGACCCAGAAGAAAAACGTCGTCGCATTGGACATGAATTCATTCAGGTATTTGAAGAAACATCTAAAAATCTGGGGCCCTTTGACTATCTAGCACAAGGGACTCTTTACCCAGATGTCATTGAATCAGCTGATACCAATGTTGACCCCCAAACCGGGGAACGGGTAGCAGTAAAAATCAAAAGCCATCACAACGTCGGCGGCTTACCCAAAGACTTGAGATTTAAACTAGTTGAACCCCTGCGGAAACTATTTAAAGATGAAGTCCGTAAAGTAGGGCGGTCTGTTGGTTTACCAGAAGAGATTGTCCAACGCCAGCCATTTCCCGGCCCTGGTTTAGCTATTCGGATTTTAGGTGAAGTCACCGCCGACAGGTTGAACATTCTCCGCGATGCTGATTTGATTGTGCGCCAAGAAATTAACCAACGCGGTTTATACAATGAATATTGGCAAGCATTCGCAGTTTTACTACCTATCCGCAGTGTAGGCGTAATGGGTGATCAACGCACCTATGCTTATCCCATTGTCTTACGCATTGTCAAGAGCGAAGATGGCATGACAGCAGATTGGGCGCGTGTACCTTACGATGTTTTAGAAGCAATTTCTAACCGCATTGTCAACGAGGTTAAAGGCGTTAACCGCGTGGTGTTTGATATTACCTCCAAGCCACCCGGAACCATCGAGTGGGAATAATAGCAATTCTAGAGTATTAGATAAGGTGGGCATTGCCCACCTTATTTTTTGAGATTCCGTTATGCTTAAGTATTCATCTCAGCATTTGTTAATATTACTGTCTGAGTTTCTGGGTTATGAGGACTCTTGAGGGAGTATTGAGCATTAGTTTGTTGACAAGCCACCATCGTTTTGACGTGTTCCATCTCATCATCACGGATGGCTACAAACACATCATAAAGATGATCGATTTTGGGACGGCGTTCCGAAGGAGAGTGAGCTGTTTGAAATTCATCAAACATATATAAGTCTCCGTCACGATAATAGAGTTTTGCTACCTCAGGGGCTGGCTGGGTTTTCAACTCTGCTTCGTGAGTTGTCAGAAATTTGTGATAGCTGCTGTAAGCGTGTTGTTCCACCAGTTCCATAAAGTTATAGGCAGAACGGGGAGAAACAAAATATACCGCAATAATAATCCAGTAATAAATTAAAGCAGCTGTTTTAGCTAAAAAGCGATCGCCCCAAAAACCTGCACCTCCCAAAGATTCCATAATCAACAAGTGATGCAGCTCATTCCAAGATTCGGCAAAGTGAACTTTTAGCCAGTCTGCTTTACGCCACCATCCCAAAGTTTCGTAGAGGTGTAAAACCGACAGATAAGAAAAATAAGGTACTCGCGCCACGGTTTCTAGTACATAAAAGCGAGGATAGGGGCGATCGCGATAAACTGTATTAATGACAAATACTAAAATACCAACTAATAAGCGGATCATTCTGACTCTCCATCAAGTATCGACAGTGTGCTTTTTTTCACCGTTTAACCTGTTATAAACAGGAAAGTTGAGGAACTTGTGAGGACTGAAGGTAATTAGTAATTGGTAATTAGAAAAATTATGAAACTCTGACACAACTCAGTACTTATTCTTAATCATTACGAGCGTGTTCAAATTCGTATACATAAAATAGCCGACTAAATCTTTTCAGTTGATATCCAACTACCGCCAACAAAATAGCGCCGCCAAGTGCTAACCAAAATCCTACTGGAGGTAACGTGAATATAGATGCACCTAAAGCCGCTTGTATTGCCACAGTTCTTGCATCTAAAATCACAGCTAAAAACAAGCAGACAGCCGCAGATATATAAGCGAGTACAGTCAGACGATTGATGTTTTTTAGCGCATCTTGGCAAACTGTGCAATTTTGAGTATGGGTTGTCCAGACATCAAATAGCTTCTGCTTGTCTTTTTCGGCTGGAGGTATATCGCTGCTATACCCTTCCGCCCAAGGTACACCACCACCAGCTCGGTGTTTCAACCACTGACGCAATGCAATCACCATCTTGTCTTGAGGATTGGGTGTATATACAGCGTTCAGCCATTTACCGTTTCTTCTCTGGGCAATAATTTTTTCTTGGTAATGCAGAAATACCATATCTTGGTGCAGAAATAAGGATGCTAATACATGAACCAACCAAACGGGTAGTGGTAGTCCAAAAAAAGATAATCCTTGGGGTTTCTTTCCTTGGGGATTTTTGACGAAAACTTGACAACCAATGTGGCGACACCAACCAGGACGAGTTGGCGTAGCATACAAAGCCAAAATTAACTGTCCACCATCCTTAGAGGTAGAAGCTATTCTCATTTGACAAGGTGGTTGAAAATCGTGAATTGCCTGTACTGTATTGCCTTGTGTTGGCTGAATTTCAAAGGCGAACCCATCTTGGGTAGATATGCGGCGTACAGGAATCATATCGTAGAATTTGGCATCCTTGTAGCGATCGCCTATGATACCGTGATGGGAAACAGGTACATGAGCGGGGTCTGAGACATTTTCCATAAAGTAGTCCCACCCATAGGGCAAATCGCGGAAATTCCAGGGTGATTTTATGACTTTACCTGAGTTATCTTCTAGTTCTGGAACAATTCGCGGTGTCTGCAATTGGCTTTCTATCTCGGCTTGTTCTCCTGCTTCCGCCCACACCCACAGTAGCCCCTGGCGTTCCTGCGTCGGATACACTACTGCACAGGATTTTTGATTTTTACAGTTGTTTGCCGCCGTCTGTTCGTCTTTAGACTGGGGTATACTTACACAATTCCCTTGAGCATCAAAACGCCAAGCATGGTAAGCGCATAAAAGTGTACCGTCTGCTTCGACTCGGCCTTCTGAAAGTGGTGCAAGTCTATGGGGACAAAAATCTTCAAAGCAGCGCCATTGACTAGAACCATCCCGCCACAAAACAATATCTTTGCCTAATAATTGCATAGCGTGAGGACGGCTAGGATCAAGGAACTCTACCACAGCTAGCGGATACCATTGCTTTGTCCATTGGAAGATATTTTCTTCTTTTGAGGATTGTTCGTTAGTTGCGTTATCTAATGAATTTTCGTTTTGGGAGTTTCCTTGCAACCTGGTTTCAGTAGTCATGGTAGAGTGTTTGCCTATTGTGACGTGGAAATTGAAGCACACAGAAGCACAGGATTTTCATCCTCTGTTGAAAGATGTCTGCTAAGAGCTTAATAAAAGGCTGTACTTAGTGGATTTTATCTTAGGAATGGATGACCAATACTATTTCCTGGGAGATATTCCCAAGAATTTTACTTCACCTCGTACTAGATTTCTGCAATTATTTATATGCCCTCGGCTGGATTCGTAAATAAAACTTTGAGCGCAATGATAATCATCAGAACAGCGAATATTTTACTTAAAGTTACAGTTGGTAAATTTGTGCCTACTTTTGCGCCTAACCAGCCGCCTAAAACGAATCCTAAACAAATGAGTGCGGCTATTTTTATATCAACATATCCTTGTTTATAGTAGACCCAAGCTGCTAATAAATCAATTGGTGGCACTAATAAAGCTAATGTAGTTCCTTGCGCTTGCTGTTGGGAAAAACCTAAGAGAAAAATCAGCGTAGGTAAGATAATTATGCCGCCACCAATACCTGTCATACCACTAACAATTCCTGCCACTAATCCTAGAATTAAGCAAATTAAAATGCTATTCATGCTTATATTTATCCTCGATTTACGTTTAGTATATGCAATAGTATTATTTTAAATTGAGCAACTATTATACAGGATGTATCTGGCTACGGCTATAAGAACGATTGTTATACAACTATTACCTAATTTTTGAACTATAAGTAGAGTAGAAAGTGTCTAGAAAACAATCAAAAATGGTGGGCATTACCCACCATAAATTTGGACTTTAAGAGTAGGTCATTGTGCAGCCCAATTATTTAGGAAATATCCTCATTTTATTAAACTAGATAACTTGTATTTGGTACAATTGGGAAAAAGGCATACTCATACCAAGCAGTCCAGATAAAACTGCGAATCCAGCGATCGCGTTTTTCTTGGCTCAATTCATAAGCAAAGGTTCCGCGAGATTCATCAATAGAAGATAGGTGAGAGTTGCAACCGCAACCATGCTGATAAGTAAAACCATATTTGGAGGCGATACTCTGCACCTTCATTTGCACGGCAAATACTTTACCAGCATGGAGGATAGCATCCCAAGAACGCTTGTGTTCAATATCCCGCTTATCAAATCTCAGGGCGCGTTCTTCAAACACATGATCTCGGTAAATTGGTGCTAGATGCACATGATAAAAACTTGCTGGTAGTTCGTAACCGAATTCTTGGAACAGTTCTAAACCAATCCGCGCAACTTTGACATAATCAGCATCTTTCGATTCCACTTCCCGCAGAATTTCCTCAAAGTTGGGATAGTTATGAGTCATGAAATCATAACCATAGAACTCCAGAGTTTCTCGTCCTAGTTGTCCAAATAACTGACAAAATGATGACTTGAGATGCGCTAACTCTGGACGTTCGTTAAACAAGTCAACGTCACCCTGTTCTAACTTGTATAAGAATAACTGCGCCATCTCCACATAAATTTGGGCGTTGCAGAGTCCCACATTGGCTGTACCTTTAGCGATGTCTTGCCATACAAGAGGTAGTTGAGCAACAGGAACAGCGTTTTCTCCGGCAATAATAGCAACATTGGGGAATTCAAGAAGTTGCATTGGCAATTTCCGTAATAAATTTTTAGTTTATCCTGAGATGTTATGTTGTGCGTGGGTTCAGCCCGCCGTAGACATCACCTTTATTCATAAATTTTGATACACTTCATTCATGAGGATGTTGAGCAATCACGGCTTCTAAAGTTGTGAAACCTGCATTTTGTGCAATAGCTTCTCTCAGCTGAGCCGAGTCTATGGCATCTTCTAGAGTTTCTAGGCGTTTTAAGTCATCCAGTCCAATTACCGCTACAACTGGCTTACCGTGGCGTTCTATCAAGATGCGCTCTTTTCCGTACTCTACTCGATTGATAATTTCTGGGAATTTGGCACGGGCTTCGGTGGCGCTAACAGGATTTATCATATATTTTGCAAAATGGTAAATTCAACAGAGGGAGTTGAACAAACAAAATGAATTCAGCCATGAGGACATCGCCCACAGGCTGAACACATCAAGAAATCATCCTCGTAGATACTTGTAAGCAGCGTAAGCCATAGTTACTACACCTGTAACGATCGCAGATTCATCGACTTCAAATTCAGGGTGATGTAAGGGATGATTGATAATTCGTTCAGGGTAGCCTACACCCAAGCGAAACATAGAACCGGGGACGTGTTCTAAATATACAGAAAAATCTTCTGCACCCAAAGAAGGTTCAGGTAATACCTGGACGCGATCGCTTGTCCAAGCTTCTTCACCTGCTGATTGAAACAACTGGGTGAGAGCATAGTCATTGTAGACACCGGGGACACCTTGGCGATAATTAACTTGATAACGCGCCCCGTAAGAATGGCAGACATTGGCAACAATTCTTTCAATCCAGTTGGGGAGTTGGGCGCGGGTTTCTGGGTGGAGCGATCGCACTGTTCCCAACAACTGTACTTTATCAGCAATTACATTCGGCGCTCTCCCACCAGTAATTTTCCCAATGGTCAACACCACCGGACGTAAGGGGTTCTGGGTGCGGCTAATGGCTTGTTGCAAGCTCGTAATCACCTGGGAAGCGATCCAAATTGCATCAATCGCCTCATGGGGACGCGCACCATGTCCAGATTCGCCAATAATCAAAATTTCTAAATCATCCGCCGCCGCCGTTAAAGCCCCGTAACGCACCCCAATCGAGCCAGCCGGAATCGAAGGAAAAACATGAATACCTAAAATAGCGGAAACGTCCTTGATTGCCCCATCTGCCACCATCCAGCTTGCACCTTGAGCAATTTCTTCCGCAGGCTGGAATAAAAACCGCACATTTCCACCCAATTCCTCTGTCATCTGAGACAGTACCATTGCCGCCCCTAAACCTACCGTAGTGTGGATATCATGACCGCAAGCGTGCATTACACCATCCGCCCGCGAGGCATATTCTAAACCAGTACGTTCTTGAATGGGCAAGGCATCCATATCTGTGCGAATTGCCAAGAAACTATGATTTTTCTCAGTAACTTGTAATTCACCAACTACACCAGTTTTACCAACACCTTCTTGTACACGCAGACCACTAGAAGATAAGACACCAGCCACAAAGGCAGCAGTTTGATATTCTTGACCGCTAAGTTCGGGGTGAGAGTGGATGTGACGGCGAATTTCAATGAGGCGAGGGGCTAGTTTTGTGGCTAAGTCTTTAATAAGGGTGAGCATTGCTTGATTTTCGTTGACAGGCTTTGTTCCATGATAGTTAGGGAATCGGGAATGGGGAGTGGGGAGTGGGGATTGGGGACAAAAAAGTAAAAAGTAAAAAGGTAAAAGATTTTTTCTTTTGACTTTTGCCTTTTTACTTGCTTTTATGGATTGAGGATGAAAGCCAAATCCAAAATAAACCCAGGTAAGACATCTTCGCCGGAAAGTTGGGGCGGTTGGTCAGCCGAAAAATTAATTGTTTCTACCTCAGCATCAGAGCGATAAATTTCTACTAAGGGTGTTTGTGGGTCAATGAGGAAACCCAAACGAGCGCCATTATCCCGATACTCCTGCATTTTTGCCCGTAATTTTTTTAAGGAATCGGTTTCCGAACGCAGTTCAATCACAAAATCGGGACACAATGGCGGAAAGCGCCGCCTTTGTTCACTTGTCAACGCTTCCCAGCGTTCTAATTTCACCCAAGCCGCATCAGGGGAACGAAAAGCACCATTTGGTAAGCGAAATTCTGTTGATGAATCAAATACTTTACCGAGTTTGGCTTGTCGATTCCATAAGTTTAAATCTGTTGTTAAATTAGCGTTTCTAATGCCGCTTTCGCCGCCTGTTGGGGGCATAATGATTAATTCTCCTTCTGCCGTCAATTCAATTCGCCATTCGTCATTGGCTATGCACAGTTGATAAAACTGCTCATCCGTTAGACCTACGGCTGGTGGGATGTTAAGGGTGAGAGTTTCCATAGGTAATTTGCCAATCGGGTTTATTTTATTATGAGCGATCGCCTACGGTGGGTCACGGTTTATGGATCATTGAGGCAGCTAACTTAATTGTTTCCCTTCTTGTAATATCTACCAACAGATAGGTGGCATAAATGAAGCTAGCGAATATCTAGTTAAGTATGAGTACTAACTAGAGTACATAAGTACTTTGCGTAAGTCCTACAGAGTAAACCAAACTTACATCCAGGATTTGATGAAAGCACTATTGCTCTATCCTCGGTTCCCTCAGTCTTTTTGGTCTTATGACCGCTTTATCGAAATTGCTGGACTCAAAGCTCTCTTGCCCCCATTGGGAATTATTACAGTTGCAGCACTGCTACCAAAGGAATGGGAAATTAAATTTTGCGATCGCAACGTCAACCTGGAAACAGAAGCGGATTGGGAGTGGTGTGACCTAGTAATCCTTTCGGCAATGCTAGTGCAGAAACCAGATTTTCATGCCCTAATTCAGAAAGCAGTACGCTTAGGTAAAAAAGTGGCAGTCGGTGGCCCTTACCCAACATCAATCCCCCAAGATGCCTTGAACTCTGGAGCGCATTATTTGATTTTGGATGAGGGCGAGTTGACAGTTCCTCAGTTTCTAGAAGCCCTCAACCAAGGTCAAGAACAAGGAATCTTTCGCTCTCTAGAAAAACCTGATGTTAGCCAAAGCCCGATGCCCCGTTTTGACTTGCTACAACGGGATGCTTACTTGATGATGGCTCTCCAGTTTTCTCGCGGTTGCCCCTTCAACTGCGAGTTTTGCGATATTATTACACTCTACGGTCGCAAACCACGTACAAAAGAGCCTCAGCAAACCATAGCTGAGTTACAGACTCTTTATGATTTAGGCTGGCGAGGGTCACTGTTCATAGTTGATGACAACTTTATTGGCAATCAGCGTAACGTCAAACGCCTCCTGCGAGAGTTAATTCCTTGGATGAAGCAGCACAATTATCCCTTCACCTTCATCACAGAAGCTTCTGTGAATTTGGCCGAAGATGAAGAAATGCTGCAATTAATGAGTGAAGCAGGTTTTTATGCAGTTTTTCTTGGCATAGAAACTCCTGACCAAGACAGTTTGCAAGTCACACAAAAACTGCAAAACACTCGTAATCCACTTGTAGAAGCCTGTCGCCAGATCAATGAAGCAGGAATGTTGATTTATGCGGGGTTTATCCTTGGTTTTGATGGAGAACGCCCAGGAGCAGGAGAACGAATTCAAGCTTTTGTAGAACGAACAAGTATTCCTCAACCGATGTTGGGTATCCTTCAAGCTTTACCCAATACTGCTTTGTGGACTCGTCTGCAAAAAGAGCAGCGTTTATTAGAGAATCAGGGTATTGGTGGTACTGAAGTGGGAGACCAAAATACCTTAATGAATTTTATTCCCACCCGTTCCATCGATGCGATCGCTAGAGAATATGTAGACGGCTTGTGGACGTTGTACGAACCCAGCAACTATCTCCGGCGATGTTTTCAGCAATGTCTGAGTATTGGCGTGTCTTCAAAGCGAAAGCAAACAATGCAATTTTCTCCGGGTCAGGGATTGCGGCTCGTTGCTCAGTTAATCTGGCATCAGGGCTTACGACGACCGGAAATTCGCTGGCAGTTTTGGCAACAACTCTGGACGATTCTGGTGAAAAAGCCTCAAGTTCTCAATATGTATTTAGGTCTATGCGCTGCGGGAGAACATTTTTGGGAGTACCGCACTTTAGCGAGGGAACGGATTACTCAACAATTAGGCTACGACCCACTCCAAGTCTCTGTGTTACCTAAGCCAGAACTGATGCTGATGAAATAGAGTGGATTGGTTCTAGTGGTTCACTAACCCAAAATTGCCATCTTTGCGTTTATTCGGCAGAACGTAGCCACTTGAGTGTTAATTATTAACGTAAGTTGCTAGTTATTACATCATAGTTACATAACTAGCAACTTACGTTAGTGTCTCACCGATCGCTACCAATTAGCTACAGCTTGAGCGATCGCATCCTTCGCATCTGCGAGAGATTTTTCACGAGCATCTTCGCCCATGTTCAAGGACTCAGCATGGATGAAGGTAACATCTGTTAGTCCCATGAACCCTAAGATAGCACGGAGATAAGGTTCTTGATAGTCATAGGCTGCATAGGGTGTTCCTGGTGGATAACTACCACCGCGCGAGGTAATAATTAGTACTTTTTTGCTGCTATCAACTAAACCTTTATAGCCATTTGCATCAACACTAAAGGTACGTCCTGCACGAACTATTTGGTCAATGTACGCCTTGAAAGTAGAAGGTATATTTAAGTTATACATCGGCACACCAAAAACTAAGCGATCGGCGGCGAGAAGTTCATCGATGAGGCTATTAGATAGTTCTATGGCTGATTTTAGTTCAGGGGTGTGTGATTCTGGTGAAGAAAAAGCCGCAGCAATCCAAGATTCATCTACATGGGGAACAGGGTTATGACCTAAATCCCGGTAAGTTACGGTATCACCAGGATGGCTATCTTTCCAAGATGTGATGAACTCGTAAGAGAGTTGGCGGGAAATAGAGCGATCGCCTCGTGGACTAGAATCAATGTGAAGGATATTTGCCATAAATAAATTATTTACCGTTACGCAGAGAATAGTTGTCGGTACTGAGTGTTAAGTTGCAAGACTATTTACCGACGAGTCAGAATGTACTGACTCATTACTCACCACTCATCAATATATTTGTCAAGTTCAAAAGTACTTGCTGAATCGACTTTAAACTATGTAAAGTTGATATGAAAAGTACGCACTTAAAAGTAAGCTACTTACTTAAAAGTAACTATGAAAGCTGAAGCACAAAAAGATGAAAAGCTCACTTGTGAAGTGGAAACCACTTTAAAGGTAATTGGCGGACGCTGGAAGGTTTTAATTATCAGAGAATTAATGTTAGGTGTCAAACGATTTGGGGAATTGCAGCGAGCCTTACCCGGAATTACACAAAAGATGCTTACCCAACAACTGCGAGAAATGGAAGACGACGGGATTATACATCGACAAGTTTATGCACAAATCCCCCCAAAGGTAGAATATTCTCTAACACCTTTGGGGGAAAGCTTACAGCCAATTCTCTATGCTATGCACGAATGGGGTGTGAAGCATTTAGCAAACAAATAATCACCAAAGCCAAAGTTATTTCAATTAGTTACTTTGCAAATATTCAATTGCTGCTTCTAATTTAGAGGGGTAGCTTTCAGCAAATCTTTCAAACCAAAGTCCTTCTGGAGAAAAGGGGTCTAGTTTTTCTAACCAATTTTGTGCTTGCTGTTTTAAAGCCTCTCGCTGTTTAGCTTTGATTTGTTCTTGTCGAAGTCTTTCTTGTTCTAGTTCTTGCTGTTTTCTCAGTTCCTCAGCCGCATCTTCAGCAGCAATATCTGCTTGAACCTCTGCCAATAGATTATCCATCATGGATGATGACTTGGGTTCAGAAGGACTGAAGGATTTGAAGATATTTGGTTGTTGTGTTTGTTCGTTCTCGTATTCAGCTTTGATTTGAGATAACAGCTTGTCTAGAGCATCCATAGCTAATCTGTAATAGCATTAAGTAGCACTTCGGAAAGACTCAAATCTTCCATATCTTCCATTGTAATGGTGTCACAGATATCAAATTTAGCACCAGCACCTTGCAATTCATCATCTAAAACTTTGAGAAAGCGGGTTGCTTGAGCATCTGAGCCGACTTGAATGAAGGAAATGGCTAATTCTTCATCTTTATCCATCCGGCGGGAGGCTTCGATGATCACCCTCATCACGGCTTTGCGATCGTCTGGTTCACCATCGGTAACTACTAAAATTGTCTCACCATTGGGCTTAGTTTTACCAGCGCCTTTGCGTTGAAAATAATCATCAGTTGCGTGTTTTAGCACAGCCGCTAAATCAGTGGTTCCAGATGGGTCATTTTCTTGAAAAATTTGATTAACTTTGGCTGAGGTAACATTTTCATAGCGCTTAAATCTGCCAGAAAAGACATATACAGTAATGCCATCTGGATCAAATTGTTCGCATTTACTAGCTAACGCCAAGGTAGATTCTTGTGCAGTTACCCAGCGATTTCTACCACCTTTTTGATCAGGGGTAGCCATACTACCACTTTTATCGATAATGAGAGTGTAATCACGATTTTCTAGCATCAATAAATTCTCCCATCGCTAACAAAAATAATTAAAATTAACTAGTCAATAATCGCCTTCATCAGCACATCTGATAAATTAGTTACTTCTAATTCATCTAAAGTGATAGTGTCACAAATATCAAACTTAGCACCCACACTTTGCAGATGATCATCCAAAGCTTTAAGAAACTTAGTTGCGTGGGAATCCGAACCTACTTGAATAATGGAAATTCTCAATTCATTAGCATTTTCTACAAGATGAGTCGCTTTAATAATGACTTCAAATACAGCTTGACTATCAACAGGTGTGCCATCTGTAATTACTAAGATGACTTCTCCTGCGGGCTTTGTTTTTCCTAGAGATTTGCGCTGAAAGTAACTATTGATGGCATCTTGAAGTACGCCAACTAGATTTGTGGTTTCGCTGGGGGAATTTTCTGCAAATAACTGTTTAACTTTGGCTGAAGTTACATAATCGTAACGCTGAAAAGTTCTAGAAAATAAATAGACAGTAATACCATCAGCATCAAACTCCTCACATTTACGAGCTAAAGCAAAAGTTGATTCCTGTATGACTTGCCATTTGCTATTTCCACTATTGCCATCTGGATTGGCCATGCTGGCGCTGTGGTCGATAATTAGGGTGTAATCACGATTTTCTAACATCATATTCAGTTGAATTAATAACTAATCAGTGATTGCATTCATTAACACATCTGCGAGGCTCATATCTTCTAAATCTTCCAGGGTGATGGTATCGCAAATATCGAATTTAGCACCAACACTTTGCAATTGATCGTCTAAAGCTTTGAGAAACTTAGTAGCTTGAGCATCTGAACCTACTTGAATGATGGAGATACCCAATTCTTCATCCCGTTCCATCTGGCGGGTAGCATGAATGATGGTTTCAAATACGGCTTTGCGATCATCTGGTTCGCCATCAGTAATTACTAAAATTGTTTCACCATTGGGTTTAGTTTTACCCGCAGCTTTGCGTTGAAAGTAGTTATTCAAGGCATCTTGCAGTACACCTGCTAAGTTTGTTGTTCCGGCCGGGTCATTTTCTAAAAATATCTGGGCGACCTTAGCTGAGGTAACATCGTCGTAACGTTTAAATTTGCCAGAAAATAGATAAACAGTAATACCATCTGGGTCAAACTGTTCAGCCTTCCTGGCTAAAGCTAGGGTTGACTCTTGGGCTATTTCCCATCTGCTTCTACCACCTGCTTGGTCAGGGGTAGACATACTACCGCTTTTGTCGAGGATTAGTGTGTAGTCGCGATCGCTCATCATAGTATTCCTTAAATTATTACCCTGCCGTTCTAGTCTAGTTCACACATCTCTGGTATAGGCGAAGACTTTAAGCTTTTGTATCAATCCTTGTGATCTTTTCATCCTTGGTGGTGAAATTTATGTCCTGGGAAACTGCCTTAGTCATCCGTCAACTACAGTGAAGTAAGGAATCTTGGAATATCAGGAGTAGTCATGTACGTACTGATTGGTGGAGCCGGCTTAGTGGGGTTAAGCCTGGCGCAAAAACTGGTGGAACTGGGGCATACTGTTGCCATAATTGATGTTGACCATACCGCTTGCCGTTACGCTCGTGAACAAGTAGGAGCAATGGCTTTTGAAGGTAGTGCGGTGAGTACAGAAGTATTGTTAGAAGCGGGAATCCGTAAAGCTGACGCTTTGGCGGCTGTTCTCAGAAGTGATGCCTTAAATTTAGCAATGGTAACACTCGCTAAACACTACGGTGTTTCCCATATTCTGTCACGGATGCGCCATGCCGATTTTGCTGAACCATTGCGTCTGGCAGGCGCTAATCATGTTATTAGTACTGTTGAACTGTCAGTTTCCACGATGGTGAATGCGATCGAGTATCCACAAGTGGAATCAATGATGCACTTTGAGCAAGGACAGATTGAAGTTTTAAAAATTTCTATTCCCAATAGTTGTTATGTAGCCAATCGTAGCCTAGCCGAAATTGCTCAGGATTCTCGCTTTCCCTCAGGTTCCCTCATTATTGGCTACCAACCCCATCCCCACGAAGATTTGGTAATTCCTAATGGTAGTACCGTACTAGAATCGGGTTCAACTATATTAATTGCAACCAAACCAGGTTCTCTGCATCAAGTGATTGACTTTATCGAAGGATGTAAATAGTTTGATGAAGTTTTGCCGACGTTTTTGTTTAGCGATCATAATCATGGTTCTTGTGTCTTGTGCATCAACCAAGACGACCTTAAAGCCTTCAAAAAAAAATACTTTAGCGACCCCATCCCAAAAGGTGGTGACTCTAGATAAAAATTTTCAGATAGCAATGGGACAAACCATCTATGTTCCCATCTATTCCCACATTTATCATTACAATCGCCAGGAGGTTTTTAATTTAGCCGCTACACTCAGTATTCGCAACACAGACCTGTCAAATCCAATCATCATCACTTCTGTGCGTTACTATGACTCAAATGGAAAATTAATTAAGCAGTATTTAGAACGTCCGATTCAACTTGATGCCCTAGCTTCTACTGACTTTTTTATCGATAAAAGTGATACTAGTGGCGGTTTAGGCGCAAACTTTATTGTCGAGTGGATAGCTGCAACAGCAGTCTCGGAACCGATAGTGGAAGCAATCATGATTGGTACTGATTTTCAGCAAGGAATTTCTTTTACTAGTCCTGGTAAGGTTATTAAAATTCAAAATTCAAAATTCAAAATTCAAAATTGAAGAAGGCAGGAGACAGAGGGCAGTCCCAATGAAATTTTTTTATTGGGACTGCCTTCTGTCTTTCTTTGATAAACCTGTGGAATAACTATTAATCATCGTCCAGTTGTAGCAACTTTTCATTAATAATTTGTATCCGATTCTGCCCAATATCTTGGGAGAGAATTCGTTTACGCATTGCTTGTGTGAGTGCGCCTTTTTCTGCTAGCAGTAAACGCCGACGGATAGCATCGAGTTTGCTAAGTGCGCCACTTTTATGATCAAATTCATCTGGACGGCGATTATAGAACTCTCGTAAAGCTTTTTCTGCACCTGCTACTTGTACTTGGTACGCTGAACGCATTTCCTCGTATACAGCTTTTGGTAACACTCCCGTTTTCAAGAGGGTATCTAATTCGTCTTGTGCGGCTTTGGCTGTGATTAGTTGGGCTTGTAATTCTTCAACCTGTTGCTGTGACTGTGAAAATTGGGATAATTTTAAACGTTTGACTAATAATGGTAAGCTTAACCCCTGCCCCACCAAGGACACTAGGACGCAGCCGAAGACTATAGTAATAAGACTTTCCCGTCCTGGCAGTGTGGTAGGTAAACTTAACGCCAAAGCCATTGACAGTGAACCTTTAATGTTGCCTAAAAACAATAAGTGTTGCCAGCGTAGTGGAATTGGCCTGTCAAACCAACTAACTCCTGCGAGTAAAGGATAGATTGTCAAAACTCGCCCGACTTGATAAGCCAAAACAGCCAGTAGAATTGCAGGCAAAGTTTGCCAAAGCGTGATTAGATTGATTTCTACACCAATTAGCAGAAAAATAAAGGTGTTAGCAGTAAAACTGGCATATTCCCAAAAACTCAATAAGGTAATGCGACTGGAAGCAGAAGTATTGCCAGACAGCCCAAAATTTCCGAAAATTAAACCAGCGACCACTACAGCTACAGCACCGGATACGCCTAAAAATTGTCCAACCTGAAAAGTTCCTAAGGCAACTGCCACAGTCAGCAGTAGGCTGCTTAGGGGATCATCTAAACGGTTAAATACAGGTATGCTCAGGTAGCCTAAGACTAAGCCAACAAGACAGCCACCCACAGAAATAAATAGCAGTTGTTGGATTCCCTCTATTAAAGTGAGCGAACCAGTCGAATATACTTGCAAAATTAAATTGAAGGAAACTAAGGCCGCAGCATCGTTAAATAAAGTTTCTCCTTCAACGATGGTAGAAAGGCGGGAGGGTACTGGTATTTCTTTAAATACGGCAATCATGGAAACTGTATCCGTGTTTGCCAGAATTACTCCTACAAGAAAAGCCGGTATCCAATTCAATCCCAGCCCAAATTTTAACAAGATGGCGATAATAGCACTGGAAAGTATAGCCCCTGGCCCTGCCAGCAGGGCAATTGGTTTGAATGTACTACGTAAGCGGCTGATATCTGTATTGATACCGGCTTCAAAGATAAGAATAGGCAGGAAAAGATTTAAAACCAGCGCCGGGTCTAAACCAATGGGACGAGACAAGAGTTCAGTTATAGGCAAACCTGCTAATACTAACCCTGTGACATAAGGAACTCGCAATCGCCGGGATAGCAACGCTACACCTGTGGCAACGAGTAAGAGAATAATAGAAATCTTGATTAATTCGGTAATATTCACGAAGATATGCAGAATTTATATGGTGTTCAATCAATTTTTGGAGGATACAGCCAGTTTGAACACTTCCCAAAGGATGAGAGGCTTGCATAAAGTTATCAATTGCAACTCTCCCCTACTAAAAAATGGAAAATTACCCCCTTTGTTATTTGGGCAGGTCACAACCTCGTTATAGATTGGTAATGTATCTATAACACCGGCCTAATTCGGGCTTAGTCTTTCACAGCGAAGGGTTGGGAAATGTTTGCTTCCTCAGAGACTTCTATACTGGGAATAATTTTACTTGTAGCTTTCACCATTTTGGGTTGGGGCTTTTACCGCGCCAGACCTTTTGGTAAACTGGGAATCTTAGCCTGGTTGCAGTCGGTGGTATTAATGGCTCCCTGGCTGTTATTTTTTGGTTTGTTTGCTGCCGGGATTTATATCAACATCGTCGGCATATTGTTCTTGGTCGTAGGTTCTGCTGGATTGTACATCTATTTGGGTAGACAGTTGCGATCGCTTGGACAAGATGCCATCCTCAAGCAACGGGCAACGGAAAGGCTGGCGGCTGAATCTTCACCAACGCCAGAAAATATCCCCCAGCCTGTGGGGGTAGTTGTAGAAATCATGCCAATCCCCGAAGAAGACTTAAATGTAATTAAAGGCATTTTCGGGATTGATACCTTTTTTGCCACAGAAACGATCGCCTACCAAGAAGGTGCTATCTTCAAAGGTAATCTACGCGGCGAACCCCAAGAGGTTCATACTCGTCTGAGTAAGAGTTTGCAAGACAAGTTAGGTGAAAAGTATCGCCTATTTTTAGTAGAAAATACAGACACTAAGCCTGTGGTGATTGTGTTACCCAGCACTAATGATCCACGCCCGACAACATTACCACAGAAGGCTTTTGCTGCCATCCTGGGTATAGCAACTATCGGCACTAGCCTAGAAACTGCTGGATTACTCTTGAATTTTGATTTATTTTCCACTCCAGCCAGATTGCCAGAGGCTTTGCCCATAGGGGTCGGGATATTTGCCATTTTAGTGGCTCATGAAATTGGGCATTGGTTACTTGCTCGCCGTCATCAAGTCCGCCTCAGCTGGCCTTTCTTTTTGCCGGCTGTACAAATCGGTTCTTTTGGGGCAATTACTCGCTTCGAGTCACTATTACCCAATCGCTCAGTATTATTCGATATTGCGGTCGCTGGGCCGATAGCTGGTGGGATTGTTTCTTTGCTCATGTTGATTGTGGGTTTGCTGCTATCCCACCAAGGCAGTTTATTTCAGTTACCCAATCAGTTTTTTCAAGGATCAATTTTGGTCGGTAGTCTAGCACGGGTTGTCTTGGGTTCGGCGCTGCAATCGCCTTTAGTCAACGTCCATCCATTGGTAATAATTGGTTGGCTAGGATTGGTCATCACCGCTTTGAACTTAATGCCAGCTGGCTCCTTAGATGGTGGTCGGATTATTCAGGCAATTTACGGACGTAAAACCGCAGGTAGAGCAACATTTGCTACTTTAATTGTGTTGGCATTGGTTTCTCTGGGTAATGCACTGGCGATGTATTGGGCGATCGTGATTTTGTTCTTACAACGGGATTTAGAACGTCCCAACTTGAATGAAATTAGCGAACCCGATGATGCTAGGGCGGCTTTATGCTTGCTTGTTTTGTTCTTGATGATTACTACCCTTTTACCTCTAACTCCTGCTTTGGCTGGGCGTTTGGGGATTGGTGGTTAGTTCAGTCTTAGCTATATCCTCGACTTTTTCTAAGTCGGGGATCTGAAAACTCAATTTCATCTTAAAGGGCTTCTAACCAAGCTTGTAAATTAGCCAAACTTGTAAAATCTAATAACGCTTCGCTCAAATCTTCGAGAATCGGTAGAGGTAGAGTGGAAATGTGCGATCGCATTTCTTGAGAAATTTCTCCAAATCGCTTAGTTAGCAATCGAATAACCAGATTCACAGCCTCTTGCTGTCTTCCTTCTTCACGCCCTTCTTCACGCCCTTCTTCCCGTCCTTCTTCCCGTCCTTCTTCACGCCCTTCTTCCCGTCCTTCTTCTTTAATCTCTCTATAAATTCTCGTTTCTTTAAGTGTAATTCCCAACATTTCTTCTACCTCTGTTTTACTTAATTGTTCAAACTTGTACACCATTATCGTTGTGATCATCTCTATTATGGCGCGGTTTGATGGTTGAGATGCTTGCTGTTGACTCCTTGTTAATAAATATCTAGCTTCCAAGGGTGCTTGTTCTTCATTTATCGTAGTTAAAACCATCAATGCTAACCATAAGGGCAAAGAGCGAATATCACCCAATTCATCTAAATACACTCGATGAACTTGGTTGCTGTTCAGTAATGCACGATGGGGATAAACATCGCTTTGTTCGGTATAGCGCGATGGATAAATGATTACCGCTTGCCAATCGCTAAATCTAGCACGGTTGCGGTAGAAGTATAACGCGGATTCTGCAAATACTCTTTCATAAAGCTGTTCATCTTTTTGGAACTGCACCTCACAGAAATACACAACACCAGGATTTTCGCTGTCTGGTGGTAAAAATACCCCATCGATTTCAAATTTTGGTTCTTTAACAGCTACCGAATCAAATCGATAAGACTCCGCATTTATAGGAGGGTTTGTCAATAATTCAAATAGTAAACTGGGAGATTGTTGGAACAGTTTATAAAATATCGAATCTCGACGCATGAAAGAATTTGGCTGATTTTTCGTTTATGGTTAACAGTCTCTGATAAAACTTAAAAAAGGGCAATTCTTTGCAGCCCCATACACCACAGAAGCCTCAATTCTTCCGTGGTGTGTCGCGTTTATTTATGGCTTCCAACCTGTAATCAGATTGGGATATTTGGCTGGTTGGGAGAATATTTGTTGGAAGCCGGCTTGACGTTTTGCGGATGCTTCCTGGCTGAGATTCCAGAGGGTTTCGTAGAAGAAGAAAGAAACGCCAGCAAAGTTGCGATCGCGTACTTTCTGTACTTGGGTTTGAATCTGTTGCATAGGTACGGAGCGATTTTTCAGCCCAGATAAAATCCCAATACTCACAGGGATATGTGCTTTGGCTGCTTTGACTTCTGGATATTCTAATTCTTGAACAAAAACGTTTAAATCATCCCGGTAAATTTGCAATACCAGTTCCTCAATCAGTCCCATTCTTTCCCATTTCTGCCAATCTGCTAAAAAGTAATCATAGGAGAAACGCTGAGGATTAGGTGCAACGGAAACCAAGCAATCTTTTTTAGTAGCTTTAATCGCTTTAAATACTCTTTGCATGAAGTTGGTAATTTTACTGGCTCTCCAACGTAACCATTCCGGATCACGGGGGTTTTTGGAGGGGGCTTGACCACGGTGTTCTTTTTTGTATAAAGCTACTGTGTAGGCATCGTAGCCTAATTCTGAAGGTAAGCCGAAATGATCGTCAAATTGAATACCATCAACGTCATAGTTTCTCACAATCTCCACGATTAAATCTTGGATAAATTGTTGAACATCTGGCCGGAAGGGATTTAACCATACGCGATCGTGTTTACCTTCCTTGACTATGCGACTACCGTTGCTGCGACTGGTTAACCATTGGGGACGGTTTTTGGCGAGGAGCGAATCGGCTGGAGCCATGAACCCAAATTCAAACCAGGGAATTACGGTTAGTCCTTGTTTATGTCCTTCCGTGACGATTTCTTTGAGCATATCTCGCCCCTGTAATCCTGGGGTGGGGTCGATCGCTCGTCCAATAACTTTGGCTGCAACTTTGCTGGGGTAAAGTGTATATCCCCAGTTCCACACTGCTGGATATACGGTGTTGAAGTTGAGTTTATCTAAACTTTGTAAAGATGTTTTGAGGCGATCTCGTTCAAATAATACATCACTATCAATATTGGTTAACCATACCCCTCTCAATTCAGATGCTAATCCTGCACCAGGCGTAATTTGAGCGTTTAAGGGAAACGATAGCATCACCGTAGCCACAACACTCAAAACCATCATTAAGCCAAAGAATACCTGCTTTTTAATTGCTGCAATATTAGGTAATAAAGATCCACTACACCACTTCACAAATACTTTCATAAATCGTTACAAACATCTGCTAAGAAAACATGAAGCATGACTGTAATAGTTAAGCAGAAGTTGCACCGTTTTGTTAGCGTTGAGTGGTCAGAAGCCTTGCCATAAAAGGCTGATAAAGTTGTCTTCAAATCGGCAAAACTACCTTTGGCATGGGATTTGCTAGCTCAAAAAGCTGGAAAATTTTCTGCTCTTACCTGTTTGTCAATCCCATATAATCTTTATATTCATTAGATAATTATGTAAATTTTTAACTAATTTTGGAAAAATAGTGTATCTTTATGGTGATTCTAAGTAAAAATAACGAAAGCTTAGGATAAAAAATCAAATAGTTACTTAAACAAGTAATAAGAATACACTAAGTAACTCTATCACTGTGTTAAGCAACTTTAGAAACCACGGATCAGGTTGATAATGAACAGCTTAAGTAACTCGCAAGACCTATTGACAGACATGACAGCCGCCACAAAAAGATTAGAAAGGGCGCTGATGCTGGCTACTGGCGAGTTCTCACTCATCTTAGCTTGTGCCAACTCTGTGAAAAAACAGCAGCAAACCCTTAATTCCTTACAAGAATCTTCTTCAACCAACATTCAAGAGATTACCCTCTCACCAACGGACGAGACACTATACACAACCATTAAAACCAGATTGGGCAATACTCAACCGGAAGTTCTGATGATTCGGGGTTTAGAATCGGTAGAGGCCATTAACCAACTCATTCTCAGTACAAATATCATGCGAGATGAGTTTCGTAAAGACTTTCATTTCCCCTTGGTATTATGGGTAAATGATGAAATTCTTCAGAAATTAATCTGGTTAGCACCCGATTTAAAAAACTGGGCAGCTAACACCATTAAATTCGATGGGGTTCAAAATCCACTGATGGAAACTTCAGCCCTAACTGCTTAAGACTGGTGGGGATTGGGGATTGGGAACAAAAAAGTAAAAAGTAAAAAGGTAAAAGATTTTTTCCTTTGACCAACTGTTTTCTATTTCTCTAGAAATACTTAGGAACAAAAAATTAATACACGAGCGTCCATCTTCACATATATAGCTGTCGCCAGTAGTGCTAGGACATCAACAGATGATACAACCTAGACACAAAAAGACTTTTCACCCAGTCCCCAGCTATATAGCCGTAGCCAGATAGATTAGGACATCAAGCTAAGAGCAAACGGTGACAACACAAGGCTTTCAAGTCTGTCAACCGTCAACCGTCAACCGTCAACAGCTATACATCAGAAGACATACCAGCAAGAAGTCCCAAGTAATGTTATCTGGGGAATAATTACGGAATTTATCTGATTTCTTAGGTATTAATTCTTGAACATTGCAATACTGAACTCTAGACGCTGATGTCAGCGTTTTATCTTAGGAATTATGCTGCCAATTTATCGTTATACTAAACAGGCTCAAATTATTACTGCTTTAATCTTGACTGGTATTCTATCTGTTGGTGGTGGGTTGACACTTATAAAGAACGCCAGCGCTTCATCTATCGATTTTTTAGCACAAAATGTTCCAGCGAACCGCTTACCGCGCCTTGTAGCTAATGCTGTGTTGCGGGATTTATCAAATAGAGAAGGAATTTCTTCCCTCTTTTTGAAAATCACTGATTATCGTCAACAAACTTGGCGCAATGGTTGTTTAGAACTACAGCGACCGGATGAACTCTGTTCTCAGGCTTTAGTTCCAGGTTGGCGAGTTGTAGTTTCTCGCGGTAAACAAACCTGGATTTATCACACCAATCAAAATGGTTCTGTGGTTAGGTTAAACGAACAACTTAACACAGGTAGATTACCCCAAAATGTGAGAAATGCTGTATTAGCAGAGGCGCGACAAATCTCAGGATTGCCAACTAGGGCTTTGAGTGTTGTGGAATTTCAGCCGACTAACTGGGTTGAAGGTTGTGAAGTCTCCACTTTTCCCAATCCTTGCGATCAAATTTTAGTCTCTGGTTGGCAAGTAACTGTAGGTGCTGGGAATCAGCGTTGGGTATTTGTCAGTAATGAAAATGGTGATAGAGTCCGGTTAGCAACTGGAAGTAATCCCAGTGCAAATTTACCAACATCGATTATAGATGAAGTGTTAGCGGATGCTTCCAATCGCAGTAGAAGCAAGATTGCAGTCAGTTCGAGAAATATTACCCAAGCAGAACGGGTGGTGTGGAGTAATGGCTGTCTAGATTTAGATGGGGGCGTTTGTACCTTCGCACAAGTGCCTGGTTGGCGTGTTACGGTCACAATAGGCCGGGAAAAGTTCGTTTATCACACTGACAATAACTTTTTAGTCAAGTTCAATCGAGCTGCTAGCACAACTACTGGTAATGTTAACTCTGGGCAACCAATACCTATTTCTGAAAGTGAATTACCGCCACCTTTAGATAGGAATGTGGTCTTCCGCTCAATTGCGAGTGGTGGTTTTACTGGCAGAACCTACGAGACAATTTTGCTCAATGATGGTCGATTGATTCGTGTGCAGATTGGTAATGCTAATGATTCTGAACGCAGTGTGCGCCGTCTGAGTCGCCAAGAATTACAGCAATTTCAGCAGTTGCTACAACGTTATAGAGGCGAATTTAATAATCTGCGCTACCCCGCACCCAGAAGCAGTGCTGACTTTATCACTTACACTCTTACTAGCCAAGAAGGTACAGTGGAATACAATGATATTTCTGTAAATAGCGTACCGAGAAATTTACAAGCTGTTATTACCGCTTGGAATCAAATTAACGATACCCAAATCTCAGATGATGGTAATCTCAACCCTGTACCGATTCGTCCCAGCGAGTTACCACCACCTTTAGATCAAGGTGTAGTATTTCGAGAAATTTCTAGCGGTGGCTTTGCGGGTAGAACCTACGAAACAGTATTACGTGATGATGGTTTGTTAATCCGTGTGCGGATTGGGGATGCGAATGATTCTGAGCGCAGTGTGCGCCGTGTTCCTATGCAGCAAGTACGTCAATTCCAACGGTTGCTAGAACGCAGATCACAGGAGTTCCAAAATATTAATTACCCAGCCCCTAGAGGTGCTGCTGATTTTATCACCTACACTCTGACCAGCGAAGACGGTACAGTACAGTACAACGATATTTCTCAGAATAACTTGCCGCAGGATTTACTGGGAGTGGTGCAAGCTTGGAGGGATATTGTGGGGAATAGGTAATTGGGAATGGGTAATTGGGTGTTTCTTGATATTAGAAGATTTCCTCACAAGTTCCTCATGTTTCTCGTTGAGAATAATGTGCAGTTAATCTCAACGAGAAATTCTTATGGATTGTCACAAATGTAAATCTCAGGGTCAATCTTGTAAAAAGCGATCGCCTAAATCGCTATTTTTTCCTAAAAGTCAGCGACCATTGACTGACAATATTTCACACAATCCCCAAATTGCTTTGGTAGGAATGCCCAATGTTGGTAAAAGTGTGTTGTTCAATGCACTAACGGGAATTTATGTCACAGTTTCTAATTACCCCGGTACAACTGTAGAAGTAAGTCGTGGGTTGGCGCAGATTGGGGAACAAAGCATCACAGTGATTGATACACCAGGAATGTATTCACTACTACCCATCAGTGAAGAAGAAAAAGTTGCCAGAGATTTATTGCTTTTAGAACCCGTAGTTGCTGTGGTTCATGTGGTAGATGCAAAGAATTTGGGAAGAATGCTGCCTTTAACTTTTCAACTGATAGAAGCTGGACTACCAATTTTACTCGCTGTCAACATGATGGATGAAGCCCAACGTTGGGGGTTGGATTTGCGACCAGACTTACTGGAGATGGAATTAGGGATTCCAGTAGTTTGTATGGCGGCTGCTTTGAACCAAGGTATAGATGAATTGCGACACAGGATAGCTTCACTTCTGCCAGTTCAGGTTGCCATGATACCAGCGTAAGTATTTGATATCAGGAGAAAAGGGCATGATTAGCCAAGTTATCTATCCAGAACCAATTGAAGCAGCGATCGCTCAACTAGAATCGTGGTGGCAGACATTGGGCAATCGCTATTTATTTCATAATTACTCACTATCACCTCGTAGCCTGGCTTTATTGTTGTTACAGAAAGACCCAGGATTATGGCAAATATTACAACAAGACCAAGAACAGTGTCGTCATCTGGAAGTTTTGATTACTGTTACCCAAAATCAACTTCATCAACCTTTGGGGCTAGCGATCGCTAATACTCGTCAAAGTCAGGCTCGGACAATAGAAAGATCAGTGTTGCATGAAACCAGAGAAGCGCGATCGTCAATTACAGAAACACTCCACCAACTCACAGTCAACCCTATTACTGGCTTCCCTATTCTTGTGGTTATTCTTTACTACGGAGTTTACAAATTTGTCGGTGAATTTGGTGCAGGGGAACTAGTAGATCGCATCGAAAGCTTTTTTGAAGTACAAATTAACCCATTAGTCAACCAAATCACGGCGCAAATCATTCCCTGGCGACCAATTCAAGACTTGATTGCTCATGACTATGGCATTATCACCTTGGGAATCCGTTATGCTACAGCGATCGTTTTACCTGTAGTTGCCACTTACTTCTTGATGTTCTCGTTACTAGAAGATAGCGGCTATCTTCCACGTTTATCTTTAATGCTGGATCGCTTATTCAAATCCGTCGGTTTATCTGGTCGTGCAGTCATTCCGATGGTGTTGGGCTTGGGGTGCGACACAATGGCAACAATAGTCACCCGCACCTTAGAAACCAGACGTGAACGATTAATTGCCACCTTTTTACTTTCTCTGGCCATACCTTGTGCAGCACAGTGGGGTGTAATTGTGGGACTACTGGCACAAAAACCAGCCGCCTTATTGTTTTGGGGAGGTTTTATCACCGCCATCTTCCTAGTAGTTGGGTATCTCACCGCCAGATTGCTACCTGGGACTTCCGGCAGGTTTTACATGGAAATTCCCCCTTTACGTTTGCCCAAATTACGGAATGTTTTCACTAAAACCTGGGTGCGGATGAAGTGGTATTTCTTGGAAGTATTACCCTTATTTATCTGGGCATCTGTGTTGATTTGGGTGGGACGTTTAACGGGATTATTTGACGTAATTATTCGCGCCATTGAACCTCTCACCTTGGCTTTAGGAATGCCAAAACAAGCAGCCCCCATATTTCTCTATGGCTTTTTCCGTCGAGATTATGGTGCAGCCGGACTATTTGATTTGCAGCAACAGGGAAGCTTGACAGGTAATCAGTTAGTGATAGCTGCGATCGTTTTGACTTTGTTTTTACCCTGTATTGCCCAATTGCAAATGCTGATTAAGGAACGGGGAACTAAAACTACTTTGGCAATAGTACTGTTTATTTTTCCCTTCGCCTTCCTTATGGGATATGTTGTCAACCTCGGTTTAATATTATTCGGAGTGAACTTTTAATATGAACGCCTTATCAACAGTTAAAGTCGGTCAACCGCAAACGGTAGTAAGTTTACGAACTCAAGATCAGGCTGTACTACAAAAGCTGATGGCATTCGGGATTTTACCGGGGAGCAAGTTGGTGCTAGAGCAACGCTTTCCATCCTATATCATCATGGTCGGCAGAACTCGCACCGCCTTGGATCGAGAAACAGCACAGTGTATTTTTGTGGAATCTCGCAATTGATTACTTTTGAGCAACCTTGATCGCAGATGTCTGTTCTGCTGATGATGTTACAGTGTCAGCTCGTAAAGCGCTGAACATCCCAAATCTACAGAGTCCCGTACCAAATGCCAGCCTCATCAGTAGTAGGGTAGGCACTTCTCGCAGAGATTTAATGAAACCAGATAGACCAAAACGCACCAATCCCTCCGGTCTAGCTATTCCTTGCCAGATAGAATCCAGCCAAGAGGGGAGTGTTTGTTTTGTCCAGTCTGCGGTGATTACCTCCCCTTCTACTAATCCCGTTGCTGCCAAAAGCTCAGAAAAGCCTTCAATGCTGGAAAAAGCTGGATGAGACCACTGATCTAGTAGTTGCTGCATTACTGGTTTCTCCCAAAAATTGAGGGGTTTTTGGCGATCGTCTCGCTGATTCCAGTCGGCTAAAACCATTATTCCACCAGGCTTTAGCACCCGCATCAATTCTTTGGCAAAAATGGCTTTATCTGGCATATGTGGGCCAGCTTCAATTGACCAAACTACATCAAAACTACCATCTGGGAAAGAAAGCGCCATCGCATCATCTACCAAAAACTGTGCATTCAGTTCCTGAGGTGTTAACTGCTGGGCGCGTTGGACTTGTTGGGGGCTGATAGTGATACCTGTAACAGCAAATCCATAATCCCGTGCCAAAATGCGACTACTACCCCCAATTCCACAACCAACATCTAACAGGGTAGTACCAGGGGGTAATTTATCCAAACCACCCCAACGCACCATTTCATGGACAAAATCAGATTTAGCCGTCAGAAAATCTTTCCTTTGCGGTGGCGAACCATAATGACCTAAATGGATATGTTCGCCCCAGTAAAACTCTAAAATCCCGTCTTCAGTCCACTGGTCGTAGGAATTGGCTACGGAGTTAGATGATTGATAACGTCTAGCAGTAATGAGATATAACGCGATACCTGCCGCTAGTAGTGTTAAGAAAAATACCAGTGTAGAAAACAACCAATTCATGAAAATAAAGCCTTAACATTTATATACAATTTTATCCCATTGCTTTCTTCGCAGAGTTTAACTATTCACGCCTACCTCATTACTTAGAACTGTATGTAGGGTGGGCAATGCCCACTATATCCGGGTTTTGGTGGGCATTGCCTACCCTACAGATACTTAGGAACACCAAAAAATCAATTATCTGGTCTGGTAGGGTGCGTCAGTATGAATAATTTCTGAGTATAGTTAGGTTCTATCGAACTGACGCACCCTACATTTGGATATTTTTACTGGAAGTCCTTACGTTAATTATTACTAGCGAATGATAGAGAAAATAGCTTTTGCTGATAATATTTCAGTTTTGGTATTCCTCTAAGCCAAAGAACCAATTACTTTATGAATAAGCTGCCGAAAATAGACCGTCAGCGAGAGCATCAAGCGAATGAACGGACTTTTTTAGCTTGGTTACGAACTTCTATCGCCTTGATTGGTTTTGGGTTTGCTATTGCGAGATTTGGGTTATTTTTGCGTCAGCTTGATATGGCGATTTCACAAAAAGAAACTTATGTCAATCCTCTATTCAACTCAGAGAATTTAGGGATTGTTTTGGTGCTTGTGGGAATTTTGGCGATCGCTCTAGCTGCATGGCGTTACAATCAAGTATTCTGGCAAATAGAGCGCGGCGACTATCGACCCAATCGATTGGCAGTATGGTTGATGACTGGAGTCGTGATGATTTTGGGGTTTTTAAGTATTCCTTTACTCTTGTTACGGGAGCAATCCATACCGCGACCATCTTCTATTTTCAAGCAGCCAAAATCTGAAAATATTCGTTAATAGTCAATAGTCAATAGTCCACAGTTAAAAGATAGTGGAAATCATCCCGAACCTCTACCCCAGAAAATGCAATTAATTAGCTAAAAAGCCGATTAATTAGGCAGTTTACCAATAGAGTACATTGTTAATAGATAATGTATATATAAAGTGTTGCGGATGAGATACTGACATATGGAATATTTGTAGGAAGTCGAATCAGTAGCCGCAAGCCCCATATAAATACTCATTTTGATAATGATATCACTTACCGTTGAATACTGATAATATCTGTAAAATAGGTAATTGGTAATGGTAAAGAACAATTACCTATTACCATTCATTAAATACATTTAATTCCCTGGTTCTGGCTATTTCTCATTCTTCTATCTCTACATTCTGAAAGTGCAGTTTAGGGCTAGGACAAGGATAAAATTATGAGCCAAACTTTTGCAACTATTGACGGCAATGAAGCTGTCGCCCGTGTTGCTTATAAACTGAATGAAGTAATTGCTATCTATCCAATCACCCCCTCTTCAGCAATGGGTGAATTGGCTGATGCTTGGATGGCGGAAGGTCGTCCTAACTTATGGGGTACAGTTCCCAGTGTGGTGCAGATGCAGAGTGAGGGCGGGGCGGCTGGTGCGGTGCATGGGGCTTTGCAAACGGGTTCCTTGAGTACTACCTTCACAGCATCTCAAGGGCTGTTGTTGATGATTCCCAATCTCTACAAAATTGGGGGTGAACTGACTAGTATGGTGGTTCACGTAGCGGCGCGTTCCTTGGCTACCCACGCCCTATCAATTTTTGGCGACCATAGTGATGTGATGGCGGCGCGTGGTACTGGGTTTGCTATGCTGTGTTCGGCTTCGGTGCAGGAAAGTCACGATTTCGCTTTAATTGCCCATGCGGCTACTTTAGATACACGGGTTTCCTTTTTGCATTTCTTCGATGGCTTCCGTACCTCCCATGAGGTGCAGAAAGTAGAGCTTTTAGCAGATGATGATGTGCGATCGCTCATTAATGAAGATAAAATATCTGCACACCGCGCCCGCGCCCTCACTCCAGATAGTCCATTGTTGCGGGGGACAGCCCAAAATCCTGATGTCTTCTTCCAAGCCCGTGAAGGTGCAAACCCTTACTACAACGCTTGTCCCGCAATTGTCCAAGGGATTATGGATAAATTCGGCGAACGGACGGGGAGATATTATCAAATATATCAATACCACGGCGCGAGTGATGCCGATCGCCTAATTATCATCATGGGTTCTGGTTGTGAGACTGTCCATGAAACAGTGGATTATCTCAACGCCCGTGGGGAAAAGGTAGGCGTTCTCAAAGTCCGACTATTTCGCCCCTGGGATGTAGAGAGATTTATCCAGGCTTTACCTAGTAGTGTACAGGCGATCGCTGTCCTCGACCGCACTAAGGAACCAGGAAGCGCGGGGGAGCCTTTGTATCAAGATGTAGTTACAGCGATTCATGAAGGATGGGTAAATAAAAATAATTCCCCAGTCCCCAGTCCCCAGTCCCCAGTCCCCAAAATTATTGGTGGAAGGTATGGGTTGTCGTCGAAGGAATTTACACCGGCGATGGTGAAGGCTGTGTTTGATAATTTGGCTCAAGCTACGCCGAAGAATCACTTTACTATCGGGATTAATGATGATGTAACGCATACATCCCTAGAATATGACCCTAGCTTTTCCACGGAACCGGATAACGTTGTCCGGGCGATGTTCTATGGTTTGGGTTCCGATGGGACAGTGGGGGCGAATAAGAACTCAATTAAGATTATTGGGGAAGGAACAGACAATTACGCCCAAGGTTATTTTGTTTACGACTCCAAAAAATCTGGCTCGATGACGGTTTCTCACTTGCGCTTCGGTTCTCAACCCATACGTTCTACTTACTTGATTGACCAAGCCAATTTTATTGGTTGTCATCACTGGGGATTTTTGGAACGCATCGAAGTTTTAAATGCGGCTGCTCATGGGGCGACTATATTGTTAAATAGCCCTTATGATGCGGCTACTGTTTGGGAAAATTTACCCCTGAAAGTCCGACTGCAAATTCTGGATAAGCAACTCAAACTCTACGTCATCAACGCCAATCAAGTCGCCCGTGATAGTGGGATGGGTGGACGCATTAACACCATTATGCAGGTGTGCTTCTTTGCTTTGGCGGGGGTATTGCCAGAAGCGCAAGCGATCGCCAAAATAAAACAAGCGATAGAAAAGACCTATGGTAAGAAAGGGGTGGAAGTTGTTCGCATGAACCTGCAAGCGGTAGACCAGACCCTAGAAAATTTACATGAAGTGAAAATTCCTCTTGAGGAAAAAGGGAAATGGATAGATGAAGAAGCACTCCTATCTAACCAAAGTCCCTTCTCCACAAGCGCCCCCAAGTTTGTGCGGGACGTTCTGGGAAAAATCATGGTGTGGCAAGGTGATGACTTACCTGTAAGTACACTACCACCTGATGGGACATTTCCCACAGGTACAGCCAAATGGGAGAAGCGCAACGTTGCTCAAGAAATACCTGTGTGGGATACAGATATCTGCGTACAGTGTAGTAAGTGTGTAATGGTTTGCCCCCACGCCGCAATTCGCGCTAAGGTTTATCAGCCGGGTGAGTTAGAAAATGCGCCACCGACTTTTAAGTCAGTGGATGCTAAAGATAGAGACTTTGTTAACCAAAAATTCACTATCCAAGTCGCCCCAGAAGACTGTACAGGCTGTGCTATTTGTGTAAATGTCTGCCCAGCCAAAAATAAATCCGAGCCATCCCTGAAGGCGATTAACATGGCAAACCAGCTACCTTTAAGGGAACAGGAAAGAGAGAACTGGGATTTCTTCTTGAATTTACCTAATCCTGACCGACGCAAGTTAAAACTTAACCAGATTCGCCAACAACAACTGCAAGAACCTCTATTTGAATTTTCCGGTGCTTGTGCTGGTTGTGGTGAGACACCTTATGTAAAACTATTAACACAATTATTTGGCGATCGCGCAGTCATTGCCAACGCCACTGGTTGTTCTTCCATTTACGGCGGAAACCTCCCCACCACCCCCTGGACGAAAAACAACGAAGGACGAGGCCCGGCTTGGTCTAATAGTTTATTTGAGGATAACGCCGAGTTTGGTTTTGGCTACCGTCTGTCATTAGATAAACAAGGGGAGTTTGCGGCGGAACTTTTGCAACATTTCAGCACAGAAGTGGGTGATAACCTTGTAGAGTCGATTCTCAAAGCACCACAGAAAACCGAGGCTGACATTTGGGAACAACGCCAAAGGATTGAGTTGTTAAAGCAACAGTTAGATAAAATTCCCACCTTTGACCCCCACCTCAAATCCAAAATCCAAAATCTCAAATCCTTAGCAGATTACCTAGTCAAGAAAAGCGTCTGGATTATTGGCGGTGATGGTTGGGCTTATGATATTGACTTTGGTGGTATCGACCATATATTGGCGAGTGGTCGCAATGTGAATATTTTGGTGATGGATACAGAAGTGTATTCTAACACCGGGGGTCAATCTTCCAAAGCCACCCCAAAGGCAGCTGTCGCTAAGTTCGCCGCCAGTGGTAAGCCAGCACAAAAGAAAGACATGGGCTTAATGGCGATGAATTACGGTAACGTATATGTAGCAAGTGTGGCGATGGGTGCGAAGGATGACCAGACACTCAAGGCATTTTTGGAAGCAGAAGCCTTTGACGGCCCATCGATAATTATTGCCTACAGCCATTGCATCGCCCACGGTATCAACATGACCACAGGCATGAACCAACAAAAAGCCCTGGTAGAATCAGGACGCTGGTTGTTGTATCGTTATAATCCACTGTTGCAACAACAGGGCAAAAATCCCTTACAGTTAGATATGCGATCGCCTACTCAATCAGTAGAGCAATCAATGTATCAAGAAAATCGCTTCAAGATGTTGACGAAAAGTAAACCAGAAGTAGCTAAACAACTGCTAGAACAAGCACAAGCTGAAGTTGATGCACGTTGGCAGATGTATCAATATTTGGCAAGTAGGTAATGTGTAATGGGTAATGGGTAATAGGTAATAGGTACAAATCTATTACCTATTATTGTTCATCAACAATCGATAAAATACGATTATAGAGAGAACGACTAACCCAAAATTTTGCTATATTGATTAAATCATCCAAAACGGGTTTAACTGATAAAATTAAACCCCGACTTTTTGCTTCTATCAAAATCCCTAAAATACCTGTAATTTTCAAATTATATTCAATTGCTATTTGTCTGCCCAACTGTTCATCTATAATTAACCAATCAGCCTTTAATTCTAATGCTAAAGCGATAGCAGAAGATTCACCTTCATCTAATTTATTTCTTAACGACACCACTAAATCATCGTTGGTGATTGGGTTAACTTGAATCCAATGCAATGTTTTAACTTCTTTAGCTCCGGGTATAGAATCTCCCCACTGAGTTAATTCATGAAAAACTGCTGATGGTATGATAATGCCGCCATAAAGTTGTTTTAGTAAATGAATTTTGCCTATAGCAGCTAGATTAGTAATAGGTGAAGTGTTGCTAACGATAGGCATAATTATTAAAGAATACCCAAATTTTGTAAATCAATTTCTAAGTCACTTTCATCATAATGAAGAGGAATATTTCTCTTTGCCAATTCATGTTGAAATTGCAATAAAGGCACTTGAGCCAACTGGGAAGCTTTACCAAGACTAATGTTCTTTTTTTGAAATAATAGGATAATCAGTTCGAGAATTAATTCCTTTTCTGATAATCCACTTGCTTGGACAATCTCATCAGAAATGACTAAACTCATCTTTGTTCACCAAGGTATCCAGATTATTTTAATTATAAAGGCTAGATAATTTAATTAATCCTTATCAATAATTACCAAAAAAAGGGGTAGATATACTACCCCCTTACCGAACCAGGAAACTTAGATTATTAGCTACAGCAGAACCTTAGCTAAAATTGGCTGCACACGGGTAGAGATTTCTGGTACATACACCTGTGTAACGTAGTCAGCAATCATTCTGTCTGTATTAAATAATGGTGCATTGGTTTTGATGGATGCTTTCATGACTTGCACCCAACGATGGGGAATCCCGTTGGCATCTTGGTCGTAGTATAGAGGTACAATTTCCTCTTCTAGCAACTTATACAGGGATTGGGAATCAATGCGGTCTTGTAATTCTTGGTCGCTGGTGTGAGCATCTTCACCAATCGCCCAACCATTTAAGCCTTTACCATTTGCATCGGCTTGGTAACCTTCACACCACCAGCCGTCAAGGACGCTGCAATTAATCCCACCGTTGAAGCAGACTTTCTGTCCACTTGTTCCCGATGCTTCTAGAGGACGACGAGGATTATTCAACCACACATCCACACCTTGCACTAATTTCTGTCCGGTGTAAATGTCGTAATCTTCAATAAAGGCAACACGGTTGATAATGCCTGAATTATGACACCATTCCATCAAGCGTTGGATAATCCGTTTACCTTCTTCATCGGCTGGGTGGGCTTTGCCGGCAAATACTATCTGCACTGGACGTTCAGCGTTGCTGAAAATGCGTAACGCTCGTTCTGCATCACGTAAAATTAAGTCGCCACGTTTGTAAGGGCTGAAGCGTCTAGCAAAACCAATTGTCAGGATTTTGGGATCAAGTAAACTATCACTGGCTTGAATTAGTCTTTGGTCTTCACCCCGATGTTCCCGTGACTTTCTGACTTTATAACGGGTGTAGGCGACTAATCTTTCTTTGAGGATGAGATGGCGTGACCATAATTCCTCATCGGGGATATCGTCAACTTTAGCCCACATTTGGGGATCAATGGCGCGAGTTTTCCAGTCTGCACCCAAGTATTGATTATATAGGTCGGCTAATAAAGGTGCTGTCCAGGTGGGTGCGTGTACACCATTGGTAATGTAACCAATTGGCACTTTCTCTTCCGTTCTTTGGGGATAGAGGACAGTCCACATCTTGCGGGATACTTGACCGTGTAGTTCACTCACACCGTTACAAGCGCGAGACATCCGCAGGGCTAACACAGTCATACCAAAGGGTTCCCAAGGGTCACCCAATCGCCGTGCGCCTAAAGCTAAGAATTGTTCACGGGAGAGGCGTAATTGTGTCCAGTAGTGGGCAAAGAAAGAGTCGATTAAATCGGGGGAGAAGACATCGTGACCGGCAGGAACTGGTGTATGGGTGGTGAATACGCAACTATTCCGCACGCTGGCTTCAATGTCGTAGAAGGATTTCCCTGTACGTTCGATTTCCAGACGAGCAATCTCTAGGGTACAGAAAGCGGCGTGACCTTCGTTGAGGTGATAGACGGAAGGTTTGATTCCCAAGGCTTGCAACGCCCGGACACCACCAATTCCTAAGACAACTTCTTGGGCGATACGGGTTTCCGTGTTACCACCGTATAAATGTCCTGTTAACCAACGGTCAATGGGATCATTGTCATGGCGATCGCTATCGAGTAAATATAAACTTACCCTTCCTACTTGCACGCGCCAGATTTGCACTGTTACCTGGCGCTGGCGAATCTCCAATTTAATTGTGAGTGGTTCCCCATGCTCATTTTTAATCAACTCAATGGGCATCCGGTGGAAGGAATTATCCACATAATAATCTTCTTGCCAACCTTGACGGCTCAAGCGTTGACGAAAATAACCTTGGCGATATAGTAAGCCAATACCCACCAACGGTACACCCAAATCGGATGATGATTTCAGATGATCCCCAGCCAAAATACCCAACCCACCAGAGTAAATTGGTAGAGATTCATGAATACCAAATTCGGCACAAAAATAAGCAACGGGGTTTTCGTGGGAAACTTGGGGTGCGACTCGACTCACCCAAGTATCTTTCTGGTTGATATATTGGTCAAACTCCTGCGCTAAGGCAGAAACTTGCTTGAGATAAAACGGGTCTTCAGCTAACTGGGTGAGGCGTTCGTAGCTGACCGATTCTAAAATTGCTACTGGGTTATGTCCACAGCGTTCCCACTCTTGGGGATCAATGGCTTGAAATAATGCTAGGCGATCGCCGCTCCAACTCCACCAATAGTTGTAAGCTAAATCTGCTAATCGCTTGAGGGAAAAAGGTAGCTTTTTACTTAAATGTAAGGCTGCTGTATTTGCACTGCTCTGAGACATAAAATTCTACGCTTTGAAAATTAAGTGTGAGATACTTGCGGTTATCAAAGAAATACTTTCTTGCTGCATGGTTGACAACACAGCATTAGTAAACGTCTTGTTTTTTCTCGATTTTACTCATCATCTACCCCCAGCCAACGCCATTCAGGTTGATTTGTGTTGAGTTTCAAGTAGTTAACTAGCACCTGAATTGGGGAATTTTATTGACATCAAAACTTACCTAAAATTAGTGATGTTTACTCTTTATATCTTGTAGAGACTACCATTATTTATCAGAGTTTTTGATGTTGTTTTATATCAATACCACTCACTAAATTTTAATTTATTTATTCTTTTGTAAAAAAATATTTAAATATATAACAATGTAGTGTTACCAGCCAAAACCTTATTAGCAAAATTATATTAGAGATGAAAAAATTCTCTGCATCCAAGAAGACCTTTCCAGCTAGTGAAGATTAATCGGTCTGATGGAAAGCTATGTGGAATCTGTTTTGCGTAAATTGACTGGGCTTGGAGAACTTACAAACAATAACTCTAGACTCATATGATCAATCGCATTACCTCTGTTTTTCTTGTTGGTTTGATAGCATCCGCTTCAGCTTTGGCTATTTCCCCCAAGGCTGACGCGAACACACCAGCGTTTTCTATCTTTGAGTTAGGTAGACAAAATAACAGTCGCTATAACCGGGATAACGACCGTCGTGATGACTGGGATAATATCCGCTATGACCGCGATAATGACCGACGCTATCGGGATAATCACCGTCGTCACCGGAATAATCACCGTCGTAACGATTGGGACAAAAACCGTCGCTGGGATAATAACCGTCACTGGGATAATGACCGTCGCTGGGATAATGACCGTCGCTGGGATAATGACCGTCGTTGGGATAATAACCGTCGTTGGGATAATAACCGTCGTGACGACCGGAATCGTGACTGGTTTCGTTATTAATCCCTCCGTTTTCAGTATATTAGGCTATTCTGCTTTTAAGTTGTAAAGTCCATCGTTAGGGCTGTTAACTGTCAACGGTTAACAGCCTCTGTTAATTTTGCTTAGAGGTTATTTATAGCGGGCGTTGCTGATTAGTGGGATGATTTTTGTCGGGCTTACGCCCCGCTTCGCTAACACGCAAAGGCGCAAAGACGCATACCGCAAGCGGAACCCGAAGGGTAGAATCAATATTCTGCTTTACAAAAAAGTCTCAATTCATCCCGCATTTATGCAACGCCTTATAGCGTAGTTCACAACTTCTCCAAAGAGATTGCATGATGACGGAGATGATCTGCGATGAAACTAGCAATGAAATAATAACTGTGGTCATAGCCTGCTTGATAACGTAAATTAAGCGGTTGGTTAACTGCTTTACAAGCTTGGGCGAATACATCCGTTAATAATTGTTCAGTTAAAAATTTATCAGACGTACCTTGGTCTATGAGAATTTGGCTGTGATAGCCCAACTGTTTGACTAATTCACTAGCATCATAAGCCAGCCAACTTGCTTGATTATTGCCCAGATAACGACTAAAAGCTTTTTGACCCCACGGACAGCCTATAGGTGCAACAATCGGTGCAAAAGCCGACACAGATTTGAAAATATGGGGATTACGCAAAGCACAGACCAGCGCCCCATGTCCACCCATAGAGTGACCAAAAATTCCTTGTTTCTCAGGTTGTATAGGGAAATTAGCCGCAATCAAAGCAGGTAATTCCTGCACAATATAACTATACATTTGGTAGTGCGATCGCCAAGGTTTTTCCGTCGCATCCACATAAAAACCCGCACCTGTACCAAAATCCCACTCGTCATCCTCACCAGCAATTCCAGTATTGCGCGGGCTAGTGTCTGGCGCAACCAAAATTAATCCATACTCAGCCGCGTAACGTTGCGCCCCAGCTTTAGCCATAAAATTTTCTTCTGTACAAGTCAAACCAGAAAGAAAATAGAGGACTGGTAGAGGTTTTTCGGCTGCTTGCGGTGGCTGATAAACAGCAAAACGCATTTCCCCGTTACAGGTAGAAGACGGATGAGAATAAAAGCCGAGTTTACCGCCAAAGCTTTGATATTCTGAGATCAGTTTGAGATTATTCATCTACTTAATTAAATCATCTGTTGTAGGTATACCCGGATAGAAGCGATCGCTCATCGTTGAAAGTTCCGTGGGAAGAAGGTGGTTAGGGTTGGGAAATATTTATCAATCATCATTGATAAAATGAAGTAGGTTGACACTCCTCAGCCTAATACTCACTGATGCTGCGAGGAAATATGCTGTTAACTGAACTTCGTGCTGATCGGGTAGTTCTCCATAATATTAGTTGGCAACAATTTGAGAATTTATTAGTAAATTTAGGTGAAAGTAGAGCAGCTAGGATTGCTTACGATGATGGCACTTTAGAGATTATGACCCCATTACCAGAACACGAATATTATAAAGAAATAATTGGTGACATTATCAAAGATACGGCTGAAGTTTTAGAGTTAGATTATGAATGTTATGGTTCAACTACCTGGAAACGAGAATTAAAAAAGGCTGGGATAGAATCTGACAATTGCTTTTATTTCCAAAATGAAGCCTTAATTAGAGGTAAGCTCAGTTTTGATTTAAATCAAGACCCACCTCCAGATTTAGCTTTAGAAATTGATGTTATGAGTAAATCATTAGATAGATTTCCTCTCTATGTTCGGTTAGGTGTGCCTGAAATCTGGTGTTATGATGCTGGAGACATCAAAATTTACCAATTGCAAGGTGAGAAATATATCCAAACCGAAACAAGTTTAGTATTTCCTAATTTAAATATTCAAGAAATTCCATCACTAATTGAAAGATACCGCATGGCGGGAAGGCGGGTATTTCGAC
>NZ_JACJQL010000047.1 GCF_014696625.1 Nostoc parmelioides FACHB-3921
TTAATGCAGTTGCCTTAGTAACCTCTTGAATTACTGCTTCCGCTTTATCTAATGGGTTTAAGTCTTCAAATCCTAGAAATGTAATTAATGATGATTGTGTCAAATCCCTGGGCATAGGTACTACAACAGCCCGAATGGACTTCCATCCTAGTAGCTTTGCTCCCTCAGTACGCAGTTGACCGTCCAACAGGATATAACGACCATCTTCTTGAGCTACAAGAATTATTGGGGTAATCTGCCCATGTTTTTTCAGTAGTCTAGCTTTAGCTTGAATAGATTCTAACGTTATCGTTTGCCTGGGTTCGGTGTTGCGTGAGTGATTTTGTCAAGCTATGGGTAAAGAATAAGTACCACGTTTATCATGCTCTTAAAATTTTGAAAAGGGCATATTTTTATTGGGCTACATATAGAGTCTAAGTGTATCCCGAAATCATTTATAAATCTTTTGGTTCATTTTGTTACCCATATAGGAATATATTTAGGTGGCTTTTAGGTTATTTCTATCGCCATCAATTTTTGTATCATATTTAACATTAATGACAAGTGTTCACGCATTACAAAAAATATTTCCAGCAGGGTTTGATAATGGTTACGGCAATCTCAAACTTTTAGTTGAGGGCTTTGATGTCGTCCGCATTCCCAGCTATATTTCTACAGCAGACATGGAAGATGTACCAGGACGGGTAGAGTTTGAAGGCAAGGCTTACACAGTTGGCGAATCAGCTTTCCGTTCTGGCTCTCATTTTGAGCGCAATACCGACAGCAACGAAAACAAAGTCAAGAATGCGCTGACCACTTTGCTGGGAGCATTAGCACATCTGCCACACCGCAAAGCTTGGCACTTAAAGATGGTTGTCAGCTTGCATGATGTTGGTTTGGCAGAAGAATTGAAGAAAGTATTAAATGGAGAATATCAGCCGATACTGGCGGGTAAACCATCAGAAGTGAAAGTAGAAGTGCTGAAGGTGATACCTGAAGGAATGGGAGCATTATTCGGACAGCCACTACCCAAAAAGTTGACTGTGCTGGACTTTGGCAATGGTACAACGCTGTACTCGCGTTACAATCAGGGCAAGCGAGAAGTACATACCCCCTACCCAACAGGAGTTGAAGTTCTTATTGATGACATTGCTCAAAAGATGAAACACCTTAACGGCGGTAAGGTAGGAGATCCAGCTAAGATTCGCTATTGCTTAGAAATGGGACATACCCGCTACAGTCGTGACATCGATATCAAAGAGATTTAAATATATTATTTCAATCAATTTGATTAATTTATAACATCTCAGTAAAGTGAAACTAAAAGTTATTGAAAGTTATCAAAATGACGCATCAAACCAGGATTGCAGTAGTTACAGGCAGTAATCGCGGATTAGGATATGCTATTTCCCGGAAATTATCTCAAATTGGCATTCACGTTGTTTTGACGAGTCGAAATGAAACAGATGGTCTTGCTGCCAAGCAGCAGTTATCTAGTGAAGGGCTTGATGTAAGCTATCATCCGCTAGATGTAACTAGTAATACTAGTGTGGCAGAGTTTACACACTGGTTGCAGCAAACTTACGGAAGAGTAGATATTTTGGTAAATAATGCTGGCATTAATCCCACAGTCAAGCCGGAAGAATCTAGCTTATTGACTGTGGAACTAGAAACTATGCAAACCACATTTGATACTAATGTTTTAGCGGTACTGAGAATTTCTCAAGCTCTAATCCCATTGATGAAAGTTAACAACTACGGTCGCATCGTCAATGTTTCTACTGAAATGGCATCTCTAAGCACTATTAGCGATGACTATTACCCATTAGCTCCTTCTTATAGAATTTCTAAAATTGGGGTAAATGGCTTAACTGCGCTTCTGGCTAAGGAACTCCAAGGTGATAATATTCTTGTGAATGCCTATTCTCCTGGTTGGATGAAAACCGAAATGGGAGGCGAGAATGCACCATTTACGGCAGAAGAAGGAGCCGAAACAGCTGTTTATTTAGCAACCCTACCAGATGGGGGAGCGCAAGGACAATTTTTTGCAGAGATGCGGAAGTTTGGCGGGCCGATTCAATTACAGTGGTAGATTTTTATGGAAAATTCAGCAATGTTACCCCCTATTTATGCAGATACACCAATAAAATTGGCTCCTGCCAAAATTATTACCTCGTTTCCAGTCAATACTTTTTTAGAAAATTTGGCGATCGCACCAGATGGTACAATCTTTGTGACTAATCATGAAGCTGGTCAAATTGTTCGCATTACTCCAGATGGTAATCAGCAAATTCATGCCAACGTTGCAGGGAAAGTTAGTGGTTTGGCTTTCACCAGCGACGGCAGTTTAGTAGTGACTGGATGGAATGCTGATTCTACACCTGTAGTTTCTCTGGTTGCCGCAGATGGCACGGTAGAAACTTTGCTAACATTGCCAGATGCGATATTTCTCAACGGTATTACCCCTCTTTCCGACACTCAGTATTTAGCAGCAGATTCTTACCGGGGTGCAATTTGGTTGATTGATATAGCTCAACGCCGTAGCGCCATCTGGCTCGAACATCCTTTACTGGCTCGTAGCAGTTCGGAAAACGTCATTCCGGCGGCTAATGGCTTGAAGCGTTTTGGTAATTTTCTCTACGTTTCCAATACGGAAAAAATGTTGCTGTTACGAATCCCTCTTGGTACAGGAAATGAACCTGGTGAGCCAGAAATTTTTGTCGAGCAGACTAATATTGATGACTTTGCTTTTGATGTAGAAGGCAATCTTTACGGAGCAACACATATCTACAATAGCGTAGTAAAAATTACACCAGACGGCAGTACAACTATTGTTGCTCAAGCCGAACAAGGTGTAATTGGTAGTACAGCAGTTGCTTTTGGTCAAATAGAAAGCGATCGCACTGCCATTTATGTAGTGATGAATGGAGGAATGTTTTTACCACCGCCTACAGGCGTAGTTCCTGCTAACGTTGTCCGCATTGAGGTGGATAAAGCTGGATATCCCTTAGTTTAAAAATTACCGCTTCTGGACAAAACAACCTCTGCTGAAGTGGGGAAACTCCCCTAGACAAGTTGACCTTTTTTGAATTTTGAATTTTGAATTTTGAATTTTAAATTGATTCATTTTCTGGAAGTTCCCAACCTCAAAACCTCAAAGGAGTCGTGCTGGTTAGCTTCAGCGCTTGGGGGGGGTGGATTCCGTTTGCTCAAAGACATTTTTAAGTAAAACCAATCCTTTTTCAACTTGGGATATTTCCTCGGCTGTCAGACCTTCCAAAAGATCAGCAATTTGGGCGCGTGTTTCATCTAAGGATTGTTGCAAAATAGATTTCCCCTCTTCTGTAAGAGTGAGGACGATACGTCTGCGCTCTTGCGGATGGTTTATCCGTTGCACTAAGTCCCGTTGTACTAGTCGTTCGATTGTGGCTGATGCTGTAGCAGAGGTGACACCTAAATGTTCTGCTAGATCAGATAAGGAAGCTCCGGGGTTACGATTGAGAAACGCTAGCGATCGCAATTGTGGTATTGATAAAAAAGCGGCTTTGTGCGATCGCATCTTAGCTCGGATAAACCTCATGACTGAGGGTACAGTTTCCATTACTTTGGCGGCACATTCTGCGGAAGTTGCACCTTCTTGAGAGGATTTATCGAGCTTCATGAGTATCGTAATTCTCCTAATTACATCATCATCTGTGGATAAAGTTTGCCACAGATGAGGTTTAAGCCTATTAATCTTACTAAGAGAATTGTACAATCCAGACCAAAGCCATACACTCTTGAACCTTGCAATAACATAGTGCTAAGTCAGTAAGAGGAAAAGGGGCAGGGGGCAGGGGGCAGGGGGTGCAGGGGAAGCAGAGGGAGCAGGGGGAGAAAGAGATTTTTTTTGCTGCTATTAACCTTGCAAAGTTCTCTT
Source organism: Nostoc parmelioides FACHB-3921 (assembly GCF_014696625.1). Classification (GTDB taxonomy): domain Bacteria; phylum Cyanobacteriota; class Cyanobacteriia; order Cyanobacteriales; family Nostocaceae; genus Trichormus; species Trichormus parmelioides. The sequence continues at coordinate 3,899 of NZ_JACJQL010000047.1, forward strand.
GGCGAACTACTAGAAGGGCGGGGCTTGTACCCTGAAGTTCTGAGCGCCGGCTTCCGGCGCTCAGACTTCTCTTCATGTTCCGCTCCGCTTCACGCAGAGGGGAAGGGTTTGCTCCCCCTGCTCCCTGCTCCCTTCCCCCTTCCCCCTTCCCCCTTCCCCCCTGCCTCTTCCGGTCACAGCCCACATCCTAACTTGTTGGTGCTGGTTTTTTGCCATTTCCGTTACCATCGACATTGGCAACAAACGACGGTTGCTGAGGACTAGAAGTTAACGACTCACCCCGCAGTCCCTTGCTGCGTTGATTTTTAGGAACTCCTCCCGCCATGCCATACTCTACACTGCTTTTACCATATAGAACGCCGACTCCCATCAGCATATGCTCTGTCATATCTGCTAATTTACCTTCTGTTTCAAGCATTTCACGATATAACTTATCTAGGTTAGACAGAGCGCTGTTGTAGGCATTCTCTTTAGCTCGCATCGTCTCAATTAAAGTTGAGAAAACAGGTAGAGTGAGTCCATTACCCACATCTAAATTTGGATCAATTGAGTTCATACCAGCCGCACGCCGCACTGCTTTTTGTAACACAGGAGAGCTTCTTTTTCTACGCGCCATGATATACACCTTGTAACATAGTACGGTTGATATTCTTTACCTTAAAAAATATCCGTATGATCAGCCTGAGAGAATTTTGGCAAATCTGCAATAACTTTTGCTACAAGCGATTATTGTTATAAATGCGCGAACTACTGAAATGAGAAAGCATTTAAAGCAAATGAGTAAGCAAACTCCGGTTTGCTTGCTAAATCTACTGAAATGAGAAAGCATTTAAAGCAAATGAATAAGCAAACTCCGGTTTGCTTGCTGAATCTACTGAAATGAGAAAGCATTTAAAGCAAATGAGTAAGCAAACTCCGGTTTGCTTGCTGAATTTATCAAAATGGGAAAGTAATTAGGCATTTTGAGAAATATCATGGGATGTCTGGCGACAAGAAGCAGAGCTTCTACGCACTTTTGGTAATAGGGTTGATGTAGGCGATCGCTCTCGTTTGTTTCTGAAACGCTTAAGTTGAAAATAAATTGAAGATAACTTGCTAAAGTTGCCTGGTGTCAGTAGGTGAAAGTCTGCAAACTGAAATATGTAACAACTACATCGTACTTTGCAAATAAATCTTTATGCGAGTCATCTACCACACTGCAAATCGTAAACCCGGAATTAAGCGATCGCAAATTGCAAGTATGAATAATCAGTCATTTTTTGCATATTCATCTTTTCTTTTACAAAGACATATAGAAGCAACAATGTTGCTTCCTAAACTTTTAGGTTATGCAACTTTAGTATGGTTTGGTACATTTATAATTTCATTGTTTTTATTTTGTGGCTAAATTAACCTAAGTAAAAACAATAGATAAGTTTGCTGTAGAGCTTATGCTTGCTTAGAGACGAAAACAATATTGACTAAAAATCAGGGAGCTAATGACATGATTGCAAATAATGGCAATAAAACAAATAATGGAACCAAACCAGAAAAGACACAATTTCAAACTGTAAATACCACCATAAATGATGAAATTAATTCAACAACAACACAACCCAGCAATATATATATAACTACATTCAATGAAAATAAACCTGAAAAGACAGACCCAGAATTAAATAAATTAGATTCGCAAGAATTAACATTATTTAGACCTATCGAATTATTTGCAGCTTCGCTAGGAGCCATCATTATTCCTTGTTTAGTTGCATGGGCAGGATGGCATATAAGTAATTCTCAATTTAATACACAACAAACAGATAATAAACATACTATACTCAAAGAATATATAGAAGGAATATCAACTTTAAGTCTAGATAAAGATTTAACAGAGAATGAAAAAGAAGTAAAATTAAGGAATGACAAAATTAAAGAGACTTTTGAAGAAACTTTAAAGACAAAACCTAAATCAACTAAAGAACAATTAGAAGTATTTCAAAGTATTAAAACTGCCAAAGATTTGTCGGATACAGTAGAAGATGCGAGAACTATAGCAAAAGGTCAAACAAGAACGGCTTTACGTAGGTTAGATGGTGAATTTAAGGGACATATTATACGTTTTCTGCATGAATCTAAATTAATTAAAGAAAAGTCGGTGATAATCTTAAGTGGTGCGGATATTACGGATGTTAAATTGAGAGATGCGCCGTTAGAAGACATCCAACTAGAAGGATCTTATATGACAAAAGCAGACTTTTCTAATGCTGGTCTTCAAAGAGCTAATCTTCAAGGAGCTTACTTAGATGGTGCTAATTTTCAAGGTGCTAATCTCCAAGATGCTGACCTTCGAGGTGCTAATCTTCAAGATGCTGACTTTCGAGGTGCTAATCTTCAAGATGCTGACTTTCGAGGTGCTAACTTCCAAAGTGTTAACTTCCAAGGTGCTAATCTCCAAGGCGCTAACATTCAAGATGTTAATAACTGGCAACACGCTTGTTATGATGAAGAGCTTAACGAGTATTTAGGCTTAACGAAGCAAGACCGAGATAGAAACTGCAAGGACAAAGAACCTTTTTAAAACCAGCTTGAAGTAGCTTTTGTTTCATCTCTCTAATTTTTTCAAACATGATTCACACATGGACTAACAACGACAGTATCACCAGCTAAAAAGCCACCTTCAAAAGGTGATGTGTGATTTATAGTTAATGAGCGATCGCACGCATCTAACACTTTACTAAGAGCGATCGCTCATCAACTATCTCAAAACAGCGTAGAAGCTCTGCTTTTTGTCGCCAGACATCGCTCACCGTACAACCTACCCCACACCTTCTACCGCCCCCAAAGCCAAGAGTGCAGATCGCTGCGCTGCTGTTAACCCAGTCACCCCCCTGATGTTCATCCCTTCATAAAGGCGATCTATTTTCAGGGTTTTAATCCGCTCAAATGTTTCCAGATCCCAAAGCTTTATTACTTCATCTTGACTAGTATTAACCAAGATATTACCAACAGAATTAAAGCTAACAGAGCATCCTCCACTAGTATGACTATGCAAAACTCTGAGACAGGTAAAGTTATTCATATCCCATAAGCGGATTGTTTGGTCAGAACTAGCGGATGCCAAAGTGGAACCATCAGGGCTAAAACTGACTGACCATACAGTAGAAGTATGTCCTTGCAACACTTTTAAGCAAGTGAAGTTACTAGTATCCCACAATCTAATTGAGTGATCGACACTACCAGTAGCGAGTATTTTACCATCTGGACTAAAATTCAATGACCAGACTCCATCAGTGTGACCAGGCAAAGTTATGATACATTTACCTTCACCTACATCCCATAACTTAACTAAGTAGTCTGCACTAGCAGTAGCTAAAGTATTACCATCTGGACTAAAACTAACTGACCAGATGTCACCCGTGTGACCTTCTAATGTTTTTACACATTTACGCTCGTGAATATTCCACAACTTTACACTCTTGTCCCTACTGGCACTAGCCAAGGTTTGACCATCGGGACTAAAGCTAACTGATGTTACTCCACCATTATGACCGTATAAAGTTGTAATACAATGACCAGAAATCACATCCCACAGTTTAATGCTTTTGTCATGACTGGCACTAGCTAATATAGAACCATCTGGACTAAAGCTAACTGACCATACCCAATTTGTGTGACCTTGTAAAATTTTAGTACAGTAACTAGATGCAACATCCCATAGCCGAACCAAACCATCCATACTACCTGTCGCCAACATACAATCGACTCCTGTCGGGCATACAGAGTTAAAGCTGACCGAAAACGCCCCACAGGAGTGACCTTGTAACGTTCTCACGCATACGCCTTTACTTATATTCCATATACGCACACTGAAATCTTGAGCAGCACTAACTATGTGGCGATCTGAACTAAAAATGACTGAGAACACGTCACTAGTATGACCGTGGAAAATTTTAACACAGGTACCTTGCTGCACATCCCACAACCTCACACTGGAGTCATAACTCCCTGTGGCTATAGTTTGACCGTCTGAACTAAAGCAAACTGACCATACTTCATTTTTATGACCGTGAAATGTTTTGATGCAAGTGCCTTTACTCACATTCCATAACCGAACAGAGTGGTCACTACTGCTACTGGCAAGAGTTTTACCATCTGGACTGAAGCAAACCGCGCGTACATTTCCAGCATGACCTTGCAAAACTTTTATACATTTATCTGTACTGACATCCCATAAGCGAATGTCGCAATCTTGACTACCACTTGCCAGGATAGAACCGTCTGGATTAAACCTGACTGAACATACCCCACTAGTATGACCGCGCAATATTTTAAGACACTCACCTCGACGGATATCCCACAAACGAATTGAAGCGTCTAGACTACCACTTGCAAGAGTTTGTCCATCTGGACTAAAGCGAACAGACCAAACAATACCTTTGTGTTGAGCTAAAGTTTTGAGACAATCTCCCGTTTGTACGTCCCACAATTTGATTAATCCATCATGACCACCACTTGCCAGGGTTTGTCCATCTGGACTAAAGGCAACTGTCCAAACTACACATTCATGTCCTTTAAATGTCAACAAGTTTTTTCTATTTGCCATTTGCCACAAATGAATTTGCCCATCCTGATCGCCCGTAGCTAACAGTTTTCTATCTGGACTCAAGGCAAGTGAAAAAATATTCTTTAAACTTGTGGCAAATGCAGACTGATCAAAAGCTGTATTTTGGAAATTGACTCCAGCTAAATTGATACGCTGTAAGTCAGCTTGCCTCATGCTCAAATTTGAGAAGTCATACTCTCGTAAATTTACTTGCAAATGCGCTAAAAAGTTGAGGATATTGCCCCCTGCATAGCCAGTTAAGATTGCAGTTTGATGTCTTTGCTGCTCCAATATATTCTGTAACAAAATTATTAGTTGTTCTTGACTGCCCATCTCTAGCAACAATTGCTCAAGTAATGGTTGCACAATTAATTGCTTTTGTGTCTCCCTAATATAGTCTTTGCTTGTTGCTTTGATTAAAGCATGAGTTTGGAATAAGCGTAAAAGGACAGACTTTTCCCCTAACAATTGTTGACGAATTTGTTGCACAAATCGCTGGGTGGTATATTCCATCACGACTGGTTGTAAAAAGAAATATTCACCACTTTTTTCAATTAATGACCTTTGCAACAGAGATTTAATTGCTGAAGGGACAAGACGTTGGGAAGAAGATGTTACTATATCAGCAACTAACTCGGCAAGGGATACTGGCTCTCGATTAATTGCCAGCCAATACATTACTTCCGCTTCTACTGGTGACAAATGGTAGAATTGCCGTTCTAACAAGTCGCCAATGTCCTCAAAAATGAGTATCCCGTGTTCTACATACTCTAAAACAGGGGCGATTCTACCATCGAAAAGCTCTTGGGTTCCGGCTGCTACCATCTTGAGCGCTAAGGGGTTACCCCCATAATGCTCGATGAGTAATTGCCATTCTTGTTCTGTACCCGTGAATTGTCCTTTTTGCTCAAATAACTCTTGTCCCTCAGTAGTATTTAATCCCTTTAATGAAAGCGATCGCACTCCTGTTCTTTCTCCTTCTAAGGGTACAATTTCTCTGGGTTTTTCTCTAGAAGTGAACAGAAGGCAACTAATATGAGGTACTTCACCAACGCGCTTAAGTAATTGACCGTATCCCTCGTAACCAGGACGACATTGCCCAGCTTGACCACCAGAGAGAATTGTCTCAACATTGTCTAAAATCAGCAGACATCGGTTTGATTGCAAACATTCCATCAGCTTTGCTAATTTGCCATCAAAGCTTTCAGGGATCACCATTTCCTTTTGCAACGCCAACAGCAAAGATTGCAGTATATTTGTGACTTGCTCATCTACTGGTGGTGCATTTTGCAAACTTCGCCACACCACTACCTCAAATTCGGCTTGAATTTGCAGCCCTAACTTCACCGCTAAAGTGGTTTTGCCAATACCACCAATTCCCAGCAGTCCAACTAAACGACACCGTTCTTCTAATACCCATTGTCGTAGCTGCAATAATTCTTCACTGCGACCAAAAAACACAGATACATCGGGTGCTTCTGCCCAGTCATACTGTGGGTTTCCTTGTCGAGTTTCTAGTTCTTCTACGGTTGAGGTAGGACGAGTATAATCGCTGGGAGATAACTCCAAATTAAAGGCAGCAAAAGCAAGCTGCAAGGAACTTTTATCTACAGGTTCCAAGCGTGCCAAAATCCTAGATATAGTATGCAGAGCTAAACGGGTGCGATCGCTCAGTTCTTCCAAAGAAAAGCTATCTCCACCATTCTTTTCCCATTCTGCTTTAGCTTTGGCAGCTTGAAGTTTATCCCAACCTTGGAGGGTCAAGGTTACACCTCGGTTGCGTCGAGCTTTTTGCTGTTTCATGCGTTTTAGTAAGTTGACCTAGTAAAACTACTTGCAAACTAGCGGCTAGTTAAGGTAGTGTTCGTACGAAACTAAAAATGAACATAACAGGATTTCAGATTGATAATATCAATCCCAGTAGATTTACGATAGTCATGAAACCAACAAAAATGTAAACTCTTTGACTAAATATTTGCCGTGTTGTGTCTCAGCTTTGATCCCAGCGTTTGTAAGTAATTATTTATTTGTATAAAAAGATAAATTGCGACACCCAATTTAATAGTCTCTTAACTGAGCCGTATTGTTCTATATATGCGTTACTGAGTGGAAGGATGAATCTGTCTCATACCAATACACCAAAATTATGAAACAGATCCAAACCCAGAAACCCTTATAAAATCCGTATTTTTTAATTTTTAATTGTTATGACTTGGGTGGTGTTCGGTGTGCGCCGAAGTATTTCTCACTACGGTAGCGAAGCCACACTCGTAGCACTTGTGGAATCTGCTGTTTTTGTTCTTTGCTGAGTTTGTTGTAAAGGTCTAATGCGCGATCGCGTTCACCCCTACAAGCAGCATTATTGTGGGCATCCCAATAGCTGCGGGCTACTCGAATCCGACGACAGACTTCTTTAATCAGTGCATCTCCCGTGAGTGGAGTGTCTTGTGTTGCCATACTCAGATACGATAAATTCATACTGCTATCGTAGCGAGTCCTTTTCATGTTCACAATCACAAGTTAATAGCTAGTTGATGTCTAGCAATACTGCCACTAATTTTTCTATATGTGCTGGTTTATGAGTTGCCATTAAGGATATTCTAATGCGACTTGTGGGGACTGTGGGGGGACGAATTGCTGGGGCGAAGATTCCTGCTTGTTTTAGTTGCTTACCCACTTGTAGCGCTTGGCTGGGACTTGACAACTGAAAACATAATATGGGCGATGCTGATGGTAGTAATTTCAGGTTTGGTATTTCCAGCAATAATTCTCTCAAGTAATTAACGTTGTGCCACAGCTGCATTCGGTGTTGTGGTTCTTGTCGAGCTATGTTGATGGCTGCTAAGGCTGCGGCTGTGTCTGCGGGTGATAACCCTGTGGTGTAAATCCAACTAGGGGCGCGGTTTCGCAAATAGTCAATCAGGGTGTGGCTTCCTGCTACATAACCGCCTAAACTACCTAAGGCTTTACTCAATGTACCAATTTGGATTAATTGCCTACCTGTACACCCAAAATGTTCTACACACCCAGCGCCAGTTTTACCCATTACTCCAGTAGCATGAGCTTCATCAACTAGGAGCATACAGCTAAATTCTTCAGCCAAATCTAATAGAGCTGGTAAAGGGCATAAATCGCCATCCATGCTGAAGACGCTATCTGTCAAAATTAAACAACGTCGGTAGTTTTGCCGTTGCTCAAGTAACTGGGTTTTCAGTTCCCCTACCTCACAGTGGGAATATTCCCTAACTGTTGCCCCACTGAGAATAGCTCCATTTTTCAGGCTGGAATGATTGTATTGGTCAGATAAGATTAAATCACGCTTGCCGACAAGAGCTGCGATCGCTCCTATATTAGCCAGATAGCCTGAGCTAAACACTAAGGCATCTTCTGTTTGTTTCCAAGAGGCGATCGCCTTTTCCAATTCCCCATGCAGTTCTCGATGCCCACTTAATAATCTCGAACCAGTACTCCCAGTGCCAAATTCTTGAGTAGCAGCCACCGCAGCCTCAATTAAGCGTTCATCCCCAGCCAACCCCAAATAATCATTACTAGCAAAATTAATTACCTCCTGCCCCCCTAAAACCACAGTTGCACCAGCACGACCCTGTATTGTTTGCACGGAACGATACCAATCTGCCCGATGGATGGTTAAGAGTGAATTTTGTAACCAAGCATAGGGATCGGGCATAGCAATTCAAAATTCAAAATTCAAAATTCAAAATTCAAAAAATATTAGGGAGTAACTGATGACTGATGACTGATGACTGATGACTGATGACTGATGACTGATGACTGATGACTGATGACTGTTGACTGTTGACTAATGACTGTTGACTAATGACTGACTTGCTCACTACTACTGAGGTGGGCGATCGCTTGTTTAATCCAGTCTTCTACGTAGGCATCTTTTGGTAAACCAATATCTTCGCTGACTACGTGTAAGGCGTGACTAACTTCATGGGCTGTGTAACCCAGGGCGAATAAAGTCATCTGCACTTCTTCGAGAATACCGGGGGCTGGGCCTTCGGTGGCGACGAAGAAGCCTGCTGATTTGCGCCATTCGATTAATTTGGCTTTGAGTTCCAAACAAATGCGGTCAGCGATTTTTTTACCCACTCCTGGGGCTTGAATTAAGATTTGGACGTTAGCAGCAATGATGGCTTGGACTAAATCTGGTAGTTCCAAGGTGTCTAAGAGGGCGATCGCACTAGCTGCACCCACACCACTCACAGACAACAGGTGGCGGAATAAATCCCGTTCGGCTGGGGAAGAGAAACCATAAAGCAAGGGTATTTCTTCCCGGACTTGGTAATGGGTAAAGATTTGCACCAAATCTCCGGTTGTGGGCAATTGCTTTGCTAACCGTTGGGGAATTTGCAAATCATAGCCCATACCATTCACTTCGAGAGTGAGAATGACGCGATTGCTGCCTGCGTTTTGAATACCAGCGACTATACCTTTGAGATAGCTAATCATTCTAGGAAACCAAAGAATTGTAAACCTTCAATAATTCCACCTGCACAAAAGTTTTTTGCCAGGTAGCGATGGTCTGCGGGATACTCACTGTGCCACTGAAGCAACTCCGGTCGGGCATTCCCGACGATGATTCCCCTTTCGTTGCCCACAGCGAACAAAGCAATATCATTACCTGAATCACCACAGACAACTGTTCTTTCTGCTGCAAATTTCCACTTTTGACGAAGAAATTGCATTGCCTGACCTTTATCGCTGTTTAATGGTACAATGTCAAGGTCTATACCGCTACTATAAATTAACTTTATATTTAGTTTACATTTCTCTAACTCTGTCTCAAGTTGTGGTATGACCTTAAATGAGGCTTCTTGATGCAGAAAAAAACTGACTTTAAAAGGGCGTTGCTCTGAGTCTGGTTGCAGCACTAATTCGGGAAATTTCTCGCTTACGGACAGTACCAGTTCTCGGTTCCAGCCATCGTTAAGAATTTCTGACCAGTCAGAATCAGGATTACCACTACCATCGAGATAGATTTCCGTACCCACAGACAAAACTAACCCATCAGGTTCTATCAAGTTTTTTTCTACTTGCAGTTCTTTGTAAAGAATAGGCGATCGCCCGGTGGCATAAACTATTTTTGTGCCATATTCTTGACGATGGTGAGTGAGTATCTGGCTGAGTTCTGCCAGGGCTGCATCATTACCTACCAAAGTGTGATCCAAATCGGTGACAAAAAGAAATGGCTTCATTATTTTGTTCCCAAATTTATAGGTCAAGCATTCCGAGCTAATTTACCAGATTTTGGTTCCTATGTATTCTCACCAGTGTAGGAGTGTAGGGGTGTGAGGGTGTGAGGGTGTAGGGGTGTAGGGGTGTGAGAGACAAGGAAGGGGAGCAAGATTCAAAGCCTCTCTCCTTGCAGGGGCTACGGTGTACACACAAGTCTAATAACCTAGCCCCATAACGTTTTGATCCCCCCTCACCCCCCTTAAAAAAGGGGGAACAAGAATCAAAGTCCCCCTTTTTAAGGGGGATTTAGGGGGATCGAACGACATTTTGCACCCAGCAAAAAGATGTGTGTACACCGTAGCCTTACAGGGGAGAGGTACCCTGCGGGTACTCCTACGGAGAACTCGTAGAGTAGCAAGCTATGGAGAGGGGTTTCAAAAATAAGTTGCACATCGCGTTTATTCTGTACTGTAGAGACGTAGCATACAACGTCTCTACATCATTTATTCTTTCTCCTACACCCCTACACCCCCGTTTTTCCTCGCTAAAATAACACAGAAATATGGTTTAGGGTCTAGATAAGTGCTGAAAAAATTTCGTTTTTATATATTATTTGCACTTAGTTTAGTTTTTGTAATAGGCGTATATTACGTCTCAGATTTTTTAGAGCGATCGCCTGTTATGAGTTGTGATGTTCCTTATGGTTTTATTCAAACAAAAGAAGCTAAATACTATACATTTGCTGAAGAAATAGTAATTCAACCTTGGCGTGGTCAGCATCATGTATATGCGATATTTCAGATTCCTGACGGCTACCAATATGAGTATTTATTTCGGCTAAAAATCCCAGGAGAAGACATTCAATGCGGCGGATTGATGCCTCTTGATAAAAATGTTTTTACTGGCATTCCCCACAAGCAAGGATATTATCCAGTTCGTGGATATTTAAATACACGTATTGCCATAAATCTAATAACCAAAGGCAAGCTAGATCAGTTAAAGAAACTGCAAAATTGGCAACTTGGTTATGTGATGACAAAGAAAATGTAGAAATTTTGGATTAAATTAACATTCCCGCAATACAAGCAGTAATAAAACCTGCCAGCAATCCACCAATCATACTTCTAAAACCCATCCGGGCTAAATCATGTTGACGTTGAGGAGCCATTCCAGTAATACCGCCTATCGTAATCCCAATTGAACCGATATTGGCAAAGTTACACAAAGCATAGGTGGCAATAATCACTGCCCTCTCAGAGATTTTTCCACTCTTAATTAAGTTTCCCAAATCTACATAAGCCAGAAACTCATTCAAAATTGTTTTCTTACCCAGTAGCGCCCCCACTTGCGCGCAATCACCCCAAGGTACACCCATCAAAAACGCTACAGGAGCCATAATAAAAGACAAAATCCACTCTAAAGATAATTGTGGTAAACCAATATAAGAACCTAACCATCCGATTAGAGCATTAACTACAGCCAACAACCCCAAAAAGGCGATAATCATTACCCCCACATTCACGGCTAGCTTTACACCATCAATTGCGCCGCTAGCAGCAGCATCAATCACATTGACATAACCAGTCTCGCCTTCCATCTTTGCCTGACTAGCCGTTTCTGATACTTCCGTTTCTGGATAAAGTAATTTTGATACTACCAACGAGGTGGGTGCAGTCATAAAAAAGGCAGCAATTAAATGTTCTGGAGGTATTCCAAAAGACAAGTAAGCACCCAGCACACCACCAGCAATTGTGGCAAAACCACCAGTCATGACTGCATGGAGTTCTGATTGAGTCATTTTTGCCACATAGGGTTTTACCATCAGTGCTGATTCTGTCGGCCCCAGAAAAATGTTACCAGCACAAGATAGAGATTCAGAACCAGAAGTTTTCATTGTCTTCATCATCACCCACGCCAACCCATTAACCACCCTTGGTAAAATGCCGTAATAATACATGACATTAATGAAGGCAGAAAAAAAGATAATTGTTGGTAGTACTTGAAAGGCAAAAAAATGATCCTTAAAGTTATCGCCAAAGACGAATTTAGCCCCCACATCTGAAAATGATAAAAAATAGCTGACTGTATCACCCAAAGACTTAAACACATTTAATCCCCAAGGTGTTTTGAGAATCACTAGCGCCAATACAAATTCCAAACCTAAACCCCAGGCTACTGTCCGCCAACGCACTGCATCACGACGAATAGACATAGCGTAGGATATACCAATGAAAACTAAAATTCCTAAAGCAGATATGGCACGTTCCATGTAATTTTGCTTTTATACAAACATGGTCAAAAAGTATACATAAGAATTTGCTTTTTTGCTCAGTTTTGGGGGAAATTGAAACGCGGAGGATTGGTTATGGGCAATGAAGTGGGAATGAAATGGTGAAGCTGTTGTTATTCGATTTATTGGCAAGTATTATATTTTACACGAGTATCCCTCTGCCTTATATCAACGGCTTGGATTTTCAAAGGGTGTCGCGGCTTGTACCCGTGGTGGGGTTAATTATTGGGGGAATTTTAGGTTTATTCGATGGAGGCATGAATTATCTGGGTATGCCCGTATTAACTCGTAGCGCCTTGGTGGTGGTACTGTGGATTTTTATCACTGGGGGGTTACATTTAGATGGGGCGATGGATACGGCTGATGGTTTGGCGGTGGGCGACCCAAAACGACGGTTGGAAGTGATGGCGGATAGTGCTACAGGTGCATTTGGAGCTATGAGTGCGATCGCTATATTATTACTAAAAACCTCTACTCTCACAGATATTGGGGAATACCGTTGGCTAATATTAATGGCTGCTTGTGGCTGGGGACGTTGGGGACAACAAGTAGCGATCGCCTGTTATCCTTATTTAAAAGCCACTGGTAAAGGCGCATTCCATAAACAAGCTATTCGCTCATACAAAGATTTATTACCCGGATTATGCTTGATGGTTGCAGTTAGTGGCTTATTTTGGCTAGTAAATAACCATCATCTATTGATATCAGTAGTCGTGTTGATTACTGGAAGTGCGATCGCTACTTTAACAGCTGCATGGTTTAATCACAAATTAGGCGGACACACAGGCGACACCTACGGCGCAGTCGTCGAGTGGACAGAGGCTTTATTCCTCTGCGTACTGACCATACTCACATAACTTACCATGTAGGCAATAATTCTATCTGTGTTTATCTGCGTGCATCTGCGTTTTGATGCTACAGCCAAGCAGCAAACAAGGGTCTATGGTGGTGAGCCTCCTTATGAGCCACCAGATTATTTAATTTTGTAACGCCTACACTCTGGTGAAAAAGGTGTTTTTAAAGGCTGAAACGCACATTTTTACTAGGGCTTGGCAGTTCGTAACGGATTGTAAATATCACTGCTAATTCGTCGCAGTGAGCTATAAAAAGCTAGGAAGATTAAATATGTGTAAATAAAAGTAAAGTTCGTAATTTAACCTTGACATAGCCAGTTGCCAAAGCAATAACCCCATTAGCAGTTACTTACCATCACTTCCCCGCAAGGGGATGGAAACAAGAGTGGGTGTTAGGTGATGACGGCTATATGCACGCTCAGTTACTTACCATCACTTCCCCGCAAGGGGATGGAAACAGCTCCTGGATCTGATGTAAATGCTTTCTTAGCAATGTTGTGTTACTTACCATCACTTCCCCGCAAGGGGATGGGTGCGACTATCAGTCGCACATAAGAGTGGGTATTGCGAAATACCCCGGCAAGTGTCTATGCCAGTACCTGCCCGAAGGAGCATCATGGGTAACTGTGATGTTTCAAAGCTAGAGGGAAAAGCGTAAAATCTGCCAGCCGAAAGTGGAAGTAACGCAGGGTAAAACTATCAAAGGGTTAACGCAAGTGAATCTTCATTGAGGCATCGTGAAGCGGAAATACTGAAACGGCTGAAACAGTAATAGCGTCAACTGGAAAAACGCTTACAGGGTAGTCAGGCGACTCAGACAGAGAATATTCAAGGCAACCAAGGACGGTAGTCTCAAAAAGGTTCGCAGCCTTCAAAAACTACTATTGCGTAGTTACTCTAATATACTACTTTCCTTAAGCTCATCCCACCCCTAAAAGGGGATGGGATTTCACGTTGACGGTTGACGGTTAACAGTCAGCAGTTAGCAGTTAACGGTGGCGGGGCGGCTATCCCTCCCACCCCTTGAAGGGAGTGGGTTTCCCGCCGCCTTCGATGATACAACCTAGACACAACAAGACTTTTCACCCAGTACCCAGTCCCTAGTCCCCAGTCCCCAGCTATATGATTGAGCGATCGCCAGAATTTGGATAAAATAATTGACGGGACTATAATTTTGGATTACCCAAAGAGTGGGAATTTTTTAACTGATATTGTCGCCACTTCTCCTGCTGACGCGTTCTTTTATCTTCCGTAAGACTATCAAAACAGTGGGGGCAAGAAATACCTTCTTCATACTGAGGAGATGCCTTATCTTCTTCAGCCAAGGGGTGTCCACAACAGAAACATAACTCGTGAGTTCCCGGCTCTAACCCATGAACTACGGCGATACGTTCATCAAAAACAAAACATTCCCCTTGCCATAAACTCTCCTCTGGTGGGATTTGCTCTAGGTACTTGAGTATACCACCCTTGAGATGATACACCTCTGCAAAACCTTGAGAAAGCATGAAAGATGAAGCTTTTTCGCAACGAATACCCCCAGTACAAAACATAGCTACTTTTTTGTGCTGATTCGGGTCGAGGTTTTGGCGGACATATTTCGGGAAGTCTCGAAATGAGTTTGTTTGGGGATTTTGCGCCCCCTGGAAAGTACCGATATGTACTTCGTAATCATTGCGTGTATCAATAACAATCACTTCCGGGTCAGAAATCAACTCATTCCATTCTTCAGGGGTTACATAAGTACCCACCTGTTCATTAGGGTCTACTTCTGGTAAACCTAAAGTGACAATTTCTTTTTTCAGCCGCACTTTCATCCGTTCAAACGGCGGAGTGTCTGCGGTGGATTCTTTATGTTCTAGGTCTTGTAAGCGCAAGTCAGAACGTAGATAAGATAAAACATTGTCAATGGCTGGACGCGAACCTGCAATTGTCCCGTTGATTCCTTCTTTAGCTAGGAGAATCGTACCCTTGATATTTTGGGCTAAACAATAAGCCAACAAGGGTTCTTGTTTCTCAGCAAAATCCGGCAAACTGACGAATTTATAAAATGCAGCAACGATTTGCGTATTTTCTTGGTTCATCCCTTTGTAAAAAACAGAGTTTTCGATTATGATATTGAAGGTTATAAATTCAATTTTACGGGGGTTTAGCTCAGTTGGTAGAGCGCCTGCTTTGCAAGCAGGATGTCAGCGGTTCGAGTCCGCTAACCTCCATTGACGTAAATTAGGGTATAGGGGTGTAGGGGAAAGAGTAAAACCAAACTCTTCCCTTAAACCCTCACACCCTTACACCCTCATACCCTTATACCCCTACACCCTTACATAACTAACGTTGAAAGACCACCGAAAGATTATTGGCAGGCATTTGGTAGGTTTTATGCAGTTGGAGATTTTGTTGTTTAGCTGCTGCAATCACATCTTCCAGGTTGCGTACTCCCCACTCTGGATTTTGGGAACGTAAGGATTCATCGAAGGCGGCGTTACTTGGGGCGGTATGTTCTCCCCCTTGTTTGTAAGGCCCGTAAAGATAAAGAATTCCTCCTGGTGGCAAAATCCGCCCCGCACCAGCTAAGAGTCCCAAACAAGCTGACCAAGGGGAAATGTGAATCATATTAATATTAACTATGGCAGTAATGGGGGCATCGTTGAGAATTGCGTCCTTTTCTACTGACCAAATTGGCTGACTAGCATCAAGTTCTACAGGTGGGTAAAGATTATCGCTGGGAAATTGTGCAGTCCATGCGGTGATACTAGCTCGTAATTCCGGATTGGGGTCAGAGGGTAGCCATTTACGTGGTTGAAGGCGGGGGGCAAAGAAAATGGCGTGTTCACCTGTACCACTGGCAATTTCTAGAATAGTGCCACTGGTAGGTAACACTTGTAATAGCACTTCTAAGATGGGTTCGCGGTTACGTTGTGTTGCTGGTGCATATTTGCGGGGGTCTTGTGGTGTGTTCATCTGGCTGTGTAGAGTAATTCATTATTAAACTAGCAGCGATGGGCTACCCTCCACCATAATCGTTGGTGTTCCGCCCAGCCTAGCTGACCGCCTGCTTTTAAAAGTGGCAAAATCAATTAGGCTATTCTGCTTTTAAGTTGCATAATTCATCGTGAAGGCTGTTGACAGTTGACCG
Source organism: Nostoc parmelioides FACHB-3921 (assembly GCF_014696625.1). Classification (GTDB taxonomy): domain Bacteria; phylum Cyanobacteriota; class Cyanobacteriia; order Cyanobacteriales; family Nostocaceae; genus Trichormus; species Trichormus parmelioides. The sequence continues at coordinate 19,963 of NZ_JACJQL010000047.1, forward strand.
TTAACAGTTAACAGTCAACAGTTAACACCCCTTATTAGTAGTTATGCAATTTAAACCCGCATTAGCTTAGGCATTCATTTTGGATAATATAGTCGGGAGCATCACTTGCCGAAATTAATCAACTCTACCCAACCACCCCTAAAATTTATCCCCCACAGTTTTAACCCCCTCATTCTCAGGTTAATGCAGTGGTTACTACCTCTTGTGTTGCGCTTTCGCACACGCCCTTGGCTCCCGGCTGGTATCGTCAAAATTGAAGCAGAAAATTCTGAAACATTAGCAGAACTTTATCAACAATTCCAAAGTGGGAAAATTCGCTTTTTAATGGCATTTCGCCACCCAGAGGTAGAAGACCCTCTGTGTATGTTGTACTTAATTTCTCGCATTGTTCCACAGGTGGCGCGTCAAAAAGGTATTAAGTTGCAATACCCAGTTCACAGTCATTTTGTCTACGACAGAGGAATGACTATATGGGCTGGAAATTGGTTGGGTTGGTTGTTTTCTCAGTTGGGAGGCGTGCCAATTCGTCGCGGAAGACGGTTAGATAGGCAAGCTATTCAAACAGCAAGGGATTTATTCGCTAACGCTCCATTCCCCATTGCTGTTGCCCCTGAAGGTGGTAATAATGGTCACAGTGGCATAGTCAGCCCTCTGGAACCCGGTGTTTCCCAATTGGGGTTCTGGTGTGTGGAAGACTTGAAAAAAGCTCACCGGACAGAAACTGTGGTGATTGTGCCGGTATCTATCCAATATCGTTATGTTACGCCGCCTTGGTCTAAATTGGATGAGTTGTTGAGTAAGTTGGAAGCTGATAGCGGTTTACCAGTGCAATCAGTTGGGGAGTCTGCAATCAATCAACCGGAGATTTACCATCAACGCATCTGTCGCCTGGGTGAATATTTAATTACAGAGATGGAAGAGTTTTATCGCCGCTTCTATCATCAAGATATCCCCAACACTATAGCCACAGAAGAATCTACCACGCCCAATCAGGTGTTAATTGCCAGACTGCATCGTTTATTAGATAAAGCGTTACAAGTTTCCGAGCAGTATTTTGGTATTCCAGCCCAAGGTAATTTTATCGACCGTTGTCGCCGTTTAGAAGAAGCCAGTTGGAATCGCATATATAGAGAAGATTTACCAGATATCGATAATTTACCTTCCTTTAAACGGGGACTCGCCGACTGGGTAGCCCAAGAAGCAGACTTACGAATACAGCATATGCGTCTAGTAGAGAGTTTTGTGGCTGTGAATGCTACCTATATACAAGAAAAGCATAGTGCAGACAGATTTGCCGAGACGGCTTTACTAATGTTTGATATGCTTTCTCGTATACAAGAATCAACTCTACCAGGACGACCAAGGTTAGGTTTACGGGAGGCGGTAATTAAGGTAGGTGAGCCAATTTCTGTCACGGAACGCTGGGAAAAGGTGCATGATAACCGCCAAGCGGCTAAAAAGGCTGTGAGTAATTTAACTCAAGATTTACAGGTGGCTTTAGACAATTTGATTGATTAGGGATTGGGGATTGGGGATTGGGTGAAGAAGAAGACGCGACGCCAGTCGCTACAACGGGGGGAACCCCCGCAACGCGCTGGCTCATGAATCGCGTCTCTACAGGTGGTTTATTTGTTGGGTTCTTTTTTTACATTGGTGTTAACACAATGTAGGGGTTTAAATCCCCGTTACAACACGTAAGTAGGTCGGTGTAAATAATTATTGTTGGAATAAGGCAGGGAGCAGGGAGCAGGGAGCAGGGGGAGAAAGCGTTTGAGCCTTATTTACTTTTCTTTACATAGTTTGGTTTTATTGCATCGACTTACTTAAACTCGGTGCAGGAACATTACAACTGGGATTGGAAAACCTCTTTAATAGTCAATATTTCCCCGTAGTTTCCCAATTGCAAGCCAATGGTAGCGCTTATGCTGCTGCTAGAGGTAGGACTTTGAGTATTAAGTATTCTTTTGATTGGTAAATTCTTTTCTTGATGAAGTAACTGAGGGAGTCGGAAAGCTTGAGAATCCGTACTCCCAAAGTAAAAACCCCACGGGTGCAGTGTGGGGTCTATAAAGTTAGAATCTAAGTTTATAGTACCATTGTACTATATAGATTACACATAGGCAAATATAAGGTCATAAACGTTTGAAACCCCTACACCCGGTCTCAACAGAAAATCTAGGTGCGTAAGTCCTATTGATTTGGTTAAACAAAAATTCATATAAACAAATATAAAATTAATCATAATTAAAGAATTTTTTGCTTAATCAAACTAATATATTTATCTTTGCATTTGTTAACATAAACCGTAGCTTTATATTGCAGTTTGTTACTATATTGTATGGACTTGAGGAATATTCCTTTAGACTGAATTCCAATGGCAAAAATTGGGATGAATGCAGATGCACGGAGTTAATTTCTTGTGTCATGGGTTTGTAGTTGCTGTATCTTTTGTGGCTTGCATTGCTGGCTTGATGTTGCTGTGGGATAGCAAGGGTACAAAAGATGATGAACGGGAAGAAACCGAGAAAATTCTATTTAGAATGAGCTTTAGTTATTGGCTAGTTTATTGTGTGGCATTTGGTTTGGAAAAGTTGGTTTTCCCTAACTATGAGCCAATGATGATGACATTGAAAATAACTACAGCTTTGTCATATTTTTTAACTTTTTCTTGTATATTGAGTCTGCCACTACATAGATTCGCAGTACGCCAAGAAGTTCAGGATTAGTCATTAGTCACTAGTCATGTGGACTATTGACTATGGACTATGAAGGGAATTTACCTTTTTCTAGGGATGAGCTACCCTCGATTGCAGGCGATCGCAATCATCGTTTCCAGTGTATCCTGAGCAAGAGGTGTTAGAATAAACACCTCTTGAACTGTTTTACCCTGTCGGGCAATAATTTTATAGCCACCACGAATCGGTACAGATATACGCAGTTGCATTTTGGGAGAGTGGCCTCTAACCCTACCAATAACCCCTGGTGTGATGGTTTGAATGCCATCTTGTTGACACAGGCGTTCTAAAATCGGGATCAGCCCAGGAATGTGGGTAGAATGATTCCAAACTAATCTACCATCCTTTTTACGAGAGACGGGCTTTTGGTGGTCAGCAGAGGATTTACCCATGATAATTAAGCCGCCTCTAGGGGGGCCATTGTTAGCCCAGCCCGGCGTAATTGTTGGTGATACAATTCTGCGGGTTCTTGTGGCCCTACCCAAACGATCGCTTGTCCCTCATAATGTACTTGATTAGTCAAATCCCAAGCTAAATCGCCAGTCATACCCGGAATATACTTCACCAAACACTCGGCAACGTGTTGAAAAGTATTAAAGTCATCATTTAACACAATCACTTTGTAATTGGGATAAGTCTTGCGGACAGTTTGATTAGACCGTTCAGGAGTTACAGTTGGCGCTGTACTCATGGCGTAAACATCTATCGAAAGTTTTGTAACCATAGAACAGTTAACCAGAGAAATTTTACAAAACTAAACTACAACTAAATAGTTTAGTCCATTGTTAGTGGTCAGTGGTCAGTTGTCGGTTGTCAGTTGACAAGGTGAATAGAAATTTTTCCCCACTCCAAACCCTAAAACCCAGACCAAATCTGACCTGCGCGAACGGGAACGCCAAAGGCAAACAATTAGTGGTGAGTACCCTTATCGTAAAGAAGCGACTGGGGAATAAATCAAAATCTATCCGTCGCCTCAATCAAAGCGCTACGAATCCCCACTTCACTCATCGAATGACCAGCATCAGGAACCACAATAAATTCAGCTTCCGGCCAGACTTTGTGTAATTCCCAAGCCGATGTCATGGGGCAAACCACATCATAACGCCCTTGGACAATCACAGATGGAATATGGCGGATACGATGAACATTTAATAGTAATTGATCCTCAGAATTGAAAAATCCTTGATGAATAAAATAATGACATTCAATACGGGCAAAAGCATCAGCGAAATTATCTGCTCCAAAAGTTTGCTTTAGTTGGGTATCAGGAAATAATCTACTAGTACTAGCTTCCCAAATTGACCAAGCACGAGCCGCTTCTCGTCTAACTTGTGAATCTGGACTAGTTAAACGTTGGTAGTAAGCCTTAAGTAAATCATCACGTTCATTGACAGGAATTGGTTGCAGATATTCTTCCCAAGCATCAGGAAAAATATAACTAGCACCTTCTTGATAAAACCAACGCAATTCTTTTTGTCTGAGTAAAAATATCCCGCGTAAAATCAAGCCTAAACAACGCTCAGGGTGTGTTTGACTATAAGCTAAAGATAAAGTACTGCCCCAACTTCCACCAAAAACCACCCACTGTTCTATTTCTAAATGCTCGCGCAATTTTTCAATATCATTAACCAAATCCCAAGTTGTATTTTCCCTTAATTCTGCATGGGGTTCGCTTTTACCGCAGCCACGTTGGTCAAACATGACTAATCGCCATTTTTCAGGATGAAAATATTGCCGATAAACTGGCGGACAACCACCACCAGGGCCACCGTGCAGTAAAACTATGGGCTTACCTTGAGGGTTTCCTGATTCTTCAAAATGAATGGTGTGTAAATCAGAAACTTGTAACTTACCTTCTTTGTAAGGTTCGATGGGTGGGTAAAGTTCACGCATATTTATATCTAAAATATTGATAAATATTAATTTATTTTCTCAACCTTGCTTAAGCAAGAAATAACACAGCCATAACTACAGCACATTTTCCCCCAGTAAATTATACAAAGGCGGGCAAGATGCCCACCCCACAAGATTTATCATATTAAATGTGTAGTATATTTATTAGTTTTCCCTCAAATCCAACCTATGGCACTATGGACTATGGACTAATGACTATGGACTATTGACTAATGACTATTTACTAATGACAAAATGATATGTGTTTTGCCATCGCCACTGTACAAGGTGGGAATTTGAGATAACTAAACTAAGATTTATGGGTAAGCAGCGCGTTCTGTCGGGAGTTCAACCAACTGGTAATCTACATTTGGGTAACTATTTAGGGGCGATTCGCAACTGGGTAGAAATTCAAGACCAGTACGATAATTTCTTTTGTGTAGTGGATTTACACGCAATTACTGTACCGCATAATCCAGCTACATTGGCGGCAGACACTTATGCGATCGCTGCACTTTATTTAGCCTGTGGTATTGATTTAAAATACTCCAATGTCTTTGTCCAATCCCACGTCTCAGCCCACACTGAACTTGCTTGGTTCCTCAACTGCATCACCCCCCTGAATTGGCTGCAAGACATGATTCAGTTTAAGGAAAAAGCCGTCAAGCAAGGGGAAAACGTAGGTGCAGGGCTGTTAATCTATCCAGTGCTGATGGCGGCTGATATCTTGCTTTATCAAGCCGATAAAGTACCTGTAGGTGAAGACCAAAAGCAGCACCTGGAACTCACACGGGATATTGTCAACAGATTTAATCACCAATTTGCCAAAGATAAACCTGTGCTGAAATTGCCAGAACCTTTAATCAGCAAGGAAGGTGCAAGGGTGATGAGTCTCACCGATGGGACACGCAAAATGTCTAAATCTGATCCCTCAGAGTTAAGCCGCATTAACGTTTTAGACCCACCAGACCAGATTGCTAATAAAATTAAACGTTGTAAAACTGACCCGGTGAAAGGTTTAACCTTCGACGACCCAGAACGCCCAGAATGCAACAACTTGTTGACCTTATATATGTTGCTGTCTGGTAAAAAGAAGGAAGAAGTAGCCGCAGAATGTCAAGATATGGGCTGGGGACAATTCAAGCCCCTGTTCACCGAAGCAGCAATCAACGCCCTCAAACCTATACAAGACAAGTATCAAGAAATCACTGCTGACAAAGGTTATCTAGAGTCGGTGTTGCGTGATGGTCGAGAAAAAGCTGAAGCCGTCGCCAACCAAACCCTAGCAGATGTCAAAGCAGCTTTAGGCTATTCTGCACCCCTTTAATTCGTAATTCATAATTAGGGACTGTTGGGTCAAGAATTGTATCTCATCCTTCCCCAGTCCCCAATCAATACTTATCGGTTAAGGATTAAGCAGTATTAAGAATAAAAAAAGTGAGTGGTTGACGTTTAGTACCCGCTCCTGAGTGGATTGGTTTTCTAGATGGAAACATAGAACGAGGTTTTTTGACTACTCTGGGATTTGTCCTGCCCTGTCTTGGAGGGATTTTTTGCTCCAAAATTTCCAGGATTAGTTTGGAGAAAAAAAGGAGCATCCCTTGACCACAACTTCGGAGTAGTTTTAAAGCTCGCACTCTCTCACCGATACGATAAGGACACATTAAGGCATCAACAATCAGATGAGTTCCCGCCTCTACTAACAATACCAAACGTACCTTCGGGAAAGCAGCCCTAGTTCCTTTTCTACTACCTGGATATCCAAACACCCTGGTATTAGCCGCGCTATCTGGTACATCCATCACTGTACCGTCTACTGCCATCACTCGCAGTCCTCCTAAAAATGCTCCCGGCGTTTGTGGTGTGCCTAATGGCCGGACTATTTTTTCAAATAGCTGACTCATTACCCGACATCCTAATCTCTGCCTCGCTTCGCTGATTGAAGAACTACTTGGTGCTTTCCAATACTGCCCTAATCGCGTCCACTCTCTACTTAACCCACTCACCAGATTTTTCAGTACATCTCCCAAGCAGCATCTGATGACCATAGATTCATCGCTATGACTAGACACACTACCAAACCAGATGGCAATTTCCGTGTTCGCTCTTCACCACTGTCTGTCTCTGATAGAGTTTCTCTAATCACTGATAGCGAAATGACTGTTTCTATCGCTTTAAATATTAACTAGGCGTATCTAATCTTGGCGTTATTAAGGAGAAATCTTTTAGCAGCACCAGTTTTTCCGAACACACTTGTAAGTGAACAATTATCACTTTACCTTGCTTTTGTTCTTAACCGAGAAGTATTGCGGCTACAGATGCCCTTGGGCAAATTGAGAAAAATCTATTGCAACTTATAGAACAGCTAGCTCAAAGTTAGTAGCTGCAAAAAAATTACTTTAATTGTATAGTTGCGATTGCACAGACTATCAACTCAGTTAAAACTACAGATAAAGTCGTAATCATGAGCGTTGAGGACAAACATTTAGATGTTCTACAGAATATAGAGTTTGCCATCATGCAAGTCTATCAAGAAAGACCGGATTTGATTGATGCTGAGGTAATGACAGCAATTGAATCATTAATCCGCGTTTATAGTGCCGAAGCTCAAGGTAGGTCAGGCGCATCACGTCCAATTAGAGGAATATCAGCCCAAGTCGCTACACAAGTAAAGGCGATTTGTGAATTACGCTTAGGGCGAACCTCCATTTCAGATGAAACTGACCAACCGCTTGACGAGCAGATGACACCCAAGACCGTGACAGAAATCGTAGACTGTCTCAAACGAATTCAATCGTCAATTAAACTGTGGACTAATAAAGGCGGACGACAAGGGTATCTCAACTTTATCAAGCAGTTTTTTCAATCTCAATGACGCACCCCCATCAGATTCTTAGAGGAAAAATGTACTAGTACAGCACAGCGTAAATAAGCAGACCATTCTAAACTAACGAAACGCTTACGCTGTATTCATTTTGAATTTTGAATTTTGAATTTTGAATTCCGCCTTGCGGTACTAGGGCGATCGCTCTTGAGGGTAGGCATCACACTTATTCAATCACCAGATAGAGTCAGAGAAGAAAAATTAATGGTAGTTTGAGTTATTGGAACGCTCATCTCAACCCCCGAAGTGAATAACTCAGTATTAATTGCCCTGACCCTCACCGGGTCTATAGTTCTATCACCAGTCAGCATTGCTGGTATCCAAGGTTCAACCCAAGCTATCAAAATGTCTTCATTTAACCTTAGTTCCCAAAAATGGCAAAACCGCGTGCTACTGGTGTTTGCACCGTCTGTTGATAATCGTGATTACCAACAACAGATGCAGTTATTTAACCAGCATCAAAACGGTTTTACAGAAAGGGATTTAGTTCTGGTTCAGGTTTTGGCAACAGATAAAAGCTATGCCAACGGACAGTTAATAGATGAATCTTCTGCTGTCAAGTTGCGCGATCGCTTTGGAGTTGACAAAGATAATTTTCGCGTTATTTTGATAGGCAAAGATGGGGGTGTTAAGCGCAGTGACACTACACCAGTTCCAGCCACAGCAATTTTTGAGCAAATTGACGCTATGCCCATGCGTCAACAAGAAATGCGCTCTTCGAGTTAGAAAGTAGCTATAAAATACAACCTAGTCAAACGCTGCATTATACCCAGGGCAAACCACCCGATAGATGAAGATTAGGGGAACTGATGATACTTTGAGATGAGCAAAAGCAGATAACAAAAAGTAGCTCCCAATGATTATTGTCCATCATCTCAACAACTCGCGCTCGCAGCGTGTGCTATGGCTACTTGAAGAATTAGGCATCGAATACGATATCAAGTTTTACGAACGTGACCAGAAGACGATGTTAGCACCAGCATCACTGCGCCAAGTCCATCCGCTCGGCAAGTCACCAGTGATTACAGATGCAGAAGTGACTGTTGCTGAGTCGGGTGCTATTATCGAATACATAGTAGAGCGTTACGGCAATGGTAAGTTAATCCCAAAATCCGGTACGCCAGAGCGTCTGCGCTACACCTATTGGCTGCATTACGCCGAAGGTTCGGCAATGCCACCTCTGGTAATGAACCTCATATTTAGCCGTTTTGGGGCAGGAGATAACAGGGCAAATGACGCATTTATCGCGCCCCAAATCAAGCTTCACTTTGATTACATAGAAGCTGAACTTGGTAAGAGTACGTGGTTTGTCGGCGAAGAGTTCACCGCCGCCGATATCCAAATGAGCTTTCCTCTGGAGTTGGTTGCCCTGCAAGCCGAACTTATCTCAAACCGACCAAAGATTCAGGAATTTATCGAACGCATCCATGCGCGACCTGCCTACAAACGCGCCCTTGAACGTGGAGGCAAATACGACTACGCCAACAGCATTTAATAATTCTCGTACAAGAGCGATCTGATCGCTTGTTTCCTGAAATTCAAATGCCTGTGGTGGTAATAACGCTATTCTCCATAATTTTGTGTATAGTACATAAATACTATATAAAGCTGACTCCATTACTTCTAAAACAGTATCGAGTATAATAGCTGCGCCGTTTGTTGAAAGTGATGTCCACCACGCCCCTACCAAGCCAGCAACAAGTTAACGCTACTCCCAAACATGAATCAATCATGGGAGTGGTAGAACGCTTGACCTATTATTCTCAAGAATCGGGTTATACCGTGGCGCGGTTACAACGCCCCAGTGCCAAAGAACTAACTACAATTACTGGTAGCTTTGCAGATATCCAGCCAGGACAAACGCTGCAATTAACTGGTTTTTGGCGGGAACATCCCCAGTATGGTTTGCAGTTTCAAGTGGTGAATTACAAAGAAACCAAACCTGCAACACTTACAGGAATAGAGAAGTATTTAGGTAGCGGTCTAATTAAAGGTGTGGGGCCTGTGACTGCTAAACGGATTGTTGCCCATTTTGGGATAGAGACTCTAGATATTATTGAAAACCAAATCGAGCGACTAATTGAAGTCAACGGCATCGCCAAAAAGCGGATTGCCATGATTCAAAAAGCCTGGAACGAGCAAAAAGCCATTAAAGAAGTGATGGTATTTCTGCAAAGTCATGGCGTTTCTACTACTTACGCAGTCAAGATTTATAAGCAATATGGTGATAAATCCATAGATACAGTCACCCACAACCCCTACCAGCTAGCAGATGATATCTACGGTATAGGGTTTTTGACTGCCGATAAAATAGCTCGTAATTTGGGAGTTCCCGCAGATTCCCAGTTTCGTTACTGTGCTGGGATGACCCATGTATTGAGTGCCGCCGCAGAAGATGGACATTGCTACCTGCCACAAAGCGAACTGATTGACGAAGTAATCAAACTGCTGACAACTGATACTCATCAACCAACAGAAGATGCCATCACTGTGACTATCAAAGATATGGCCTTGAAAGATGAGCTAATTAGAGAACGGGATGCTGATAAAACGCTCAATTGCTACAAACCTACTTACTTCTACACCGAACAAAACCTAGCCCAATTGGTACGAGTTCGCCTCACCTACCCCATCAGTGCTGATGTTCCTCGTGTCCGGGCTTGGTTAGAGCGTTTTAGCAGTAGCCGCCAAGTTGCGCTATCAATAGAACAGCAACAAGCAGTAGAGAAGGCTGCTTACTCTCGATTTACCGTGATTACAGGTGGCCCTGGTGTCGGCAAAACCTTTACCACTCACACCATAGTTTCCTTGTGGAAAGCAATGGGTAAATCAATAGCCCTGGCTGCACCAACGGGGAGGGCTGCACAACGTTTAGGTGAGATGACCGGACTAGAAGCTAAAACCATTCACCGCCTTTTGGAATTTGACCCCAAGACACGCAGTTTTAAAAGAGATCGCACCAACCCCTTACCCCAGAGTGCCATTATTGTAGATGAAGCCAGTATGCTTGACTTGTTTCTGGCATACTCCCTTGTTGAAGCAGTGGCAGACAATGCCCAACTATTGTTAGTGGGAGATATTGACCAATTGCCATCGGTAGGTGCGGGTAACGTGCTGGCTGATTTAATTAAGTCGGGAAAAGTGCCTGTAGTGCGCCTCACCCAAGTATTTCGCCAAGCTGCTACTAGCAAAATTATTACTGCATCCCATCAAATTAACCGGGGGCAATATCCCCATATTGAACCAATTTCTAATACACCCCAATCTGATTGTCTGTGGCATGGTGGAGGATTTGAGCCAGAACATGGAGTGCAGGCAATTAGTGAGTTGATTAGTGATTTTATTCCTAAACTTGGTTTTAATCCTGCTACTGATGTACAAGTGCTTTGCCCCATGTCACGGGGATTAGTCGGTACGCGCAATCTTAATAATGTACTGCAACAATTGATTAATCCACCTAGTTCTGAAAAAGTTGAAGTCACCAGGGGAGGGACTATTTTTAGAGTAGGCGATCGCATTATTCAATTAACCAATGACTATCAAAGGGAAGTTTTCAACGGTGATGTAGGATTTATTACCAAAATAGATACTGAGGAACAGGAAGTAATCGTCCAGTATCAAGAACGGGATGTTACGTATGATTATGCTGACATGAATGAACTGGCTTTAGCCTGGAGCGTGAGTATCCATAAGTCACAAGGGTCAGAATACCCAGTAGTGATTTTGCCTTTGTACACCCAACATTACATGATGTTGACTCGGAATTTACTTTATACAGGGTTAACCCGTGCTAAGAAATTGGCGATTATTATTGGCAGTCAGAAGGCAATAAGTATGTGCGTTCGTTCTACAAAGTCGCAGGAACGGTATACCCGATTGCAAGAGAGGTTACAAGCAGCGATGAGCGTAGCCCTACCAAAATAAGCACATGAGATGTGTTCGAGCTTTTGAGAAAAAATTCTTGATTTTTTGAGAGGTTATCTCTAAAGAAATATAAAGGGAGAAACATAAATAGATATTCTCATCTGAAGATATATGAAGAAGTGAAGTGCTATCCCTTAGATCCATAGGAAAAACCATTGTTGGCAAACAGCCTCTTATGAAAATATCTTTGCTTAAATCGAAGATAAAATTTCTTTTTTCTCATGTTGGTTGCTAACTTTTATCATTTTGTGAAAGAAAAACATTAATATGCTGAATAAATTATCACTCGCTGCTGTTGGTTCTTTAATCATCGCTTTGGGAATGGGAGAAACTGCACTAAGCGCACAATTTACTAGTAGCGTTGTTGCTAGTGGACTAGACAATCCTCGTGGTCTGGCTTTTGGACTGGATGGCGCACTTTATGTTACAGAGTCCGGTGTTGGTGGAACAGGAGCATCCGTTGTCTTAGGTGATGGGCAAACAGCACAATACGGTTCTAGTGGTGCAATTACTAAAATTCAAAACGGGCAACAAACGCGCATAATTACAGGATTACCATCTTTAGCACCATCTAATGGAGGAGGAGGTATTGGCCCAAGTAGCATAGCATTTGATAGCAGTGGCAAGGCTTATGTAATTACAGGTTTAGGTGCTAATCCAGACCCTAGCTACTTTAATCCTTTGATATTTCCCGACTTTGGCAAACTCTTGCAAGTTGACTTTAATACCAACTCTTGGACAACTGTGGCTGATCTGGGAGCTTTTGAGGCTGCTAACAATCCTGATGGCAGCGATTTAAATAGCAACCCTTATGGGCTATTAATCCAGAATGATATAGCTTATGTCACAGATGCAGGAGGTAATGATTTACTCCAAGTCAATACAGATGGCAGTAATCTGAATGTACGGGCTGTGTTTCCTAGCAGTTTAGGAACGAACCCATTTACAGGTCAGACCATTCCTGTGCAGTCAGTACCTACAGCGATCGCTTCCTCTGGTAGCGGTGAATTATTTGTTGGCCAACTAACCGGATTTCCTTTTACTCCAGGTACAGCTAACGTCTATAAAATTTCCTCTGGTCTGCCTCCCGAAATCTATGCAGGTGGTTTTACAGGGATCACTGGTTTAGCTGTTGACCCTCAAGGCAGTTTGTACGTTTTACAATTTGCTAGTCAAGAACTCTTGAGTGGTAATGGTGCTTTAATTAAAATTGATCCTGATGGTACTCGTACTACCATCGCCAGTGATGGGCTAATTGCCCCTACAGGCCTTGCCATTGGAACTGATGGTAGTATCTATGTGTCAAACAAAGGTGCTTTGCCAGGACAAGGCGAAGTGTTAAAGTTTGTTGCTAAACCTGTACCAGACAATAGCTCCGCAACGTTAGGACTGATAGCTTTAGGTACTATTTCTGCTGTATCTCAAATCAAAAAAAATAAATTTAACTAGCGATCGCCTCCCATAAAATACAAGCGAACGCGAGTAGCGTCTCGCAGAGTTACATCTATTCCCGAACCATCCTTGATATTAGGACTTCTAGCTCTTGGTATCTGGGGGAATGCCACAGCGCTTTCAGGCAAAATAAAACACAAATTAACTCACAAATGAGTCTACATAGTGCAGTGCTGGAAGCGTTCGCTGGGCAGAACGCCATTGCACCCCAGAAAATATAAGCGAGGAAAAACCAAAAAAAAGCGATCGCGAGGAATTATCCTCTACCGTCCGAGTGCGATCGCCCGATGGCGCAATATGGCCTCTGTCATATCCACTTCCAGAGTACATAGAAGGAGTCACCCGTAACCAACCAGCAGGCAAAGTATTATCAGGACGAAAGTTATTTTGGCGTTCAGCATCGCCAAGCCATGACTTATTTAACTGCCAAGCCACCCAGTTGGCAGTTCCCTTACTGTTGTTGTAAGAGAGCGCATATTGATTTTTTACCATCAGGTAATTATCAGGCGTAAGCTTTGTTGGTGTTGCACCACTGGGATTTCCCAGCAGCAAATGCACGCTGATTGATGGGGAAAGTTCAGTTGATGGTGGCACTTGGGACTGGGCTGGCGAACAACCGACAATCAACGCCACCAACGCCGCTACACCCCAGATTCGACAAAATCCCATAAATTGACGCACTCTTAGAGATTTATTTCACTTCAGCATTTCTGATTGTATTTCCTGACGTTCACTCAGCTAGGCTTCAAATTGTCAAGTCTCCTGCCCCACGCCCTGGTGTTCCCTTTTCATCTACAATCAGTTCATTGCTATCAAATTTGATATCAAATGACTGACCACAAAACCCCACCAAGCGAAATGATTCGTGTCCCTACTGCCCTAATTCCAGCAGTAAAAGAACTATCCAAGTTGCACCGTCAAGGGCATACAATAGCCTTGCTGCAAGCCTTAGAGGAATTGTTCACCCAGCTTGATAGCAAAATTGATAGCGATATTGCCCCTAGCAGTAAATCGATTTTGCAGCTAGAAAAGAAACTAGAAACCAAGCTCGACGCAATTACCAAGAAGCTGGAACTCATGGAGAGGGCTATTACTTCTGGGAGATACAGCAGCAACAACAACAGACCTCGCAGGCAAACCTACTCGCACCAACAACCCCAAGTTGAACTGCTACCCAGAACAAATGAAAGTTTAGCCCAAAGACTCGGTGTTACTCCCCAAAGTCTCATTGCTGACAGGGAAAAACTCACCACCAAAGAATTTCTCAGCTATACGCTCCACCGCGACCCCATGAATACGGGATGGGAATGGAACGCTAAAACCGAACTCTACCATCCAGTGAAATAACTTCAAGCGTTCGCCAGCAATCAAATCACGCTCCCCTTCTCTACGAGACGCTCCGCGAACGGGTGAGACGTGAGGCTGCTTGCTGTTTCAGCTAAGTACCGACAACTGAAGACTGCTATTGAGATGTTTCTCCTTCAACCAAAGGGGGCTTTTTTTTCGGAATCGGTTTTGGTGGAGGATTGCGGCGTTCGGCATTGCCGCCAACATTATCCTTTTTAGATGGTCGCAGCCCGTTGGGTTTATTCTTTTTGGCAGATTGCTGGACAGTGGCTTTATCTTGTTTGGAAGCTTTCAGGAAACGGGGTGCGGTTTCTTGTGGTGGTGCTAGTAGGGCTACAAAACCCCAGACATCACGCCCTGGTAGAAATTTCGCTTTGAGGGTGACAAATACTGCGTGTCCTTGTTCTTGTTTCGGGACTTTGGGATTAAATCGGAAGGGTCTAACTGGTGCATCCTTCCACAGCAAGGGTAGATGACTGGACTTCATGAATTTTACCTTCTGGGCTGGTTCAGCCTGCTTAATATATTCCAGTCTTTCAGAACTGAAGTTGCGGAACACAGAGATGCAGGGAGTTTGACAGACGGGAATAAACTGCCACAGTCCTGAGAACTTAAACTCTAGGTCTTCTAAATCTTCTGAGACTACCTCTTGGAATCGCCCTCTGTCAAAACCTACTAGCTGAAAAGCGATGCGATGCAGTTGCTCTTTTTTCGGGAAATGAATTGCCTTTGGATAAACTACTAAACGTTGAGTACGGTTGCCAGTAGTTTCTATTTCTTTCTTAAGAGCTTGAAATACTCTCTGTTTTCGCCCAATGTAGAAAAGTGGGTATTGATTTCGACCAATCGTAACAGTGCTGCTGCCTTCTGAATTTAGGTTTACCTCCCCAGTGATTACCCCAACAGCTTGAAATATCGCCCCTGAAGCTTCAATGTCATCTATTTGTGATGAGGTATTTACTTGCTCATCATCCGTTGGGATTTCCAGTAGGGGGTCTATTTCTACCTCAGTTGTAGAAAGTTCTTTTGACTGGAGTTGAGCTACGTCCGGTTGGGTAAACAGAGTCTTTTCATACAACTCAGTATCAGTAGACTCCAAAGGCTTAGGTTCGTCAGATGGCATGATGATTGTCAAAGTATGCGAATCGCGGTCTGATTCAATCTTAATTCTCTACAATTATGACCCCTGCCTTCCTTTTTGGTGAACTACTAGGCTTCAGGCATGAAAAAGTCATTCCAGAAAAATCAGGGCTTTCATTTGCAAACTTTTAGCTGTAGCGCATCCCAACTAGATCGACATAGCCACCTTTCCCTTGGTAAAGGCTAAGTATTAAAAATAGCAAGCCGAAAATATCAGTTTTCGGTATCAATTTAGTATAAGTAAAAAAGTAAGAAATGGAATTTAATTAGTCGCTAAACCGTTTTAATGATAAGGTTTGGGGTAGGTAATGCTACGCAAGCTTGTTGCTCGGTAATGGCTTAGTTTACCTGAAGCCCATTTGTTAACTGTCTTTTTACGTTATCTACTTTGCACAAAGATGGGGTAGTTTTTTTCGATATTAAAATGTAGCAAATGTAATTAAAACAAGAGTTAATCTGATTGAGCGACTTTACTCAGTCCAATCCCTGCCGTCAAATCTCGTAGTAGTCCACCATAGAGATTATGACAGGTGTGATTATTCTTTGCATTCCCTACTCTCTATGCTCTTACGTCAGTTACACCTGTCATAATTTGCGTGGCAAAGTAGTAAGCGATACATATGAAGTTAAAATGAAGCAATTAAGCTGTTATATGAAGGTTATTAAAATATTTGCTTAACTGTCTTAAATATCTTAACTGTCATTGCATTCTCATGAAAATTTTGAAATATTAAAAGCAACGCTGAGATACACTTCATGCGTTTTTTACTAAAGCATTTGTCAAGCTAGACGCTTTAAGCCAGCGACTATATGTGCTGCTGCAATAGTATTCACCCCAGGACTGATGTCTTGAGGCGAACACTGTTGTGCCGAGTTGTCTTTAGCGTTAGCAAAACCCACACTCATTCATTTTCAAACTCTAGTAATTTCAAAGGTTTATAATAATGACAACCACAATATCTACTGCAAGACCCTACTATTACCCTACCGCAGGAACATATTATTACCTCATTGCTAAACACAGTGGTAAAGCATTAGCTGTGGATGGAAACAAGACCGAAGATGGAGCAAATGTCCTGCAATGGAATAACCAAAAAGCCGATCACTTCAAATGGAAATTAGAAGATGCAGGTGAAGGCTATTTCTATCTCATTGCCAAACACAGTGGCAAAGCATTAGCTGTGGATGGAGCAAGGACTGAGGATAGTGCAAATGTTGTGCAATGGACTAACCAAAGAGCCGATCACTTCAAATGGAAATTTGAGGCTGCTACACTACCTACTGTAGGAACAGACTACTACCTCATTGCCAAACACAGTAGTAAAGCATTAGCTGTGGATGGAAAGAAAACTGAGGATGGAGCAAATGTCCTGCAATGGACTAATCAACAAGTCGATCACTTCAAATGGAAATTAGAAGATGCAGGTGAAGGCTATTTCTATCTCATTGCCAAACACAGTAGTAAAGCATTAGCTGTGGATGGAAAGAAAACTGAGGATGGAGCAAATGTTCTGCAATGGACTAATCAACAAGCCGATCACTTCAAATGGAAATTAGAAGATGCAGGTGAAGGCTATTTCTATCTCATTGCCAAACACAGTAGTAAAGCATTAGCTGTGGATGGAAAGAAGACTGTGGATGGAGCAAATGTCCTGCAATGGACTAATCAACAAGCCGATCACTTCAAATGGAAATTTGAGGCTGTGTAGTTAAGCATTTTGCTCTTGTTTTAAATAAGGGGTTCTTGTAGCAATCATACAGAAACTTTGCCTAACACAGAACTTGGCTGGTATCTTTTGATAAACTACAACCCCGATTCTTTCGTTAAAAGGTTATTTGACTTTACCTAAAAGGATATAAACTAGGCAATGTTTAACGGTTGCTAGAAGGATCGCTGTATCTGCTTTTTGACATTAGGGTAAGTTCTTGCACAGATGCTACTCAAACGCCAACTATTCCAGAAAAAAGTGAAAAAAGGCGACATGGAATTAAACAAACTAAAAATATAAATATTTGATGAAATATTCATTAACTGTCTAAACTGTCTTAAGTTTCCTTGCATATTGAGAAAAATTTTGAAATATTAACAAGTGGAAAGTGCGCTGAGGTAGTTCTTAAGAAACTTCCAATATTCAAACTTGTCAATTTATTTTTTCCATCACAATTATTGTATTGAGGAATTAAAAACATGGCTGACGAATTTGAAGAATTACGGCAATTGAGATTTCAAAAGCCAGTCAATTATTACACCTATTGGGGCTTAGAGGCAGACTTTTCAAGACGTGGACTTATTAGCCCAGAGACACAGCAACTATTGCTTGAAAAGGGAGAATATTTCGGAAGTTTGAAACAAGATGAACTTCCACCAGTAAATAATGATTATACCTGGGCGCAAATTGAACAAGAAAACAAGGATTGGTGGCCAAGCCATTGTGCAGCTTTGAGAAGTGGAGGTGAGAGAGGAAACAATATTTTAAGTGCTGAATATCATAAAAATTTGGTTTATTTATGCCAAGATGGCCCCTTTGTTGGTACGGAAGATCAAAAAGACCGAGAAAGACATTGGGGGGCTTTGCTTTCACTGCCTGGAGTGACAGTGTGCTGGCCAATTGTCTATTTTTGGCGTGAATTTGTTCAGTTTGAATGGAACTGTGTAGACGATCAGTCAAATGAAATTATTTCCAAAGGATTTGCTACCTGGACACGCAGGGGACATCGGGGCGGTTGCTACTTCAAGAGCGAACAATTTACCTTTTACCGCGATGTATATGCCCCGCCAGAACTATTACCACAATAGTCACTTCTGCAAGCAAGTAAGGCACTTGCAAGGAATAAAATGCCCAGCCGTATAAAGAATATAGTCGTTAGATAACTGGACTGTTGTGCCTTCGCCCTTCAGGGGCGAAGGCGACGGCTGGGCATTTTATTTTTTGGAACACCCTTATTTTGATTAGATTGGATGAATTTGAGAGCCAAAACAATTACGTATTTTTATGTAAATTAGATAACAGAAAAAGTCAGATAGAAAACAGGCTTCAGATAAACTGAGCCACGACCTCGCAAGGAAGTTGCACGGTCGCTGCTGGAAGAGGGCGCTCGCGTGGGGGCATAAATGAAGCCATTTGAGTTTGAGGCTTTGATTACACGTTCTGGCTCTAACGTGGAATACTGGCAACACTTACCAATAGCATGGGCTTTTGTTTAACTTTAATATTATGGTCCCGGACTGATATACTGAAGTAACATTTGTGTCACTGGATGATCGGAGAGTTCCGCCTTCCTGTTTGCTTGTATCACCTCTAATAAAAACATGATGATATTTTGCCAAGCAGTTTGGAAACTGGGATGTCCTTGTCCTAATTGATCTTCAATCATTGTTAATGCTTGTATGTACAATGGTTCTGCCTGCCTGTAGTATCCGTTGACGCGATAGAATTCTGCAAAATTATTCATGGTTGCTGCTACGCCAGGATGCTTGTCACCTAACTGCTGTTGGATGACTTCTAGCGATCGCACAAGCAAGGATTGGGTTAATGGATGGTTGGAAAGTTCCGTGACTTTAGGCAACTGTAATGTGTTTACTAAAAAGACAAAGAAATCTGAATAAATACTTTGAAAATAGGGATGTTCTTGTCCCAATCTATCTTCTATAAATGTTAATGTTTCTACATATACCAGTTCTGCACTTCTATAATTTCCTTGAACACGGTAAAGCCTGGCGAGATTGTCAAGAGTGACTATTATCGCTGTATCAGACTTACCTAACTGCTGTTGATAAATTTTTAATGCTTGCCGATATAGTGGTTCTGCTTCGCTATATCGTTGTTGCATATAAATGAGATATGCAAGGTCATTGAATTTTTTTGCCACAAACGGATGGGAATCGCCCAATTGCTGTCGAGAAATTTCTAGCGATAGCCGACACAACGGTTCTGCGTCAGTGTAGCGATTTTGTGAATAATAAAAATCCGTAAGATTATTGAGGATTGTTGTTGTATCTGGATGGGAGTCTCCCAACTGCTGTTGTGAGATGCTTAACGCTTTTTGATATAGCGGTTCTGCCTGACTGTAGTTGCTGTGATGGCAATAAAATTTAGCAACGTTATTTAGGCAACTGGCTATACCTGTATTATTTTCACCCAGATCCTGTCGCAGAGTTTCTAGTGCTTGTGGCAGCATCGCTTGGGTTCTTGAATGATTAGAGAGTTCTGTGATTCTGCCACACTTTATAGCTCGCATCACTAACACAATGAAATATTGGCTGATATTTTGGGTATCAGGATGAGCATAACCTAAGCTACTCTCAAAAATCGTTAAACACTCTAAATACAGCGATTCTGCCTCACTATAACGGTCTTGTAATGTATAGACTCTTGCCAGAGTGCTAAGGCTGTCTGCTGTTTCTGGGTGAGTATTTCCTAATTGTTGTCTGTAGATTTCTACCGCTCGCAAAGACAATGCTTCTGCCTCAGTGTAGCGCTCTTGGTCAATATAGAGGTTTGCTAGTGTATAGAGACTCCTTGCCATAGCCGGATGGTCATTTCCTAATTGCTGCTGACGGATTTCTAGCGATTGTAAACCCAATGCTTCTGCTTCACTATATCGCTGTTGCGAAGTGTAGAGTAGTGCGAGATTATTGAGACTTTGTGCTATGTATGGATGGTTATTCCCTAATTGCTGCTTGCGGATCTCTAGCGATCGCAAACCCAATGGTTCTGCTTCACTATAACGTCCTTGCAAAAGGTAGAGTTCCGCAAGATTGTGCAAAGTGATGGCTAAAATTTGGGTATCTTCTGACTGATTTTGTGAATACGCCAGTGATTTTTGATACAACTGCTCTGCTTCAGAGTAGCGTCCTTGTCTATAGTAAAGGAATGCAAGATTGTTAAAATTATATCCTAAGTCTGGGTGAGATTCTCCTAAATGCTGTTGACGGATTCTCAGCGATTTCTGATACAGCGTTTCTGCCTCACTATAGCGTCCTTGCTCTCGGTATATTATCCCAAGATTGTTGAGGATATCAGCTACATACAAATGAGATTCCCCAAAACGGACTTTTGCAATTTTTAGACAACGTTCTGTCCATTGCACAGCTTCTGTAAAAGCAGTCTGTCCCTTATAAAAGCAAGTAGTGCCTCTGAAAAGCCGAATAAACTCTTCATTACTAAGCAAAGGTTCTAGAGTGATTATTGCCTTTTGAACATGAGGAATTACAGATGCCATTTGCTCAATCACAGAAAGAGTTGGTTCCCTGGGGATTTGCTCTGCAACTGCTGCCATTCCCCAGCAAAGCGATCGCTTCATCTCCTGTTCTTTGGACATCTGCTGTTGTTTTGCTCCAAAGAATTCTCTGAGAAGTTGATGCAATTGATAGTAACCCTCTCCTGTGCGTTGCAGTAAATGGGGATTAATCAGCATCTCATCCCGAATATCTTCCAACTCTTCGTTATCTTGCCCCTGCACATCTTCCATGAACCACTTTGGGCGTTGGTCAATGCGAAAGGTATGCAAATCTAATTCATACACCTGCCAACAAAGTTGCGCTAACCACCACGGAATTTCTGCTAAGGCAAACAAACTCAAAAATCCAGCTAATTCCTGCGCCTCTTGTGTCAAATCCTGCCAACTCAACTCAAACGCAGTTGCTACCCCTAATGATGCAGTCATACCCGGTTCTGCATCTTTCAGAGCTTTCGCATCTAACCGCTTTTCCTCCAAGCGTTTCAGCAGCTTGTCTATCGATACATCTGGTTTCCGCGCCAGATATCGCCCCACCAACTCTAACCCTAGTGGCAAATAGTTTTTCTCCTCTGCATAAGAGCTTTTTCAATTCTGCTAGCTTAGAGAAACCAACCTGCACTAATGTAAATTATGCGTTCAAATGTCGATTCTCAGAAAATTGCACAATTGATGAAACTTTTAGGTAGAGAAGCCCGTGGCTCTGGTTGCATTTACTTTACAGGTGGTGCGAGTGCTTTACTCGTGGGATGGCGTAGTTCTACTGTGGATATCGATATCCGTTTAGACCCTGAACCTCCAGGTATCTTCCAAGCGATCGCTAAACTTAAACAACAGTTGGACATCAATATAGAACTAGCTTCCCCGCAGGATTTTTTACCTCCCCTTCCTGGATGGCGTAACAGAAGCATTTTCATTGGACGAGAAGGAGCAGTATCATTTTATCATTACGACTTCACATCGCAAGGCATTTCTAAGCTATCTAGGGGATATAACCGCGATATTGATGATGTTCGAGCTATGTATGAGCAGAAATTATTTTCTTTAGAGGAATTACGTGATTGCTTTAGAGCAATCGAACCTGAATTGATCCGATTTCCTGCCCTAAATCCCGATATTTTGAAAAGCAGGATCGAACAATTTATCGAGTCCTGTGAAAGTACACCAGGGAGTGATCAATCATGGAGCTAAATGAATTGCCTGGATCTGAGTTAATCTTACCCGGACTGGAAGATATTCTCCACGGTAAAAATAATACCATCGGAGCGCTATTAATCGCGATCGCATCTATACGCTTAACCAAAGCAGGTTTAGATATCCCAAATCAACCTCTAGCATCAGAGCCAGAACTGGCTTTGTATGCTCATCTTCAGCAAGAACACGATGATGCTTATTCTTACTATAATGCTTTGTTAAATAGTCTCAACAGCTTTTGTTCTGCCCTCGAACTCAAGTCCAGATATCAATGAAAAAGATGGATTTAAGAGGTTTTTTTGATTTTTCACAACCAAATATATGATAATCATTTTCATGCAGAAGTCTATGAAAATAATTTGTAATTAAATGAATCTTTTATTGCGATTTTTTCTAAAAAAACTGCTTTATCTTTTCCTATTGCTATTGACAGTGGCAATTATCACCTTTGTGTTGATGGATTTATCTCCCATTGACCCCAGGGCAAACGCATCTAAATATAGTACATAAATACTAAGAGAAAGATCAAGGCAGTGATGCCTACGGCGGGCTTTCCTGCGGAACGCTGCGCGAACGCCTACTTAACTTCCCTAAGTTACATGAATATGGGGTTTTCTCATGAATCATTTAGGATTGCTATAATTGATTTATTTTGTTTATAATTTGTCAAGTTTTGCACTTATATAGATGACTTTGAAATCCTTATTAGTTTTTGTTAGGAAATAAGGTGCGTTTCCCCTGAGGGATGCTGCTGATGTGGGATAGAGGGCTACATTCTTACCGAATGGTTCATGCCACCTTCAATCAAGGATGTCACTATTTAGGGCGAGTGCCAAAGAACGTTAAATTCCCGGTAAACAAGGTTTTGGACGATGGTTCATATCTCTCCTGGATTGCTCCAGACCGCAAATCCAAGCACAAAGGTAGGTCAAGGATTCAGGTACGGGTTATAGAATACACTATCGACTCAGAGAATGGACAACAAACTTATCGTTTAATTACCAGTTTGATGGATATTGCTTTATTTCCTGCATTGTTGTTAGCCACAGAGTATCATCAAAGTCGGGAAATCGAAAATACTATTGATGAGTTAAAAACTCATCTTAATGGGCGCACAACTCCAATTCGCTCTCTCAAACCCCGTGAAGTTGTTCAAGAAATCTACGGGTGGCTTTTAAGCCATTATGCAGTTCGCACTTTAATGTTTCAAGCCGCGACTGCTGCTTCCATATCTCCATTACGCTTAGGTTTTACTGGTACTCTCAAAGTCATTCGTCGGGCTATTTCTGATTTCCAAGATGCGAACAGTGAGCAACTACCCTTTTTTTCTCCAAACTAATCCTGGAAATTTTGGAGCAAAAAATCCCTCCAAGACAGGGCAGGACAAATCCCAGAGTAGTCAAAAAACCTCGTTCTAAGTTTCCATCTAGAAAACCAATCCACTCAGGAGCGGGTACTAAACGTCAACCACTCACTTTTTTTATTCTTAATACTGCTTAATCCTGAACCGATAAGTATTGAGTCCCCAATCCCCATCCCACTCCTTGTTCTTTCAGGTGTAATTCGTTATACCCTTAAAAAGAACCGACATAATCACGTTATGGATGATAACCATAGCTATACTGCTTTGAATTATTTCAGTAAAGCCGCGCAAGCGGGGGAATTTTTAGTTACCGCCGAGGTAGCACCACCAAAAGGGGGAAATCCCACTCACATGATGGAAATGGCGGCGACTCTTAAGGGGAGAGTTCATGCTGTCAATATTACCGATGGTAGCCGTGCGGTGTTGCGGATGTCTTCATTGGTAGCATCGGCGATTTTGTTGCAACAGGGTATTGAACCAATTTGTCAGATGGCTTGCCGCGATCGCAACCGTATTGCACTACAAGCCGACCTCATGGGCGCTCACGCCTTGGGTATTCGTAATATTTTAGCTTTGACTGGTGACCCAGTAAAAGCAGGCGATCATCCCGAAGCCAAAGCCGTCTTTGATTTAGAAGCAGTGCGACTATTGCAACTAATACGAAAAATGAATCAAGGTGTTGATTGCAACGATAAACCCTTGACCGATGGCGCAACCGATTTATTTGTCGGTGCAGCCGTAGACCCGCAGTGTGCAAGTTGGTCTGGTTTACAAAGTCGCTTTGAGCGCAAAATTGAAGCGGGAGCGCAATTTTTTCAAAGTCAATTAATCACTGATTTTGAAAGACTAGAAAAGTTCATGGATAAGCTAGCTTCTGGCTATAACAAGCCAATTTTGGCAGGAATTTTTCTGTTGAAATCAGCAAAAAATGCCCAATTTATTAATAGGTGCGTTCCGGGTGTAAATATACCTGAACACATTATTGATAGATTAGCCAAAGCCAAAGACCCATTAGAAGAGGGTGTAAAAATTGCTGCCGAGCAAGTACAGATAGCACGGCAATTGTGTCATGGTGTCCACATGATGGCTGTGAAGCGGGAAGATTTGATTCCGCAAATTTTAGATTTAGCTGGAGTTGCACCAGTTAATCAGGTGTTAGCGAAGTAGTTTCAAAAATCTTTCATATTTTTATTATAGCAGTTGTTTTATTGCAGCTGCTTTATTGTTTCTTAAGTGTAGAGAATGTTGCAACTGTAATGACATATATGACATACACCTATGAATGTTAGAAAGTAGTAAGATCGAAGTAACTTATCTAAATCATAATGTTCAGTATGATTTTGAAAATAATAAAGATTACAAATTAATAATCAAATACCCCTTAACTCCAAGAAGTAGCCATTATGACACATATCAATGATCTCAATCCAGAATATTTTAAAAAAGAGATGGAAGCCAAAGAGCCAGATATTCTAGAAGAAGATAATGAAATAGAAGAGTTATTTATTGATGAAGGGAATATTGTATCAGAAGAAGAAGTTAATGAACCCTTTGAAGCAACTGAAATTAGAGTTGAAACAAGACAGAAAACCATTAATTATTTATTAAGCAAAATTATAAATAATAAACTTGAATTATATCCTGAATTTCAACGCAAATCAGTTTGGAATGAAGTTGCTAAAAGTAGGCTTATTGAATCGATTTTACTTCGTATTCCCCTACCAGCATTTTATATTGATGCAACCAATGAAAATAACTGGTTAGTAATAGATGGTGTACAAAGGTTAACTAGTTTAAAGGAGTTTGTAATCGATAAAAAACTGAGGCTAACTGGATTAGAGTCATTTACTGAGTTTAACGGAAAAATATATGATGAAATACCTCGTAATTACCAACGTCGTATAGAAGAAACCCCTCTCACAGTTATTTTTATTGAACCAGGCACAGCCAATAATTTTAAGCAAGTTATATTTGAGCGTATTAATACTGGTGGTTCATCCTTATCAATACAGGAAATTCGTCATGCTTTAAATCAAGGTAAAGCAACAAAGTTATTAGAAAATTTAGCTGTATCGTCTGAATTTAAAATCGCTACTGACAATGGTATAAAGCCAGATAGAATGGCTGATCGTGAATGTATACTTAGAGTATTAGTTTTCATGATAAATGATCAAGAAATTTTCAAAAAAAGCAAAAGCTTTAAAAGAATATTAGATAAGTCTATGTCATATATAAATTCTATGTCTGTTGAGGAAATAAATTTAATAGAAAAGCAATTTTTAAATTTAATGAAATTAGCATATGACATCTTTGGCAAAGATGCTTTTCGGAAAATGAAAGTAGGAACAAAGCGATATCCCATTAACAAAGCTTTATTTGAAAGCTGGTGTGTTAATTTATTTAAACTTAGTGATCAAGAAATTAAAATTATTAAAGAAAAAAAAGAAAATATTAAACATAGAATGATTGATTTGACTAACGAGGGTAAATTTGATACTCCTATATATAGAAGTACAGGAAACATTAAGACTGTATTACATAGATTGGATGAAATTGCAGCAATTATCAAGGCAGAATTGTCATGATATATTCACTACATTTGAAAAACTTTAAACCTTTTGAAGACCAGCTAATAGAGTTTAGGCAACTAACTCTATTATCAGGTTTAAATGGCATGGGTAAGTCTTCAGCCTTACAATCATTGCTGTTATTACGTCAGTCATATCAACAAAGACTTTTACAAAGAAAACGTTTGGCTCTAAATGGAGATTTAGTAAGTATTGGGACTGCTAAAGATGCTTTATTTGAGGGAGCGAAAGAGGAATTAATCGGTATTAAACTGATAGTAGAATATCGAGAGAAAATGACATGGGAATGGAATTTTAGATATGACCAGAAAGCAGATGTTTTACGTACTGATATTGCTCCCATAACCCAGGAAATACATGATTTTAGCCTTTTTGGAAATTATTTTCACTATTTGCAAGCAGAAAGGCTTGGCCCTCGTAATGTTTTTGAAATGTCAGATTATTCAGTAAGCCAAAATTTTCAAATTGGTACTAGAGGTGAATATGCGGAACATTTCTTATACGTTTTTGGTGATCAAAAAATAAATACTATTGGGCTTGAGCAGAAATTTTCACAAAATATTCCTAAAAATTTGGAACGCTTTAAACAAAATGAACCAAATAAATTAAGTCATCCAAAAGAAAAATCTTTATTACTGAAAAATCAAGTAAAGGCATGGATGGGAGAAATAAGTCCTGGCACAAGAATTCATATCGACCCGATTGAAGGTGTTGATTTAATGAGTTTGCGATACTCATTTGAAATGGGCAAAGAGGTGAGTAGCAGATATCGTAATACTAATGTTGGCTTTGGAATTACTTATACTTTGCCAGTTATAGTAGCTGCACTTGCATCTATTCCAGGTTCATTAGACCTATCTTTAAAATAAATTTTATAGGAAAATAAACAGAGGAGCTAGAAAAGCGAGTATTAATAATGACAAGCCCCTTAAAAAGAATAGAATCATACCCAGAGG